>DASXEG010000143.1:0-9188 GCA_036490235.1 Candidatus Sulfotelmatobacter sp. | reverse complement strand
GCGCCATCGTAGTACTTGGCGGTGATTTCATAAGAATCGATTGCCGACATCGGAACTCCTGAGCGAGCGATGATAAAGGCTAGCAGACTTGCAATTTTGAGGGGAATATTGACGTTTGACTTAGTGCAAGTCGCGGGATATAGTTCGGGCGCTTGGGATCGCGGCCACGCGCAGGCCATCCACTGGTCCCAAGGAGAGGACGATTCTATGACTCACCCCGCATTACCCAGCAGGGATCTCCAGCGAAAACCGACCACTCTCAACACAAACCTGAATAAGGCGCTCATATCTTATGTCGCGGCGGCTTGCGCCGCGGGTGGCGCAATTCTGGCGGAAGCTTTGCCGGCCGAAGGCGAAATCATTTACACGCCAACCAACACTCCGATTCTGGTCGGTTCGCCGGTCTCACTGGATCTGAATCACGATGGCGTGGTGGATTTCGTACTGAGCAATAACGGCGGCGACCCGGCTCGACATCCAAGCTGTACTGTATGCACGTTCGGCGCGCATGGGTCGCTTAAGGTCAGCCCGGAGCAGGCAGGCAATGCCATCTGGGGTGTTTCGAGCAGTGTCTATAAGCTTACGTCGAACTCACTGCGACGGAAGCGGCAGCAGCAGAAGAAGAAGCCGAATACTGTCCAGGAAGCCGCCGCGCCGGTGGCATGGGGAGAGGTGGTGGGTAACGGTCCTGAGAGATCCTTTCAGTCGCAGGCCGTACCCATGGATTCTTCGAATTCGTTCTATTATTTCGGCGGCGGCGGAACGGTCAATTCTTTTGGGGCATGGGGCAAAGGCCGCAAGTTTACCGGCCCCTATTTGGGCTTCAAGTTTTTGGTCGACGGCGAGGTTCACTACGGCTGGGCCCGCGTGAATGTCAAAGCGAATTTCCTCCATCTCTCTGCCACCTTGATCGGTTATGCCTACGAGACCGTCGCGAACCGCCCGATACTGACGGGCTTTACGCATGGAACTATGGACGAGAGTAGCGACGCTTCGCAAGAGGCGCAGCCCCCCACGGCCGGAAGCTTAGGACAGTTGGCGATTGGCGCGTCGGGGCAGCGTCCGCCCTCGCAGCCCGCCCACTGATCGGCGGACTTGATTCGGAGCCCTGGTGGTCGATTCAAGCCATGTTTCTTTACTGGCTTGAATGAGCCGGGATAACGATACACACAACGCTTTTTAGCCCAGGAGACTTTTATGAAAGCCAAAGTTCTTTCGTATTTCTGCGGCGCAGCCACATTCGCTTTGCTGGTTCTAGCAATTTCGCCCGCCGCTTGGGCAGTTACAGAAACCCGGATCCACACATTTAACTCGGCAGTGGATCCCACAGGTTTGGTCGCAGACAGCGCCGGAAACCTTTACGGGACGACCGATTCCGGGGGGTTCTATAACTCCGGCACGGTGTTTCAGGTACGTCCATCCCCCGGCGGCATATGGACCGAAAGCACGATTTATTCGTTTACGGGAGGCAGCGACGGTGCCGGTCCAGAAGCTGTTTTGACCCTGGATGCGCAGGGGAATCTTTATGGCACGACGCAAGTCGGCGGCGGGGGCTCTTGTGGCTGTGGCACGGTGTTTGAATTGAGCCGATCGACCGGAGGAGAGTGGACAGAAACCACACTTCATAGTTTCGCCGGGGGCGCCGACGGATCAAATCCCCGATACACAAATCTTGTTTTTGACGCTGTCGGCAACCTCTACGGTGTGACGGAGTTTGGCGGAAGCGCCGGCGAAGGCACGGTATTTGAGTTGAGCCCGCAGGAGGGCGGTGGCTGGACCGAATCCGTTTTGTATGAATTTGCCGGCGGCGCATCCGATGGAGCAAATCCTCTCGGCGGCCTCGTGTTTGATACCGCGGGGAACTTGTACGGCAGCGCCGAGAGTGGGGGATCGTCGAACTGCGGTGGAGGATGTGGGGGTGTTTTTGAGTTGTCCCCCGAGGCGGGCGGCGGGTGGAAGGAGCAAATGCTTTACTTCTTTCAAGGCAGCAACGATGGGTACTCTCCCGACTCATTGCTCATCATCGATTCCGCGGGCAATCTTTACGGCATGACCCAATTTGGCGGAAGTTTATTTTGTGGCACCGTCTTCAAGTTGTCGCGGGCAGCCGGAGGCGCCTGGAGCAAAGAAACTCTTCATCTATTCACCGGCGAGCCCGACGGCTGCGGGCCGTTTCTAAATATGGTCCGCAATGCCGGCTACTTTTATGGGGTCACGGAAAGCGGAGGAGCATCGGATAACGGAGCGATATTCGAGATTAATCCGGCCGGGGTTGAGCAAGTGTTTTTTAGTTTTCCCGGGGGCAATGGCGGCTTTGAGCCCAGGAGCCTGATTTTGAATTCCACCCGACGAGCGTTCTTTGGCGTAACTTTTGGGCTCGGCTTCCCCTCCAACGCAGTTCTATTTGAGATCTCAAATTGATGGGGGATAAGACATCCGCCGCGTATGAGCTGTTCTAGCTGGCAACTTGCCCGGTCGGAACCGCTGCGGGCGCATCAGGCTTTGCAGGAGGATGGGCTTTCATCTCGCGCCGCGCTGCTTCCAGATCGAGGTGGAGGGAATCGAGCACGCTGGTCGGCATCTCCGCGCCCCACGTTTCCATCTCGTCTTCCGACCAGTTGCCGTTCAGCCGGATCGCGCCGGAAATGTCTTCGGGAAAGGCTTGGCGGAAGTCGCCTTCGCGGATGAGAATGTCGCCGACGAACCTGCCAGTGCCGAAATCGAAGACACGGCGGCTGGCCTGGCCACTGCCATTCATCAGACAAAGCAGCGCTTCGCCGTCGGGGCCGTATTCCTCGCGATAGTACCAGGCCTGCGGAGCGTCGATTTTGGGATGGTGGCGCTTCGGCCGCTTGAGTTCTGGCTCGACCTTCTTCATTTCGTTTGCCGGATTGAAATAAAGAATACGCTGGCAGGATTCGCAGATTAACGTATGGTCGCCCGTGCGGATTTCATTGTAGGTTTGTGGCCGGAGCATGACCTGACAGCCCATGCATTTGTGGTCACGGACTTCGGCGATGCCGTTGCCGCGGAACTTTGAAACCCGCTCGTAGTGCCGCAGCAGGTCTTCGTTCACTCCGGCGCGCATCTGGTCGCGCTTGCCCCGCCATTCGGTGAGCTGCTGTTCGTCTTTCGCGGTGACCTGGCGGGCGTCTTCCTTTTCTTTTTCGATCTCGGCGGCTTCGGCTTTCAGTTCCGCCTGCACTGCCTTGACTTCTTTATCGCGCGCGTCGGCGTTCACCATCAGCTCGAGAATTTTATCCTCGTTGGCGGTGATCTCCTTTTCCGCAAACTGAATCTCGTGCATCAGCGCTTTGTACTGATCGTTGGTTTTTACATCGAGGGACTGGTCACGATACTTGGAAATCTTGCCGCGCAGGTCCCCGATGGCGGTATCGTACTTGCGACGCGCGGCTTCGTCGGCTTTAACGGCGGCTTGGGCTTTTTCCAATTGAGCTTTTGTGCCGGCCAGCTTTTGTTCGATCGCACCCACGCGCTTGGGAAGTTCCGCGATCTCATCCTGCAGGCGGCGGATTTCCTTATCCGCCTCTTGCAGGTGCAATAAGTTTTCTATTTCTGGAAGCATTCCTGGGAACTCACTATCAATTTTAGCATGTAGAAATGTCTTTCTTGGCGTTCTTTGCGCTGCTTGGGCAATCTTTGCGAGGCCTCGATATTCGGGCATAAAGAACGTGTTCCAACTCGCTTCCCTCGATCGACGGGTGAAGGCATCCGTCGCGTTACGGTGATGGTGTTACACTTTTTCGTTCTGCGTGTTGCCCTCACTACTATTCCGGAGTCGAATGTGAAAAACGTTTCCGCTGGCGTTGTTATCGCATTGTCTTTTCTTCTGACACCACTTTGGTCGCAATCTTCTCCCACCAAGCCACTAACCATTGAGGCGATTTACGCGCCTGGCGGGCTCGAAGGCCGCTCGCCGGAAAATTTCGAATGGAGCCCGGATGGAACAAAACTTTCTTTCGTGCAACGCGACGACGAAGGCGAGCACGGCGAACTCTGGTATGTGGACGCTGCGACCGGCGAGAAGAAGGTGCTGGTCAGCGCTGCGAAGCTGGCGTCGCTGGCCCCCGATTACAACAAGGTGAAAGACGAGCGCGAGAAAGAGCGCCTCACGCGCTATCACGTCGCGGCATATATATGGTCTCCGGACTCGAAGCATCTGATCTTCGATTCACAAGGCCAGCTTTGGCTTTTCGACCTGACCAGCGGCACTGCGGTGCAGCTCACCTCCGCGTCTGACTCCAGCGGCGATCCGAAATTTTCACCCGACGGCAACCATGTCTCCTACATTCACAACCACAATCTCTTCGTCCGCCCGATCAGCGGAAAGGATGAGGTGCAGCTTACGAAAGATACGGGCGACGATCTGTTTAATGGCGATATCGATTGGGTCTACGCCGAAGAACTGGCGGTGCGCAGCAATTATTTCTGGTCGCCCAACAGCAAACAAATCGTTTTCCTGCACATGGACGAGACCAAGGTTCCGACCTATCCGATCCCGAATCTGATTCCGACTCATCCCACGGTTGACGAAGAAAAATATCCCGAGGTGGGAGATGCGAATCCGGTGGTGAAACTCGGAGTCATTGAAGCGGACAAAGCGAAGACGCGCTGGCTTTCCGTGACCGACGATCCCGAGGCCTATATTCCGCGCTTTGGTTGGGTGCGCGATGGAGTGGTTTGGGCCGAGGTTCTCAACCGAAATCAGGATGAGATGGATTTATATTTTGTCGATGTGAAGTCGGGCAAGTCGAAGAGGGTTCTCAAGGAAACCGCACCGGAAGCGTGGATCAACGTGAACGATGATTTCCGCGTGCTGAAATCCGGCGATCAGTTTCTCTGGTCGAGTTGGCGCGATGGACATACGCATCTTTATCTGTACAACTTCGACAAGGAAAATCCGCTGGATGGCGAAGCGAAGCTTGAGCGCCAACTGACGCAGGGAGATTTTGAGGTGCTCGGGGTGGAAGGAGTGGATGAGGCCGCGGGCAAAGTATTTTTTACCTCGGATAAAGGGGACCCGCGCCAGCGGCAGATTTTTTCCGTCAAGCTGGATGGCAGCGGAATGCAGCGGCTTACCAATGATGAAGGGATGTTCTCGGCAAATTTTTCCGACGACGGGAAACACTACCAGCAGACGTTCGTGAGCCCGACCGCTTCGAAACAGATTTCTTTATGTACGGTCGACGCCGCGTGCGCGCCGGTTTGGCAGGCGCGCAACGATATTGCGGAATACGGGCTGCGCGCGCCGCAGTATTTGGAGTTCAAAGCTTCGGACGGAACTACACTGTACGGCCGTATTCTGCTTCCACCGAATCCGCCGGCGAGCGGCAAGATCCCTCTCATCGTCAACATTTATGGCGGACCGGCTGGGCAGACGGTTCTAAAGGGAGAGCCCAGTCCCTTCGATGAAATCTTGGCGCGCGATGGCTTCGCAATCTTTTCCGTGGATAATCGCGGCACTCCCGGACGCGACCGGAAATTCCAGACTGCGATCCGCCATGAATTCGGCGCCGTCGAATTGACAGATCAGCTCACCGCGCTCGATCAGCTTTTCGTGCAGTATCCGCAGCTTGATCAAAGTCGGATAGGGATCTGGGGATGGTCGAATGGCGGCTCGATGACGCTCTATGCCATGACCCATTCCGAGCGCTTCCGCGCTGGAGTGGCGGTTGCGCCGGTTACCGACCAGATCAATTACGACACGATCTACACTGAGCGTTACATGGGCCAGCTGAAAGACGATGCGGAAGGATATCGTCAATCCGATGTAACGGCTGACGCCGGGAAGCTCCACGGCGAACTGATGATCGCGCACGGCACCGGCGACGATAACGTGCACTTCCAGAACAGCATGCAGATGATCGACGCGCTGATTAAAGCGGGCAAGCAATTCCGCTTGATGATTTATCCCAACAAGACGCACAGCATCGCTGGCGCCGACTCGCGGGATCATCTGTTTCATATGATCGAAGATCACTTTGATCGAGAGTTGAAGTAGGAGCGCTTCGTATCAGGGCGCGACTTAAGTCGTGCCGATAGCGGCTCCCTCAAACTGAGGGTTTTAGCCTGAGTATGAGCAACGAGATTTTGTTGCTACGAGGAAAGCACGTCCGCCTGGAATCGCTCGATCACCGCCACATCGATGGCTTGGTTTCCGCAGCCTCGGGTGACCGTGAGCTTTACCGTTGGAGTCCCGTTCCGCAAGGCAACGCTGAAGCCGAGCGCTACGTTGAGACTGCACTGGCGTGGAAGACAGCGGGTACGGCTGAGTCGTTCGCGATTGTGCGCGAGGCGGATGGCGTCGTCATTGGATCGACACGTTTCTTCAATATTGAGCGATGGGCGTGGCCGCCAGGTCATCCGCAGCACAAGCGCACTACACCCGATGCGTGCGAGATCGGCTACACCTGGTACGCGCATTCGGCCATTCGCACGGCGGCGAATACGGAGTCGAAGCTGTTGATGCTTACTTACGCATTCGAAACGTGGGAAGTGTTCCGCGTCTGCCTTCACACCGATGTGCGGAATGCGCGCTCGCGCGCGGCGATCGAGCGGATCGGGGGAAGGTTTGAAGGAATTTTGCGGGCTCATCGCATGGCGGCGGATTTCGTTCCGCGCGACTCGGCGAGGTATTCGATTGTTGCGGCGGAATGGCCGGGAGTGAAAGAGAGGCTGGTTGAGCGCCTCAGCCACAGTAAATAAGTGTGGATCGGCTTATTTCTGCTTGTCGCTCTTCTTTGAGGTGCCAGCTTTCGCTGTCTCCTTTGCTCCACTCTCTTTCGCGGAACCTTCCTTGCTGGCAGATTCAGTCTTGTTCGATTCGGCCTTCGAATCTTTTTCTTTGCCGCTGTCTGAGCCGGAAGAGGCTCCGGACTTTGCGTAGTCCGTAACGTACCAGCCGGACCCTTTAAATTGCACTGCTGGAGCGTTAATCACCTGCTCAACCGGGCCGCCACACTCGGGACATTTCTTGATGGGCTTGTCGGAAAATTTCTGGATTTTCTCGAAGCGATGGCCGCACTTCTTGCACAGATATTCGTAAAGAGGCATGAGTAGGAAACGGTGTCGGGAATCTTCCCCGAAATCGATTCTAGGGGTGAAGCTTTGGTGGCGTCAATTGGAGGACTGGAACTAAGGAAACTCCGCAACTCCTAATCCGTCATCGTAATATGCCGCTCCACCAGCCGCTTTGGCGCCGCGTTCATCCAGGCCATGCGCAACGCCTTCTCCACAATTACCTTTTTAGCCGCTCTCAATACCACGCTGGTTGCGCCTTTGCGTCCCCAGGCTCCTTTCACCGGCACGAAAATGTCGGGATGGTCTTTCGAAAGATTATTCTGCTGCTCGGGGGTGAGTTTCACCATTCCCCATTCTTTGTTGGGATAGCCGAGCGTGGCGAAGACTTTTCCTCCCACGCGGAAGTCGGGATGGTTCATGTGGGCGTTTTCTATGGCTTCGGGCAGTGCGAGAGCTAGTTGGCGAAAATCGTTGGCGGTCATTGGACGTTGCTCGCAAACTGCATATCGGCCTTCTGACAGTCGTCAGGTTCCTCACAGCCGCTTTGCGACTGTTCGGAATGACAAGGGCTTGAGTGTGTCCAGCTATTTAATTGTTAAATACCGTCCGCAAGGTGCGCATCTCTGAATGATATCCTCCGACCATGGCGGACCAGCCGGTTTCGAAAGGCAACGCAATCGTCAAATCCGGCACGTTATATCTCGTCGCTACTCCCATCGGCAATCTTGAAGATATTACCTTGCGTGCGCTGCGCGTTCTCAAGGAAGTTGATCTCGTCGCTTGCGAGGATACTCGGCAGACGCAGAAGTTGCTCAATCATTACAACCTTGCGACGCGCACCGTCAGTTATCACGAGCACAACGAGGTCACGCGGGGTGTTGAGTTGGTGAAGGATTTGTGCGAAGGGATGAACGTCGCTTTGGTGACTGACGCCGGCATGCCAGGGATCTCTGATCCTGGATTTCGGTTGACTTCGCTGGCGATTTCGCATCATGTGCCGGTTGTGCCGATCCCGGGGGCTTCGGCGTTTCTTTCTGCCTTAGTCGCCAGCGGCCTGCCCACCGATTCGTTTCGATTCAACGGATTTCTTCCGGCGAAGCTTGGGGAGCGGCGAGCAGCTCTCGAAGCTATCAAGAATTCGCAGGGAACGCAGGTGTTTTACGAAGCGCCTCATCGCGTTGTTGATGCGATGGCCGACGTGACCGAGGTTCTGGGAAGTGGGCGGCAGGTGGTGATCGCACGCGAACTCACCAAGGTGCATGAAGAGTTTTTGCGCGGAGGTGCTGCCGAGGTTCTCGAAACTTTGAAATCTCGCGTGGCTATAAAGGGCGAGATCACGCTGCTCATCGGAACGGGCGAGAAATCGGGCATGGTCGATCACGGTTCACAAATCACCGTTCGCCGCAGGGTGGAACAGATTATGGCGGAAGACAAGGTGGACGAAAAAACTGCGCTGAAGAAGGTGGCTAAGGAGCGGGGCGTTTCGAAGAGTGAAGCTTATCGGGAATTGCAGAGAAGCAAATGAGTTGACGGAGTTTTCTGATTTCCGGACCACTCGGCGGCCGGAAAACGATCAGATGCGCGACGCAATGTCCCTTCCTACGGGTAAAATTCGCAGATCCGCTCCACCAATTATGAAGTTGATTCAGGCCGGAGCGATTGCATTCGATTTCCACTTTACGTGCAAGAATGATTCTGTGGTCGAATGCGAAGATTTGGTCGCGCGCATTTTGGACCACCAGTTGATGCTGCTGATTCGTGCTTTACGAGATTCATAGCAGTTGTTGCGGCCAGCTTACGGTGCAAAAAACAAGGCGGCTTGCTCGGCCGCCTTGAGGTTACTGTCAAAGGTTTGATCTTCGGTGCGGCTGAAGCCGCACGCCCTCAATCTGTCGTTGATCGAGTCGCCACGATAAGAATTCGTCTACCCGCCCACCGCTGCTCCGGCCGCCGTGATTCCGGCGATGTGCATGCCCTCGATCCGGGCGAGCACATGTTCGATGCTTGAGCCGGTATCGGTGCAGGCGTCGACGTAAGGATGGCGGCTGCCATCGGCGTGCATTACGAGAACCGCGGTTTCTGAGTTTGCCTTCTTGACCATGTACGGCAGATGGTGACGGTCATTGCGCGAGAGACTTGGCCCCAGC
>DASXEG010000080.1:0-14643 GCA_036490235.1 Candidatus Sulfotelmatobacter sp. | reverse complement strand
GAGGAACTCAGCGCGTCCGAACTTGTCTTGCGCTACTACGCCTTCATGCAGCAGGTCGATGTTCGAGAGCATGCCGCGCTCCGCGCCGGCTTCGAACGGGCGCTGCAGCGTGAGCCCAACCACGCCGTGGCTTGGGCCTCTCTCGCCAATTTGTACGTATTGGAGTATGGCGACGGGTTCAATCCGCTGGAGAAACCGATGGAGCGCGCGCGGGAGGCAGCCTGGCGGGCGGTGAAGCTCGATCCTGCCTGCCAGATGGGCTGGAAGCTGCTTTCGGTGGTGTACTTTTTCAGTCGCGATTTTGCCGCGTTTCGCGAGGCTGCAGAGCGAGCCATTGCGCTCAATCCGCGCGACGGCACGACCCTCGCTTACGTGGGGATCATGATGGCCTACTCCGGCGATTGGGAACGCGGCGTGGCCCTGGTGCAAAGGGCGAAGGACCTCAATCGGCATCATCCCGGCTGGTATCACAACGCCGCATTTGCCCATCACTATCGCAAAGGCGAATACGAGGCGGCCTTGCTGGCCGCCAAGAAAATCAACATGCCCGAATACCACTGGATGCAAGTGGCGATCGCCGCTTGCTGTGGCATGCTGGGCCGCGATGAGGAAGCTCGCGCGGCCATTGAGTCCCTGCGCAAATCCAACCCAACGTTTCTCGAACTTGAAAATGTCCGTGAAGAGTTGGCGAGGTGGGATCCGAACAAAGATGAGGTCGAACATTTCATGCAGGGATTGCTGAAGGCTGGCCTGAAGTATGGAGCGAAACATGGCGCGGCCGATTCTGCGGCGACCGAGATCGAGCCCCAACCGAAAAGCGACACTGCGGGCGGATGAGGGGCCACCCGTTATGCAGCGCCGGAAGTGGGATTGTTGGAGACGGAAGATTCCAGTCAGGACTTGCCGAATTCCGCCAGGCCCCTCAGAGTGCTTTGACTCCCCTGCATTGGTTAAGGGTCCCGCACACCATAAACGTTCCTCTCTCGGCATCTGAAGGGCAGAGCGGAGTTGTTCTGAGGTGTGTCAGATGGAAAAATCGGTGTGGTGGCAGCGGACGCTGGGTGTGTCAAGTCTCCTGGGGGTCGCGTCGCGGTTCGCAGATTCTCACCTGTGGTCTACACCTGTGCTGTTTCCGTTTTGCAGGACTTACGACGTACCACGGCGGTTCTCGGCGGCTTGTAAAGCGTTGTAAGTACTCGAAAGCTCGGTTCTGAAAAGGCTGGCGTCGGCGGTTCAACTCCGTCCCTGGCCACCATCACTCCAAAGAACCTGCCGGCGAAGAGCATAATTTCCAACCCACGATCCAACCCATTCTCACTGAACTCGCTCTGTGAGCAGGTGAATTCTGTCCCCCATGAGCAGTTCCAGGAACTTGCCCTGCGCATCCCGCATGGAATCCATGTCGGACTGTGCGTTAGAGTTCCATGGTTGTGCCGAAGTCCACGTGTCGGAGCAACCCTGCACGGTTTTGGGGTCCACTTTGAGTTTCACCAGTGCCCTCGCCAGTGAATGGCGAAAGTTGTGAAAACCGATGCGGCCCATCCAGTTCGCAGCAATTCTAGCCTGTCGGTCACTTCCACCAGGCCTTCTCGCCACCCAAGGTGAATCGGAGCCCAGCGCGGAGCGTGAACGGCAGCGCGGGAAATCCGAAGACGGCGGCATAATGTTCACTGAACAGGTTCTCGACACTCATATAGACGGCAACGTATGGTTTTACATCGTATGCCGCGCTCAAATCGAATTTTTGATAACCCAATGCAAGGTTTCGGTTGGGCAAAAGCAGCGTATTCCCGTAGTTCTCGTCATACAGAAATGTGCTGTCATCACGCCGTCCCACCAGATAACCCGTAAAGGCTCCGTTGAACTTCTTGCGGTTATAGAGGAGAGCCAAACTTCCAGAGTGTGGCGCAATACGAAACGGTCTGGCTCCTTGCAGCGGGGCGAATGCACCGATCGCGATGGCCGGGAGCAGCGGGTTGAAAGACGGATCACCGAATGCTTTTGTAACCAGCCCATCGGTGTATGTGTATTCGCCCTGAAAAAGAAACCCGTGGCTGAGATCCATTTTGTAGTCAACCTCGAGTCCTTCCGCGCGCTGCGAGGTCGCGTTGACGTACGCGCCGCCGTCTGGAGTGGTATTGGCCACCGCCGCCGGCACACCAATCGAAATCAGGTCGCCAGGGCCAAGAAATGAAATCAAGTTGTAGAAGTTGTTGTGGTAAAGAGTAACTCCGAGCAAGGAGCGACCATTCCAAAGTCTTTGATCAACTCCGAAATCGAAAGTTCGACTGCGTTCCGGTCCGATCGCCTGAACGCTGTATTGCGAAACTTGCTGCGGAGTAAGCAAGTTGATCAACGCAGACGCTTGCTGCAGCGTACTTGCTTCTTTGATTCCTTCGCCGAAGTTGAATTTCAGCTTCGTCTCACCAAACAGCCCCGCATTCGATGGTTTGCGTATGTAGTAGGCCATCGACAAGCGAGGAGTCACGGCGAATCCGAAAAATGAATTGTGTTCGAATCCTCCACCGAATGTTGCGAACAGGCTATGACCGATACTGCCATGGCCCTCGACCGATGTACTGTAGTTGTCCCGTGTAAACCCTTCGCCGTCCTCGTGTTCGTAGCGGAAGCCGAAAATCCCGGTCCAATCTTTGAAGATGTTGTAGTCCGATTGAGCGTATACGGAGCGTCGCGCTTCATAGTCGGGATAAACCTCTGGATAAGTACCGTCATAATCGAGAATGCCTTGTCCTATCACGCTATAACCGTTCGCTCCGCGTATGGTGACGACATTTCCCAAATAATTGTAGCCGGTGCCAACGCCGAAGAAGAAGGGATCAGGAACACGCTGGCCGCTAGGAAAAGGTGTTTCATAAACCGAGTCGAATTGAGCGAAAGAAAACTGAGCCGAATTGTGCCAGCGATCGGTCGTCTGATCTTGTGCGGAGCCACTTATGTATGTATTGCGGTTTGTCTGCCATGACTGGTCGGCGACCCCGAAGAGGTCCAGAGCGTTTGGCGATCCCAGTCCGGTTGCGATGTGGCGGACCGTGGCGCGAATTCCCGTCGTAGCGTTCCACTGGTATCCGATGTTTGCATTGACCGTTGCATTGTGAAAATAGTCGTTGGGATAGCTGCCCTCTGTATCGAAACGTGAGAACTCGGAACGGTAGTCGAACCCGTGGACAGCGCCTCCGAGCGAGACGTCATTGCGGTTGGTACCGAAGTTTCCGGCGTCGCCCGAATATTGGAGTTCCGGAATAAGCGTGCTTCCACGCTGGGAGGTAATGTTCACAACGCCGCTCAGGGCATCACTGCCGTAGAGAACACTGTTGGAGCCACGCAGGACTTCCAGATTTCCAACGCCCGTGTTAGAGAGCTGTGCGAAATCAAAATTGCCGCCGATATCATTGACCGGAATGCCGTCGACGAGAATCTTATTGAAGTCGGGGTTTCCGCCGCGGATGTAAAGGGACGTAAGACCGCCACGCTGACTGGTTTGGACAATCTGCGCCCCGGGAATCAAGCGAAGATTTTCAAGAACGTCCAGCTTGTTCAGAGTCTGAATCTGCTCTTCGTCGATCACCGAAACTGACGCGCCGACTTGCGTGTCGAGAACCGGAGTGCCTGTTGCGGAGACCACGACTTGCTGTGTTATCGCCCCAATCGACAGCGTAACCACCGGCAGTTCGGTTGTTTTCCCGACCGCGACGAATACAGAAGGGACAATCTGCGTCGCGAATCCGGATGACTCGACTTGAATGTCGTAACGTCCGGCGTCGGGAACTGCGAGTTCGAACTCTCCTTGCGCACCGGATTTGCCTCCGCCGATTTCTTTTCCCTTCTGGAGCACCATTATTTTTGCATCAGAAACCGCCCGTCCCACCGGATCGGTGATTTTACCCCTCAGGCTATTTCTTGCTTGTGCGTAACAGAGAGGAAGGTTGAGAGCCAGCAACAGCAGCATTAATGCGGCAGATCGAAATGCGTTCCTGAAAGCAGGGTACATGTGTCCTCCTTCGCCCTAGAAAGAGCGGACATAGGCT
This sequence comes from Candidatus Sulfotelmatobacter sp., assembly GCA_036490235.1. Lineage (GTDB taxonomy): Bacteria > Acidobacteriota > Terriglobia > Terriglobales > Acidobacteriaceae > Sulfotelmatobacter. The sequence goes on along the minus strand of DASXEG010000080.1, from coordinate 10,597 downwards.
TGGCGGAACCGGTCTCCTGACTCGCGGGCACTACATCCGGTTGAGCCTTCCCACTCCTTTGGGAGCAGTGGCGTCGTGCAACCGGCAAAACATCCCGCTTACAGTTGCTGGGCAGTGGCGGCTTCGAACCGCGCTTCCCGAGCATTCCACCAGCGTTGGTTGTTGTACGGCTTTTGAGCTAAACAGATAATCAACGATTTCTCGTTGGATGTCCGTTCGAAAAAATCCGCTACTCGTATTGAAATTTCAATTGCGGTGTCGCTCGCTGACTACAGAAATCGCCATCGACCTTCCTCCGGGTCGATTCGAATCAGAGGTGAACCCTGTCGGTCTCCTGGCTTGCGGTTCATCGGATCGAAGCTGCCTTCCCGGCGCAAATGCGCCAGTGGCTTGCCTGCTTGTCTCCTCACCGTTTACAGTGGCGGGGCCGCGCCGGATTTTCACCGGCTTCCCTAGCAACACAGAGTCTCGATTTTTATACGGCAGCCCTTAGCAGTCCGTCAAGCTATAACCCAAGCTTGCGCTTCAAAGGAGATGATCGGACGCCTCTGATTCTTCTGTGCTTCCGGTTCGACCGCAACAGCATCCTGTAAAACAGTAGGAGAGATGGGCGCGCCGCTGCACGATGTTTACCGAGCGCCCATCGGCGCGAACCACGCGTTGGCAATGCGTTGAGCTCATGACTGGCTGACCCTTTTCACAAACGCTCCCGCACCAGCCAAATCAGATAGGGACCACCGAGAAGCGCCAGGATGACTCCCGCTGGCACTTCGGCGGGCGCAAGCACGACACGCCCCAGCGCGTCGCATATCGCCAGCAGCGTTCCTCCGAGCAAAAACGCACATGGCATCAGGATGCGGTGATCGGAACTGATGCGTCCGCGCACCACGTGAGGAACAATTAGACCCACAAATCCAATCGGGCCAGTGAGCGCGATGGCACCGGCTGTGAGCACAGAGCCGAATACGTATCCTTCTAACAGCACGGAACGCACACGCACACCGCGCGAAGCCGCCCACTGCTCGTCGACAGCCATCAGATTCCAATCCCTGGCTTGGCCAATCACCACAGCAGATACGATGATTACGATTGTTGCGAATAGGGCGAGGGAACCGTAGCTGGTTGCATCCACGCTGCCGATCAACCATCGCGAGATCGAGAACGAACGGGCCACGCCAGCCAGGCTGTAGAGCAAGAGAATAAGAGAGCCACAAACGCTGTTTACAGCAATGCCGGTGAGCAGTAAACCGAAGGCCGAAATTCGCCGCTGCTTCGCCGCGACACCCATCACCATCACGAGAACCGCCGCGGCGCCAGCCAGGGCGCCAATCCATGTCGCCGGAATCCCCCAAAAGGCGCTCCAGCCAAACGAGATCATGACTACAGCGCCGAGCGAAGCCCCGGTAGAAACGCCGAGCGTATATGGCGTCGCAAGTGCATCGCGCAGCATGGCTTGAAACAACGCCCCGGCGAGCGACAACGCTCCGCCCGCAAACAGCGCCAGCAGTGTTCGCGTTACGCGCAACTGCACAAAGATGTATGAGTCGAGAGATCCGAACCGTAAAGTGTCGCGCAGGTGCAGTGGTCCTGGACCAACCCACGGCAGCGTCAATGCGGCGAGGAAAAATACAATGAGACAGAAGAAAACACTCCTCCGTGCTTCGCCGCGCACCGTGATCATCGATACCAAACCCAGGGCTTGCCATTCGGAGTGTCTCCCAGTTGCAGACGATTTGAGAAGAACCCCAACCAGTCGGAGTTGCGCCGCGCATCACGGACAGAACGGTCTACGAGAAGCTTCTGTTCCGCCAAAACCAGCAGGCGGGAACAATAACGGAGTGCGAGGTTGAGGTCATGGGTTACCGCAATGCACAACTTTCCATTGTGCGCTTCGTCCGCGAGCAAATCGAAGCAACGCAACTGCTGTTCGATGTCGAGAAAAACGGATGGCTCATCCATCAGACAAACATCGCCGTTTTGCGCCAGGCACGCCGCGAGCAGAACCCGCTGACGTTCACCACCGCTGAGCGTAAAGACGCGGCGCGAACGATCATCCCAGCAGGCAGTGCGCTGCATGGCTAATCGTGCGGCCCCCACATCAGCGGGAGAATCAAACCAGGCCTCGCTATGTGGATAACGTCCCATCAAGACCAGTTGCTCTACGGTAAACGGCAGGTCGGCGCGGACTGACTGCGGCAGATGTGCAACTCTTCGTGCAAGTTCGTTCGCTCGCCAATCGCGCAAAGACTTTCCATTGATCTTGATCGTCCCAGATGTTGGCTCTCGCAATCCGGCAATCGTATCCAGCAACGTGCTTTTTCCCGCCCCGTTCGAACCCATTAAGACAATGAACTCTCCGGCGTTGGCCTCAAACGACACTTCTTCGAAAACCATCCGGGCCGGATACGAAAAGGAAAGATTCTCGATTTGCAAAAGAGTCTTCATTGCGGGTTTTTCCCCTGCAGAATGGAAAAAAGAAGTTCCGCAGCTTCCGTTACACGTGGCCCTGGAACTACGAATGCCGTAGAGGTAAGACAATAAATGTGGCCATTTTGGACGGCAGATAAGTTAGGAACGGCATTCCAAAGCGCCCGACTTTCTGTGGCCTTACGGTCCCGCTCTTCTGGCGAGTCGCCCATATCCCCCATATCGATCAATACATCCGGATGGTCCCGCAAAATGGTTTCCAGACTGATATGCGGATACGGCTGTGTCGAATCCTGCGCAATTACATTGATGCCGCCTGCTACTTCTATCAAATCATTTAAGAAGTCATCCCGTCCCACCACGATTAAGTTGGACAGTGTTCCCGGATCTCTTCCTATAATGAAAATCACGCTCGGCTTTTTCTTTCCCACTGTTTGCGCGTGTATCTGATCGAGACGAGTGTGTATCATGGCGGCAAGTTTCTCGCCCTGCTCTTTAACCCCCGCTGCCTCTCCAATCTGCCGGATTTCCGAAAACGCGTCCGTCAAGCCACCACGATCCACTTCGGCGTAGGGAATGTGCAAGGCCGTCAACCGATTCGTGAGATCGCTCGGCATCTTATGCAGGATCACCAGATCGGGATTCAAGCGCGCAATGCGCTCCGGGTCAGGCCGGAGAAAGGTTCCGACTTTTGGCAGATTCTTTACTTCAGGAGGGTATTCGCAATAGTTTGAAACGCCGACGACGCGCGGCCCCAGCCCCAAGGCGAAAAGCGTTTCGGTAATACTTGGTGAGGTCGAAACAATGCGATGCGGTTCCGCCAGCGCACTCGCTGCCAGGAGCAGGACAACAACCACTGTACGGGTGAATGTCGGAGATAACCGACGCCATCGGAGCCTGAATTTCATGAATGCTGTCTCTCGGGAAATGTCCTGAAAGACGGCGCTCGCGAACCAAGCCTATCCGCAAGCCATCCGAAGAGGAATCCGAGGACGGCCCACAAGAGCATCTGCATCTGCACCGCAGCCACACGGCTCTTTTGCACGCGGGAGGTGACAATCTCAGGCTCGGGAAGTCCACCCTGCGCCTGGTCCAGGTTGGTTTCAAATGCAATGGCGCGTTTCACCTGCGGTTCACCGATCCAGCGGGCCGATGCGAAGACGAGAAGGCACGCAACAACCCCCGCAAGCATCCCGCGCAAAAGCAGGATGCGAATCATTTCATAACCTCTTTAGTGGCAGGGAAAGCCGAGAAGATGGCGGCCGTCGTGGACAAACTCATGAACAACCCGTCCGGCGATCAACGAGGTCGCGCCCTGCTCGGCGCCGACAAAGTAGATCGCCAGCCGCATTGGAAGTCCAGCGAAGATCGCCCAGGGCAGAACTTCACTGATCGGAATGACAGGTATGGAAATCGGCTGAAGTGCGAAAGTACCGGCTGAAGATTGAGACATTTGAGAATCTCCCGGGATCATGCGTCCCACAAACAGAGTTCACTGAAGAACGAAGGAAGGTCTGGCTTGAATCACAGTGGCGGGACCGCGCCGGAATTGCACCGGCTTCTTCACTTCATTCCCAAGACTAGTCTACCCTATGGCTCTATTTTAAGTGTCAAGAGCCAGGGTGATTTCATGAACGCATCTCGGATATCGTTTATTTCTCGCCTGCCCGTATTGACGTTCTGGCGATTGGATGTTGCGCCATTGACTCTCACCGATTTGCGTTTCAGCCGCGAGGTGTGGACTCTGCGTTGTACCACTTGCGCCCGCGATGTACCGAGAACCGGTGAGTAAGAATTTGTTGCGCACTCTTCCCCGAGGAAATCATCCGTGAAAAATTGTGTTATTGTTTTTGCAGACGTTGGGTGCCCGCAAGGGCATAATGGGGAAGCCAGTGAACCTCCGGCGCGGTCCCGCCACTGTGATCAGGACATAGATCTTCCGAATTGCCACGCGGAGTACAGCCGGGGAAGCCGGAAGGTCTGAAATCACTCGATCGTGATTTTGCCTGTAAGTCAGGGAACCTACCCAGAGTCAATTTTCGATTCCTCCGCGTGGAAACGGGGACGATCGCTCATCAGTTCTGAGCTCTAGCGCCTACCTTTCCCGCCCCGCGGGGCGCACATGCACCGTCCGAGGCTGGACTGTTTTTTCGTCGTTGGTCGAAGGGGCAGTTCCCATCTGCTCACAACTTTCATCCTGCTGTTCGCGGCGTTTCCAGCCTACGCAGCGAGTGGCGGCAGCATTTCCGGAACGGTTACGGATACAAGCGGTGCCGTGATCGTCGCAGCAACCCTGAAACTTGTAAATACCGGGCAGCAGACGGTCTGGCATGCCGTTTCAGATCAGCAGGGACTGTATTCTTTCCCGAATATTCCTGTCGGTCACTACGATCTCACCATCACCGCCGTAGGATTTACCTCTCAGAAGAAGACCGGAGTTTCAGTTGACACTGATTCAGCCATCCGGCTCGATCTCGTGATGGCCGTAGGCGGCCAGTCCGACGCCATCACGGTCACAAGCGAGACTGGTACGCAGGTCGAAACTACGGCAACACACCTCGGAGAGGTCGTGTCGAGTACTGAAATGACCGCGATTCCTCTCAACGGAAGAAGCTATACAGACTTGCTTTCCATCCAGCCTGGTGTCGCGCCCATCTCAACTCTTTTGCCGAGTTCCGTCATTATGGCTGGAGTCACAGGCAGCCTTGATCCTTCTGGTGACCTCAATCCGGGCAATCTCGCTATTAACGGACAGCGAGAGTCATCCAATGGTTTTCTCGTCAACGGAATCGATGTGCAGGAACACATGAATGGAGGCACGTCGATCATTCCCAATCTCGATTCGATTGATCAGTTCCGCGTGCTGACCAACAACTTCAATGCGGAGTATGGAAACTATAACGGCGGCGTGATTACAGTTGTGAGCAAGTCCGGGGCGAACCATTTTCACGGCGAAGTCTTCGAATTTCTTCGTAACACTGCTCTGGATGCTCGAGGATATTTCGACCCGACGCGCTCGACCTTCCGGCAGAATCAATTTGGCGGGACAGCGGGCGGCCCGGTGGTAAAGGATAAGATATTTTTCTTTGTCGATTACCAGGGAACGCGTACCGCTCAGGGTATCTCTACCGGAAATATAACGGTGCCATCGCTTGCCGAGCGAAGCGGCAATTTCCTTAATGACGCTGCATCGTTTACCACTACCACAACACTCAACGGCCAGACTGTCACGCTTCCAACCACCGTGAGCGGCCCCTATCTTGCATCGCAGGTTCTTAGTCCAGAACTGAATTACACAGTTACCGCCGGAGAACCGTATTATTTTTCCGCCGGCGAATCTAATCCCAACCATCCGGGTTCGGTCTACAGCACGAACTGTGGTTCTCCCCAGGACTGCGTTTTTCCAAATTTAACAATTCCGCAAACTGCCTGGTCTGCGCCCGCGACGAACCTGCTTCAATACATTCCGCAGCCCAACTCCGGTCCAGGGCAGTTTTCCACCTCGGCGTATAACCAGACTGTGCGCGACGATAAGGGTGGGATTCGCATTGACGCCAACACGCGCCTCGGCCAACTTTACAGTTACTACTTCATCGACGACTACGATCTCGACAATCCTTATCCCGGCTCTGTTGCCGGAGCCAGCATTCCCGGCTTTGACGCGCTGACGATTGGTCGCGCGCAACTGATCTCTTTCGGCGACACCAAGGTCTTCCGCCAAAACACAGTCAACGAATTTCATATCGGATATCTGCGCAATGCAAATATTATCGGTCAGCCAAAGGGCGGACTCGGCGTGAGCATGTCTTCGCAGGGGTTTGCCTCGGGAGAGGCAGGAGGGTCAGGAATCTTCGTGCAGGCACCTCAGTACGAAGGCGTCGAGAACATTACGTTCCCGACCTTCGTCATGGGCGTTCCCATCACCAACATGACCCAGGTGAACAATACGATTTATTTCAGCGACGGTCTTTCGCGTGTGATTCATGCACATACGCTCAAGTTCGGCGGGCAGTTCCATGCCGACCAGGTAAACAATCATCCTAATGCCACTTTCAATGGCACCTTCAATATTGACGGCACTGAGACTGGCTCTCCATTTGCCGATTTCCTGATCGGGGTTCCCAGCAACTTCACGCAATCATCAGGCCAGCCGTTTTACCTGCGGAACCGCTACGTTGGGTTATACGCGCAGGATAGCTGGCGTGCGCGCAGCAATCTGACGATCAACGCCGGTCTGCGATGGGACGTCATCATGCCCTTCTGGGAGAAATACAATCAGCTGCAGACGTATATCGCCGGCGCACAGTCCACCCTGTATCCAGGAGCGCCTCCGGGTCTGCTTGTAGCCGGCGACCCCGGTGTTCCCAAGACAATCGCCCCCACCCGCTATGGCAACTTCGCGCCCAGGCTTGGTTTTGCCTATACTCCGCGATCCGACGGAGGACTCTGGCAGAAGATTCTCGGCTCTGGTGGACAAAGCAGCATTCGGGCCAGCTACGGTATGTTCTACACTGAGTTTCCCGGATTAGCCGCGGGCATCATGTATGCGGTGCCGCCGTTCGGCTACAACTACCTGAGCCCGGGTCCACCGCTATTCGCCACGCCGTTTGTCAACGCGGCGACGGGCCTAAACAACGGGCAGCGCTTTCCGTTTGCTTTTCCTTCGCACAGTGTTTCGCGCTCGAACCCCGACACCTCGATCGATTGGGCGAACTTCACGCCACTCGCCGCAGATCCGTTCTTCGATTCTCGCAACCGAGTTCCGTATATCAGCAATTACATGCTCTCTTTTCAGCGGCAACTCACAATGAACGCGGTTTTAACCGTGAGCTATGCAGGCAATCAGGGACATCATGTTCTTTCGGTGGTTTCGGTGAATCCGGGCAATCCAGCGCTCTGCCTTAGTCTTCCTGGATGCGGACCGTTTGGCGAGGATTCAAACTACATCGACAGCGGTGGACAGACCGTTTTTGGAACGCGAACCGGCCAGAACATAGGTGCTCAAATCAGCCCTTTCAGCGAAAACTATGGAGAGAACACAGCGGACAGTTCCATCGCCAACTCGAATTACAACGCTCTCGAAACCACGCTGCGCTATCACCACAACGGTTCACAATTCCTTTTGAGTTACGCTTACGCGAAGTCGATCGATCAAGGATCAAATCTTGGAGAACAGCTGAATCCGATCAACCCACGGCAAAGCCGGGCCATCTCCGCCTGGGATCAGAAGCACAGCTTTGAGGCCAGCTATACCTGGGCGCTTCCAATTGCGGCTCTGTCGAGAAAGGACAATGACATCACGCGCTATTGGAGTCTCTCGGGGGCCACTCGATTCGCGACGGGTTTCCCGGTAACGCTCTATGACAATTCCGACAATTCGCTGTTGGGCACGCTGGGCAACGGTGTGAACAACTATCTGCTGGATACGCCCTCATATTCGCCTGGTCGTCTGCAGCTCAACACCAATGGCCGCAACGGCAAGCCCGCATTCAACACCGCCCTGTTTTCAGAAGAGAGGGTTGGGCAACTTGGCAACGCGAGGCGGCGCATGTTTCACGGCCCTGGCATCGAGAACTTCGACATGACGTTGCAGAAAGACATTCATTTTGCAGAGTCACGACTGCTGACGTTTCGCCTGGAGGCGTTTAACGTTTTCAATCACGCGCAGTTTTACGGACCCGCATCGGTAGATGGGCAGATCGAGGATCCCGCCTTTGGAGAAATCGAAAACGCTCAGGCGCCGAGGTTGGTTCAGATCGCGGCCAAGTTTTCTTTCTGAGTGCTTATGGCTTGCGTTTCTGAAGGGAGTCCGGTTACCCGTTTTCAACCGCATGGGCAAGAGCTTCCATAAGGCGTTCATTCTCAAGATCCGCGCGAACCGCAGTGCGCAAATGCCGACGACTGAGTCCCTCATAGTTGAAGCAATTGCGCAAGATAATGTGGTGCTCGCGGATCAGGCGCTCCCAGACCTGTTGCGAATCGATCGAACTCGGCAAGCATAGAAGAAGAAAATTTGCCGCAGACGGGCAGACGTGGATACCGAGCTCCCCAAGGGCTGTTTGCATCTGGTCTCGCCGTTCATTGTTGAGTGAGATGGAGCGTCGCGCATAAGCTTCATCCCGGACGGCGGCACAGGCTGCACGAGATGCCAGCGAAGTGACCGACCATGGCGCAATCGCTTCCTGTACCTGATCACGAAGCTCAGCATTGGCAATGGAATATGCAGCCCGTAAACCGGCCGTGCCAAAGAACTTTGTTACCGAACGAAATACTATGAGATTCTGGAAGCGATCAGCTTCTCGTACAAGTGAGGCCTCCGGGCAGTAGTCGATGAAGGCTTCATCGAGAAGAACATAGATTTTACGCTTGGCCGCTTCTTCGACAATTCGGAGCATCATTTCGCGAGGGCACAAAACGCCTGACGGATTTTGCGGGTTGGCGAGGAGGATCGCCTCGTGCGACCCGTTGATCAAGTCGCCGATTTCATACCTGAAACAGGAACTAGACTCAGGCCTCGGAGAGACGACCTCGATCTTATGTTGGTTGAGGACTCTGCGGTATTCGACGAATGCGGGCGCCGGCACAAGGCACTTTCGAACCGGCAGGACTTTCAGCACACCGTCGAGCAGCGGGACAAAGCCATTTGCGACAACTATGTTGTCTGGTCGCACATTGGCATAGTGCGCGAGAGATTGTCTAAGCTCTGTTTCATCGAGGTCCGGATAGTTCGTAAGGATCGACGGCTCATCGAGCGCCTGCCGCAAAATGCTAAATACTCCGGCTGGCGGACCATCCGGATTTATATTGGCGCTGAAATCGAGAAGGTCAGACTGAGGAATTCCAAAGTGATCCGCGATCTTTCGAAGCTGACCTCCGTGGAGCGGCGCCAGTTCAATCATTCGCTCCCCTCGTCCGAAGCAGCGCACTGAGCAACACTCCAGCACCGATGCCCAACAGCGCAACCGCCGACGCGATGCGAATGGCTTTGCGAGCATCTTGAGGCTGTGGTGCCGGAAACTCTTCTCCCATCGGCCGAGCCGGAATGAACTCGCCTTGATAGTAATTTCCGTCCCCAAGTCGAACTCCAAGTGCACCTGCCATTGCGCTCTCGGGCTGCCCTGCATTGGGACTTTTGTGTCTGCATGCGTCGCGCAACCAGACCTTCCATGCGTCGGCAGCATTGGCTTTCGACAACGAGCTGACGGCCACGATCGCAAGCGCTGTCAGTCTCGCCGGAACGAAGTTTACGGCATCATCCAGGCGAGCCGCTGCTTTGCCGAAATAGAAGTAGCGCGTATCATCGTGACCGATCATGGAATCGAGTGTGTTCACCGCCTTGTAAGCCATCGCAAGCGGAACACCGCCCAGGCTCATATAAAGGAGAGGCGCAACCACGCCATCGGAAGCGCTCTCAGCCACTGTCTCAATGACCGCCCGGCTGATCTCCTGAGGATCGAGGGCGCCGGTGTCTCGTCCGACGATACGTGCAAGACGGCTGCGCGCCAATGGAATATCACCGGCATCGAGCGCAGCTAAGACAAGCGATGTTTCATCCTGAAGATTACGGGCGGCGAGGCAGGTCCATCCAAGAGCAAGATCGGTAAGCAACCCCAGCGATTTCGAGCACCGATAGGCCGCTGCGATTGTCATCCGTGTCAGAACATAGCTCGAAGTCAGGACCATTGCGGTGAGTGCCGCACCGGCAAGAAATTCGCTCTGTGGCCTTTGGTCCGGCCGCCTCACAAGCGTCTCGCCCTTTGTTATCGTCCATCCCATGAGCCGGACAGGGTGCGGAAACCATTCAGGGTCGCCCGCGGCGCGGTCCGCAAGATAAACGCTCGGCAGCAGCCAGCCACGCTGCAGCAAAGATCGGCTCATCTTTCTGCCCATAGAGCCGTCGCGCTGGTCTCGCGCAAGGGCTGATTCTGATATCGGAGCCCCATCCATTCGAAGATCTTCTGCATATCAAGCGATTGGCTGACCACGGATGCGAGCCGATCAAGAGATTCTTGTCGTTTTGATTCCCAGTGATTGAACTCATTTGCCGGGGTGAGATCGTAGAACGTGCGCGCAGCCTTGATAAAGGCGTGGCGAAAGTCGTCTCCATCGAAGAGACCATGAAGGTAGCTGCCGAAGATTCGAGAGTCGGGACTCACACAACCATCGGTGA
>DASXEG010000021.1:0-118590 GCA_036490235.1 Candidatus Sulfotelmatobacter sp. | reverse complement strand
ATTCATCAGTCCGCCAACGCCGCGGCCGCCGCCGCCCCCCACGTGATTGGAGGCCGGACCGTGACAACTTTCGCATCCCTCGTGAGCTCCTGGGGTGTTCTTGTTCCCGCTCTCGCTCATCGGAATGTTCTGATAACTAATAAATTTGTCGTAATGGCAGCGCGAACAGAGCTCCGCGCCAACGAATGTTGGCGGAGGAACCGGAGGGCTCGCGCCCGCTGCTGCCGGTGCGGCTGGAGCCTGCGCGGATGGGGCCGGAGCGGGTTGAGCCTGTGCGGCTTGAGCTGTGCTCCCCGATGGCTGTACCGGCGCAGCTTTCGCCACCTGTGTGTCGTTGGTTTGATTGCCAGCCGAGGAAGAGGAATGTGCGTCCAGCGACACTACTCCGGCGACCCCAAACACTGCGGCAAAAAGAGAAATCGCGAGTGACCGCCCAAACCAACCTCGCCGACGAAGGACCAATTAACCCCCTACCCACTGTGATTGGCAGTGGTACCATGCAATTCCAATACCGTATCGCCCACGGATCAAATCCATTGGCGAACAGGCTAGATTGAACCATTTCACAGCATCAATCGACCCGATTTGCAAATAAGTGAGTGCGCATTTTTGAACATGTGATTAAACGTGAACACCAGAGAGAGAAGAGCGAGAGCCCCTTCGCCCGAATCGTGCGGCAATAAACCCGAGCTGATCATGACATCGCTTCTCTCCACGAAGCACCTGAATCCGAACCTCAAGCGTAGCGCCGGAGCCTGACATAGAGTTGCGTCCTGCTTAAGCCGAGCATGCGCGCGGCCCGGGCTTTATTGCCGCCACTTTCGCGGAGAGCACGTTCGATCATTTGCCGCTCGATAACGCTGATCTCGCTCACCGCCGAATGTTCCTCATTGCCGCCGTGAAGCGAAAGATGCTCCACCTTGATAACATCTCCATCGCATAAAATCGAGGCCCGCTCCATTACATTGCGCAATTCGCGCACATTGCCCGGCCAATCGTAGCTCCATAGCGCATTCTGGGCCGATTGAGATATCTCGAGACTTTTTCCCGAAGGGCTGCGCACCTCGGAAAGGAACTGATAGGCCAACGGCAAAATATCGTCCTTGCGAGAACGTAACGGGGGTGTGGAAATTTCGAATACGCAAAGCCGGTAATAAAGATCTCCGCGAAACTTCCCAATCCGGATCTCGTTCTTGAGGTCTTTGTTAGTCGCCGCAATTACCCGAATGTTTGCTCTCTGCGAACGGCAACTTCCCAATGGCTGAAACTCGCGTGTCTCGAGTACACGCAGAAGTTTAGCTTGCGCACCCCAACTCATTTCCGAAAGCTCGTCGAGGAAGAGAACGCCTCCGCGGGCCTGGTCAACGTACCCGCGTTTCTTCTGGTAGGCGCCGGTGAACGCCCCCCGTTCAAATCCGAATAATTCGGATTCCAGGAGGGTATCGGGAAGCGCAGCGCAGTTTACCGCTACAAAGGGGCCATCCTTGCGCGATGACTGGCAGTGAATGGCGCGCGCCACTACCTCTTTTCCCGTACCCGTTTCCCCCACTAACAATACGGTCGCATCGGTGAATGCCACCTGGTGGGCGGAGCGCATCACCCGAGTCCAGGAGGCGGACCGTTCGCGGGAAGACCCGGGGGACCGATCCAGCCGCTCCGGAACTGAGCCGGCATCCAGAGGCTGCGAATCCGACGAAAACGGACCTTGAGGCAACGTCTCGCCCAGGCTCAGTGGCGACTGCTCTCTTGAGACCGCGACCGCGCAAAGCTCGGCGATCCGCTGCGCATTGGGAACGTCCCGGCGATGGAATGCGTTGCCCCGCTTCGACCAAAAGACGAAGCCAAGACCATGTCGGCCGGTCCATACGTGCGTCACCAAGAATGAGCGATACCCTGCATCCACCGCCCGCGGATGGAACTCGGCGGGTTGCATTGAAGGACGATGACTCAACAGGTCGTTGATAATTACAGAAGATCCATCGCGCGGAAAATCCGCAACGGATAGCGTGACTCGCTTGAAGGTCGGCCCATCGTCGTTCGATACGGACCGCATCCACATATTTCGATCTTTGTCGTGAAAACTGATTGTGAGCCGGTCATGGGAGATGATGGGCTGCAGAAGGCTTGAGATTCTCGGCAATATTCGGTGAATGTCCGGTACTTCGCACACCGCTCGAACTAAGTTATCCCAGTCGTGGGAAATGCAGGGAGCCAAAACCGAATCTTGCCTGGAACCCAGGTCTCTCGCCAGGAGCAATCCAAAGGAATCGGCGATCCTCTGCGCGAGCACCATTTCAGGCTTCTGAAAAACATGCGGCGCATTCGCGAGGAAAGAGACGGTTCCGGCAAAAACCCCGTTGATTCTGAATGGCGCCTGAATTCCGCCGACACAATGGAGGGGCCCGGCCACGTCCTCAGGAATCAGTCTCGCTTCAGGCGCCGTCCAGATTGAGGTCCGGTTCCCAGTAGGGATGAGCGCTGACTGTCGGCCGTGCGATTTATCGAATATCTGGAGAAACCCATCGGCATGGAATGCCAGGCAAACGTTATCGCACGGGAGTAACCGGGCAGCCTCCTCCCGGATCTTCAGAATCAGGTCGTCTTGATTTAATCCCGGATCCCCGTCGAGGAGAAACGGGAAAACAGTTCGATCTTCGGATGAATGTTTACTGGATATCGAGCGCTCCGGGAAAGATAGTTGCGTTACCGTGAGGAAATCCTGACCGCCGGGCTGAATACTTGCCGAGAGACTCCCTGATTTCATGGTGGTCCGTGAGAAATGTTATTTACGATGACAGGCAACTGAGCGAGGTTACAGTCATTCTTTGCTGACGAAGCAGCTTTCGTAAAAAATTGTTTCGCTCCGCTGCAGCGCCAGTCCTGGAGTTGGATCTCCATGGTTGCGGCGAAAATAGAGGAGCAAAAGAATCCCGGCAAAGAGACTGATTGCTGGAATAGCAAGAATCAATATGCCGTGTTGAAGAGCAATCCTACCCTGTGCTCCGGTTGCAGCAGCATTCTGATAGCACATCGCACAACTTTGCGCAGTAGCTTTGGGGAGGGCTATTGCGAGACAGCCAGCCGAAGTCGCCAAGTATAGCGCGATTCTAGCGAAACGAGTCATTGTCATCTCAAAGCCGGGGCAGATGAGTGAGCCGGAGACTGTCTGGAAAAAACATGATCATCATCATGCAAATGCAAAAAACCATGGCAGGAACGACAATCAGAAACAATCCCAATTTCTCGAAACGCAAATGCATGAAATACGCCATGATGAGCGCTGATTTGATCAGCGAGAGACCCACCAGGATCGTAATCATAATGTGCACTTCAACCCGTTCATAAGCCAAGAAGATTTCGAATCCAGTTAGCAGCAGAAGCCACATCCAGACGATGGAAAATAATTTCGTGCTACCTACCGGATGGTGGGGCTCCAATTCCGTACTCACGTGCATCGTGGTCTCCTGAATCACTACTTGGGATTAACGCTCAACAGATACAGCATTGGAAATATGAACATCCAGACTAAGTCGACGAAGTGCCAATAGAGGCCGCTCACTTCCACGTGCTCGGCGGTCCATTTGCCCTTGTTGAATCCCCAACAAATCACCCCCAGGTACACGACTCCCAGCGTGACGTGAAGCATGTGTAAACCTGTGAGTCCAAAAAACGCTCCGCCAAACAGGGGAACCGCTGGATTGATGGGATTCGACCAGGGAGTGATGCCTTCATGTATCAGCGTCACCCATTCTGTCGCGTGGATAACGACGAATGCGAGACCGCAAGCGATCGTAGCGATCAGCAACCAAACCGCCCTCTTCACTTGTCCCCGGTAAGCTGCAGCGACTGCCAAAACCATGGTCAGACTGCTGGAGAGAAGAACCAACGTCATGAATGAAGATTTGGCGATGGCTGGCCAAATCTCGAAAGGCCGCGGCCAATCCGGCGTAAACAGCCGAACGTAGGCATAACTAATCAGCAAGGCGGAAAATGTCAGGCTGTCCGACATGATGAACAGCCACATGCCCAGCTTCTTGGAATTAACCGCAAATGGGGACTTGCCACCGGACCATGGCGTTTCCAATACTCCTTCCATCTCAGCTACTGACACGCTTTAGCCTCCGATCAGGAAAAACGAAAATAGAAAGAGCCACAACACTGTAACAAAATGCCAGTAAAGAGCCGCCACAGAAGTCGCCGTACTCCGCGAGATTCCCGGCGACTTTCGCCAACCACGAGATTGCCGCCAACTAATCCAAAACAGGGCAATCACGCCGCCCAAAAGATGAAGTCCATGAGCAACGGTAAAAACGTAAAAGAAGCTTACGCTGGGGTTCGAAATCAGATAGACGCCCTGGGATACGAGCTGACGCCAAGCCAAAACTTGACCGCTGAGAAAACAGATTCCAAGCACTGCCGTGATCGTCCACCATCGGGAAAAACTCTGCCAGTCCCCGGCTTTAAATTTGCGTCTGGCACGAACCAGAGTCGAACTGCTGGCCACCGCGAGCGCCGAAGTCAACCACAGCAGTGATGGCAGATGAAAAGGCATCCAGGCGTTCTGCGCGAGTCCGCGATGGACCACCGATGCACTCACCAGCGCCAGGAAGAACATGGAGCTTGCGCCGATACCGACCATCATGCCGAGGGCATAGGTACGCTGCGGTGTACGCCCCGGCTGCCATGGTTCCGGTTCTCCATCGTTCCCGAACAACCGAAAGGGAGGGCCTCCGCCGTGGCTTGCACGGAACGGAGCTGCTTGCCTCTGCGTTTCGATCGGGGGTGTAGCTACGGACATCAGGAACGCCCCTCCCGCGCAACTTGCGAAGGCTCGAGATTTTGCGGGATGTAATCTTGCGCGGCTCCCGGAACGCTGTATTCATAAGGCCCGCGGTAAACCGAAGGATATTGTCCGCCGAAGTTGTCATGAGCCGGAGGAGAATCGGTGATCCATTCGAGAGACGTCGCGTTCCACGGATTTTTACCGGCTTTGGGGCCCCGCTTAAGACTCCAAAAGAAGTTGAAGAGGAAAACCAGTTGAGCAATTGCGGTCACGAATGCGGCGAAGGTGATGAACATCGTCAGCGGATGCATCGATTGCAGGTAGGAAATCGCGGTGTAATCTGCATAACGGCGTATGCCGCCCACGAGTCCCAGGAAATGCATCGGCATGAAAATGCAATACGCGCCCACAAAGGTGAACCAGAAGTGAATCTTTCCCAGCTTTTCGTTGAGCATCCGGCCAAACATTTTCGGGAACCAGAAATAAGTGGCGGCGAAAATCCCGAAAATGGCAGCGACGCCCATCACCAGGTGAAAATGCGCGACTACGTAGTACGTCGCGTGCAGGAGGTTATCGACCGCGGGCTGCGCCAGAAAGATTCCCGAAAGACCGCCCGACACAAACAGGGAAACGAAGCCCAGTGCAAAGAGCATGGGGGGATCAAAATGAATCTTGCTTCCCCAAAGAGTGCTGAGCCAATTGAACGTCTTGATAGCCGAAGGAACGCCAATGGCCATCGTCATAATCGAGAAGGCAAAACCGGAATACGGATTCATCCCGCTGACGAACATATGGTGGCCCCACACCATAAACCCGAGGAATCCTATGGCGTTCATGGCGATGACCATTGCTTTGTAGCCAAAGATGGGCTTGCGGCAGAAAGTTGAGAGCACGTGGGAGGCAACTCCCATGCCGGGAAGAATTGCGATGTAAACCTCAGGATGACCAAAGAACCAGAAAAGGTGCTGCCACAAGAGGGGAGAACCTCCCGAGTGCGGCTGCAATTGGTCGGTCACCACCAGTCCGGCGGGCAGGAAGAAACTCGTTCCCGCCGTACGGTCCAGCAACAACAAAACGCCCCCGGCCAGTAAGATGCCAAATGCCAGCAGTCCCAGGATCGCGGTGACGAACCATCCCCAGCATGTCAGCGGCATCCTGAAGAGACTCATGCCCGGCGCACGCATGTCGATGATGGTTGCTATGAAATTGAGCGCTCCCAGCAATGACCCCAGGCAAAAGAACGCGATGCTCACGATCCACATCGTCTGGCCCCAGCCTTCGCCCGGACCGGAAATCTGTCCCATGCCGCTCAATGGCGTGTATGCGGTCCAGCCGCTGATGGGTGCGCCATCGGGGACGAAGAACGCAGAAATCAAGCAAAGGAAGGAAACGAAGGTGACCCAGAAGGACAGCATATTGAGATGGGGAAACGCCATATCGGGCGCCCCGATCTGGATCGGTAGAAAATAGTTTCCGAAGCCGCTTTGCGGCGCCGTAGTCAGCACCATGAATACCATCAGCGTTCCGTGCATGGTGACAAGCGCAAGATACTGCGCCGGCGTCATGATGCCGTTCGGGATAAACGGCAGTTTTGCGGCGGGCCACAGCAAGTGGATCCGCATTAAGACGGACAAAACCACGCCCACAAGGACGGCGGTGAGCGCCAAGAAGAAATACTGAATTCCAATGACTTTATGATCGATGCTGAAGATGTATTTTCGGATAAATCCGGTCGGAGCTTCCGACACGTGAAAACTATGGGCGTGCGCTGACATTCTCGATCCCCCTAGGACTCATTGTGCGTTGCTCTTTAGAAAGGCAGCGTAATCTTCCTGCGATACAACGCTCAGATAGGTATGCATGTTGGAATGGCCGAGGCCGCACAACTGCGTACAAACCACCTCGTACTTGCCAATCTGTTCAGCCTTGAAACGCACAGCAACGATCAATCCTGGCACCGCATCTTGCTGCAAGCGGAGTTCGCGAACAAAAAAACTGTGGATCACGTCCTGGCTGCGCAAGAGAAGCTCTACTTCCTGGTTGACCGGCACGGTCAGGGTTGGAACAACAATATCATCCGCCGATGCGGGATCGGACGAATCAAGACCGAGTGGATTTCCCAGAGAAGAATCGATTTTCGTTGGATCGATCCGGCCGAACTTCCCATCCGGCCCGGGGTAACGGAAATTGAAGACAAATTGGTTTTCCGTGACCTCAATGCGGATCACATCCGGATTCGCATCCGGGTTGAACATGCGCCCGTTCGCCCATGCTTTCCCCCCAAGCAAACCAAGACCGATGAAAAGAATTGCAGTGAGACTGGTCCACACTGCCTCCAGCTTGTTGTTGCCCCGTGTGAAGTGAACCTTTTGCCCGTGATCCCGGTACTTGAGGACCACATAGGCCAGCCCAAGCTGCGAGAGGATAAAGACTACGGCCGCAACCACCAGAGTCATGTGGTATTGCAGGTCGATCGCCTCTCCTGCGGCTGTGATGGCTTTGGGAGGAGCAAACCGCCCGGAAATGAAAACGTAGACGGTCGCCGCCACCATTACGAACTGTATTACAGGAAACAAAAACGCCGCCCACGAAGAACGGTGTTCATTTGTATTCATCATGACCCTTAGTCGGAAAATCGCCCCCACACCGGGAGCAGCAACTGGCGACGGATACTACAAAAGCGAAGTTGTACTTGTCAAATAATTTAGCATTGTGATTAAAAATAAACACCTTTTCGTCCCTCAATACTAGTAAGCATGGGTGTACTCGCCCCGGCGAATCGTCAATGGCAGGCCCCCAACAGAGGTGGCAAGTTTGAAGTGGCCACGTTTTAACGATCTGTACTCCCCGCTCCATGATGGTCAGCGGGTAAACAGATGCCCCATCTTTTCCCTTTTTGTCTTCAGGTAGTCCGTGGCGTAGCTACTGGGCGTTACCTCGCATGGCACCCGTTCCACCACTTCAATTCCACCGCGTTCAAGCGCCGCAACCTTGTCGGGGTTGTTGGACAGCAATCTCACCTTGGACACGCCGAACGCCTTTAGAATTCCTGGCGGCATGGCGAACTCGCGATGATCTGCCCTGAATCCCAGCCGTTCGTTAGCCTCGACGGTATCCAGGCCAGCGTCCTGCAGTTCATAGGCCTGCAACTTCGCCATCAGGCCGATGCCGCGTCCCTCCTGCTGTTCGTAGATCAAGACTCCCGCCCCCTGTTCAGCGATCATGGCCAGCGCCATCTCCAGTTGCTGGCGGCAGTCGCAGCGTAGCGAGCCGAAAACGTCTCCTGTGAGGCATTGTGAATGGATGGCAACCAACGGCGGCCGGGAATGCACATCGCCCATGACCAACGCCACGGCATCTTCCAGGCGCGAGGCATGGTTGCGCAAATCCGTGTCTCCCCCGAATTGTCCCTGGAATCCGAAGATGCGGAACCTGCCCCACCGGGTGGGGAACTCCGCAGAGGAAACCTGCTTAAACGAGTGGGAAGTCACACGAGATTATAGCCGGATGGAAGGCGGGGATGCCGTCTGTTCTGTCGGCCGTGTTGTGTCGGCCATGTTCGTCGTTAGCTCAGCTTCGCTCGCCGGGCGCCGCCGCATATTGTTCCACACCCGTCGAAGGAGATTGGCTCTCGAGAACGCCCTCGAAGGTCCCGGTAGTCTGCGCAAGGCGCCCTGGCCGCATCCCGAATTGGGATAGACAAACTCGCTGCGCGCCAAAGCTTTTTCAACAGCGAGTAGCTGCGTATTTTGCCTGACTGGCTATGCCAGAAAATCTCACCAGACGCGGCACTGATTCTCCCCAACCATGGGTGAGCCTTTCTTGCAGGCAAACGCTTGCTGAAATTCAGGCATATTGGAGACGACGCTGTTCACCCGGTATTTCGGAATAGAGTGGGGGTTTGTCGCCTCAATGCGTCGCATTAATTCGGGGCTATATTGCGTGCACAACGAGTAGGCGAAGGAAAGAAAGAATTTCTGCCGGGGAGTCCACCCATCCGTTTCCTGGGCGTCCAGCGACTTGTTTTCTGACCGCATTTTATTGTCGACCGCCATAAACGCCAATCGTAGCCCTCCGTTAGCAGCGGCGTCTTCGCGCAGAATCGAGGCTTTGTTCTGCTCGACACCGGTCTCCGCACCGGGTTCGGGATGTTCGCCTGCGGCGCATTCTGCCCGCTGTTCATAGGCTTTCGCATCGTCAGGTGTCCACCAATCATCCAGCTTCCCGCGAGCATCAAACCTGCGGCCCTGGCGGTCATCAAAACCGTGCACGATCTCGCGCCCGATCACCGCGCCGATGGCGCCGTAGTTCACTGCATCGCCCATCGCGCTGTCGAAGTATGGTGGTTGCAACATGCCAGCGGCGACGCTGATGGCGTTCAACTGCGGATCGTAGTAGAGGCTGGCGGTCGACGGCGTCATAATCCACTCCGACCGATCCACGGGCTTGCCAATTTTACTGAGTTGGCGATGAAACTCGAAAGCGGTCGCCTCATGAACATTTTCGAAATAGCTGGCGCGCGTGATTTTTAGTGACGAGTAATCGCGCCAATGATCCGGATAACCGACCTGGTTTTCGATCGCATGCAGCTTGACCTTTGCCTGAGCCTTGGTCTCCGGCTGCATCCAGTCGACACTGGTAAGATCCCGGTCCAGTGCGTTCTCGATATCGTGTACCATGCCGACGGCTCGCTGTTTGCTTTCCGGCGGAAAAGCTGCGGCTACGTATGCCTGCCCAAGAGCCATTCCAAGATCGCGGTCTGCAGTCCGCACACACAAGCGCCAGCGGGGAAGAGGTTTTCTTGCTCGCAGCAAGGTTTGGGAATAAAAAAACCAGTTCTCATCGGCAATCGATTTATACAAATAAGGCGCCGAACCATCGATCAGACGCCAGCGCAAATATACTTTCCAATCATCCACCGAGTACTGTTGAATGAGCGGTTCAAGGTTGCGAAAGAATTGGGGCGAACTTACCAGATAGTAAGGCGATGAAGGCGGGGCATTGACGGCTTTCAGGTAGGTCTTCCAATCGAACGAAG
Source organism: Candidatus Sulfotelmatobacter sp. (assembly GCA_036490235.1). Lineage (GTDB taxonomy): Bacteria > Acidobacteriota > Terriglobia > Terriglobales > Acidobacteriaceae > Sulfotelmatobacter. The sequence goes on along the minus strand of DASXEG010000021.1, from coordinate 108,769 downwards.
GAGTGAGGGCCTCTACCTCCTTCAAACTCATCTTGTTGTCCAGATTTTTCGGGTCGCGGCGCGCGAGGTTGTCGGTCTGGGCCTGTGCCAAAGCGGTCTCAAGCGAGACGACGGTCTTCGCGTCGGCGGTGCCTTGATCCGCGGTTTCCTCGGAAATTCCGAGGACCAGCATCTCGGCGATGTGGGCCTCGTACGCGCTGAGGAGCTCCTTCGACTGGTTGTCATCGCTCAAATAAAAGTTCCGGTTTGGCAATCCCAATCCACCCTGATCGATCGAGGCTACGACTCTGGTTGGATCGTCATAGGCTTGTTTTGCGCCGAAGCCCAGTAGCGCCGCCGGCGTCTGGTTATCGTCACCCCGCCACGCCCCTGGAACCAGTAGGTGAATATGCGCGACCTGATCGGCAAGGTCTGACTTGTCAGCCATGCGATCGATGTATTTCAAACCCGGCTCTAAACTCCTGGTCGCCGGGATCGCCTCGATCACTTCTTCGTCCATGCAAGCCGCCCAATAATCACCGATCTTCTGTTCGTAGTCGGGGCGGTTGCCAGTTTGCGCTGCCGCCTTCTGCATGACATCGCGCAGAACGCTCTCATTCCAGTAGTCGAGTCCACCCCCAGTTGCCCAGGCCATTTGGTCCTTCGGTATCGGGTTGGCCGCATTCCACTTGCTGCAAGCGTATGCATAAAAGTCCTGGCAAGGGTCGAGCGTCTTGTCTACCAGGCTAAGATCAAAATGCTCCAACTCTGCAGGGGTTGGGGGCGGGGGCTGTGGCCGGTCCCGGTTGGTCGCCCATAGCGTTTTTCTCTTGGCTGGCTTGTTTTGGGTCGGGGGTGCGGTTTGGGTCGACGGGGTGTCCTGGGAATAGACGCGAATGACGCTGAGCGCGAAACAAAACGAAATCATCATGATCGCAAACCGCAAAACACGCATCGGGATCTCCTGAATCTTGAAAGTGGAAAATGGAATCCGAGGGACCAGAACCGCAAGGCCAGTTGGTTCGAGGTCTCATACAACTACCAAAAGCTGGCGTCAAACATTTTACCGCAGCTGCATTCTTCTCAATGGTGTGACTTGAAGGCTCGATATCTCAAGGAGCTTGAATGACTTCTATTTTCACCACCTCTGGAAGGCCGGTAGTGGCCGCGATGGTTCCGTTATGCGCCAGCACAGAACCGAAAAAACTTCCGAAGTCGAAGGCTTATGGAGTCACTTCGAATCTACTACCACCGCCTTCGTATTGATGGACAGCTTGAGGTATCCAATTTGGTCGGCCGTTGCCGGCGCCACAATCAATTCAATTTTTTTCGCGGTGCCTTTTTCCAATACATCGGTGAATGAAGTTTCCTTTTGCTGAATGCTCCTCTGCCACGCCGCCCACGAGTCGTTGGTGAACTGATTCGCGTCATATCTCTTCGCCCACTTGATCTTGGCCGCAAAACCCGAATAAGTCACGGACAACGGATTCGCGATCTTCAATGAAATCTTGTATCCGTTTGAGTACGGCACCGCCTGTTCAACCGAAACCAGCAAGAAACCGTTGTTCGTGTCCAGTCTTTGGTATCCGCTTTGGCTGGGGTCCAGGGTGACTGAGTCCTCTCGATCTTGTTTGTCACTCACATGAATGGCAAGAAGGGCTTCACGGGCCCCAAAGTATTCCACTTTCTTCTCCAAAGCTGCAACCTGAGCAAGCAAATCTGCGATGTCCCGTTGCTGGTCTGCAGAGGAGGAAGGAGCAGCGCTGGGCGTTTGGGTTTGGCCGGGCAGGTTGAGAGAAAAACAAGTCAAGCACACGCCGAGAATAGTGGCTTGAATGGGATGCAACTGCCAAAGTTTTTTCATGACGCAGGGAGTCTACCAGTGCGTGCCTTTTTCGACAACAGTCTGCGCCTCTATCTGCGCCTCTATATGAGCGATTATGTAAAGCGTGGCACGTGCTTGCGCATCGTCGGACCTTAACAGTTATGCCGGCAATCCTTGGCGAATCAATTTGGCATTGACCTTGGATCATGAGAGAGATATAATCCGCCACCGTGCGTCCAATCCAGACTTTTAATTTCCGTCAGCCAGATGGGAATTTCTTATTCCGGCCTTTGGTGCCGCGTCCGTTCGTGTCGCCAACTGGCATCCATGTCGGGAGACAACAATCAACAATCGGTTTTTCAAGGAGAGAATCCATGAGGCGTTTCACTAAACCCATTCGGGTGGTCGCGGGGCTGCTCACTGGCCTGCTATTTGCGACCTTGGCCGTTCCACTTGGCGCCCAACCAGCGCGCCAATCATCTCATCCGTTCTATGACATCAGCAAGGAAGTGACACTCAGCGGCACAGTCTCGAGTGTCCTCGCGAAAGCCGCCCCGGGAACGATACCAGGTCCTCATCTTCTGTTTGCAACCTCCTCGGGGAATGTGGACGCGAGCCTCGGAAGATTCGCATTGCAAGGCAAGAGTCCGCTTTCAGTCGCTCCTGGAAAGGAAGTTTCCGTGACCGGCGTTATGAAGACGATCAACAACAGGGAAGTATTCGTAGCCCGCATCGTAAAAGTGGACGGCAAGGCATTTAACCTCCGAAATCAACACGGAGTGCCCATGTCCCCGCTATCGCGCCAAAAGGCCGCGCAGAAAGGGGAGATTCTATGAACCGGAAAATTTACGGAAGTTTTCTCACGTTATGCGCATGCCTGGCCCTGGTTTTCCTGCCCGGTTGCGGTGGTTCGAGTTCGAAAACTTCAGGCGGGGGCGGTGGTGGTGGTGGTACGCCAACCGTAGCCATCGCCGCCACCAGCGGTGGTGGGCAAAGCGCGACCGTAAGCACGGCATTTGCGAGTCCGCTCGTAGCGACGGTCACTACCAACGGATCAGCGGATAGCGGCGTTACTGTGACCTTCACAGCGCCCTCGTCGGGAGCCAGTGGCACATTTGCCAATGGGGCCACGGACACCGAAACGACCGGCTCGGACGGTACGGCTACTTCATCGGTATTTACGGCAAACGCGACCGCCGGCGCTTACACGGTAACGGCCTCAACAACGGGCGCCACGTCTTCGGCCAGCTTCAGCCTGACCAACAATGCCGCGACTGCCGCGACTAATCAAACTTGGGTCTACTATGCCAGCGGCCAGGAACTTTCCGGCAATTACTACGCTATCGCAGGAGCCGTCACCCTGGACCCAACCGGCGACATCGTCGGGGGCGAACAAGACTACAACGACGGGGTTGGGGTCACCTCACCGGGCGAACCCAGCACGCCTGACACCATTGCTGCGGGAGCGACGGCCCTGACAGTGGACGCAACCACTGGCTTGGGAACCCTCACCATGACCGTAAGCAACACGGCGCTGGGCAACAGCGGCGTAGAAATCTTTGATGTTCAATTTGTAAACGCCAATCATGCCCTTATCGTGCAGGCCGACGGGACGGCCACCGCGAGCGGAAGTCTTGATCTGCAGACGGCGACGTCCAACACCGGGAACTTCGCATTTGCGGTTTCGGGCGTGAATCCCATCACTGACTCGGTGGCTTACGGCGGCGTTTTCAGCGCCACCAGCAGCGGTGCCACGGGGACCATTGACATCAATGATGCCGATGGAGGGATCGTACCAACCACCGCCTTTACCTCAACTTCGGCCCCGGCGGACGCCTTTGGGCGCTCGGTTGTGACCGGGATCGGCAATGCGGCTTATGCGTTATTTACGGGTTCAGCCGCTCCAATTAACTTCGTCACCTACGCCGTCGGTCCGGAGGCAATGCGGATCATCGATGTGGATCCGACCGACACCGCGGTTGGCTCGGCCTTCGGGCAGGGTTCAGCCACCTTCTCGAACACCTCGCTGACAAGCGGTGTATTCACGCTGCTCGGTCAATGGAGTTCGCAGTTTGCCACGTTGGGCCAGTTCACCACCGACACGAACGGCGATGGCGGCATCGCGGCTGGTACGGCGGACGACAATGAACTGGGTAACGGTATCCAGGTGGTAAATACCTCAATCGGTGATGGCAGCACCTATGACCTGGAGAGCTCTGGGATCAATGGATACGGCTCCTTCTCCTTGAACTGGGAAACAAGCCTTTCCAGCGTCAGCTCGATCGGGGTGTACATGACCGATCCTGCCCTCAACCTCAACGACCCCAACAACACGACCACCGACCTGGGTGGGGCTCTCCTTGTCGACCTGGATCCTGCTCTTCCCGGCGGCATCGGGGTTATCACTCCACAGACTGACACCACAGCCACGGACTTCACCGGAAACTATGCCGCTGGATTCCAGGACTTCAACTACTTCACTTCGTGCGGTGGTTGCGAGTTCGACATGGTCGGACCGTTCACGGTGACATCCGGGGCGCTCAGCACGGCCAGCATCGGGGCCGACGACAGCGACCCGCTGGATACAACCACCGGTATGGAGACTACTGGCGATGTCTACGCCTCCACTCCGCTGGCGGTTTCTCCCGGGTACTTCTCGATGTCATCCACTAACACGCCGGCTAATCCGCTGAATGCCACGTTCAATACGGGTACGGCGCCGCCGCCGTTATCTTTCGACGCCGACATCTTCCAGGCCAGCGCAACCACGCTGTACTGGCTGAACTGGGACAGCGACAGCGTCTTCCTCGGACCGATTGAAACTCAGCCGAGCGGCGTAACCTTCCCCGGGAGCAAGAAACCGGCCAAGACTCAAGCGAAACGCAAGTAATAAACAATAGGCATCTCGGGCGCCGCCTGGATTATCCAGCGGCGCCCGGGTTTAACATTCGGTTTTAATACCTCACTCAGTGGCGCACCTCGGTGCGCCACTTTTTGTTGCCTTGCATCGTAAGACCAACATGATCCTGTCCGATTTCTCGTGGTGTCGCAGATAGCACGGGAAGTACTGCGGTTGCAAAGGTGCGCTTGTGGTTTGGGAAAAGGTTCAGCCGCGCGGAAACACCCCAATCGATCGTTTCGCGCAGCTTTTTTGTAATGGAAATTCGAGGGTCAGAGCTTGAGGAGAGCTTCCGCGTTCCTGTGCGTGAGCCTGGCTTTATTGTCGTCGCTGAGTTTGACGGAGTTGAGAAAATCCCGTCCCTGCGTATTGGTACTGAACGGATAATCGACCGAGAACATCAGGCGGTCGACGCCAACGACGTCATATGCGCATTGGAATGGGGGCAGCGTGAAATATCCGCTGGTGGTGACGTGGAAATTTCGATGGAAATATTCTGCGACAGAGAGCTTGAGATGCCGAGCCACTCCGGTCAGTAACGGGCTTGACCGGGCGAGCGCGTAAGGCACACCTTCGCCCATGTGGCCGATGATGACCTGCAGCTCGGGGAAACGGTCGAAAAGCCCGGAGACGATGAGGCGCAGGCTGTGCAGTCCGGTCTCCGCATGCCAGCCCCAGCCGGCAATCGAGAGAACCAGGCCGGTCTCACCCGGAAGCCCGGAAAAATAGGCTTTTTTCACCGCATCGGGGGGCGGAGCGGGATGAATGTAAATGGGAACGCGCAGGGCGTTTGCGGCTTCGAAGATGGGCGTAAATTTAGGCAGGTCGAGAAACTCGCCATCCGTGGTTCCGGAAATCAGTGCGCCCTTGAAACCCAAACTGTTGACGCAGCGTTCGAACTCTTTGGCAGCGGCCCCGGGCTCCCTCGTGTTCAGCGCCGCGAAGCCCGCGAAACGGCCGGGATGAGCGCTCACGGCCGCAGCCAGTTCGTCGTTTATATCGTGAAGAACAGCAGACGCGTTTGCGGCCTGCAGATTGCCGACCAGAGTGGTTAGCGAAAGCACCTGGAGGTCGATCCCCGCCTCATCCATCGCCGCGATGCGTCCGGCGCCGAGGTCAAGCAGCTGGGCCTGCATCTGCTGGAAACGTGGAGGCGCGGCGGAGCCATAGGCGCCCGTGGCTTTCAGGAGACTGGCAGTCGTGAAGTGCTCTTCCAGAGCGATCGTCTTCATCGTGCGATTGTACGCGAAGGGGTAGCTCTGAATTCGGACTAAAATTCATCCGTCGGAAGCAGAAATCTCGGTTCGGAGTAGGCGGACGTTCTTGTCGGCTCTACAAACCCCCTCAAACAATGCAGCGGCCCAAAAAGTAAGGGGAGGCGAAAATCGCCTCCCCTCAAAGCATCATTCAGTTAAGGTTAAGCCTCGAACCGGTTTCAGTATGTTACTTCCGCAGGCAGGTACGGACTCACCTTAACGGCCGCTACGGCTGCTGACGATCCCCCTACGTTCGCGCAGGAAGAACCACCGGTTGGACCCGCGGCACAACCCCAGTAGTTCTGGGTTGCGTCGACCGTGCCGATGCCGGTAGTGTCCGTATTGTTTATACCGGAGCTGCCGACATTCATTAGATTGTTGAAGTGTACAGTCAATGGGACGCCACTGTTGTAGGAGATGGCGTCGTCCTCATTGCTGATGGTGTTCCCGTAAATCTGCGTACCTGTCAAACCGCCCGGGACCGTTGACGTGTGGGCGCCGAAGAAATTGATTCCGGTCGTGCCCGTAGTTACGCCGTCCCCCACATCGGAACCGTTGCCGCTAATCGTGTTGCCCGCGACAATGGTGTTTGCGATGGTGTCGGCGGAGTTGTGGCCATGGAAGACCACGCCGGGAATCCCGTTGTTGGTGATGGTATTGCCGATGATCATCGTATTTTTAATCGACTCTCCCGGCGCGCCAACGGCCAGGAGTATTCCCGCGCCTGCTCCCGGGAGGCCAGTGCCATTTCCGGTTGAGGTGTTGCCGTAATACACATTGTTGGTAATGCCGAAAGGTACCCCGCCGTTCGCGGTAGTGGGGTATTGGGGTTGGGAGGGCTGGGTGATTCCGCAGTCGTACAAATTGTCCTTGATGGTGTTTCCTGCGATCACGTTGTACTGACTCATGGCCGTGTTATCAGTGATCAGGATCCCTCCGGCATTACCTTCACTGACGTTATTCGCAATCGTCGAATAGCTGGTTCCCGCGAGATGAATTCCTTCGCCGCAGTCGAGGCCCTCTGCGGTTTCCCAGGGAGGTAGGCCCGGGCAAGTCCCGTTTGCGGTATCCTGCGACTTGTCGTTGCCGGTTACCAGGCTGCTCGAAAAGTTAAGGTTCGATACGCTGGTCGCCGCAAGACCCTCGAAGTTGGCATTCTCAAGCTTAAATCCCGTGATGGTCACACCGGACAAGCCAGGATTGTCGAGACCGTCGACGTAAATCGCATTGCTCAGACCGGCTGCGTCTATGATCGATCTGGTCGATCCCGCCCCGAGTAGGTAGAGCGATTTGCCGATGGTCACCTGTTCCCGGTATGTGCCTGCGGCAACGTTGATGGTCGTGCCGGCTGCAGCTGCCGTTACCGCGGCGCTGATCGTCTTATAGCAACCGCCTGAGCCTGCAGGATTGACGCAGAGTGGGCCAGTAGCAGCGGCGAATTGGCTCGTACCGAAAGCCAACAATATAAAAGAGGGTACCAACAACTTCCACGAACCTAATTTACTCTTCATGTCTTGATCTCCTCGTAGAGTGACAGGCGCAACATTGCGCAACGGTTTTTCCTTTTTTTCGCCGGGACTGCCTGCGGCTTTACAAACGCCAAAATCATACACCCGTTGGGCACTCAACGCCAGTTTAAATTTTGATGGTGGTTTTTAACCTGCAGAGATGGCATCGCGGGCACTCGCCAATTCCGACATGCCATCAGGCAGCGTGCTGTTCCGATCCAAATTCCCCCGCCGCAGGTGGAGAGAACATACGCATCGCCGGCAGATTGGATTTTCCGCCACGTTCAACTGGGCGCGGAACTGCAGAGCCTGCGGACTGTTCACAATCTCCTCCAAACTGTGGCTGTGAATATTACCCAGGACGGGATGAAAAAAACACGGCCGAACATCGCCCTCCGCACTGATCACCGCTGAAACCCATGGTGCGTTGCAGCGCGGAGCCACGGCTTGTTCCTGTCCCAGATAAACACGGAACTGCCGGACGATGCGCCGCAACTTCTCGGGAGTTTCCACGACGAAGCCTGACGTCATTTCGGCAGCGTATTCCTGGATGAGATCTTCCATCTCTTTTTCCAGCGTCTCAATTTGTCCGCAGTCGAGAGTGACGGAATCGGCCGTAGGCTGAGCCCAACCCCGCGGGTGATTGAACGCGTCGGAAACCGCGTCGACCGCCAAAAAAGAAATGGAATTCAGCCCGAGGTCTTTAGCGGACCGTACGGTGGCGCGCAGCGATGTGTGATTTTCCCTTTGAACCGTACACCGGCCGCGTATGACGATTTCAGGACGAAAACGCCGCAGCTCCTCCACTCCCTTCATGAGCAATTCGAAAGCGCGAGGAAGCCTGCGAATTCGATTGTGCTCCGCGGGGGGACCGTCGAGCGAAACGATGACGTCGTCGACCGCAGCCGCCAGGAGTTCGGCTTCCTTCGAAAGAAGCGTGCCGGCGGTGAGCAGCGTAACCTGGATGCCGAGATCGTGAAGCATTCTCGCTAAAATGCAAACCTGGGGATTGCGCTGCGGTTCGCCCCCGCTTAGCACCACCCAGCGGACCCCAAGCTTGCGAAACGACGCGAGCTGCGTTTCGAGAAGCTCCGGCGTGATCTCCTTGGCGTCGCGGATCTTCCAAATGTCGCACATCACGCAGCGGCAGTTGCATTGGTTGTGAGGCGAGAGCACGACTACCGGCATCGAGTCGAGACGCTGAGAAGAATGGTCCACGCCGCCAGTCGTTGGCTGGCTGGAATCGCGAAGGGTGACGAGAGGAGTCAATTACTTTTACTCCCCTGTTGAAAATCTCGGGCCGGGCCGCTTTCTGGGACGGTGGCCCAGAACAAATAGAATTTCGATGCCTCCCGTTTCCCCGACATGCAGGCGTTCAACGGCCGCAATGCCCAGTTGACTCCATACCATGGCTTAAGGGTTTTCCATCGCAGGCCGAGCTTTCGCGCCAGATAGTCGAGAATAGGGCGCGTGAGGTATTCACGGGTGGGAACGCTATCCGAGCGAAAGCCGTAACGCTTTTCGAATGCCGAGCGTTTCGGCGTGGCGCTCGAAACACTCATTGCGCCACCCGCTCAAGCTTCACAAGAATGTGATCGGAACCCCCGCGAATCCCCGGACAGCGCGCCAACAGAAGATCCGCCCACGCGGCCAGCTTCAAAAGTGCCGGGAACCGTTTCGCGAATAACTCAACGTAGCTGGGAGGAACCAGGAGCCCCACTCCTCTCCACGAGCGCAGCCGTAATGACGGTGCGAAGATGCGCTCCAATGACCGGACCCCGTAGTAGCGAACCTGAAGCCGAGATTCGGGCGTGAGTTCCGCAGTGATACTCGAAGAGCGCCAACGTCTGAATGCTTTGCGAGGTTTTGCTTTGAGCAGATACCAGACAGTCTCCCAGAAGCAGGCTGGGCCGAGGAAGCACATCAGCGCTGTTCCTCCGGGCTTGAGCAGGCCCCCGAGATCCTCGCCGACTGCCTTCAAATCTTCAACGCAATTAAGCGCCCCAAAATTCGAAAAGACTCCGTCAAACGCGGCCTCCTGTCGAATTTCAGCTAAATTCTCAGCCGCGAGCAGACGCAAATCTACCGTATTGATAGCCATTTCTCGAACTCGGCGCGCGGCCACCTGAATCATTGCGGGTGAGCTATCGCACGCCACCACCTTCACGCCGCGTTCCGCCAGGAAACATGCGTCCACGCCCGTACCGCATCCGATCTCGAGAACACGATCGCCGGCGTGGAACGTCCGATCGAGTTCTCTCCATACCACCGATCGCTGGGCTTGACCTATCTTCGAAAACGTAAACCCCTGATCATACTTCTCGGCCACGGCGTCGAAGGGAGCACGAGAGGCGGTTGTTTCCAAGCTTGACACGCTCATGCTTCCTTCTCCGAAATCGAAGCCTGCAGGCCGGCGCGGGCATGAGCAATTTCACACTCCAACTTTTGAATGGCCGGTAGATCGACATCTGGCTTGGCCTGTATCCTTTCGAGCTCTACCTCGGAGCGGAGCAACCGATCAGCAAAGCTGTAAAAGCGGCGCGAGTGCCGGTTTCGCACTCGAACCTCTCGATCGGAACTCACGTTCCAGGGCTTGAGCGCTTCCACCCTTCCGGCCACTTCCGCGAAATAAGGCGTACCTTTAATCGGATAGGCAACCGTAGTGAAGAAGACGTCGGGATTTGTTCGCTTCACATGCTGAACGGTAGCTTCAATGTCCTCGAGTTCTTCGCCTTCGTATCCCCACATCAGGAACATTCCGGTTTGAATACCACTGGACCGGCAGAGAGCGACGGCAGAGTGAACCTGCTCGACGGTTACGCCCCTTTCCATCGCATCCAACACCCGTTGCGAGCCGCTTTCGGAGCCAATCCAGACACGAAAACAACCCATTTCTGCCAGCGTTTCGATCACTTTTGCACTGAGCCGATCGGCTCTCGAAATACATTCGAAAGGCATCTTCAGCCCGCGGCGCTTGAGTTCGCCGGCATACTGAGAGAGCCATCCCGGATGAATGGTGAATACGTCATCGGCCATCCAAGCCATATCCGGCTGGTAGCGTTCGATCAGCCACTCGAGTTCGTCGGCCACCGATGCCGGCTTTCTGCGGCGATGAGTTTTGCCGAAAACCTCGTGGCTGCACCAGCGGCAGTGATATGGGCAGCCGCGGGCTGTGATAAGCGAAACCGATCCCCTGCCATGATGTTTGCGCCAGGTTGCGACATACTGCTCCATATCGATAGCCTCGCGGTCCGGCCAAGGCTGGGCGTCGATGTCGCGCATCTGCTCGCGCGGTTTCGTCTGGACAACATTTCCTTCGGAGCCAAGAAAAGCGATTCCATCAACGCTCCGGAGCGAGTCCCGAGAACCGTCCCGCATGAGCGGCACCAATTCCTCGATAGTGACCTCTCCCTCGCCGATAACCACGACATCGGCTCCGGCGTTGAGGTATTCCGGAAGGTATGCGCTCGGTTCCGGGCCACCGACCACAGTCTGCCAACCCGATTCCTTCGCCGCATGCAAGATTTCGAGCACGTTCGAGCGCGTCATCAAGTTGGCATAGACTCCGAGGATTGCCGGCGGTCCCTGTTGCAGAATCTCCAATAGCTCCTGGCGGGACCCAAAGGTGGAGTCGAAGACTTCGACACGAATCCCTTTTTTTCTCAAGTGCGAGGAAATGTAAAGAATGCCCAGGGGAGGATATGGCTTCATGATTTGAAGTTCCTTGGGATCTTCAAACAAGAAATAACCGTGCGTGAGAAGCAGGTCCATATCGGATTACCCAGCTGTGTCGAAATATTGCAGCGGCCGCAGAGTTTTACGATCTCCACTCGGGCTGCAATTGCAATTGCACTAAATTGCCGCTGTGAGAATCGTCGAGCTGGGTGGGGTTTGGCGTATGGCTCGTCCGTTCGAGTCGGACCACTCTATCCCACAGTTCCTCCGGGTCATGCCCATCGGCTTTTCCGTTCCATGAATCTACTTCCGCATGCAGCGCGTCATGCAGAGCGCGATAGAACTCGCCGGTATAGGCCCCTTTGAACATCATCGAAAGGTCTTCGCTGTCGGACCAATTGGTTTTCGTCCCCAGTTGCGATTGCACCTGCTGGAAGAACTTGGTTCCCGGAAGCGGATACGCCACGGAAACGCCGATATCGTCCGGGCGCGTGTCCCGTATCAACTCGACCGTACTCTGGATATCTTCCCAGGTCTCACCCGGATAGCCAAACTGCAGGAAGTAGCACGCGCGAATTCCTTCTTTCCGCAGATTCTCGCGCGCCTTGGGAACCTGGTCCACGCGCATGCCTTTATCCATCGCGTTTAAAATCTTCTGCGCTCCCGATTCCACGCCCATCCACACTTCCGCACAGCCGGAGCGCCGAAACGCCGCCGTGGTGGCAGGCGTCATCAAATCAACCCGGGATTGCATCTTGAAGGGAACGGCGGCGTCACGCTCCTCCACCGCATCGGCGAATTCCAGAACCCATTTCGCCTGCAGGCCGAAAATATCGTCCGCGAACCACAGATGCTCAGCCTCATACTCGTGCTTTAGCTGGCGCATCTCCTCTGCCACGCTTTGCGGCGAGCGCACGGAAAACGTGTCGCCATAGATGGGCTTGGCACACCAGTTGCACCGATACGGGCAGCCACGACTGGAAACGATGTTGACAGAGAAGTATCCATGTGCAGATTTCCAGGCATCCCGGTACTGACGCATGTCGATCAAGTCGCGCGCCGGAAACGGCAGCGCGTCCAGATGCCGCAATTGGCTGCGCTTCGCGGTCTGAACCACCTTTCCCGCCGCCGATAAATAGGCGAGGCCGTCGATTCCGTCCAGCGAAGCTTTTTTATTTTTCAGCAACTGCTGCACTGTTTCCAGCAAGGTGAATTCAGCCTCGCCAAGCAACACGCAACGAAAACCATTTCGCAGATAGTCCGCAGCATGATCCGAGGCATCGGAGCCGTTGATCAACACGGTGGCGCCCGTTTTTTGCGAGGCAGCGAGAATCTGGAACGCGACTTCCCGCATCCGGGTAAGGCACATCTTGGAAAGAAAGTTGAAATTATCCTCGTAAACCACCACCAGCGAGGGACGATGTTGCGCGAGGGCCGCTTCGAATTCCCTCTCAGGATCGTTCAGCATGGTGTCGAATACTGCCACCGAAATGCCCGAACTGCGCAGCATAGCCGCGGCATAGAGGGTGCCGAGTGGAGGATAAGGTTGGGCCTTGCGTGTTTGCTTGCGGTCGTAAAACAGATGGTAAGAATGAGTCAGTAGAACATCAGCCACGTTCGCGGGCCCCCATGTGCACTGAAATAAATCAGCAAACTTCCTGCATACGCTCCGATAGTTTTTGCCCGGTCAGCAAAGATCGTCGCGTCACCACGCGCTGTGCGGCGCGCGAAATCCAAAGCTCCCAGGGAAAGGAATATCGGTTTTTCCCGATCCGCCACCGGATGGGCGCTCCGAGTATCTGACGAAATCTCTTCCGCAGCCAGGCTTTCTTTTCCGTGGCTTTCCGGATTTGATTATTGAGCAGAAAATATTCCAGGCTGCGACGCAACCGTTGCAATTCCTCGCCTTGCAGCCAGGGAAGGATATTATGGCCCAGCGCCAGCGTTTGCCATTCCTCAAAAGATTGTGGCTCGCGCAATCCCATCTCCTTCAACTGCGGCCAGATCGGGATACCTGGGAAAGGAGTGAAGATATTTGGGGAAAAACTCACATTGGAATATTCCCGGGCGATGTCGCTCATGATGGAAAAAGTTTGCTGCCGGTCACCTTCGGTTTCACCCGGGTACCCCAGAATCACGTTGAAGGTGACGCGAATGTTGGCGAGGTGAGCCTTGCGAGCCGTCTCCACCATCTGCTCAACATTCTGGTGATGTTTATTCATCAGCTTCAGCACAGGTTTAGATGCCGATTCCGTGCCAAAGCCCATATGGGACACACCACTCTCGCCCAATAAGCGAACGTCGTCGTCGCTCATTCGCCACAAAAAATCGGTGGATGCCTGGAAATCCCAAAGGAATTTAACCCCACTTGCGACAATTCCGCGCGCAATCGCCAAGGCTCGCTTGATATCAACCAGAAAGTTGGAATCGAAGAGTGCCACTTCCTGAATGCCATAACGAGGGACCAAATCGGCGAGGTCGCTTACGACCCGTTCCGCCGCATAGGCGTTGAACCGGCGCTTATAAAACACCATGTCCGTGCAGTAATTGCACGCGTAGGGACAGCCGATACTGGAGGTATAGGACAATTGGCGGAAGCCTGCGGCCGAAGCGTAGGCATCGAAGTTCGCCAGATGAAACGCCGGCATGGGGAGATCGTTGATGTTCGCGACTTTTCTTTCGGGCTCGTGGTGAACGCCCGCCTGATCTTTAAACGACAGACCTTGCACGCCGTGCAATTCCTGTTTGTCCGCCAATCGCTGCGCAACTTCCAGTAAGGTCAAGTCTCCCGGGCCGCGCACAACCATATCGACGAAATCCGGTTGCAGAGTCTGTTCTGTCGCAAGGCTCGGGTGCCAACCACCGAAGATGACCGGCAAAGATGGGCGGGCCTTCTTTACCGCCTTGGCAATTCGAATCGCGGCGCCAATCGTTGGGCCGGTAAGAACAGAAATGCCGAGGCAGAGTGCGTCACTGGTCTCTCGAAGGATTTCGCTCTCGAAGTCGGGCGAAGTTATGTTATCGATCAATTTAACTTCAAATCCGGCCTGCAACAGAGGGGCTGCCAACGCAAGCAAACACAAAGGTGCGCTTAACGGAGGGCCATCGTAAGGCGGATAAAAAAGTACGACCTTGTGTTTTTCTGGCAAACGAACCTCACCGGCAGCGCTAGGAATTATGCCCAGATGGTCATTCGAGCAGAATGAAGCTTTGTCAGAAGTTTGTCAACCTTTCGTCATTTCTTTTGCGACACGAAACAGAAAAAATCGTGCCTTCTATTCCTGCCTTCTGGGACCGGACAGAGCTTGTTTCCCGCGAACCGCTTCTGCCAGGGACAGCAGCCTCCCCACAACACAGGCAGTCAAGGCGACAACAGGTCCTTAATTTCTTGCAATATGTTGACAAATCCGTGGTGTTCATGCCATATCTGGATGCGACCCTATTATCTTCCCACCGGGCCGGGGGCTGCATCCGTGAAGTCATCAAACAAGATCGTATTTTTCGTTGCGTCGTTTTCCAGCATTGAGGCTACGGCCCCGCTGGGAATTTTGGCGATCGCCACTCCGTTATTGGAGGCAGGATACGAAGTTAAGATCATCGATTCCACGATCACACCGAACTACCTGCAAAGCGTCCTGGAAGAGGTGAAAGATGCTCTCTGCCTGGGAATCTCGGTGGTTACCGGGCCGATGATTCGGGAGACAGTGGCGGTCGCGAAGGCGGTAAAAGCGTGGCACCCCGACTTCCCCGTGATCCTGGGGGGATGGCATCCGTCGTTATTGCCCAAGCAGACGATCGAAGCTCCGTACGTGGACATCATCGTGCGTGCTCAGGGCGAAGACAGCATGCTGGAGGTGGCTCAGCACTTGCAGAACGACGAACCCCTTGACGACATTCTGGGGGTTGGGTTCAAGCGCGACAACAAGGTTTTTCTTACTCCGGAGCGGCCCCTGAAGCAACTGACCCAGATGCCACAGAAGGCGTATCAACTGGCGGACTTTGACGGATATGAGCGCGTCTGCGGACGGCGCTGGGCCATGTACACTTCGAGCCTGGCTTGCCCTTTCAACTGCTCCTATTGCACGAACGCGGCAGTGTACGGCCGCAAGTGGAATGCGCTTCCTGTCGATCAGGTCGTCGAAGAGACGATGGATCTGACCGGTCGCTACCGGCTGGAGTTGCTGTGGATGGCGGACGACAACTTTCTTGTCGATCTCGATCGCGCGCTGAAAATTGCCGAAGGGCTGGTTCACGCCGGAGCGAAGTTTAAATGGAGCGTCCAGGCAACCACCAATTTGACAGCTCGCCTGAGCGTCGATGAACTCTCGCTTTTGCGCCGCTCTGGGATGCACCAGGTCTGCCAGGGCATCGAGACCGCATCGCCGACCGTGATGACGCACATGAACAAAGATTTCCAGGTGCTGGGGGACATTTACGAATCTACCGCGCGCTGTCTCCGCGCCGGCGTAATCCCATCGTTCAATATTATTTTCGGTCATCCCGGGGAAGGGCCAAAAGAACGGCGTGAAACCGTCAGCTTCGTGATGGATGTGTGCCGCCGCTTCCCTGGAGCGGAATTCTGGACCAACATCTTCACACCCTATCCCGGCTCTCCCATAATGCACCAGGCGGAGAAGCTGGGAATTGAGGCCCCGACCACGTTGGAAGGCTGGATTGACTACTTTCCTCGTTATACGACGCTGCCGTGGCTCAAGGGCAAAGATCATCAACGAGTGCAGACCATGCGCGATTATCTCCGCATCGCCTTCGATCGCGAGCCGATCGCGGCCAAGGGGCCGGGGCGATTCGCAAAGGCGGTTCAGCATCTCACCGCTTATCCAGCGCGCTGGCGGCTGGATCATGACTTCTATAGCCTGCCCGTGGAGCTTTGGGTCAACCGAACCTTGAAAAATATTGTGAGCAATCTGCCCAAACCCAGTGTGGACGCGAAGATCATGGAACCCACGCCCGCGACAACTTGCTAGGTCGGTAACTCGGCTGAAGTGACGGCTAATAACTCGCGGAACCCGGTCCTCATGAAATGATCATTCTCTATAATCCAAAAGCGGCACGGTATCGCAATCGCCGCTTACCTCTCTCCATTTTGTCGATTGCCGCAGTTCTCGAGGGGCGCGAAGAATACGCGATCGTGGACGGAAATCTCGATCTGCATCCCACCGAAACGATTGCAGCCCTGATTCAACAGCACTCGGTCGAGATGTTGGCCGTTACCGTAATGCCCGGCCCGCAGACCGTGGGGGCGGTGTCAACTTGCCGGGAGATTCGAGCCCGTTTCCCGCATGTGAAAATTGTTTGGGGAGGCTACTTCGCCACCAACTATACGGCGGCGGTTTTGAATTCAGAATATGTCGATTTTGCCGTACGCGGTCAGGGAGAGCTTACTTTTCTAGAGTTGTTAAGCGCTCTTCGCGAGAATCGTGAGATGCAGAACATTGCCGGCCTTTCCTACAAGGATCCGGACGGGCGAGCCCGCAACAACCCCGAGCGCCCCATGAAACCGCCGGATACATTTCCCTGGTTGCCTTACCATCGGTTGCCCGTGGAGAAGTATCTCCTCCCGACATTTCTTGGAAAGCGCACTGCGGTGCACCAGGCCAGCATCGGTTGTCCCTTCCGCTGCAACTTCTGTGGCGTCGTAAACTTTTCCGGAAGCCGGGAAAAGATGGAGGCGCCGGAACGCACAGAAGCTGTTCTACGCCATCTGGCGCAGAACTACGGGGTCGATGCCATTCAGTTCTACGACAATAATTTCTTTTTGCGCGAGGACCACACTCAGGAACTGGCAAAACGAATCGAGCCTCTGAACTTGAAGTGGTGGTGCGAGGGCCGTTCCGACATCATGATGTCTTACTCGGACGCAACCTTCGAGGCCATCCGGCGCGCGGGCTGCAAGATGATCTTTTTTGGGGCGGAATCGGGCAACAACGAAACTCTGAAAGAGATGAAGAAAGATCTTCGCGCCGAAGATACGTTGGCGCTGGCCTCCCGCATACGCCGTTTCGATATCATTCCCGAGTTCTCGATTATTTTCGGAAACCCCAAAGATCCCGAGGGAGACACGCAGGAGTGTATCCAGTTTATCCGCCAGTTGAAGCGTCTGAATCCGGACTCTGAAATTGTGGTTGAACACTACACGCCGGTTCCGCAGCGAACCCAGATGTATGGAAACGTCGAAGACCAGGTTCGATTTCCGGAAACTCCAGATGAGTGGGCTACCGAGCGTTGGCAGCGGTACGCCACGCAGAAAGACCCCAAAACGCCGTGGTTGAGGCCGAGCACCAAACAACTGATCGACAACTTTGAACTCGTAGTCTCTTCCCGCTGGCCCACCGTGCAAGACATCCGGCTTCCGCAATGGGGAAGAATGATGTTGAAGGCATTGAGCGCGTGGCGTTACAAGCTTGCGGTTTACTCGGCGCCGTTCGAATTGAAGTGGACCCAGCGCATGATCGATCTTCGAAGGCCGAAGGTGGAGAGTTTGTGAGTGATGGTCCCGTGACCGCACCGGCGATCGAACCTTTAGTTTCTGCATCAGGCAGCATTCCCCAGCGTGTTTCTGTCGCAGAAGGCTACGCTCGATGGGCGCCCAGTTACGACCAAACCCCGAACCCGCTTCTTGCTCTCGAAGAGCGGTGTCTTTTGCCGCTGCTCCCCGACCTCGCGGGCAAGAGGGTGCTCGACCTGGGATGCGGAACCGGACGTTGGCTGGAGAGATTGTTGGCTGCCGAGGGGGCGCTGGGCATCGGGATTGACTTGTCCTCTGCTATGCTCCGCGTGGCTAGCGAGAAGAGGGCGATCAGAGGACGATTGTCCAGAGCCGATTGCCTGAAACTTCCGCTGAGAGACGCCGCTTTTGACCTAGCCATCTGTTCGTTTGCGCTGGAGCACATTGGCGAGTTCGGCGAACTGGCGCGCGAGTGCTGGCGCGTGCTGGGGAAGACTGCAGACCTCTATGTCAACGAACTTCACCCCGCAGCATACGGCGCCGGTTGGCGCACAGGGTTCAGGGATCATCAGGGTGCGCTGCAGATTGAAACAACCAGCCATTCTTCAATGGAAACTGTAAAAGAGTTCAACCATGTAGGATTCGGGCTGGCACACGCGCTGGAATGCTTTCTTGGGGAACCCGAACGTCCTCTCTTTGTACGAGCTGGGAAGGAAAGTTATTTCGACAAGGCGCGAGCGGTGCCTGCGGTCTTGATTTTGCATTTCCGGCGAACCCCGGGAGCAGACAGTTGAGCAGAGGGGGCTGGCGGTGATCTCGCAAACGGAAGTGCTGGAGAATTCGGCGCCTACATTTCTGATTCGACCATCATCTGGTCAACTGTCATTGGGATTGTCCGAATCGTGGAAGTCCATCGACCTGCTGGGCGTTTTTCTGCGGCGGGATATCAAGGTCCGCTACAAACAGACTGTCTTAGGACTAGGTTGGGCCGTTCTGCAGCCGCTGTTAAGCGTGGCCGCATTGACTTTGGTATTCGGGCGGGTCGCCAGAGTGCCCACGGGAGGCGCCCCGTATCCGCTGTTTGTCCTTTGTGGACTTGCACCCTGGCAGGTTTTTGCTCGCGGCATTACCCGCTCGAGTAACGCACTGGTGGAAAATCAGTACTTGCTCACCAGCGCGTATGTACCCCGATTGATGCTGCCTCTTGCTGCAGTGCTAGGCGCATTCGTAGATTTTGGAATCGAGTTTCTGCTGCTAATAGCGCTGATGCTGGGTTACCACATTTGGCCTACCCCGGTTGCGGTTCTGACGATTGTTCCGTTTCTGCTGCTGGCACTCGCGGTGTCGGTGGGAGTTGGCCTTTTTCTATCGGCGTTGAACGTCCACTACCGCGATGTGAACTACGCCGTGCCATTCTTCATGCAATTGCTCTTCTTTGTCACGCCGGTTGCCTATCCCGGTAATTTGATTCCTGCGCGTTTGCGCTGGATATCCCAACTGAACCCCATGGCCAGCGTAGTCGAGGGTTTCCGCGGGGCTCTGTTGCACAACCAACGTCCTGCGATGCCGGGCCTGCTCTATTCCTTGCTGGGAACGTTGGGGTTCGTGCTGGCAGCGTTGATTTATTTCCGCCGAGTCGAGCGCACCTTTGCAGACGTGATCTGAACATGAGCAATATTGCAGTTTGCGCCGACAGTCTTGGGAAGAAATACCCTTTGAAGAAAGGCCATCGGGAGCTCCGCGACGCCTTGGTTTCAGCATCACTCCGGATGTTTGCCCCGACATCCGCGATCCCAATGGCTGGCACTGCTCCGAAACGCGAACACTGGGCACTCAGGCACGCCTCGTTTGAAATCCGGCGGGGAGAGGTCGTGGCACTCCTGGGACCAAATGGTGTCGGCAAGACCACCCTGCTGCGAATCCTCGCCCGCATTACAGAGCCGACCGAGGGCTGCGCGGAGATCCGCGGCCGAGTTGCGCCACTGCTGGAAGTGGGTGCGGGCTTTCACGCTCAGCTGACCGGGACTGAGAATATTTACGTGCACGGTGCGATCCTGGGCATGAAAAAAGCCGAGATTCGCAGGAAGTTTGATGAGATCGTGGCTTTCGCCGGCGCCGGAGTCAAGACTTTCCTCGGTGTGCCTATCAAGCGCTGGTCGAGAGGCATGTGTGTGCGCCTGGCATTTGCCGTGGCCGCTCACGTCGACGCAGATGTTCTTTTGGTGGATGAGTTATTGGATGTAACCGATGCCGAATTTCGGCAGCAATGCCTGCAGAGGATCGCGCACAGCGCCGTCAGGGAAGGCCGTACGGTGATATTCGTCAGCCACGATCTGGCCTATGCGCGGCAACTGTGCACTCGCGAATTACAATTTGCGGGAGGACAAATCGTGAAGGATTCCGCGAGTGCAGCAATTTCAACGCGCGAAGCTGCATTGCGATAGCTTTTGCGGTTGAGTTTTGCTTGGAATAGATGATGAATCGACGTTTGGCCGAAACCATAATTCGCTATCTGAGTTTCTCCGAGGGAATCGGCGAGAAGCGGGATTCGCTCAGCGGTTTCAGTCAGCGCCAGTGGGAAGACACGTTCCGGTGGCTGGATGACGCTAATCTCGCGCTCTATTTAGTGCAGAAACTGCGCGACAACCATGATGATGGGAAACTTCCGCCCGCCGCGCTGTCGCGTTTGGAGCAAAACTACTCTAAAAACCGGCTGCGTGTCGACGAAATGGCGAGCGCGTTTGCAGAGGTGAATGAAGGGTTCCGTAGACTTGGGGTTAACTATGCCGTAGTTAAAGGTTTTTCTCTTGTCCCTGGGTTCTGCCCCGATGCCTATTTACGGCAGCAGAGTGACTTCGACTATCTGGTGGACGAACCATCAGTGCCGCTTGCGCAGCAAGCGCTCGGCGAGTTGGGATTTTTCCTCGTGAAGCATAGGGCGGCTGCTGGGGAGTGGATCTTCTCAAAGGCTCCCATTTCCCACTCCTTCGATTCAGGCGAACAGTACGAGGGGAAAGGTCGTTATGTTATCGAACTGCAATTGGCGACCTGGAGGCCGGACGAGCACGGCATCGATATAGCAGGTACGCAATTTTCTCCCTCCCGTACCGTTGACCACGAGTGGCGAGGAATGCATTTCCACGCCTTGCACGAGGAGGAAGCGTTTCTGCTGCAAGTACTGCATACGTTTCAGCACTTGCTGTACGGGGATATAAGGATGGTGTGGCTCTATGAAATTGCTTATTGTCTCCATCGGCGGTCGAACGACACATCGTTCTGGCAACGAGTGGAGCGCCGCACTGAGGCCGACGCCCAGCTAACTCACCTGGTGGCCATTGTCACGGTACTGGCAACGGGTTTTTTTCAGGCTCCGCTTCCCGCCATAATACGGGCGTGGAAGCTAAATCTGCGCCCTTCGGTAGAGGTTTGGCTGGAGAACTATGGCTGGCGAGTGGCTTTCGAAAAGATGCCTGCTTACGAACTTACTGTTTTCCCGACATCCAAGCTGGTTTTATTCCTGCATCGGCAATTCTTGCCCGACGTGAATCGCCGAAGAGACGTCACGCGTCAACGCTTATTACCGTGGAACCGGGGGGTAAGCAGAGTTCGTTCGATCGGCGAGTCGCCCAGCGTGCTCCCAGGCTCGCAGTCTGGCAGCTTGCAGCGAGCGGTTTCGTCACGGTGGCGCCAGCGGTTCGTGTTTCATCGGTTTGTGTATCACGCTGGCTCGGGATTGCGCTACCTGTGTGAAATTCCCAGGTGGTTGTGGCTCAATAGAAGCAAGACTGTCTGAGAGCTTCCAGAAATCTCGACACGGAACACGAAGAAACGATGAATGTGACAGCGTTGTCCCTGGGCCCGCATACGGGGGATTTCTCATGAAGTCGGCAGATTTTTTTCGGCGCGATGCTGAAACGCCGTTGCATCGGCGATTCCTGGCCGCCGGGGCGGTGTGCGCTCTCCATACTAATGGTGAACAAATTCTTGAAGCCGCTCACCGCACATTTTTGCCTTTGCCATCCGATGCCGGGGACACGGATTTCTCGCTCCGCCTGTGGGTCGATTCTGAGTCTTCCGCGGAACCTCCGTGGCCAAAGCCCTTCGTTCGCGGGCTGGATCATCTGGTATTTGCCAGCTTTGATTCCGATAGCTCCATGCTGGTCGATCTTCACAAACGCTGTGTGGCGGGACGATTTTCGGCCAATATGGGTAGCGACCTCAATTACTGGCAGGCGGTTATCTTTCCCATGCTTATGTCCATCGTTGCCGCCTCGGTCGGCATCGTAGAGCTTCACAGTGCCTGCGTCGTAAAGAATAACAAGGGATATTTGCTGGCAGGACCTTCGCGTTCGGGCAAATCCACGCTGGTGATGGCCCTGGCCCGTGCCGGTTTCGCATTTCTTTCCGATGATCGAACTTTTTGCTCAGCAAGCAAGGAGGGGCTCTCTGCCTGGGGCGTCGTTTCTTCTCTGAAGCTGCGCCAGGATGCTCAAGTTTGGTTTGAAGAACTGGCCCTCCCTGACCTGGGGCAAACCGAGCGTGGAGAGTCGATATTGCGCCTGGAACCGGAGAGCCAACTCGGCCTGACGCGAGCGAAGTTCTGTGAACCGGAAAGCCTGATCTTTCTGGATCGCCATGAAGGATCCGAATTCTGCCTACAAGCGATCTCTCCCCAGGATGCCGCGCAGCGTCTCGATCGCGAGCTTATGGCCGAGCCTCCCGCACTGATGGAAAATCAACGGAAAGTCATTCAACGGTTGGTTGCCATCCCTTGCTGGCAACTGCAATACTGGGGAGATCCCGGAGTGATTGCTCTGAAGCTTGCGCGTCATCTCGAAGAAGTTTCCCAAGGGGTGGTCTCCACTTGCTACTAGCAAAGGATGCAGGAGGACGTAATGTCCCGGGCGTCTCAGAGGCCGTAACGTACGGCGGCAGACTTTTGGATCCGCTCCGCCGCACTGTGCCGACGCCCCACTCCGTCACCTTGCAGCTGATGGGCAGGGCGGTGCGCCTCGAAAGCAATAGCCCCAAGATCATTGATCTCGCACTTCGCTACTTCGCCTGGTACCCGCGGGTAACTCACGACGATCCCGAGTTTACGTGGCGAATCGTGAGCGAACCTGGCAGCTTCGAGCGGCCGGGGACGCGCCCCTCCGGATTTTCTGATGCCGAACTCAGCTTCGTGAACTTTGGTACGCGCAGTTTCGGGGCCGTGGACGCAACCACCCGGAGCGGAATCGCGTTCTTAGCCGAAGAGTTTGCCGAGGTCTTCGAACCGAGGTTAGAAATGCGTCCGCCGCTGGAATTCTTGCTTTACATGACCGTCAGAAGCTTGGGGTTCACTTGCCTGTCGGCGGCTTGCGTTGCCTTTCGTGGAAGAGCGGTGGTCCTTTTGGGAGAGCCCGACAGTGGCAAGACCACCGCCAGTTACGTCGCCGCCACACTGGGCATGGAACTGGTTGCCGATCACGTGGTCTTTCTGGATTCCACTCCCTCCGGCGTCCTCATATGGGGTGACCCATTTCCCGCGCTGTTTCGTCCAGAGGCTTTGCAATTCTTCCCTGAACTCCGCGACGAGGTTCATGAATTGTCATACGAAGGGGTTGACTTCTGTTTTTTTGACAAGAGCAAACTGCAAAGCGCACAGGCGCACTGCGTGACGCCGCTGTGTTCCATTTTCCTCGAGAGGGCGGTCGCCGCAGAACCGTGCCTGTCCCCCATGCCATCCGGCGTGCTTTTGCAGCATCTGCCCGCGGGCCTGCTTTTTAAAGGAGGCTATCGCTTCCAGCCTCAACAGGCTGCGATCTTCGCCGGTTTGGCAGAGCTGCCGGCATATCGCCTCTCTTACGGCGAAAATCCTGCCACCGCCGCGACTATTGTGCGGGACCTGCTGGTTAACCACACGGGAGACGATAAGGGATGAACGGGAAGTTCTGGAAAACCTTAGGCGCTTCGCTGGGATACCTTGTTCTAGCTCTGCTCTGTCTCATTCAGTGGGGTACCCCGCATCCTTGGGCGAGGGTTGACTTCTTTGCCGGAGGCTACCTGTGTATAAAGCTTCTGAACGTATCCCACTCGGTGTGGTCGAGTCGAAGCGTATTTCGTTCGAAATCGGTGATGCGGGAATGGTGGGCTCTGGATTCAGATCCCAAGGGACCGAGGTGGATCAGGGTCCTTATGCTGTTGGATCTCGCCATTTTCCTGGACTATGGACATTGGCAACTGGTTCCACAGTTGCAGCAATCTGTGCTTCAGGGTCTCGGGCTCGCGCTTTATCTGGTTACATCCATTTGGCAAGTCTGGACGGATGTTTACCTGGCAAGATTTTTTAACCGAAGGGAGCCGGAGATGCCCCCGATGGCCCGAGGTCCTTATCGTTATGTGCGCCATCCCCGATATTCGGCGGCGATTATCGCAAAGGTGGCTCTCGCGTTGACTCTCGCAAGTGTCTTTGGGTGGTTGCTCGCGGTAGTGTGGTCGGTCATTCTGCTACGTAAAATCCAAGTTGAGGAACTTCATTTAAGAACGGTATTCGGTTCCAAATATGAAGCGTACTCGCAAACCACAGCCAAGGTGATTCCCGGAATTTATTGAACGGCGCGGTCAAAGATGCCCGACGCCGCAGGGTGCTGACCCTTTCGGGCCGGCCGCTGCAACGTAGCAGACCTTAGGGATGACATTTGATTTCGATTCGGAGTTGGGGAGGACGCTCGTGAGCTCCGCCGGGAGGCGTAGGATTGTCGACGATCTCGACTGACCGCATTGGGTCGGGCTCCGACCACCGCACTTTCCACACGCCCGGGTGTACCGGCGTGTCCACGCTTGGCCTGTCCTCAACCCTGCCGTCCGGGTAATGAAACCGGAGGTGGTTGGTCTTGCCGCCTGTATCCCAATTTAGAAAAAAACTCGGCCAGCGGTGATGGTGCATGGGCACCATCGTCCCCGATGGCGCATCCCGGAGTTGGAGGATGCGTACGAACGCATTTTCGAAAATAACCTTGTGATAGTCAGGCGCGGCTTGCACGGCATCGTAGCCATCGGGGAAACCCGATTTGTCCTGTCCGTAAAGATAAAAAATCCCTGCGGACACGACAAAACAACTCACGATCAAAACGCCCAGCAATCCTCGCCAGCGCGAGCGGAGTGGTCTTTTCGATAAGTTAATTCGTAAGTTCACGATGCGAAGTATAGCGAATGTTGGCTGGGTCAGGCATCAAAAAATGGGGATATTAGCGCATTATCGAGTGGCCAAACGAAACCGTTCGAGAAGGTGTGCGGCTACGAGAACTTCGGTGCCCGCAAGGCCGCAAGAAGAGAACAGGCTGATGCCGTCGTCGGAACGGGCCGGCGTAGGTTCGGCCACCAAGGTCGCCAAATCCTGCAACCGAGCCCATGCCGCGCTTGCGGCGAGGAAATGTGGCTGAGAGTAGCTGTTCGCCTGCTCGATGGAGTCAGTGGCGAGAAACGTGACCCGTTCGGCGATGTCCACAGGCAGCTCGTGTTCATTCAAAATTTTTGGACCCAATGCGTTGACATGCGTCCCTGGCGAGAGCCAGTTCGTTTCCAGCACGGGTGTTTTGGAGTTGGTTGCACAGATCACGAGATCGGCCTGTTCGACGGCTTCCTTGGCGGATGCCGCGGGGTGAACGTCGGGCTCGATCATGGTAGCCAACTCGGCCGCAAAGCGGCGCCGGCGCTCGGGGTCGCGGCTATATACTCGGACTTCGGTGAGGGGCCGACAGGCCGCTGCTGCGAGAAGTTGCGTACGACCTTGCTTACCCGTGCCGATAACGGCACAACGTCGCGCGTCCTGCCGGCTCATATGTTTGATGGCAACGCCGCCGAGAGCGCCGGTGCGCCATGCGCCCAAAGCCCAACCTACGGCCAGTCCCAACAGTGCGCCGCGCCTGCTGTCCCAGACCGCGAGCGTTTGGGCATCGAACTCGCCTTCAGCCGTTGGGAAAGTATCGTAGACGCGAAATCCCGCCAACGATCGATCGGCAGTGTTTAGCCCTCCAGTCGTAAACATCAGCTTTCCAAAAGGTGCGAATTCGACACTGTGACGTGGCGGCGTGACGGTATGGCCGGAATGACGTGCCCGCAGAAATTCCTCCATGAGTGGAATTAACTCCTGCATCTTGAGCAGCGGCAGGATGTTTTCATCCGTTAATACTGGAATCATGGGCATCTACTCCTATTTGCTTTTCCTTATATATGTGGCAGGGAAGGTCGAATGGTGAAGTTGGCGGGATCTCCATCGTAGCTTCGGCGGGCAGGGACCGCGATCTGAATGGCGGGGTTCGCTTAATCCCCTCCGGTCGCGTGCGCGAGTTTTACGCTATACCGGTATGGCCCGAGGCTCATAATCAGCACCGTTGCCAGCGCCGCGGCGAGGAAAAATCCGCCGAGCGGAGCGGCGTAGGATCCCGTTTTGTCGTAGCCGAGGCCCATCAGGTAAGCCCCCAATCCACCAGAGATGCCATAGATGGCCCATATCCAGCCGGAGATCGATCCGTAGGAGCGCAAACCAAAGTAGCGGCTAATCAAATACGCGATGATATCGACCTCAGCCCCCGTACCCAATCCAACTAAAAAGGCTCCGACAAATGCCGACTGGATCGTATGGCCCATGGCTAGAAATGCAATCCCGATCGCGACTGCGGAGAAAAGTACGGCGGCGACTCGAGGGGCAAAGAACTTGTCCATCAGGTAACCAGAACTCGCCCTGCCGATGAACACACCGACACCCAGGAGCGAGCTGGCAAGTGCCGCCATCTGAAATGCGCTTCCCCGGTCGGTCAGGATCGCGGGCAAATGGAGGAAGCACGCATGAACGCTGGCAGTCAGCAGGAAAAATGCGAACAACATGATCCAGAATGCAGAGGTACGAGCGGCTTCGCTAACGCTCGGTCCGGCTTCCTCAACTGCGGTCCGCGTTCTCGCCTGGGCATCAGTTTCGCCATCCGGCAGAAGCCCCATGCTCTCAGGGTTGTCTTTTAGGAACGCGGCAATCGCGGGCACGGGGATCAGCAACATCGCCACTCCGAACAGGCAGTACGAAAGATGCCAACCCCACCTGTGCACGAATTGCTGGGCAATCATCGGCACGACAACCGCCCCCAGCCCCATTCCGATCATCAGTACGCTCAGGGCGAGCCCTCTGCGCCTGTCAAACCAATGAGAGACTGCGTCGGCGTATGGCATGGTTCCGGCCCCGCTGGAGACCAAGCCCATCGCAAAAAAAATCGCGTAGAGCTGCCAGAGTGCGTGCACCAGGACGATACTCGACATAAGAATCACACCGAGAATCGTCGTCGCTGTAAGCAGAACTTTCCGTGGCCCGTATCGATCGACCAATCTTCCAGTCACCGGAAAACAAAAAGCGGAGGTCAGACTGAGAATGGTAAATGCGAGCGAGACCTGGGCGCGTCCGGCATGAAATTCCTGGCCTATCGCCTTGGCGAATATACCGAAGGAAAATACGACGACCGTGACGATGCCGAGAAAGCTGCCAAGGGTTCCGGTCAGGGCAACCCACCAGCCGTAAAACACCTTAGGTTGTGTGCTTCTCATTTTTAGATATCCAAGAATGGCAAGCCCGCTCGAAAAGCCTGCTGACTCTGCGGTACGTTATACCCGTCCACTCGCCGCCGTCAATGCCGCTCGATCCTGGGTGGTGTCCTAATTTCAAAACCACAAAGGGCACGAAGGCACACAAAGGCTTGCAAAGCGTACCCTCACGATGCCTTGATAGCTTCTTGGAAATCGGCGGATGTGTCCTCCGTCTGATTGCTTTTGTCGTCCCTTACAGAGATCAAGGACAAAATTCTCGGCGGAGTCATCGGCATATGTGTAATGTGCACGCCAATACCTAAAGCATTCTCGATCGCGGCGGCTAGAGCGGGTGAAACCGGTATGGGCCCGCCTTCGCCGACTCCCTTGACGCCTAGCGGATTAAAGGGACTCGGAGTGACTACGTGGGCCTGCTTTAAGGTGGGAATCTCGGTGGCGCGCGGCAGTAAATATCTGTCCAATGATCCGTTCACCATGCGACCGTTGCAATCATAATGCAATTCTTCGAACAGAGATCCGCCGATGCCTTGCGCCACGCCTCCAGTCAACTGCTTTTCCACGACTGCGGGATTGATCAGGTTTCCGCAATCGTGGACCAGGGCATGGCGAATGATCTTGACGTGACCTGTTTCGGGGTCGACCTCTACTACCACCGCGTATGAACCATTCGGATAGGCAGGCTTGATATTCTTATAAAAACGCAGCGCTTCGAGTCCGGGATCGATATCCGGAGGAAATGGAAATACAAGGGCCGGGGAGTTAAGCGCGCCCGCGATTTCGCCAAGGGCGAGGGTTCGGTGGGGCTCCGCCATTTCTCTGACTTTGCCGCCGCAATATTTCAGGGCTTCCGGCGGTACGCGTAACATCGCCGCCGCAGCCTTCACTGCCTTGTCACGAACGGCTTCAGAGGCTATCGCGACGGCGTTGCCAGCCATCACCGCCGACCGCGCCGCGTATACACCGATTCCCATCGGGATGATGGAAGTATCCCCAAGCTGAACGTGGATGGAGGAAGGTTCGATCTCCAGTGTGTTGGCGCAGACTTGCGCGAGAGTCGTTTCGTGGCTTTGGCCCTGAGAGGATAGGCCGATAGAAAGAACAATCCGCCCACCCGGTTCGACCCGAACCAGTGCGGACTCATACGGACCTCTACCGGTCTTTGTGTTGAAATTCGAAACTCCGATGCCGAGCTTACGACCTGCTGCAGCCGCATTTCTCTTTTCCTGATCGAAAGAACTGTACTCGATTAAATCCAACACTCCTTGCAGGCACTCGGGGTAATTTCCGCTATCGTAGATCAGTTGAGTGTTCTCGACATCCCGCAGTCCGGTGTTGTACGGAAAATCCTCCGGCTGAAGTAAATTGCGACGCCTGATCTCGATGCGATCGATTCCGAGTTTGGCCGCGGCCGCGTCGAGCATCCGCTCCATCACGAAACACGCCTGGGGTCTGCCGGCCCCGCGATAAGGCACCGAGGGAGCCTTGTGGGTATATACGCAGATACACTCTACCTGGTAATTAGGAACGCGATAGGGCCCGGGGACACTGACCGTGCTGATGTGCGGCACGACGATGCCTATGGTCGTGTAGGCGCCTTGATCGTAGAGAATGCGGTCGCGTATGGCGCGGATGCGGCCGTTCGCATCGAGACCAAGAGCCGCCTCGTGTATCTGCTCGCGTCCGTGATAGCTGCAAAGAAAACTCTCGCGGCGGGATTCAACCCATTTGACCGTCCGGCCCAGCCGCATCGCCAGCAGAGGAATCAGCGTGTTCTCCGGATAGTATCGATTCTTAATCCCGAAGCCCCCGCCAATATCGGGCGCAATCAAGCGGATATCGTGCAGAGGAAGGCCGATCTGCTGAGACAACAGCGAGCGTGTGAGGTGCGGCGATTGCGTGTTTGTCCAAACGGTCAGCCTGGCTGTGGACGAGTTGGGTTCGAAGCGTGCCACGACGGCGCGGGTTTCCATAGCCTGGGAACTAACGCGTCCAGTCGTAAACCGTTCAGTGATTACGCAATCACAATCGGCCAGCGCGGCAACGACATCCCCGGTTCCCTGGCCAAATTGAGCCGCAATGTTGTCGGGCAAATCCTCATGTACTTTTGCCGAGCCAGACATTCCCATTTCTGCGTTCAAGACCGCGGGCAGCGGCTCGTAGCTCACTTCGATTGCTCGCAGGGCATCCTGGCAAGCGGCTCGAGTTTCGGCAGCGACGACCGCGACCGGTTCGCCTTCGTGGTGGACGATATCTTTAACCAGTGGGAACGGCGTCCGAGGGCGTACAGAAGGGTGAGGCGCGACTTGAGGAATCGGCTTGAGTACGTCCGCCAAGTCGGAGAACGTCCAGACCGCAAGGACGCCGGGTATCTTGGCCGCCTCGATGGTTCTAATTTTATTGACACGCGCCGCTGCGTAAGGACTCCGCAAAAATGCGGCGTGGAGCATGTCCGGCAATAGCAGGTTGCTGACGTACCTTCCGGCCCCGGAGAGCAAGCGAGTGTCTTCGGACCGGCGAATGGATTTCCCCAACATAAGTTATATTTTTAAAACCGCGAGCGGTTATTCTTCTTTGCGATGGAAGTTCTGCGTAGTCTAGCGGAACGGTATACCTGCGGCGTCCTTCCAGTCAACGCGGCTCGCTGGACGAGGGCAACTAGCAGGTATTGTCTTAATAAGACACCGCCAACCAACAGGCCGAATTGTTTCTAGCGCGAGGGGTGTGGTACATATTCGAGGCGATCACCATGAACTATCTCATCACGGGAGCGACGGGAAACATCGGTTCGCGGGTTGTCGAACGCCTTCTCGACCGCGGTGAGCGGCCGCGAGTTTTCGTGCGCAATGCAGAGAAGGCACGATCGCGCTACGGCGATCGCGTGGATATCTTCGTCGGCGACTTCGCGGATGCGGCGGCGATGACGGCAGCACTTACGGGAGTCGACGCTTTCCTGCTGGTCAGTTCGATTGACGACCTCGTGGCGCGGGACGAAGTGGCAGCAAAGGCCGCAAAAGCGGCGAAGGTGAAACATCTGGTAAAAATTTCGTCGCTTGCCATACCGCAAAAAGACGTTGGTACTGGCGTGTGGCATGCGCAAGGCGAAGCCGCGGTTCGCGCCAGCGGAGTTCCTTTCACATTCATCCGGCCCTCGGGGTTTATGGAGAACTGTCTGTGGTGGGCCAGATCGATCAAGTCCGAAGGGGTTGTTCGTTCCTCCGCCGGCGACGGCAAGAGCCCGGTCATTCATTCCGATGACATTGCCGCCGTCGCCACAAAGGCATTGATCACGCAGGCTTACATCGGAGAGTCGTTGCCAGTCACCGGCCCGGAACTGCTCAGCTATCCCGAGATGGTGGCGAAGATTGGCGCTCAGCTCGGAAAGCCGCTCCGGTTCGAAGCACTCTCCGACGAAGAAGAGCGCCGCCAGTTAATAACGAGGAATCGGCCGCCTCATATGGTCGAAGCCCTCCTTTCCATATTTCGGGCGATGCGCGAAGGGCGCCTGGCGAAGGTTACCGATACTGTTGAACGCGTCCTCGGGCAAAAGCCAATCTCTTTCGACCGGTGGGTGGAGCAGAACGCAGCAACGTTTCGGTGATCGAAGCTGGATCTCGGGTGGCTCCGTCGCTTAAGGACCGGTCGACTATCTCCCATAGAGGAAGCTACTCGATGCGCGATAAGCTAGACGCAGCGGCATGACGAAACCGAATCTTTTCATCGTCGGAGCACCTCGGTGTGGTACCCGGTCGTTGTACACGTACCTTAAGGGCCATCCCGACATTTTCATGCCGGCGCAAAAAGAGCTTTTTTTCTTCGACAGCGACCTTCGGGAAAAGAAATTGACGATGGAAGAGTATTTAGGGAATTTTTCCGAGGTGATTGATCAAAAAATAATCGGGGAAGCAACGGCGAGTTATCTTCGATCGCGATGTGCCGCCCAAGGCATTAAAGCTTTTAATCCCACAGCGCAGATCATAGTTATGTTTAGGAATCCTGTGGACGTGATGCACTCGTTGCATTCTTTGGCCCTTCATGGCACTGAGCCGATCACCGATCTTGCGGCCGCATTGGAAGCAGACGCGGTGCGAACCGGCCGCGAAAAAATCGGCTACAGGGAGTTCACGGATTTCCCCGAGCAGCTCCAACGATATTTCGATCATTTCGGCAGAGAGAATGTGCACGTCATTATTTACGACGACATAAAGGCAGACGCTGCAAACGTGGGGCGGAATACGCTGCGGTTCCTGGGCGTCCGTGAAGAGCCTAATCTGAAATTTTCGCGCGAGAATTCCAACAGAAAGGTCCACATCCCGCAGGTGGAGCGGTTGCTGTG
Organism: Candidatus Sulfotelmatobacter sp.; assembly: GCA_036490235.1. Classification (GTDB taxonomy): domain Bacteria; phylum Acidobacteriota; class Terriglobia; order Terriglobales; family Acidobacteriaceae; genus Sulfotelmatobacter. Next base: position 77,255 of record DASXEG010000021.1, on the reverse strand, counting down.
TCATCCGCCACCAAGCCTGCTCCGACTAAGCGCTCTGATTCCCCAGAAAACGCGGTGGCGGATCTCGGGCAGGCTGTCAAGATTAAATAGCGATATACGGCCGAGAGAGCCCCTTGATCCGCGCCTGCGAAAATCGCTGCAGGCAGAGACTGCGCCTAAAGTGGACCAGTTAAGCAGGATGCTCGATCGCGATCTGTCCGGGTGGTACAAGGAGTGAATGGCTTTGGCAGGCCAGTTGGTCCGTGCGGCTTTTGTAGACTGTGGCCCTCACTGCGCCGCTGCATCCTTGAGGAACTTCAGCACGTCCTCGGTCGTGGCCGTCTCACTGAGCCGAGGAAAAATCTTCTCGACGCTGTGACGGTGCGCATCCATGTTCCGGTCCGTCATCGCGTCCACCACCATAACCACGTTGTAGCCCAGATCGTAGGCACTTCGTGCGGTCGACTCCACGCCTACACTTGTTGAAACGCCCACCAGGAACACTTGAGTCACGCCGCGCCGACGCAAGTAATCATCCATCGTTGTGCCGAGGAACGCTCCCCATGTTTCCTTCGTTACCAGATAGTCGCCGGAATGCTTCTCCAATTCAGCAACCAGATCGGACCAGTCGTCAGGGCGCGAAAGATTGGGTCTTTCGATTTCGGTGCGGCCCGGAGCCACGCCCCTAACATTGACAAGAACAACCGGCAGATTCCGCTCGCGGAAGGCTCGCGCGAGCTGCGCAACACGGCTGATGATCTCGCCGATCGGGTGGACCGTTGGCAAAGCAATAATGCCTTTTTGCAGGTCAATCACGATCAAAGCGGGGACGGCATCGAGTTTTGTCAGAGGCATGTTTTTTCTTTTTGATGTGGAACCAGATGACAATACTAGCCCGGAAAGGCGTTCCTGTTCTACCACATGACTGGCAGGGAGAGGGGGCCACGCAGCGAGACGTTTTTTGGATATTCGTACTGAGTATTTGGCGCGAGTTGCATGCCGGGCAGACGCCGGCTGACTTCTTCAAGTACAACCCGGACCTGTAATCGCGCGAGCGGAGCGCCAAGGCATGCATGCGGACCGAATCCAAACGACAGATGCTCGCGAGCATTGGCGCGCCGAATGTCGAATCGGTCTGGCTCGGGAAAGACCGATGGGTCCCGATTGGCTGAGCCGAGCAGCAGCAATAGCTTCGCCTTGGCCGGGATTTGAACTCCGCCAATCTCCACGGCTTCCTTGGTGATTCGGCGCCAGGTGATCACCGAGCTTTCGATCCGCAGCACCTCCTCGATTGCGTTTGGGATCAAGTCCGGATCGCGACAGATTGCCTGCCACGACGCCCGGTCTTCCAGCAGGCGGCGGAAGCTGTTTCCGATGAGGCAGGTGGTAGTTTCGTTGCCGGCGAAAAACATAATCATCACGATCGCTGCGACCTCTTGCCGCGTCAGTGCTTCCTCTTCGCCGTCGCGCGCCTGGGCGAGCGCGCTGATTAGGTCGTCAGCCGGGTTCTGCGCCCGGGCCTCGACGAGTGCCGATGCGTAACGCCAGAATGCCGCCAGTTCCTGGGCGGCACTGACCTGCTCGGCTTCAGTGGCGCGTCCGAAGAGGAGCAACCCGCGATTGCGTGCGCCTTCCTTGACGCGTGCGACGTCTGCCTCGGGCAGGCCCAGAATGCGAAACAGCACAAGCGGCGGCAAGCCCCAAGCCAGGTCGGCGATCAAATCTGCCCGGCCGTCGCGTAAGCGTTCGTCGCAGAAACGCTTCGTCGCCTCGCGTATAGACGGCTCCATCGCAGCCACACGCCTAGGCGTGAAGGCAACATTCGCCAAACGCCGCGCCCGGGTGTGGGCAGGAGGATCAACGTTCACTAACGCTGGAACCGGCGTGTAGCCACCATCCTTCAACGCCGCCTTTGCCATCGGACATGGATCGGTGAGCGGGGCGAGAGTGTTTGCAGCCGAGAAACTGGCAGGCGACTGAAAGATGCGCCGTATGTCCTCGTAGCGAGTGACGATCCAATAATCAAACTCGGCACTATAAAATGCCGCCCCAGCTTCACGCGCGTACGACATGAAGGGATACGGATCTTTGAGATACTCAGCACTGAACGGTTCGAAGCTGTGCAAGAGGACCGGGCTTACGTCTTGGCTGGACATAATTCCTTAATTGTTCAAGCCGCGAATGGGTTGTCGAGACCGCGTACCCGAACGTGCGGACCATCTTGTCGGCTTTTCGCTTGCTTTGTCAAATCCACGTTTGTCAGATCCAAAGAGAAAAAAATTTGGACTCGAATCGACTTTGGGTGGCAAAATCTTAAAACTGGTTCCTTGCAATTCTCTTCGATGCCTAACACGACCCGGAAATGGATTTACGCAAAGCCACTTGAGAATGGCAAACTCGCCCCACAGAATTTCGAGCTTCGAGAGGTCGGCCTCCCCGAAGTGAAGGATGGCGACGCTCTGGTCCGGGTAAAGCTAATCAACATTCATTGCAACACGCGCATGCGGATGTACACCGGGGCAGTCGCTCAGGGTGAAACCAACTCGTCGAACTACGGTTGTGCGGAAGTTATGGATTCGCGCACCCCGGTGTTTAACAAAGGCGACCTCATCGCATGTCAGGCTGGCTGGCAAGAGTATCAGGTTGTCAGCACAGAGGCCGGACCTATCGGACACGGGGCTGTAACCGAACTTACCAGGGCGCTGAACGCAACGAATTCTCCCTTTACCTACAAGTACCGGGCAGCGGTGGTGAAGATGTGGCCGGAAGAAGTCTTAATAGAAATGCTCGGCACCTCGGGATTCACTGCTTATTTTGGTACGCGCGAGTGCGGTCCGCTCATGCCTGCGGATCGGGTCGCGGTCGCTGGGGCCACAGGATCGGTCGGTTCCATCGCCGCACAATTGGCCAAGGCTGCCGGCTGCTACGTCGTCGGATTTGCCGGCGGCAAGAACCGCTGTGGCTGGGCGGTAGAAAATCTCGGGATTGACCGCTGCATCGACTATCGGGCTGGTGACTTCGAGAATCAACTGAGAGATGCCTTCCCCAACGGCATTGACGTCTACTCGGATGGCGTCGGTGGCTCCCTCACCGAAACCGTGGTGGAGCAAATCAACTCTAACGGACGGTTGTTTGCCTACGGAGCAGCTGCCGCGTTCTACTCGGATCGGCTTGGAGCCGAGAGCGAGTCAGCTAACATTCGCAAATTCTTTGGCATTTCGGATAAGGTCGAGGCGATCCTTAAGCAGAAGAACATCAAGGCAGATGCTTTCATGGGGCACCTGTTTTATCACGAGCGGCTGAAGGCGGAAGACGATCTTTCTCGACTCATGCTCGCCCGCAAGCTCAAACCGATTTACAACGTGGTAGAAGGTTTCGAGCACCTGCCTCAAGCCATCATCGGCCTTTATCAAAAACCTCGCCAAGGCAAGCTGCAGGTGCGTTTCCTGGTCGGTTGATCAAGGTTCCCGGCAAAAACTTAAAGAGACGTTTCCGCAGGCACGGCAAACCCCACGCGAAAGTTCTCACGGGTGACATTTAATTTCAATCCGGAGAAGGGGTGGATGGCCGGCAGCGGCTTCTGCAGTCCCAACATTATCGATGACTTCAACCGAGCGCATGGGCTCAGGTTCCGACCACCGTACTTTCCACACACCGGGGTGCACCGGTGTGGTGACGCTGGGGATGTCCTGAACGCTGCCGTCGGGCTTGCGAAAACGAATGTGCGAGGTCTTGCCGCCTGTATCCCAAGTTAGAAAGAAACTTGGCCAGCGGTGATGGTGCATGGGAACGATCGTTCCCGTCGGGGGAGTGGGAATCTCAAGCACGCGCACAAACGCGTTTTCGAAGACAACTTTGTGAGCTGCAGGCGCGGCCTCGACAGCGTCATAACCGTCGGGATATTGCGATTTGTCCTGCCCGTAAAGGTAAAAAATCCCTGCGGACATCACAAAAAGAACCGCGATTAAAACGCCGATCAATCTTCGTCGTGGAAGATGGAGCAGCATTGGTGATTTCATGCCGCGAAGTATAACGATTTTCTTCGTGAATTTGAAGACATTCCCGCCACCGTTTCGGAGCGCGCCGATTGGTGTATTCTATGCGCACCGATGACGATCAGCGCGGACGCAAACGGCAGGGCAATCCACGAAACGATGGGTCCGACAGTTAGAGGATGAAGACGCTAGCGAAAATCCTGTTGATCCTGGTGGCAGGACTAGCTGCCCTTTTACTTATAGGCGTAAGAGTGAAGTTCGGATCGGGCCCGTTCATCGGGCCCAAGATGCGGCCTTTGACGGCCCGGAAATTTGAGCCGACTTCCCAGAGATTGGAACGGGGACGCTATATCTTTACCGCATTATCCGCCTGCACACGTTGCCATACCCCAATGGACCTGTCGCAACGTGGCTATCCTCCGGTCCTGGACATGACCGGGGCTGGCCAAGTCCTTCCGCAGGGATTGCTTCCCGGACGAATCGTCGCGCCAAACTTGACTCCCGACGTGGAGACCGGGGCCGGCAGTTGGACGGACGACCAGCTTGCCCGCGCGATCCGCGAAGGGATCGGCCATGATGGACGGACGCTGTTTCCGATCATGCCGTACCAAAATTTTCGCGAAATGTCTGACGAGGATCTGGCCTCGGTCGTGGTTTTCATTCGGTCTCTGCCCGCCATTCATCACGAACTGCCAAAGACGCATATTAATTTTCCCATCAATCGGCTGATTAACGCTCTGCCGCAACCGGTTACCGAGGCGGTGAGTGCTCCCGATCCCAGCGACCGCCTGAAGTGGGGAGAACATCTGGTGCGGATGGCAGGTTGCCCCAGCTGTCACACTCCCACCAGCAAAGACAATAAACCCATCCCGGGGATGGAATTCGCCGGCGGATTTCCTATCAGCTTCAAAGGCGTGACAATCGTAAGTGGAAACCTTACTCCCGATGCAACAGGGATTGGATACTTCGACGAGGCGATGTTCATCCACGCCTTGCGAACGGGCTACGTGGGCGCGCGAGCGCTCGGGTCCGCAATGCCGTTTGTAGTCTATAAAAACGTGACCGATGACGATCTGCAGGCGATGTTCGCTTATCTGCGAACCTTGAAGCCGGTGCACCACCGCGTAGACAACAGCCTCCCGCCGACATACTGCCGACTCTGCAGGCACAAACATGGAGCCGGAGATCAAAACTAAAGCGAAGACGCGGCTTATGTGACCTTGGTAGTTTCCTGGAAGGCGACCGGAGTTTCTTCTGTCGAACTGCAATCCTCGCGAGTGGCCCCACTCAGGGACAAAACCCGCGGCGGAGTCATGGGCACATGCGTGATTCCACCGCTGATGCCCAACGCGTTTTCGATTGCAGCTGCCAACGCAGGCGCAACCGGGATGGTGCCGCCCTCGCCAACTCCTTTTACTCCGAGCGGATTGAACGGACTTGGAGTGACGATATGCGACTGTAATAAGCTCGGGACGTCGGTGGCACGAGGCAACAGGTAGGTATCGAACGCTGCGTTTAGCACACGCCCCTCGCGGTCATAATGCAACTCTTCGAATAGAGATGCGCCTATACCTTGCGCGATGCCTCCGGTCATCTGGGTTTCGACCACCGCCGGATTGATCAGGTTTCCGCAATCATGCACGAGAGCATGGCGGAGGATCTTTACGTATCCGGTTTCCGCGTCAACCTCCACTACCACCGCGTACGCTCCATTCGAGTAAGCCGGAGTGGTGCTCTTGTAGAAACGCAGCGCTTCGAGACCTGGATCAATGTCTGGAGGAAATGGAAATACAAGAGCGGGCGAATTCAGCGCGCCCGCAATCTCGCCGAGTGCCAGCGCTCGGTGGGGCTCCGCGATTTCTCTGACTTTGCCGCCAGCATATTCCACCGCTTCAGGCGGCAGGCGTAACATCGCTGCTGCGGCCTTGACTGCCTTTTCACGAACGGCTGCGGAAGCCAACGCGACGGCATTCCCCGCCATCACCGCCGATCGGGCGGCGTACACGCCGATTCCCAAAGGTATGATGGACGTATCCCCGAGTTGAACACGGATGGAGGACGGTTCGACCTCCAGGGCGTCGGCGCAGACTTGCGCCAGCGTCGTTTCGTGCGACTGGCCCTGAGACGATAACCCGGTCGAAAGAACAATGCGCCCACCGGGGTCGACTCGAACCAGTGCAGACTCATAGGGACCCCTGCCGGTCATTTCGATGAAGCAAGAAATTCCGATGCCGAGCTTACGGCCGGCCACTGCCGCATTTCTTTTTTCTTGATCGAAAGAACCGTGACCGATTAAATCCAACACTCCTCCCAGGCACTTCGGATAATTTCCGCTGTCGTAACGCACCTGAGTGTTGTCCACATCCTTTAGGCCGGTGTCGTAGGGAAAATCGTCCGGCTGAAGCAGATTGCGGCGTCTTATTTCGACCGGATCGATTCGGAGCTTGGCCGCTGCTGCGTCGAGCATCCGCTCCATGACGAAACAAGCCTGGGGCTTGCCCGCTCCGCGATAAGGCACCGATGGGGCCTTGTGGGTATATACGCAGGTACATTCGACTTGAAAATTAGGAATGCGATAGGGTCCGGGAACGCTGATCGTGGTGATATGCGGCACCACGATTCCAAGCGTGACGTAAGCGCCTTGATCGTAGAGAATGCGGTCGCGCATGGCGCGGATGCGGCCGCTCGCATCGAGACCAAGAGTCGCGTCGTGAATCTGCTCGCGCCCATGGTAGGTGGCCAGAAAACTTTCCCGGCGGGATTCGACCCATTTGACCGTCTGTCCCAGCCGCATCGCCAGAAGGGGAATCAGGGTGTGCTCCGGGTAGTACCGATTTTTAACCCCGAAGCCTCCACCGATATCGGGCGCGATCACTCGTATGTCGTGCCGGGGAAGACCTAACTGCTGGGACAACAGACCACGCGTGAGATGCGGCGACTGCGTGTTTGTCCAGACCGTCAATCGCGCCGTGGAGGAGTTGGGCTCGAATCTAGCCACGACTGCCCGGGTTTCCATGGCTTGGGAACTAACCCGGCCGATGGTAAAACGCTCGGTGATTACGCAATCACAATCGGCCAGCGCAGCCGAGACATCTCCGGTTTCCTGGCCGAATTGTGCGGCGATGTTGTCGGGCAAATCATCATGGACTCTCGCTGAGCCAGACATTCCCACCTCCGCGTTTAAGACTGCGGGCAGCGGCTCGTAGGTCACTTCGATCGCGCGCAGCGCCTCGCGGCAAACAGCGCGTGTTTCGGCCGCGACAACTGCAACCGGTTCGCCCTCGTGGTGGACGTTATCTTTGACCAGTGGGAACGGCGTTCGAGGACGTAAAGAAGGGTGAGGCGCGACTTGAGGGATGGGCTTGAGTACGTCTGCCAAATCAGCAAATGTCCAGACCGCAAGGACGCCGGGAATCTTGCGGGCTTCTACCGTCTGAATTTCTTTAATCCGTGCCGCCGCGTGAGGACTCCGCAGAACTGCGGCGTAGACCATGTTTGGCAATCGAAGGTTGCTTACATATCGCCCGGCTCCAGAAAGCAGGCGGGAGTCTTCAAAGCGGGGAATCGATTTCCCTAACATGGCTTATTCTTGCGCCGCAGCGTCCTGGATTGCCTGAACCATTCCTGAGTATCCGGAGCAGCGGCACAGGTGTCCTTTAATAGTTTCGCGAATCTCCGCTTCGGACGGCCGCGAACCGGCACGCAGTAAAGCCGCCGCTGCGACGATGAAACCCGGGGCGCAAAAGCCGCACTGTATGGCATGGTTCTCGGAGAACGCTTTCTGTAGTCGAGGAAGCTGATCCGTAAGACCCTCAAGGGTTGTCACAGCCCGCCCTGATGCCTGGACCGCCAGCATGAGACAGGATCGCACGGGGCGGCCATCGATCAACACGCTGCATGTGCCACAATTTCCCTCCCCGCACGAAATCGAGGTGCTTAGCCCGAAGCCCTCGCGAAGCAGACTGGCGAGTGTCTGGCCCACGGGGACATCGCGGCTGCATGCTTTGCCATTCAGTTTCATTTCTATCGTGAGGGTTTGCATGCTTAATGAACTTCGGCGGTAAGGGATTCAGACTGCGCAACCGCCCGTTTGAAGGCGCGAGCGCCCAGCGATCCAGCCACATGCCGGGCATAGTCCGCGGGTATGCCGGGTACTGAATCGACGCGTACTTCTTTGCGAATACGATTTGTCAGTTGGTCGAGCAATTGAGTTGAAGGTTTTTCGCCCTTAACGAGAGATTCCGCCCCGCCCATTCTTTGAGCGGGAATGCCCTGTCCAAAAATGGTGAGGCGCAGCGAGGAGCAGAATCCGTCTTGCGAATCGAGCAGAACCGCGGCGCCACAAGCCGGAAAACTCAATTGAGTGTAACGGATCTCTTCAATGGCGGTCCCGCTGTGCTCGTCGTCTTCGAAGCTAACGTCGGTAAGAATCTCATCCGCTTCTATCGCGACGGTTCCGTCTTCGCGATAGAAAGATGTCGCAGGGACCTCGCGGTCGCCCCGCCTGCTGCGAATGTGAAGGTTGGCGTTGTGAGTGAGAGCGATTGCCGGTAACTCTGCGCCACGAGGCGCCGCAGCGAGGCTTCCGCATACCGTGCCGCGGTTCCTTATCTCATGGTCTGCTATTAAAGGCAATGCTTGCGAGAGGAGTGAATTCCCGCGGTTGGCTCGCAAAAAGACTTCCACATCATTTTGCCTGCAGCATGCGCCGATTCGCAGGTTCCTCTTCAAATCGATGAAATCGAGGCCACCCACGCCGTTAATATCCACAAGGTGTTCGGGGCGGAGCGTCCCGTTCTGAATCAAAGGCAAAAGGGTCTGCCCTCCCGCCAAAATCCGGGCGCGTGGTCCCCACTCCGAAAGAATACCGAGCACTTCTTCGATCGTGGTTGGCGCAGAGTAGGTAAACATCGAAACTATTCAGCCACCCGTCGGAATCGAGGTACACCAGACAAAAGGTGGTTTTGCGAAGCCTAGCTTCCTCCCTGCCAGCGAAGTGCTTATAGCTGGCCCTCCAGTGACGATTAGGCCCTTTTTCAAGCGTTCGATACTCGAACCACGTGTTGTAGTACACAGAAACATCATCCTAACGCTCGAAACCATTCCAGCGCAATCCGATCCGTATGACGCGCGGCTCACCGTGGTTGATGACCGGAGTATATTCAACCACGTAGTAACGATCCAGGGCGTTCTCCATGTCGAAGTTTGCGGACAAGTTTCGCCAGAGATGCTGCGAACCGGAAAATTGCAAAACCGCATAACCTGGGTCGACAAATTGGTTGTTCTGGTCGTCAAATACGCGCGAATACGCCAGCAACCCCCCGGACAACATGGTCCCATGATGGAGGTAGGTCACTTGTGCTGAGCCCTCGTGACGGGGAACCTCGGGAACGTACAGCCCTCGCAGCGGTCCGCTGGTCAGTCGGGTATCGGCATACAGATATCCGACGCTGCCCAGCCAGCTTCGCCAGCGTTGCTGTACGTTTACTTCAACACCTTCATTGATGCCATCGCCGACATTCTCCCGCTCTCGAGTGATCTGAGTTGCTGTCTCAGAGATATTGGGTTGTTCGATGAAGTTCGTGATGGAATTACGGAACAAGGTGACGCTGAGACGCCGGTCCCGGCCCTTAAGGTCGAATCCGAATTCCCCGCCATCCATGGTTTCCGGAATCAGCAAAGGATTGGCCAGAGTTTCTATATCGCCCTGGCGATAGGGCCGGTAGAGCTCGTTGAGAGTCGGTACTCTAAAGCTTCGGTTGAGCGAGCCGCGAACTCTAAGAATGCCCCTGCCGTAGGTTATGCCACCGTTAGGTGCAGTGATGTTGTTGCGCGCGTCCGTGAACTGATAACGAATGCCGCCAAAGAATTGCACCGGGCCCACGCGGTAGTCCGCTTGTGTGAAGAGCCCGTGCTCCAACAGGTCTCCGCCCTCCACTGTGGTGGCGTCGGTAAACGGGTTATGATCGTGGGAGAAACCCGTAACATATTCGACGTCGCCGCCGCCGGTCACCTGCCAGTGGGACTGGAAGTGCTGCCAGAATGCCGCTCCACCGCCGCCGTTCGAAGGCACATATTGCAGGTCGACAAGTTTCTCTACCGTCCGGGTCGAATTGATCGAACTGTAGTCGGCCGTCCAATCCTCGTGCTCACCGTACCCCACGAGGGAAAACGTATCGTTCTTCATTTCGCGGGAATAGTGCCCCGAGTACTCGCCTAAGCCGGTAGACTCCTGGTCCACTAAGGTTCCGATGTGCCGATGCTCGAACAGAGCGTCGGCCTTGAAAAAGACACGATTTTCGCCTGAGAACCAATCAACCCGAGGTGAACCGGCGGCAAAGCGATCGTATGCAAGGGTATCGATTGGTCCTCGTATTTGTTCGGGGACTACATAATACCCATCGGTCAGAAAGCTCCGAGCATCCACCGAAAAGCCGAGATTCTCTCCCAACCAGGAATAGGTGGCATGGTTCAGCAGCGTGCCTTGCGTCCCACCCTCTTGCGAAAAATCGATCACGTTTTTCTCTTCCGGCCTTGAAAAAATCGAAATCGCCCCGGTCATTGCCAGATCGCCGAAAACGCTGGTGGTCGCGCCACGAGTGACATCGGCCTCGCCCACATTCTCAGGAGCAATGCGACTCCAATTGATCCATCCGCCGAAGGGATCATTCAAAGGAAGGCCGTCCCAAAGCACAAGCGCTCGGCTGGGACCTGCAAGTCCCAGTCCACGCAAGGCCACTCCCTGAATCGTCGCGCTCGCTACAACCCCGGATGTGCGACGCAGCAAACTGAAACCCGGAACAATTCGAAGTTCGTCGTCCAGGCTTACCCCGGGCTCGGTTTCCAGAGTCTGATTGGAAAGCACAGAAATATTCGCCGGGGTAGATTCAGAGATGCTGTCCGTAACATTGACCGTAGTCTTGAGAACCGGGATTGCATTCGCTTCCGGTTTGGGTTGCTGCGTGGTATTGGCCGTGGGAACATCGGGAGAGTTTACCTGGCCAGCGTCTGACGGCGATGACGCTGGAGCCTGTGACTGAGCCTGCGGTTGGGTTTGAGTCTGAGTCTGCGCCTGAATCAAGCTAGAGCGCCCGAAAATTGTCAATGACAAGAAACCAGTGATGAATGCCAAGTGGCAGATCCTTCTAGCATGGTGTTTCGGCAGAAAGCATGGCGAACCTGTCAAGCCTCCTGTAAGAATTAACGCTCTCATGTGGCTACCTCCGGGATGGATCGTCGAAAACGTTTAGAACAGACAACACCTCAGTGATTCTGCTTGCCCCTTGACCGGAAACACAGTCCCACTCCAAAACCCGACAACACTACCTTCTGAAATGCACAAAGTCAATGGGCGCGATTCGAATTATCGATTTCCGTCCGTAGGGGTACCTTAGAAGAAAAAACCCGCGATTCGGTGGCGGTGATTCGCGCTTGGTCGAGAAAAGAGCTTGGAAGCCCACCATCACTGGCAGCGCAAAGCTAGAATTCCGGAACCTCTCGGAGACTCAGAAGACAGCGAGAATATGGCATAATGGCGACCTGATTTGGGAAGGAAAAGTGTGTCAACCAACTTGAAACCGGGCCTGAGCCCCGAGGTTGCAGGCGTCATCCGGGAAACCCTGCTTCCTTGGTCGCTCCGCGAGCTGGAAACAACCAAGAAAGTCCTTTCCGCGCTTCCCGATGCTAAGAGCGACTACCGACCTGATCCCCACGCGCGCACTGCGTGGGAATTGGCGTGGCATCTGGCTAGTATGGATATCCATTTCCTCGATGGAATTGCCAACTTTAAACTCGACCTCGAGGTTCCAGATGAGGAGAGCAAACCCAAGACCGTCGCCGAACTGGTCGCTTGGTATGACAAGAACTTCAAACGAGCGGTGGACAGGATTCGCGCGCTGACACCGGAGCAATTGGCTACCCCAATCGATTTTCTCGGAGCCTTCAAACTTCCTGCCGTGGCTTATCTTGCATTTTTCAGCAACCACAGGGTTCATCACCGTGGACAACTGTCCACGTATCTGCGTCCGATGGGCTCAAAATGCCCCGCTATTTACGGAGGCAGTTTCGACGAGCCTTGGAAGTGAACCGCGGTCATCACGACTTCGCACTTCAAGAACAGTGTCAGACAAAGTCAACTCTCGACAAAGTGCGGCCCATCCCACACGTACTCAACCCTGCTCAGGCCGAATGGTGTTGATGTGAAAGTGCAAAGCGAATTGCCCAGGCACTCGCACATCTCCACCATCTTGAACATCTACCCTCAAGCTGTGAGCGAGCAAAAACGTGCCGCACAGGCGTCTATTGTGGGGTAGATGCTCCGACTTGAGCTAGAGTGGACGCAAAGTGAGCGGGGCTTGTAAATCGAAGGGTTGCAATGATTGAAAGGATTGGTTGCGGGGGGTGGATTTGAACCACCGACCTTTGGGTTATGAGGGAAAAAACCAGGGGGAAGCACTGCAACCGCAACAAACTATGTCCAAGAAAACAGTAGATCATACGCTGTTGCAGTTACTTCCTTTCGCACCGTTTCACCCCCTCTTCACGGACAAAACGCGGACAATTTCCAGGTTCGGGCGCCTTTGAAACGAGAAGGTTCTGGAGATCTAAATCCAGAACCTTCGTAATTATTCGCATCTGTTTTAGCCATGCTCTGCGTCATGGCAAGCCGATCGTACCGAGAACCGGCCCGGGATAAGCAGGACACGAGCAAAGAGTACCCACTGGAAGCGGGCCGTTGAAGATCGCACAGCTTCCCAAGGCGGTGAAACAGGTATTCCCGTAGAACACCTGAGCCTCTCCAACCTGAACGCCATCTGTGTTGAGCCCATTGTGAAGACGATACCAGCATATGGAATGTCAGCGAGCATTGCTTCTTGTTCTTCTAACCACAGAAGAGTGGATCGATACCCGCATGCGGAAGGATGTCCCTGTGAATCAAGCGGTTTTTAAAACAGGGAATGGATAAGAACAATATGAGGGAAAAGCCATTCCCTGCTCTTGCAAAGTCGTCGACAAAAACATCAGCGATGCAATACTCTGCACCCTTTTTCTGAGACAGTTAAGAAGTTCGACAGTTCTCCGTTCGCTGTGTTTTACTCGACGAATCGGCGCCACAAGTTGCAGAACAAGCTCCGCGCGGTAAGCGGAGGTGAGCTCAGAAGAAACTGCGTCCTAAGAAAATCTGGCGCCGGCTAGTAGCCAGCACCAGACTTTCCTTCGGATATTTGTCCCAGTGGTTACGAAGGCCAGTCCGTGTCCCCTTCCCGGTCGCAGATCCGATTGGTTACTGCACCGTCAGGGCGACGGAGGTCGTTTGTTGCATGCCCCCGGATTGGCCGACTACGGTCACGTGATAAGTCCCTTGTGCCGTTCCTGGAATCACCGTAGCTGCGGGTGGTGAACTCACTCCAGCGCACGCCGTCTGCAACATGGAACCAGTGACGATCAGGATGACGATCCCCAGTCCAAGCAGCTTCCTGCGGTTGGCATTGCCCAAGCCCAGACCGCTCAAACAGAGGCCCGGAATAAAGATGGCGAGCAGGAACAGATTGTGCGGTCCCGATTCTCGGCCGGCCAAGCGTCGTGCATCCGAATGAGCGACAGTAGTCGAGGCACTCAACGTTGCCCTGCCTACGCCACCCGATATCGACACAGGGCTTATCGTGCAAGTCAGGGGCACGGAGACGACGGGGCTCACGGAGCAACTGAGGCTTACCGTCGAGGGGTTGAGGCCGCCTGAAGGATTGATTGTGATTGTCCACTGTGCCGAACCACCGTCCTGAATCGTCGTGGGCGTCAGCGGTGCGGAGGCCAGGTTGAAGCTGGCGGCGCTCACGGTTTGGTTGAAGGTGGCAGAGGTGCTGCCGTTGAAGTTACTGTCGCCGCTATAGACCGCGGTGACAAGGTGAGATCCAGCAGCGAGGCTCGAGGTGGAGAATGCCGCCACTCCTCCCGCCAAGCTGGAGCTGCCAATCTGCGTAGATCCATCGAAGAAGCTGACAGCCCCGGTGGGCGTTCCAGAGGTTGTCGAATTCACGGTCGCCGTAAAAGTTAGACTCTGGCCGACAGCCACGGGATTCGGACTGCCGGATAATGTGGTTGTGGTGGAAGCCATCGCGAGCACCTGAGTGAGGCTGCCGGACACGCTGGCGCTGAAATTCGAATCACCGCTGTAAGAAGCTATGATCGAATGCGAGCCCAGTGCCAGCGCCGAGATCGTTAGGCTCGCCGAGCCACCGGAAACCGTCGCTTGTCCCAGTTGCGTCGATCCCTCGCTGAAGGTGATGGTGCCTGTAGGCGTGCCCGCAATTTGTGGAGTCACGGTCGACGTAAAGGTCACTGCCTGTCCGAAGCTGGATGGATTGTTCGAGCTGTTGAGTGAAGTGGTGGTAGAGATCACGAATCCGTTGGAAATATTCAGCAGGATTGCGACTCCGCCGACCGCGAGGTCGGGGCGGCCGTCGCCGTTGAAGTCGGCAACAGCGATGCCGTTACCGTCCGCTCCCAGCCATTGCGGCGCTTGAAAAGTGCCATCTCCGTTTCCGAGCATGAAGGCCTCCGATTCTCCGGAAGCGACGTCAAGTTTGTGATCGCCATTGAAATCACCGATCACCATCGCTTGCCACCCTTCGCCCGACGGGACATTCGAGGACACGGCGGTCTGAAAGGTGCCATCCCCGTTGCCCAGCAAAACGGAAATTGAGCCGTTGCTACAATCCGTTGAAGTGGCACAATTGTTCTGAACCACAATGTCGAGTTTGCCATCGTTGTTCATGTCTGCAAGTCGCATGGCAGAAGCACTCGCGCCCCCGCTGTTGTAGGTAACAGCGGGCTGAAAAGTGCCATCGCCGTTGCCCAGCAGCACAGACAGCACGCCGTTTGAGCAATTCGAGGTGCTCAGGCATTCGCTAACGACGACCACATCGGGCCTGCCATCACCATTCACATCGCCGACATCCATGCCCAGGGTCCAGGTACCTCCGACGTTGTAGGCAACGGCGGATTGGAACGTGCCGTCTCCATTGCCAAGCAGAACCGAAACCGCTCCGTTGTCACAATCACTGTCGCCACATTCATTGGCCACAATAATGTCGGGTTTGCTGTCGCCATTCACGTCAGCCAGCGCGACTGTTCCTCCGTCGTTATCGGTAGGATAGGTTGTCGCTGACTGAAACGTTCCGTCCCCGTTGCCCAGCAAAACGGCCACCGATCCCTGCGAGCAGTTGCTGCTAGAACATTGGTTGGTCATCACGACGTCAGTCTTACCGTCGCCGTTGACATCACCGGTGGCGAGCCAGAGCGGGTATTCCCCGCCGGACGAAAAACTTTCACCCGGTTCGAATGTGCCATCCCCGTTGCCCAACAACACGCTGACGGCACCGTTGTTGCAGTTGCTGCTGCTCTGGCACTCTTCCGCGACGAGCAAGTCAGGTTTGCCGTCGCCGTTCACATCAGCGCTGGCAAGACCAAAGCTGGAAGAGCCGACGGGTTGATAAAGCACTGCTCCATCCAGGGTCCCGTCGCCGTAGCCCAAGAAAACGCTAACGGCGCCGGTGTTGCAGTCGAAGCTGTCACCATAGCAAGCGCTGGTGAGGAGCACATCGGGCTTCCCGTCGCCATTTGTGTCGGCCATCAACACCATGGTATAGGCGGGCACTTCGATTTCGTCGGAGTTGCTTCCAGAGGCATAACTTGCGTTCAGCTGAAATGTTCCGTCACCGTTGCCAAGAAGAACTGACGCCGTCCCGCCATTCTGGCATTCGCTGTTCAATGAGCACTGATTACTCACCACGACGTCGAGCTTGCCGTCAGCATTGAGGTCGCCCAACGCCAAGGACTGTGGGTAGAGTCCCCCCGAGCTATACTGCGTTCCGCTCTGGAAAGTTCCGTCGCCGTTGCCGAGGAGCACCGCGATAGCGCTGCTGTTGCACGAGGAGGTGCTGACGCAGTTGTTCGATACCAGGATGTCCTGGTGGCCATCGCCATTCACATCTCCAACCGCGATTGAGTTCGAGCCTTCCCCAATGGTGCTGAATCCGTTCGCGGTCTGGAAAGTGCCGTCGCCGTTGCCTAGCAACACACTTACTACACCGTTAAGGCAGCTATTCTCACTATTGCAGCCGCTCACGAGCGCGACGTCGACTTTTCCGTCACCATTAAAATCCGCGGCAGCAATCCCTTGCGGGGAAGGCGCAGCCGAAGCGTAGAGGACTGCGGTTTGAAAAGTTCCATCGCCGTTGCCCAAAAGCACGCTCAGCAAGCCGTTTGAGCAAGAACTGCTGGAGCTGCACGCGTCAACCACAAGCAGGTCGGGCTTGCCGTCGCCGTTCGTGTCGGCCACGACCAGTGAGTAGGCGCCTGCCCCTCCAGTGTTGTAGGACACAGCAGGCTGAAAGGTACCGTCGCCATTGCCAAGCAGCACACTGGCGACGCCTGAGGAGCAATCGCTGTCGCAGTAGCTCACGGCCACGATGTCGAGCTTTCCATCGCCATTGACGTCAGCTAGCGCCACGGCCTCCGTCTCCCCGCCGACCGAATAGGCAACCGGCGTTTGGTAAGTACCGTCGCCATTGCCCAGCAAAACGGTGACTACACCAGCGGAGCAATTGCTGATGGCACACTGGCTAGCCATGACGAGGTCTAGCTTGCCGTCGCCGTTCACATCCCCCACGGCGGCGCCCATTGTGTCTTGGCCTCCGGACATCGAGATAATGCCGGTCTTGAAAATTTGCGTGCTCGAAGTCGGTAATCCTAAGTTCATCTGTTGTGCCTTCTGTTTCTTACGGGCAGCAGCCAGCGCCTGCTCTCCCGGGGTAAGCGGGCGGGACGACTGCGGTTTCTGTAGTCGTAAGGAAGATGAAGCAGGAAGAACCGGCGAACCGTTCAGACGAGCATTCTTGGAAGGAGTTTGCGCGGTGATAGCCGCCACGGCAGATTGACACGCAACCGCAGCGGCCAGTATCACCAGGAACCACTTGAGACGCCTCGAAACCATTGGTCTTCTCCGTTACTGGAAGTTGAATCAGCTCTGAACCCGACCTTTCAAACCGACGACGCACGACGCGACAGAGTCTGGCGCGAATAAGACAAGTGTCTGAATCGAAGACATCCATCCACAAACCAAACAGTTCGCCACCTACAAACTGCAGGCAAATCCTTTGCCCTCGGCGCTGTCGCAGAATGAGTTGGCACTCCAAGTACCAGAGGCGCACGGTTCGCGCTTCGGGAACCAAGCGGCGAGGTTACGGTCGTTTGGAATCTTCAGGCGGGTTTTACTTGATTTGTATGTCGAAAGAGAGCGGAACAGCGACTAGTCGTGGTCCGGATGATTATGGAGCTACGTCAGTTTAAAGGAGATTGAGCAGCGAACTATGGTCAAGTTGTAGGCAAACGTTACTGTCTCTCTATTCCGGAAATATGTCCAATAACTAGATTTCGGAGGTGGATCGTTGGACTTGAAGTCTAAGTAAGTCCTAGACCGAATCCGCAGGCTCGCGAGCAACCTAAAGTTGGCAAGTGTAGAACAGGTTGGCAAGCGCAGAAATAAAAACGTGTAAACGATGTGGTCATCTGCACGCACCCCTCGTGCCGAAATATCGGCACCTGTTCGGAATTCGTAATTCTTTCATGCTTTCTGTTGGTGTGCAGCCTTTGTGTGGTACTGTGAGGCACCTCGGAAATTGGAAATCTGAGGGGGCTTTCGATTCCGACAAAGAGTATCTAGGAGTTAGCAGTGTGATTGGCCCTCGGCCCCCGTCTAAAGAACCTTATATCTTACCTAGAGTTAATACACTTACACGCGAACAAGCCGCCCTGTTCTTGCTGGGAAAGGCTTGGGATGGAGATCAGAACGCCAAGACACTCTTGGAACTTGGTAAAGACGTCTTATTCCCACCGCCGGCTAAGCCGTAGGGATGCTTTTCGGATTTCGTAACAATCCCCGTTTTGTTGGCAAAAGGCGCGTGACTTGCATCAAGGAGCTGGATATCTGCATCTAAGTTGAGTTCTCCATCGCGACAAAGACAAGCTGGCAGTATCCGAGAGGAGTGATGGGCCTTGAATTTAAAATTCGCCCCAAAGGCAAAGTTAGAGGACTAGTCAGGCCGAAAGATGGAAGGGCCCGCAGTATTGTGTAGACGCATCATTCTTTGGGGAATCTATGAACGGGCGATCGATGAACAAAGATGAGGCACTCCGGCCCCGATTCCCCAGGTATGTCAGGATGCTTTTAGAAATCGCCGAGCGATGTCAAGCGATGTGGTTATGTTGCCGGAGCGAGGTCATCCGTATGGCGAATCCTGAAACGTCCGGAAACGAGCTCGATCTCAGATCGGCGCTCCACGCAATTACCAGGGAGAATGGACGACGGCAAGCTCTGTCCAGACCTACCCGTCGCGTTTGTCTGGAGGCCCATTGAGTATGTCTCCCCTGCTGACGTTGCTCGCCATCGATGACGATCCCCAGAATTTACAACTGGTCCGGGACGCATTCACACAAGAAGGACTGCAAATACGGACTGCGGGCAATCTTGAGGCAGGTTTTTCCACCTTTCTCGAGGTCCGTCCGCGGATCGTGCTGTTGGATCTCGGAATATCAAAGGTAAGTGGAATGAAGTTGCTGGAACGAATGCTCCGGGTCGATCCTGGGGTGGAGGCAATTCTCATCATCGACGAGTGCGGTGGGGATTTTGCGGTGGAAGCGATCAAAAAGGGCGCCCGCGACTGTCTGGCAGAGCCCTTGGATTTGGAAAAACTATTCGCCCCGATCGATCGACTGCTGGGCGAGGCTCAGCAACGACGAAAAACAGCTCAACTCGAACAGGAACTATTGGATGTATATCGTTTCGAGGGCATTGTCGGCCGCAGCCCTGTGATGCTGGACCTCTTCGCCAAAATTCGGCGAATCGCTCCACATTTCAAGACAGTGTTGTTGACGGGCGCCACCGGAACGGGCAAAGAGCTCGTTGCCCAGGCCCTCCACCACCTCAGCCCAGCTCGGGGGAAATTCGTAGTTTGTAATTGTTCCGCGCTTGTCGACACGCTTATCGAGACTGAGTTGTTTGGACATGTTCGGGGGGCATTCACGGGAGCGCTTCACGACAAACCCGGATTATTTGAACACGCGAACGGGGGAACAATCTTTCTGGATGAGGTTGGGGAACTCTCCTTAGCGGCACAAGCCAGGCTACTCAGGGTTCTGCAGAATCGGCAAGTGCAAAAGGTTGGATCCGTTGCGCAACTAGAAATAAACGTTCGGGTGGTCGCGGCAACGCATCGCAATTTGAAAGCCATGGTAGACGATGGGAGGTTTCGTGAAGACCTCTATTACCGGTTGGCCGTCATAGAACTTCAGCTGCCTCCGCTGGCCAGCCGACCCGAAGACATGCCTCTCCTGGTACGCCACTTCATTCAAAAATTCTCGAGAGAATATGAAAAATCCATCGCAGGACTCACACGTCGAACCCAAGCGCGCTTTGCTAGTTATTCGTGGCCTGGCAATGTGCGTGAGCTGGAGAACGTGATTGGAAGGGGATGCCTGATGACGGACTGCAATCTGATTGACATTGATGATCTTCCCGAGAGACTTTGCGCTCCGCTAACCAACGAAAGATCCGCTGACGATGCCCTGCTCCCATTGGAGGAGGTACAAAGGCAGCACGTTCTCCGCGTTTTGGAAAAAGTAGGCGGCAACAAGACTCGGGCCGCAGAAATTCTCGGGATCGGTCGTGCGACGATCTATCAGTTGCTATCACAGGTGAAGGCGGTAGGTCGCGCAAGTGGGAGCTGAGAAACATAGGGGGGTACGGAAAAATCAGGAGCCATCATGGCCCCCTTTCTCGTGGCAACAAAGGAAGCAGGCTTGCGAGGACGCCCGGCAGAGGGCGCTTTTGAACGGCGAACTGGGCTCGAATTTGCTATTCACTAAACTTCTAATCCTTCAGGGAAGCCATCTCTTGCTTATCCGACACGGTCGTATCACGGTTCGAGAACAAGAGCTGTTCGATTGTCCGCGAATCGGCAGGCTTGGAAAAAAGATAGCCTTGCCCGCGTTCGCAACCCATTTTCTTCAGAAGATCCAATTGTGATTCCGTTTCTATGCCCTCGGCTACAACCGTCAATCCGAGGCTGTGAGCAAGCATCACAATGGTACGAACGATTTCGAGAGTTTCCCGGTCGATGTCGATACGAGACACAAAAGCCCGATCCACTTTCAGGGTATCGACTCGAAAACTCTGAAGCCTGCTTAGGGAAGAGTATCCGGTGCCGAAGTCATCGATATCGATTTCTACGCCGAGCCCCTTCAATTCCCGCAACACGGCGGCAGATCTATCCGCGTCGGCCATGGCAATCGTTTCTGTGATTTCTAAGGCAATACAGCGCGGGTTAATTTCACTCTCCTCCAGAAGGTATTTCAATTGAGAGGCAAGGTCGGACTGCGCGAACTCCTTAGGACTCACGTTCACGCTGAGGAAGAGGGGAGGATCGGATGGCATCATTTGCTGCCAACAGCGAAGCTGCTGGCATGCCTGGCTAAACAACTGTCGGTTGATAGGTACGATAATTCCAGTTTCATTTGCCAGAGGAATAAAGTCATTCGGCATCACCATGCCCGCGGAGGTCTGCCAGCGCACCAGACTCTCAAAGCCGACAATTCTCCTGTTACTCAACGCGACGATCGGCTGATAGTAGACCAGGAACTCATTCCGTTCTACCGCTTTGCGAAGGTCACTTTCAAGTTTTAGGCGCTCGACAGCGCCCATGTGCATAGTCTCATCGAACAATTGCGAGCGTGCCTTGCCCGCTGTCTTGGCGCGGTACATCGCGATTTCTGCGTCCCGCAGAACCCCCTGCGGTTCCACGGCGGAGCTGCCGGCAAATACAATCCCAACACTCGCCGTGACGACGATTTCGTGACTGTCCAGGTCGAAAGGATCAGACAATTTTTTATGAAGGCGCTCAGCGATGCGAACGGCATCGCTCGGATCGTGAAGTTCATGTGCAAGAATCACGAATTCGTCGCCTCCCGGGCGCGCCAAAGTGGTATCTATTATTGCCTCCTGTTCTCCTGGCCTCGAACCGGGCCGCGACACGGTGTCGGCGCGACGGAGGCAACTGCTTAGCCGCTGCGCGATGCGAACGAGAAGAGCGTCCCCAGCTTCGTGGCCGAGGCTGTCATTCACAATTTTGAACCCATCAACGTCGATGAAAAGAACTCCAAACTTGAAAGCTGCATGGCGGCGCGACATGGCAATGGCGCGGCTCAAGCGATCAAGAAGAAGAGTGCGGTTGGCAAGGCTAGTCAGCCCATCATAGAACGCGTTGTGCGCCAACATCTCTTCTGCCCGCTTGCGTTGCGTGATATCGCGATTTACGATGACGACACCCTCGACCTCGCCCTTCCCGCTGCGAATCACATTAGCGGTCGATTCCAGATCGCACCACGAGCCATCCTTGTGCCGGATGCGGTATTCCAGCCGTTTTCCGCAGCCCGAGGCCAAAACCTGCTCGGCCGCACGGGTTACCCGATCCCGATCGTCCGGATGGATCTGATCAAGGGGAGAGGTTTTTCTCAGTTCGTCCGCGCTATAGCCAAGCGTCTTGTAATACGCGGGACTGTTGTACAGCCGGCGGCCTTGCCGATCGATCACTGCGATCATGTCGGCGGCGTTTTCTGTGATGAGAAGGAAGAGGCGGTCACGCTTGGATATCTGGCGGCGCATTTTAAGGATTTGTAGATGCTGATAAACGGTGTACACATCGAACATCAGCACTAAGGCTGTAAGCCCGCGGGCCCATTCCCTAAGGTTAAGCGAATAAACCCGGTCATTCAGGAGGCCACCATCCGGGAAGGTCAGGGTGATGATGGCAAGGGTCAAGACCAAGGTAACGATAACCGCCAATCCCCAGAGCCACCATTCTCGCCCCTCCATCTTATTCGGGGATGGAAGAACCTGGGAAATGTCGGAGTCGAAATCTACTGGGTTCTTCATCTCTTTGATCTGTACTTTCCTTCGCGAGTAAGTCATTTAGTAACTAAACGCTGCCATCGATAAGGTGTACCCGCAATAAAACGTCCTTCTGGCGTTTCCCGTGAAGACATAGTCTTCCCGCTGACCTTAAGAGGAGCACTTGAGTTGCCATGGTACCGCTCGAGGTAAGAGGTTGTTTTCTGTTTACCTGGAACCGACCCGCCGAGGAAATTCTGTTTCAAAAGTGGAAAAATGTATCTAACCGGAACACTCGAATGGATAGTTGCACAAATGGGGTTGATCGCGTTGTCGTGCGCAAACCTCTGAAGGGGTGGCACATTGGCGTTGGCCAGTCTGTTTGGAGATTGGCGTGCAAACTCGAGGACAGATTATGAGACCGCAAATTCGTCTTGATGGCCTTCTCTTCAGTAATGACATCCAGGTTCTTGGGGTGATGAACCAAGTTCTTGGTAATTTCTCGATCGAAACCCAGACCTGCGGCGAACTGGGCTCAGCTTTGGATGCCGTAGCCCATCGAAGGCTGGATGCCATCATTGTGGACTGGGAAGGGGCAAACGACACGAACCGTATCGTACGCCGCGCGCGAGAATCCTCTCCCAATGAAAACTCGACCATAGTCGCCCTGGTCAACGCTGGATCAGAAACGCACGCGCTGCTGGTTGGGGCAAATTTTATGATCCATAAGCCTGCTGATGTCTCAAATGCGGGGAAATGCATGCGTGCCGCGTACGGAACGATGCTCCAAAACCGACGGCGCGCGGCGCGTGTGCCCGTGGATATTCCAGTAGCGACGAGGGTCGGCGAAATCGGCGGCGTCGATGCAAGAATCAGTGACCTCAGTGTTGGCGGCATGGCTTTACAATGTCAGCAGCCTCTGCCGCTGAATTCCGACATACTCGCCAACTTCGAACTGCCGAATACCAACCATCTCATTCACCTAAGCGGAAAAGTCGTCAACGCTAACAGTTCTGGCCGAGCGGGCGTCCGCTTCTGTTTCGTTCCCGAAACCGATCTGCATTTCTTGCAAACGTGGCTCGCAGTTGAGCTGACTAAGCTAGAGAAAGCTGAGATGCCCGCCTGATATGAGCACAAGTGCATTTGCGGTCTCGGATAGCACGATTGCAGGAAACACCGCCTTCACCGTTCTTGTGGCTGAAGATTCCCCCGTATACCGATTGCTGATTAAAGACCAGTTCCGAAAGTGGGGTTTTAATCTGGTATTGGCGAATGATGGGCAAGAAGCTTGGAGGATACTCAGTGGTAGGGACGCCCCCAAACTGGCGCTCCTCGATTGGGTGCTGCCCAAAATTGACGGCATCGAAATCTGTCGTCGTTTGCGTGGACGAATGGAACAGGGACAATATACCTATGCAATTTTGCTAACGGCGAAGAGCAAAAAGGACGAGATGTTGGAAGCCATGGATGCGGGTGCCGACGACTTTCTGGCGAAGCCTTTTGACCCGCTCGAACTAAAAGCGCGGCTGTTGGTTGGCAAGCGAATCATCGAATTGCAGAAAAGACTGGTGTTGGCGAACCAGTCCCTAGAATTCGCCGCTTGCCATGATTACTTGACGGGGCTTTGGAATCGAGCCGAAATTCGAGCCTTTCTGCACCAAGAACTTGCCCGCGCTCGACGAGATCGGACTCATGTCGGAATCGTTCTAGCCGATATCGATCATTTCAAGAAGGTAAACGACACCCTCGGTCATGAGGTTGGGGATGTTGTCCTCAAGAATATTGCAACCTGCCTGCGGGAGAGTTTGCGAGAGTACGACAAGGTCGGGCGATACGGGGGCGAAGAGTTTCTTCTCGTCATTCCAGGTTGTGATCTGCTTAACACCGCTCGACGTGCGAATCAGATCAGAGAAAATGTTGCGCAACTCCCGATTCGTGTCGCGAACCGCACCATGACCGTCACGATCAGCATGGGAGCGACTGTAGCGGAATCGAGTAACGATTTAGAAGAGCTAGTGCGTCGCGCTGATACAGCTCTTTACCGGGCGAAACGCAACGGCAAAAACCGACTCGAATGTGCGGACGTGGATGGCATCTCATTCGCACGGGACGAGGCGCTAGCGCAACCATGATCAGGGCCACATCGGTAAAATGCGCTCTACTTTGCGGGTGCGCAGTACCAAGAGAGGAGACCTACGTTGAAGACGATCCTGCTGGTCGAAGATAGCAGATTCATGCGGCTTGTAAATGAAAGAGCACTGACCAGAGCCGGCTACTCGGTCAGGACAGCTTGCGACGGGGAAGAGGCGCTGCGCTCGGCGTTTGAGCAACCTCCAGACTTAGTCCTTCTGGACATGCTGTTGCCCAAGTTGGGAGGCCCCCATGTAATACAAGCTCTAAAAAAGAGCGATTTGACCGCTAAAATTCCAATCGTCGTAATCAGCAGCCTTCCAAAAACGAACGAAGCCCGACTTAAAAAAGAAGGCGCTGTCGCATACTTCGATAAGGAAGCGTTGAAGATCCACGAGAACCCGGATGCGCTGGTGCAGGCTGTGAAATCGATTCTGGGCGACGTTCCGAGTGTACTGAAGGTAAGCCTTGCAGCAGACACTAACGTGTCTCACTCCTCAAAAGGTGAAGCATGACACCAGAAATGTCCTTTGAATGTTTGCTTATTTCGCGTGATCCGGCCATATTCTGCACCATGCACCGCATTTTAGAAGATTTCTCGATCGCAACCAATATCTGCCTCAGTACGACAAGGGCGTCAGACTTGTTGCAGGAAGGCAGCACGGACCTTATCGTGATTGACTGGGACTTCGAGTTATCATCCAAGCTTGTTGATGAAGTTTTAAAGTCGCGCCCTCAACAGAAGCCGACTATTCTCGCTCTCGCAGCTGACGACCAGGCCCTACCCGGGGTCCATGTGATTGTGCGTAAACCAATCACCCGCGAATCTGCCACGCGATCGATGCGGTCGGCTTATTCGAGGATGGTAACGGATTTCCGCAAACACGTGCGATATGCAGTGATGGCCAAAGTTGAGGCTACGGACCAGAGGATGCGTGCATTGTCATTAGTCGTCAGCAATATTGGACAAGGAGGCGTGGGGCTATGCACCAAGGAGACGCTTGTGGTCGGGGATCTGCTTTCGTTTGCTCTTAAATTGCCTGGAACGAGCCAGACCATCTCAATCGAAGCGAGGGTACTGTGGACGAGACAATATGGGGCTTCGGGGTGCGAGTTTGCCGCTATCCTTCCTAGCGATGCCAAAATATTGCATGAGTGGCTCACGTCAAGATGCCGGATCAAAGACCCGTTGATCGACTGGCAGAGCTGACCCACGACTTGAACAATAGGGCTCAGGCGGTGTCCCTCTGACCTGATGGGATGGACGCGGCCCGGCCCGAGGGGGATCACCCTCAACTTTGAGGCCGGATCGATGCACGCAGTCTTTCCTCACGCCATCGCACTGAAATCATACTCAGACTTGTTCGGAATACGGGGAGCAGGTCAGCAGCACAATCGAACCGAGAGTGACGCAATTCTGGCTACACTGGACCGGCGCGGTCAATCATCTTCCCCAGCCTGATTTTGTTCTCTGATTTCTAATTGTCTAACTGCCGATCCTGCTGGAGAGGCCAGTTTATGACGACTGTCTGTATTGTATTGTTACCAGACAGGCGTTTTAATGTTAGACAACTCATCATCCCGCCCAGTCGATTTACCGCTCATTAAACCTGCCTAATAAATGGACTTATGAATCGTCCCATTCGGCATGCGACGTGCATAAGCCCAAGTTCTAACTAAAAATTCAGGCACTCCGGAGCTCAAGAAAAAAACCACGCAACCTCGAATATTAGGAAACATTTATGCGATTCCCACCATTGGCTGTGCAATGTGTCCTACTCATATTGGGCGGCACCGTTTGCCTGGGGGCACAAACCCTGCCGCAATCCCGTTCAACATCCGTACAGACGGGTGGAAGTCCTTATGGGTCTTTACCCTTATCGTTCGAGGCAAATCAGGGTCAAGCCGCTGGTCAGGTGAAATTCCTTTCGAAAGGCAAAGGTTACACCGCATTCCTAACGGGTAATGGCATGATTTTGTCTCTTCGCCCATCCGAAGGATCTGCTCGTCAACCGCTTAGCTCGCCCCCTCCGATCTCGCAATCGCCTGCTGTTCTTCAATTCACTCTCGTCGGCGCTGCCGGCAATGTCACGGTAACGGGGGAAGACCTGCAGCCGGGCAAAGTGAATTACTTTTTTGGGAACGACTCCTCCCGCTGGCAGACCAACATCGCCACGTATGGCAGAGTTCGATATCACAACGTCTATCCAGGCATCGACCTGATTTATTACGGCAATCATCGACAACTTGAGTACGATTTCGCCCTCTCACCCGGCGCGGACGCTAGTCAAATACAAGTGCAAATTCGGGGTGCCAGAAGCATCCAACTGGACGCAAATGGAAATTTGCTACTCGACACGGGCAATGGGCAACTCACCTTTAAGAATCCAACAATCTATCAGGAGACAAATGGGGCTCGCACACCGGTGAGGGGACGCTATATCCTCAAAGATTCGACTCATCTCGGATTTCAGCTTTCCGGAACCGATTCGACCAAACCGACGGTCATTGATCCCGTGCTGTTGTACGGAACATATCTCGGCGGCAGCGGCGATGACGCGGCCAGCAGCATCGCCGTGGATCCCAGCGGAAATGTTTATCTTACCGGATATACAGACTCGAGTGACTTCCCGCTTGCGGTGCTGGGTTCGCTTCCGGCTGGAAATCCGCACATCTTTGTCGCCAAACTCGATCCCAGCGGCTCAACCTTGCTCTATGCTGACTACATCGGGGGAAATGCGTACGAGCAGGGAAACGCGATTGCGCTCGATTCGACCGGTGAAGTGTATATCACGGGCAGCACCACATCGAGCAATTTTCCCGTGATAAACGCCTATCAAGCGACCTATCCGGGAGGTGACAACGGATTTCTTACCAAGGTATCGGCCGACGGTTCGACCCTCCTGTATTCGACTTATTTTGGAGGAAACGGAACCGATTCCCCGGTTGCAGTTATTCTCGACAACTCAGCTGACATGCTGATCGCAGGGACCACAACCTCCACGAATCTGCCTACTGCAAATGCCTACCAATCGACCCCTTTAGCCAATCAAGGAGGGCGGTTTGGTAGTTATGGATTTCTCACGGAGTTTTCACCCGACGGTTCGCAGCTCATTTATTCTACCTATTTTGCGGGCAATTATACCTTTGCCTACTCTTGTGGAAGCGGCTACTGCTGGCCTTCTCCATATAGTGGTATAGCGGGTCTGACCGTCGATAGCAGCGGGAACGCCTATGTAGGCGGCGCAACAACCACCTACAACTTTCCTACGACGAGCGGCGTTTATCAAACATCGATTAACAATCCCCAAAACGGCCTGGCGGGTTTTTTGGCAAAGTTCAGCGATTCGGGAACGCTGGTTTATTCAACTTACCTGGATGAATCGAGCGGTGTTTCAACGAGCATCAATGCCGTTGCAGTGGATGATTCCGGGTCGGCCTACGTAACCGGCGGAGCATTTAGCGACGGCACATTTCCATTGACATCTACGACAATTTGCGATCCTTCCGTCTATTTCGCAAGCTGCGGATATGCTTTCGTCACTAAGTTTGATTCCGCCGCCACCACTTTGCTTTATTCGACCTTCCTGGGCCCCAATAATCTGTCGGATCCGGTGGCCATTGCGCTGGATCACAGCAATAATGCCTACGTCGTGGGTTCTACTCTAAGTGCCGAATTTACATTGGTCAATGGAATTGAAGGGTTTTCCACCGAGGGATCCCAGCATCAACCCTTTGATTATGACGTTCTCTTAGCCGAGATCGATGCACAGGCGTCGTCGGAGCTTTTGGCGACCTACATTGGTGGAAGTGGAACCAATGATGGTGTATCCATGGCGTTGGATTCCAACGACAACATCTACGTCACAGGCTCTACCGACTCGATCGATTTTCCGGTTACGCAGGGAAGCTTCCAGCAGGTGATCGGTGGCAACACCGATGCATTTGTCGTCAAAATCGCTCCCACATCTGCCGCGGCTGTATCGGTTTCGCCATGGAGCCTCGATTATTCGCTCCAATCGCTCGGCACGGCGAGTGCGCCGCAGACGATCTTGGTGCGCAACATGGGCAGTTCGACCCTTGATATCTCGTCCATCACGGTCCCATTGGGATTCGAGCAGACGAACAATTGCGGCAATAATGTTCCTGCGGCAGGCACTTGCACGTTGTCCGTGACCTTTGTCCCCACGGCGGTGGGGACAGACTCCGGTAGCGTTTCGATCACGGATGACGCCGCGGGATCTCCCCATCTTATCAGTCTGAGTGGAGCGGGCACGGGGGCCGCTGTGACGCTGACCCCCGCCAGTTTGACGTTTCCTATCACTCCGATCGGAAACGCAAGCGCACCGCAGATCGTAACCGTCGTCAACAGTGGCGATCAATCGCTCGACATTACCAGTATTCAGGCCTCCGGGGACTTCTCGCAGACGAATAGCTGCCCAGGTCTTCTGCAGGAGGGGGGGAGTTGTCAGATCCAAATCGCATTTGTGCCAACTGTGGTTGGTGTTCGTACCGGTACACTCACGTTGACCGATAACACCTTCAACAGCCCGCAGACCCTTACGTTGACCGGGACCGGGCAAGCGGACGTTGCAGTTAGCTCCAGCCTCTTAAAATTTCCCGGTCAAATTCTCGGCACGGTGAGCCCCAGTCAGACTGTTACCTTGACCAACCAGACACACTCGCCATTTGTCGTATCGAAGGTTTCAGTTACGGGAAACTTCAGCGAGACCGACAGCTGCGGCACGGTTTCACCGAGCGGCGGCACGTGCGCTCTCAGTGTCAGCTTCGCGCCTTCATCATCGGGTATCAGTACTGGCACATTGATCATTGCCACGAGTATCGGTGCATCGGCCAGTCTGGGACTGAGTGGCACTGGGGTGGATTTTAGTCTGACGAGTTCCGTTTCAAGCCAGACAATCACTGATGGGGGCACTGCAACTTACAAATTGACGATCAGCCCGGTTGCAGGGACCTTCGCGAGTTCGATTCAGCTAAGTTGCAGCGGACAGCCAACCGGAACCGCTTGCACCTTTTCTCCGAGTGCAGTTGTCCCGGGAGCGAATCCGGCAAACGTGGAGATGACCATCGCAACGGCGGCAACAAGTTCACGCCTGCCGCCCAACAGCCCTTCGGGCAATTATCTCGTTTGTGTCATCTTCATGCCATTCCAAGGGCTAAACTTGTTTGCCATCGTTCTCGGTGGTACAAAAAAGCGGTCGAAGAACCCTGCGGCGCTGATCGTGTTCGCGCTGATGATCGCTGCTCTTCTTTTCACGTTGGCTTGCGCAGGGGGGACTGGCATCATATCCTCAGGAAATCAGGCTGAAATACCGACCGGAGCCTACACTATTTCGGCAACCGGAGCTTTCGGAAACTTGAAGCATTCCGTGCCTCTCGTCCTTAACATACAGCCGTAGTCTAGAGACAAAGCGCTACTTGCAGTTCACCACATTTTGCGCTACGCCCTGCGCTCCAATGACGGAGTTGGCGATCAGAGGGAAAGACCACAGCCTGCTGTGGTGCTTGCGTAGGTAATAGGCCGCGAAGGCCGATCCCGCACTCTTTGCCGAAGCCACCGCGTAAGCCCGAGCGTGCGCAGCGCTTCGGCCGGCTGAGCGAGGCCATGCCAAATATGTCTTCGCACTAAAGAAGTGCTTCTGTCCGGTGGACCGACAGCAATGTGAGGTTGGATAGGATCTGAAACGCGACCGGGTAAATGGTGTGACGCGGACAAAGTAAGTGGTATTGGTGCTGCCAGAAACTGTTCTAGAATCGGGCGGAGGTTGTTGGATCGTTCTGAACTGGTAGAGCATTCGCACCGCGCACCTCATGGCGTCGGCCAGGGGCTAGCTTGCTGAATGGTGAGTGGTACAACCAAATCTGTTTCGCTAAGTTGTAGGCGATCGGAAGATCGCTGTCGCTTTCGACGAACACGCGGCCGAGAACGAGCACGGAATTGTTCGCCGAAGAAATCTGTGCCATTCCCTGCGGCACGGCGCCTTTCCAGCCAGGACCAGTGATAAGGTAGTCGCCAGCCTCGGTTCCCGTGGTGCGTTTGCCAACATAGGCAAAATTACGGTTGCTCCACGGATCTGTGAACTGCACGCTATAGTAGCGACCGGCCATGTTCGGAACATGCAAGATTCGTGGTCCCTTACTGAGGTCCCACCAGCCGACGTAGCGAGCGTGTCACGGTTCACGCCGGTAGTCCACAATTTTGAGGCCGAGGCTGGCGGGGGTGGAGGGGATCTGCAAAAAGCGCTTGGGGTTCCAAGTAGAGCGTGTTGACCGGGATGGGGCCATCGCCTCCTCCGTGGACGAGGATCGCTCTGTTGTACGCGTACAGCATCATGCGTGGCCAAAAGCAGAGGAAAAAGAACTATCCCACAGGGGCGGATTGAGAGCCTTTGCCGGACCACGGAACGAGGAGAGTCATCCTTCGCAATCTCCATCCCAGACACGTCGCCGGGCAACACGACCACGGCTACTCCGCCTTTTCCGACTGCACTCTGCATGGCGATGTGAAGAACACGCTCAAACTGCTTCGGATTCGAAATCAGCTCACAGTAGTAACTGCATTCTTTGAAAAGAATCTCCGGATGAGTTTCCTGGAGATACCCGGTGCCGATCTCACTGCTTGGAATATGCGATGCGATCGCGAGTACTGGAGCATTGCTGCGATGAGCATCGAAAAGTCCGTTGATCAGGTGAAGGTTGCCGGGGCCGCAGCTTCCACCGCAGGCCCCGAGTTTCCCGCTGAGCTGAGCCTCGGCGCCCGCCGCAAATGCGGCAGTTTCTTCATGGCGCACGTGAATCCACTTAACTTTGCCATTTATTCGTAAAGCATCCGTCACCGGATTCAGGCTGTCGCCCACGACGCCGTAAAGTCTTTCGACACCCGCTTCAACAAGTCTGCTGATTAACTCATCTGCCACTCGATGTGTCATCGCCTATTACCTCCATTGAGATGTCGTTCAAATTCGCGCCGATCCGCAGCGAAACTAAGAACTTGGCTGCTCATACAGCGCTCGGGTTTAGATACAGTTGCGATACCCGTTGGCAAGCGTCGAAGTGACGAGCTCTTCATACTCCCATTCCATCAACACTCGACACAGATATGCGAAAACGAGCTTCTGCTTCTAGACACTTAAGTAGTTGAGCTCAACTCCCAGGCTGCTGGTTTCGCGGATCATCTTTCGCGTTTACGTATTCAAGACCAAGCGGCCCAATCGCCGAAACTTGTGTGATGTACTCACTGGATTTCGCCCAATGAAAATGGGATGTATTGCCGGGTAGAACGATGACGCTACCGGCCGGATATGCCTGCAGCTTATCGGCGTCGAACTGATCGCCCAGGCCGATGTAGAAAACGCCAGAAATAACTGTGTAGACTCGATCCTCCGGGTGCCGGTGTGGCATCAGCTTCGCGCCGTGCGGCGCTTTCACCCTGATGGTGTACGGCCCAACCTCGGAGGGCTGACCGACGACGACTGCCAGGCGAACCGAAGGAGGGAATGACGGGAAGGGTTTCCAGTCGATTTCTTCCGGCAGGACCGATCTGAAAACATCCTGGCCCGGCTGATGGGGTCGAACGATACCTCGTTGTGCTTCCACGGTGCTTGCTTGTTTGTTGTCTGACATACCAAACCTCCTCTTTAGAATTTTGATTCCATACACAATTCTGGTGAAGCCATGAGCTCCGAGACCACTAGACAAAGTTATCGATTGTTGCTTTCGCATCAGTCGTGGAGACGGCGCAAGCGAAGTTAGCTTTCGTCCGTGAGAACCGTTCTTACGGTGTACTCACTCAACGGTATTGCAAGTACGGCCAGCACAACCGGAAATGCCAAAGCCCGCAGTCCGATGTGCACTTCGAGCAACCCGCCCGTCGTACAACCCGCAATGAAACCCGCGAAGGCCGGGAGAGTCATTCGAATACGGCGCCGGGCTAGGGCCATTTTTTCAGGTAAGGTATTGCCGCGCACTAGAGTTGTGAGCTCGATTGTCAACTGGACAGTATTCGCGGTGAGTACCGCCGTCGTAGGGAAACCTGGCAGATCGAGTTTGACAAGCGCATTTTGAGTGGCCATCGCTGCAACTCCGAGCATGCCCACAGACGCTGCCACTCCGCCTCCGGGATTCGCAAAGGAACCAAACGCGGTGGAAACCGCGAAAAGTCCACTCAGAAGTGCTGCGTGTAGAAACAGCAATGCTCGCAAGGTCTGATGCTTTGGCTTGTCCTCGAACAACCAAACAACTGTCCCTAAGACCGCGATGAAAACTGGAACCGCGATTAACGGTCCGATCCGGCTAAAGCCACCGGTTATGTAGTGGGCGGCCAGGATAACTATGTTTCCCGTAATGTGCGCGGTAAACAACCCTCCGAATGCGAGGAATCCGATAAGGTCGACCGAACCGGCCGTCATGCTCAGAACGGCCACGAGTAGCCAGTCGAATGCATGCTGTGGACGCTGGTCTGGCGCACACTCAGTTCTTGTTGCCGTCACATCTGCGATTAAGCCAGAAGCACGGGTGCGAATCAGGCATTCCAGACGTTCTGCTAGAGGCAAAGCGATCGTGCTGGTTTCTCCCTTGTGCAGATCGCTTTGCCCCGCATTAGGCCATCCTGCATCCCGTGCTGCTGCGCCTTCCATGACTCCCTCCTTTTCTCCCGATTAGTGGATCCCATAAGCCCGGACTTAGTGATACTCAGCGCGGAAGCCGGTCGGCGACCTTCGCCATCCCAGCCTGTGCGCAGACTTCGTCCTTGTCTCCGCCGGGAGCCCCTCCGACGCCCAGAGCGCCTACGATGACGTTCTTCGACTTGAACGCCACTGCGCCCGGAAGTGCCATAACGTTATGCATGGTTGAAAGCCGCGGCGCATAGGGACTGGTCTTCGTCATCTCGAAGAACTTGCCGGACGTATCAAAGTCGAAGATCGGCCCCAGCGTGACCACCGTATACGCCTTGTCATAACTCGATTCCGCTGTATGAATGGTGGCGCCATCACCGCGAAGGTCTACCTGCCGCACCCCATCCATGTCCACGACTGTTGCGCTTACTTGATATCCGTTTTGGGCGCATACACGAACAGCCTCGGTCGCGGCCTCAACCGCAAGGTTAAGGGGCAGCGCGTAGTGATACTCAGCGTGTGATGTTGCTTGTGATAGTGCAGAGGGCGCAGCCCCGGTCAGTGCAGCGGCGCCACAAATAATCGCGATCGAGATCATTCTTGTCATATCAGCTCTCCCTTTCAATTGGTTCGGACAGTTTGCGATAGCGAATTCTCACTCGAACTCGTCTCGCTTGATGACTATTGAACCAGAGGCGCAGAGCCGAATCTATTAGACAACGGTATGAATTGATACCTTCGCATGAGTAGCGCGGAGCGCGTCACAACTTAGATTTGCATTAGGACGAGGGACGTTCGAAACATCCGGATGGGCACATCGCGATCACACCGCTATCCTCTAGAGCCGCATGTGGGGAAAAGCGCGTACGGACTACAGCGAACTACTGATTGACGTTCTGCGCGGAACCCTGCTACCCAATTGGAATAAGCGCAAGTGCGCGCCAACCGTTTCTCTTATCCTCAAAGGCGTCGTTAGTCTCGTAAACGCTGGCCGAATGAACATCAAGGGTTCGAGGTCCTCTCGACCGAAGACCCGTGGGCAGTAAATGCTTATGCGAGGAACCTTCCATGGAGAGATCTAGGAGCAAACGTTCTCTGATACCTATAACGGATCAATACCAAAGTACGATTGACACCCATTGTGGCAGATCCTTCCATATGGACAGGGATTACCATCGAGAACGAGCTTAGACGGAAAGCACTACGCCACGCCATATGTGGGTACAGACCGGTTGGCGCTCACTTAGGGTTCCTGCATCACGGAGGTGAAAACGTGACCGACTCTGTTAATTTGCAAGATGATTTTCTACTGGAAACTCCAATTCCCGGGGTTCCTTTGGAATCGATTCTCCGCACCCAGGAATTGCGCGATCGCCCATCGCGTTCGCCCGACTACGAGACGGAGAATCGAGCACTTGTCGCACTAGCCAACGCGCTAGCTGACTCCCCAGGCACCATTTTGCAAACGTTGGCTGATAAAGTCTTCGAGCTGTTGCATGCTGATTCTGCCGGCCTAAGTCTGCTGACGAGAGACGAAAAAAGGTTCTACTGGGCAGCGATTGCAGGAGCGTGGCGGCCCCACGCCGGCTCAAATGTCCCGCGCAATTCCTGCCCATGCGGCGAAGTGCTCGAACGCAATGTTCCGATGCTATTCACCCATTGGGAACGGCGTTATCTGAATTTCAGCAGGACCATGCCCGTAACCGAGGAAGGGCTCTTTGTTCCGTTCTACGCAAACGGAAAACCGGTGGGTACAATTTGGGCGTTCGCACACGACAATCGTCGCAGATTCGACGCCGAAGACCTAAGGCTGCTCGAACGCACGAGCCGTTTCGCGTCAGCGGCATGTCAGGTCCTAGCGTCGATTGAGAACCTCAAATTGGAAAACGCAGCGCGCGAAAAAGCGGAAACAGCAGTGCGCGAACTGGCAAACGGGTTAGAGACGCAGGTTCGAGTTCGGACCCGGGAGTTGGAACGCAGCACGCGAGAACTTGTCGAAGCCAACGAAGACCTTCAGTTCCAGGTTGGCCTCCTTCAACACATCCCTGTAGCGGCGTGGACGCTCAGGCCTGATGGGACACCGGATTTCGTGAACCGAAACTGGCTGGAATACTCCGGTCAGGCACTCGATTACGTCCAATCAAATTCCGAGGCGTGGATGACTGCGATCCACCCTGAGGATCGAGAAACAGCGTCAAAGAGCATTTGCGACGGGATTCGCTCGGGGCAGGATTTTACAATGGAGGCGAGGTTTCGCCGCGCGCAGGACGGGGCATATCGCTGGCATCTCACTCGAGCCGCGGCGTTACGTGATGCGGAGGCAAATCTCCTTCGGTTTGTGTGTACATCCACCGACATTGAGGATCAGAAAAAGTCCCAAGAGAATTTACGGAGGGCGGTGGAAACAAACCGGCTGATCGTCGACACCGCGTTAGATGCGGTTATCACGATGGATGCTCAAGGGGCGATTACCGATTGGAATAAGCAAGCTGAAATGGTGTTCGGATGGAGTAATAAGGAGGCGATCGGCCAGCACATGTCGGATCTGATTATCCCGGAGCGACTACGGATGGCCCACGAGCGCGGCTTACGTCACTTCTTGGCTACCGGTGATGGCCCCATCTTGGGACGGCGTATCGAAGTCACGGCCATCCGGCGCAACGGTGTTGAGTTCCCGGCTGAGTTGGAAGTATCGCCAATGAGACTGGGCCAGAATTGGTTTTTTGGCGCCTTCATTCGGGACATTACCGACTCCAAACTAGCAGAAAAAAGGCTAACAGAGAGCGAACTCAACCTGCGCCAGATGACCGAGACCATACCGGAAATGCTATGGAGCGCCACTGCAGAAGGGACAATCGATTATTGCAATGCTCGCGTGCTCGACTACACCGGCTTCTCTGCCGAAGAAATCATGGGTAGCGGTTGGACAAAACTTCTTCATCCAGATGATGTTGAACGGACAGCTAGAACGTGGAGATCCTGTGTCGCCACCGGAGCCCCGTACCGAGTCGAGATTCGCACCTTCCACGCTACCGATCGCACCTATCGATGGTGCGTAACGAGCGCGCTTCCGCTGCTCGACCAACAAGGGCGGATTCTAAAGTGGTACGGCACAGTTGTGGATATGCACGATTGGAGGCATGCGCAGGAAGAGCTACGCAACACGCAAGCCGAACTCGCGCGCGTGGCGCGTGTGATGACGATGGGAGAGCTTACCTCATCGATTGCGCACGAAGTCAACCAGCCACTATTTGGCATTATGACCAACACCGACACCTGTTTGTTAATGCTTTCTACCGATCCTCCCGATATCGACGGCGCTCGGGAAACCACACAGCGCACGATGCGTGACGCAAACCGAGCCTCGGACGTGATCAAGCGCTTACGCGCGCTTTATAGCAAAAAAGATCCATCCCCCGAATTGATGGACCTGAATCAGGCCACACGGGAAGTGATTTCCCTGTCGTTGAGCGATTTGCAAAGATGGCGGGTGATCGTTCTTCAGGAACTTGCCGACAATCTCCCACTCCTCATGGCGGACCGTGTCCAAGTTCAGCAGGTCATTATGAACCTGGTACGAAACGCCTCAGACGCGATGAGCAATATCGACGATCGTCCGAGAGAATTATTGATCAGAACCGAAAGAGAGGAAGGCGATCGGGTGCAGCTTAGCGTGAAAGATGCAGGGGTCGGTTTCGAACCCCAGGCTGCGGACAGACTCTTCGAAGCCTTTTATACGACAAAGCATGAAGGTATGGGAATCGGCCTGTCAATCAGTCGTTCCATCATCGAGGCTCATGAGGGGCGTTTGTGGGCGACAGCGAATGATGGTCCAGGAGCCACGTTTTCATTTTCAATACCCTGCAAAGCGGCCGGTTTGGTGGCAGGGGAACCTCGCTGCAGCCGGCCGGATGGTGCGATGGATGCCGCATGATGTAAGTTCGACGCTGAATACCGATTCCAACGTTCATACCTTGGTGCGATTGACTGCCTATCTGCTAGGAGCGCATTCTTCGCTTATGGAGTCCAACCGAGATCGGGAATCCATTGAGCGTCCACTTGTGACGGTCGTTGATGACGATGTATCAGTCCGCGAATCCCTCCCTAATTTGCTGAGGCAGTTCGGCTTTTCCGCCCGCGCGTTTTCGTCGGCGGAAGAGTTTCTCGGGTCCGATTGCGTGAGCCAGACCCGGTGTCTGATCCTTGACGTCGTCATGCCGGGCGTAACGGGACTCGATCTTCAACGACAATTGAAGCTTCGGGGTTCAGCGCTTCCAATCATCTTTATCACCGGTCAGAAGGACGAGGGAATTCGGAAGCGAGCGCTTGAACAAGGAGCGATGGGATTCCTCCTCAAGCCAGTCATAAGCGCAGTTCTGTTGGAGGCCGTCAATGTTGCACTTCGAGAAAACTGACAGTTCCCACCCTGCAAGCAGGGGGGATAAAACGAGCTTGGCGAGATCACTTGGTCATCCAGTGGAGTCATCGCCAGCGCCGACTGCGGGGCCTATCGTGTTCGTCGTTGACGACGACGTCTCAGTGCGTGAAGCACTGGAGTCATTAATCCGCAAGCTAGGCTGGCAGCCAGAGATTTTCGCATCAGCACAGGAATTCCTCGATCGCCCTCGTTCACTTGTTCCGAGCTGTCTTGTTCTTGACATTTCTCTCCCCGGTCTCAGCGGTCTCGAACTTCAGAAGCGTATTGCTGTCGATCGGACGGATATGCCGATCATTTTCATCACGGGTTATGGCGACGTACCCAAATCAGTCCAAGCCATGAAAGCGGGCGCGGTCGAATTCTTGACGAAACCAGTCAGTAATGAGGAGCTATTGGCGGCCATCCGGCAGGCTCTTGAACGGAGCCGCGCCGTTCTCGGTCACGTCGCCGAAATTCAGGAACTCCGGGACCGTTACGGGTCAGTTTCTCCTCGCGAACGGCAAGTCATGGCGTTGGTGGTTTCGGGCTTATTGAATAAACAGGTCGCTGACGAACTCGGCATCAGCGTGATTACCGTAAAAACGCACCGGGGCAAAGTGATGCAAAAGATGAAGGCTGACTCTCTCGCGGGCTTGGTGAAGATGGACGCTAAGCTCCGTGCGGCATCTGGACGAAAAGGCTGACGAGCACAACTTCCAGTCCCGCTTTGACGTCTGTGGAAGCATCAGCAAGAGTCGACATCGAAATACTCCTTATCTTCGTAATTGGATTACAGCAGGTAATGAAACTGCGGTGCGCCATCCGTAGCACATCCGTTTTTCTAGCGGAAACCGACAGCCTTCGCGACGAAGGCATTGCTTGCTTCCTCGATTAGTTGCACGACGTCATCGGGGCGAGTCGCAATGGAAGCGTGGCTCGTTGGCAACGTAATCGTCCTTCTTGCGTTGATTCGCTCCGCCATCCACTTTTCGGTCTCGGTGGGAATCAACCGATCGTTGGCCGAGATCTGATACCAACTCGGCTTCACTTTCCACGCCGGTGGTCCCGACTTTTCTTCGAAGCATCGCGATGCTGTGGGCTTCTGCGTAAGCGCCCACACTAGCGATTCTGTTCGGTCTTCGAGATCATGACAGAAAGTCTCGTGGAACTTCCCGACTTCGATCCATAAAAACCCATACTTGTCCTCACGGATATTAGCCGCGCCCTCGGGTGGTGCCCTCCGCGCCCAAAGGCTCTTGAGACTCTCCCCCTCATCAAGAGCAGGTCCTGCCAAATAGACGAGGCCGACGACATTCGGCGTGAGGCCAGCGCCCGTGATGACTGCGCAACCATAAGCGTGGCCGACTAATAGCGTGGGAGCATCCTGCGCAGCGGCCATTTTGATGGTTCGGTCGATATCGTCAGCCAACGATGTCAGAGGGTTCTGAACCGCGAAGACGCGGTAGCCTTTTTCATGCAGGGGAGGAATGACATGCCGCCAGTGTGAAGCGTCGCCCCAGGCGCCGTGCACTAAGAGAATGTTCGGTTTGTCCGTCATCGACCTACTCCTTTCATTCGACTTTACTGTTTGGCCCACTGCGCTGCTAACGGTAACGGCCGGTCCTAGGGCGTGCCCATAATGTGGAGATGAGCCCAAGGAGTGCCTGCCCACATGATGTAAGCGCCCGTGGGCTTGTGAGTCGTAGGCAGGCCCGTGGTTGTCGGATCAAAGGGCCAAAGAATCATCCAATGGGGTCCGATTCTGATGGGTGGGTCAGTTTTGTCGAACGGGTCGGAGTCGCTTCGCTGCGTCGCTCCCGCGAGCATGTATTCGACGCCCGGAACTGTGGTGGTCGGCTTTGCCTTGTGTTCCGCGAAATCGTGATTCCATTGCATTGCGACTTTGTCCTCACACATCGGAGGTGATCCGATGCCGTCGGGATCTCCCGGCAGGCACGTGAAATCATTGGTTCCCAGCAGGAGGACCTTCATCTGTCCTTGGGCGTCCATCTCAGCGACCGTGGCGTTTTTCGTCACATTGGGAGGTCCTGCGGAGAGGGCGCGCGCAATTTTGCTTTGTGCCGACTCCTGCAAATCGGATGATAGCGAGTCAGGTGCGTTCATTTGCGCGGAGGCACTGAGGCACGTGAGGGCAAGCATTAGAAAAGCAATCCGAGCAGACAGCAATGATCGCAGGTTTCGCAACATAAATATCTCCGATTCTGTTGTCAGACATCGTGGGCTCTGTGCCTTTGAGGATGTCATAGGGAGATCTCACCACCACCCCTGAAGGAAGGCAATTGGACCATGGTATGAACGCAATACTTTGGCTCACCTAGGGACGCTCGCCATCCAGTCTGTACGCCTTCCCTCACCATTCCTCTGGCTTGGTTCGGTATTGGGTCGCGACTCTGCGGCTCCGGATCAAGAATCTTGAGGAGAAGAATCGCGAACTGACTGGCCTTCTGGAGTTGGTGTACGGGAAACTCGCCTTGGCATGCGAGCAGAACTCCTCCGGAGGCGCCGCACCTTGAGGGATCTGCAGAACCCTCGTCGCTAACCGACTCTGCAATCTCGTTGGTTAAGGAGTACGTTCTATGGTCCATGATCGCTTTGCGACCTTAGATGCTCCGAGGCTGGATGCTTGGGACTTCCGGGGGGCTAGGGCGGAGCGCTGGTCAACGCCTATACTACCTCGGGATTTTATCGAGGACTAAACGCACAACGAACATAACACAACCACCGGAGCCGACACATATGACCCACCACCTGCGAGTGTCAACGAGTAGCAGGAGCGAATTGCCGATACGATTTCCGTGCACGCAAGGTTTCTGTTCCGAAAAACATCTTGCAAAGGAGAAGCAAATGAAAACAACATTCAGAATCGGGCTGATCCTGGTCGGCCTTCTGAGTTTCTGGCTTACATGCTTCGCGAATAGTGGCGCACCGGCGCGCGGCCAGTCGCCTGCCAATGCGCCGCAAACTCCCGGTGAAATACAGAGCCTAGCAAGAGCACTTGTGGGCAAGTGGTCCACTACGTACGAGTTTGAGGCAGGTGGTATGTCTCCGACCGCAGGCACAGGCACGGGCGAAGAGGTCTGGCACACTAGCCCGGGTGGTTACGTTCTGATGGAGGAAGAGCAGATCCGCGCGCCGTTTGGAGAAGAGTTTCTTATCGCCTTTCACTGGTGGGACAAGACGACAAACAGTTTGCGCGGCATGCTCTGCAACAATTCCGGCCCGGCGGCTTGCGATTTGAACTCCTACTACAACAGCTCTCTCAAGTGGGACGGGAAGCAGCTAACGATCGACATGCAGTTTCCTCAAAACGGCAAAAAGATGGCGTGGCACGAAGTATGGTCCGGAATCACCGCGACTTCCTTCACACAGGCCGGCGATATGGGAGAAGTCGGCGGCCCGCTGAAGAGAGCAGTCACAATTCACGGCACCAAGGTCGCGGAGGTCGTACAAAGCCCGTTTGCGGGAACATGGAAAACCGACAATCCGGTCCCCACGCCCGGAACCATCACGTACTCGAAATCATCTACAGGCGGCGAACACTTTTCTAATAATCGAAATAGCGAGTATGACTTCGCGATAGACGGCAAGGACCATGCGACAGATCGCCCAGCTTCGACTGTAGCTTGGGTCAGCACAGGGCCATCTTCGTGGGATTGCGTGGAAAAAATCAGGGATAGAGTAACTAGAGAAATACAGTTGGTGTTGTCTGCTGAAGGACAGACCCTCACGATGACTTACACGTGGTTCAATCCTGCAAATCGAACAGCGAGCGGGTCCAGTGTTTACGCGAGAGTCTCCGGTGGGGCGAGCTTGGAGGGGTCTTGGAAAATGCTGAAGAGAATCGAGGAACCCGATACGATGACCATCGCTTTTCCCGTGTCGGGTCAGATGTACGTTTACATCGATCCTATCGACAACACATGGGCTGGCCCGACCGACGGAACTTTCATGGCGGCGCAGAGTCCGATGTCTCCTCCGGGAATGACGACCGCCTTTCGGACTGCGGAACCTCGAAAAATCACGTCCGAAACACGGCTTGGAAGCAAGACTCTTTACTTCGCGACCCTTGAGGTTTCGGACGACGGCAAGACGATGACGCGTACCACCTGGGCACCGGAAAAGGAAGATCAGAAAACAGTATTGACTCTAAAGAAACAGAACTAGGGCGAACTGAGAGTGGCGTCCCTGCAGTGGCTGATCGGCGATTCTGGAAGAGTCGTCGGTTACGCGGAAGTTGAGATTCCACCCGTGGTTCACCGCTACGGCAGCCTGGGAACGCAGCACGTCGTTTACATGTAAACGACGTGCTGCGTTGCGTATCGACAAGAAAAGCTCTTGCGAACTACGGATAACTCAATACCTGGGCCTCGATGGACTCCGCATCCGTCAGTTTGACCACTCGGACGGGAACGGTTTCGAGTTCTGCCAGTTTCGCCGCTCTCAGGCGGCGTGCCCCGGCAACAACTTCGTACTTGCTTTCCTCCAGTTCGCGCACCAGAAGCGGGGCGAGAATCCCTTGCGTTCTCATGCTAGCGGCATTTTGTGTCGTTGATCGTTTTGTGGCCGAGGACGTCAAACGGCTCACCGGAACTGGTGGCGGCCGCTCTGAGGGGCACATAACGTGTCATAGCCGAAACTTGACCGTACACCGCTACTGGGAGAACGCTTCGAGGCTGTCAGACTCAGCTAGAATCAGAGCGATCCAACTTCGGCGCAGGCGTTTTTCTCGCGCGACCATCCGAATGCATTTTCGAACATCGATATCAAATCGCCGCGCGCGCTGCCTCTTCGAGTGCTTTCATCACTAGTAAGTAAGGGCGAGGGCCGTAGCTTACCCTTGCGACGCCATTTTGTGCGAGTATGCTGACAGATGGACTCTCACCAACGACCATGACATTGATTGGCAATCGGGATGTTTCCGCTAAGCGCCTGATCAAGTGGATATCCGCAAGGCCCGGAACAAAGAATCCGTCCGCACCGGCTTCAGCATACAAGCGTGCTCGCTCGATCGCCTCTTCAAGCATCGTATTGTCGTGGTGCTCCACAGGCCGCTGGAAGAATACATCTGTCCGGGCGTTAATGAAGAACCGGACATTCGCTTCATCGGCCATTTGTCGAGCGCAAGAAATGCGATCTGCTTGATCGCATGGTTCCCGAAGTTTCCCATTGGCTGGAAAGCTGTCTTCCAAATTGCAACCTGTGGCGCCAACCTCGATGGCCATGCGCATCGTCACGGCCACCGCGTCGGGTGCATCGCCATAGCCACTTTCTAGATCAACCGTGACCGGCACTTCCACAGCATCCACAATTCTGCGCAGATTGCTCATCGCGAGATCTAACGGAATCCGCTCGCCATCTACGAAACCATTGGCAGCGGCGACTGACCAACTGCTGGTCGCGATTGCTTTAGCACCGCCTGCCGCGATGGCCTGGGCGCTTCCTGCATCCCAAGCATTGAAGAGTACAATCGGATTTCCCCGAATGTGCAAGTTGCGGAATGTCTCGGTCTTAAGCTTTTGTGCGGCTCGAATTTCATCCCAGCCGCTAACGGTACTCTGCGCAGAATCTTTGCAAGCTGTCATGAGCTTCCTTTCGATTCACACCCGTTCGTTGTCTTTACGTGCGTAGCCTTTTCGCTGCCTGATAGCTCGCGAGCGTCTCCGCTTGATAGCGGCTTTCCCCCAATGCCCAAGTTGCCGTCCTTAACCTCATCGATCACTACCCATGTCAGAGAGCGCACTTGTTCTCCTTCGATAGAGACTATCGCATCGGTCAGTTTTTGAATCATTTCCTGCTTTTGTGTTTGCGAGAAGACATTCTCAATGAGTGTGACGTGGATCAAGGGCATCTTTCCCTCCCGATGGCTGGACTGATGAACCGGATTTTGGATCTGGATTCCAGATTTGCAGCTGAACGGACTTTATGGAGTCTGGATGTTTTCGCAACAAAGCGCAGGCCTCTGAATAATGACCACTTGCCTCTGCTGCCCTGATTGCGAGCGCGACGGCACGATCCGTCTCGCGATTCGCAAGATTCTGTTGCGCCAGAACCCATGCGCGCTCCGGGTCTGCACCAGGTCCGAGATAGAAGACGGCACCGTGATCCGCAAACCCCAGCGGATAGCGAGCCAAAAGCGATTCGTAGCGCTGCCGTGCAAGCGAGATTTCCTGCCCGCCACGCACCGCGTCTCCGGCCTGGACATGCAACGTCCCCAGCAAAGCGAGCGCTTCGGGATCGTCACTCGACGCAACGACGCGTTCGAGCCGCGCGATCGAAGACACTGTATCTCCGCGTGCAGCTTCGAGATTGGCGAGATGAGCATTCGCCACAACAAACTCCGGAAGATAGGTGAGCGCACGCGCATAGAGCGCTTCTCCACGCGCTGCATCGTTGCCTTTATCGGCCCACATCGAGGCGCGTGCGAAATAAATCCAGGCATACGGGAAGGGCAACGTGGTGTCGAGGTCGCCAAGCGCCGCAATATACAAACGATCTGCTTCGGTAAGGCGGCCGACGATAGCATACGCGGCGGCCAGTGCGCTACGAGACGCAAATCCTGGGCGGCGAACCACGCCCGCCTGAAGCTGTGGAATCCCTTCGTCCGCGTGGCCGGTAGCAACGAGTATCGAGGCCCGTAGCTGGTCAGTTTCCTCAGCGTTCGCGCCTTTGCGCTTAGCGGCTGCTATGTCGACGAGAGCATCCGCGAACCGATGTACCGCCGCGCGTGTCCGAGCTCG
This sequence comes from Candidatus Sulfotelmatobacter sp., assembly GCA_036490235.1. Classification (GTDB taxonomy): domain Bacteria; phylum Acidobacteriota; class Terriglobia; order Terriglobales; family Acidobacteriaceae; genus Sulfotelmatobacter. The sequence continues at coordinate 33,396 of DASXEG010000021.1, read as the reverse complement.
TCGCAAGAGATCTCCGCTCGTCTCGGATCGACTTTCCGTAAGCGCACACGCCCGATCCAATGCCTCGTAGTCACTAAGGAACCGCTGTCTAACAAGAAGGAACTCTACAACGGCAGGGTCGTCTCCCAGCTGGGAGATCTGCTGGTCTAGATTCTTGATCGCGATTGTGCTGCTCGTTGTATCGAGCAACGGATCGGCAACCTGCGCGCTGTGCGAAACGCTACAAGTCGCTAGTATTGCCAGGAGGAAAGCTGTGCAGTTTCCATATCGCTTCATGTTCTAGTCTCCCAAAAACTGCAATCTGGCAACGAAAAACTCCTGCTACGCCTGCTCGTCCCGGAACCGGCAACCTGCTAATCGGCGTTTGCGATGGTGATCGTATTGGTCGTTGCAACCAACTGCGTGTCGGCAACAATTACACGGTCGAAGCGATTCAGGCCTCGCTACTCGTTCGAGGCAAGCACCTTCAGTATCCGAGTCGCCTCATGGCGCCGCCAGAAATGGAAAGTCGGTCGTCGAATGCACTTTGTCGTCGCCTTTGAGACCGTCGTCGACACCGGTAGTCGTACCGTTTGTCAACAATGACCTAAAAATGTTAGGTGCGGGGTAGTTGGGTGTCCTGCCGCCACAGTCGCCGCTCAATGCTCCCGGGGTCTTGAACTCCGTAAACTCAACCGCGAGGAACTGAGTGCAGACGTTTGATTTGCTGTTGACCCACAGACGATCATCGGCAAGAATCCTGGCAAGGGTTTCATACCGCGCCGGTCCCGTAGCGTTCGGATCGGAGAGCCACTGATTACCACACTTCCCATCGAATCCGTCGTAGAGTCCAAGAGTTTGCCCGATATAAGTCGCGAACTGCGCCCAGCCCGTGCGGCCAACACGGTTGTAGCTTTCCTTCCGCTGATTACTTATCGCATCGGGCGCCAGTGGCCCGCCTACCAGCCCGTTTTTTATTAACGGCCGCGCCGTGCGTTCGATCGGCTCGCCCAGCTTTGGAATCACCGGAATCTGGCCCTTTGTGCCTGCTTTCGCTGACGCCTGCATTCGTGGCACCTTGTGGACGGCTCCCCATACCGCGAGAAGCTTTCCGCCAGAGTTAACGACATCGAGGTCAATCGAGAGTACAAGTGCCGATGACTTCCAGCCAGCCAGAAGGTTCGTCGCCGGACCTCCGTCGGTGTGCCGCCACGTATCCAGGATCGAGCGAGATGTAGCCTCGTCGAACTGTGGACAACCCGCGCCGTCGGCTGTAGTTCCATGCTGTAGCGCAGCGCCTGCTACGTTGTAGGCCGCCCGAGTGCCCTTCACATTGTTGAAGAATGGATCATCGCGCAACCCGGCAAAGACTCGGAATCGCCGATTTTTGCCTTCGATGCCTACTGGGTTACTCGCATCACCGTGAACATAGTCGGCATCGCCGACCCAGCACTCCACGGCGTTCGCCGCATCGAACCTGCACACGATCAACGTAGTTGCGGTCGTCTTGCCAAATCGCTCTCCGCTATCGACGTGGAATACATATTGCAGGCGATCGGAGAACTGATGGGCAACGATGTCCATGACCAGATTGAGGCGCTTTCCGTCCGAGGAAGTCCATGCAAAAATGTCGCCAATGTCTGCCGCAGGATCTGCGATGACCGTGGGGGTATCCAAGTGGTCGGAGGCTAATACCGTTTGGAACTCTGAAATGACCAAAGTGCCGACCACAACGAGCACACTAAGCCACGAGATCATCATTTGCTGTTTAAATCTATTCATCACGCTGTCCTTTCCGGTTCATTTCAGAGACTCCATAACCATGTCGCGTCCTCGACAATCACGTTCGGCATTTCCTCTGGAAAGAAAAGTTTCGCTCCGGATACACGGCGAATACCCAGCGAGTTGCCAACCGTGCGGGCCAGATAATCTGGGCTTGCCTGGGAGAAGATTTTGTCGGCAGTTCCCCACACCATCCGCGTTGCAACATGACTTTTCCTGAGCGCGGATTCAATCCCAGCCAACGGATTCGGAGCGAGAGCGATTGCATAAGCGTTTGTGAGCGCCTTTCGCTCCGGGGAACTCACTAGAGGCCTAAGATACATTTCGATGGCTTCATCAGTGGGGTGGGCCGGATTTGCATAGCATTGTCCCCCGAGGCCCTTTTCCGACCTTGCCAGTGCCTTGTCCGAAAGCCAGGGAACCAGCCACTCGTCGGCGAATTTTCCCGCACTCGCCAATTCAATCACTGGCAAAACTGCTGCAGGCGGACTGTCCGGCTCCGTATCACAGTTTGTCAGCAGCAAGGAGCGAACCCGATCCGGATGATGCGCCACGAACAGTTGTGCGATTGCGCCCCCACTATCGTTGGCAACGATGTCTATGGAGGAGATTGACAGCTTGTCCAGAAGCTGCACCAACATCTTCAACTGCGCCTGAGGTGCCACGCTTTGTCCAGCGGCGACCTCAGTGTAGCCAAGCGCCAAGAAATCCGGGGCGATGCAACGCCTTATTTTTGAAAGTTGAGGAATTACGCCTCGCCACTGGAAGCTGTTCAGGGGAAAACCGTGCAGGAATAGTGCTGCCGGGCCGTTTCCTTTGTCGATGTATGCAATTCGGCCCTGATCGGTGGTCGTGAACTTCTGTGCTGAATGAAATTCCGCGGCCGACATTTCGTGCAGACCTTGCGCGGATATGGCTCCGGAGGCGTAGCACTCGGCATCGCGTACTCCCAGGGCGGACATCGCGATTGCACCCGCACTCAAGCAAACGAACTCTCTGCGGTTCATGAGTTATCCTCGGTTGCTAGTCTGTCTCGAAGATCCAAAGATTGAGGCGGTCATTTCTCCCGCGATTCGGGCGGGACCATACCGTTGATCCGGTAATAGACCACCAGTTGGCCGTAGTGTTCGCCCGAATGTTCGATCACTCGATAGGCGAGATCGACCAAGTGAACGAGGTGCGGCGACCCATCGTTCACGGCGTCGTTCAAGCCAGAGTCTCCCTTCGCCGCCAGCACGTGGGCGCCGTCTTTCACGCACCGGCTGACAAATGCAACAACATCATCCTTTGTGACCCATTCGCTGCGCGGCGGGTCGTTGTCATATCGCGCTTGTTTTGCCTGAGCTACGTCAGTGAAGTCATACATCGATCCGGCGGCGTGAAGCAGTTGTTGAATAAACGAGCGAGATCGCGGGTTCGGCTTGTATTCGTACTTGTTTTCGGGCAGGTCTTCGGCAATCGCAATCAGCTTTCGCCCAATCTCATTCCATTGCCCAACCACTGCATCGAACGCGGGTAAGGTGGTTCGTTTCGCGTTTGCGGCCTGATCGATCGATTCCCAAAACAACCGGAGTTCCTTGTCGAACTCCTGCCAGCGTTCTTCGGGGAAAAAGATTCTGGCGCCCTTAAGCTCGACATATTTGCGCGTAGCCGGGATGGTTTCAGACAGCCACCGACCCCACTTCACATCGAAATACACATCGTCGGTTCCCCAAACAATCAGAGCCGGCGCCCGCAAAGTCTTTAGCCGGTCTTCGATGCCGAGTGTGTGCTTGTTGTCGAACGCCGCCAGGAAACGCTGAAAATCCCGCGTGCGTTGCTCGTTCCTCACCAATGGACAGAGATACTGTTCGATGGTGTCGTCACTGACGAGTTCCGGATGCTCGTACGCCGGACCGAGAGCTTGCGGCGAGCGATAGACATTCTTGTCCGCAATCATCGCGTTCAGTGTTCCCGGCAGTCCTCCCGAGGCGGCCATCGCCAGAAACGGCTTGAAAGCCTCGGGTGGCCAGTTGTCGTGGGTGTCGCCGTCGGTCAGCGTCAGACTGCGAGTACGCTCCGGATACAACGCCGCAAAAATCTGCGCGATGCCCGCACCGCTGTCATTGCCGACGAGATCAACTTGAGCGATCTTCAGAGCATCGAGGAATTCCTTGAGCATTTTCGCGTTGGCAGTCACTGAAACGTCCTGATTGGGAGCGATTTCTGTGTCGCCGTGGGCCAGAAGATCCACTGCAATGCATCGCCGGACATCGGACAAATCTGCGAGTTGATGCCGCCACAGATATCCGTTCAACAAAACGCCGTGCACGAACAACGCAACCGGCCCTTTGCCCTGCTCCAGATAACTAATTCTCCCCGAGGGGGTATCTACGCTATGTCGAACCATCCATGTCTCCGCCTGAGCTGTCGTCTCAAACGCCCCACAAATCGCGAGAATCATCGCTGCTACAGCAGTTACTGATAACGCACACTCTCGGATTACGCTCTGACAACCGCGCATCATGACAACTACTTGGTTTTGTTCCAAGACTCAACCTCTCCTTGTTGTGGCGGAAGCATCGGCTTCCTTCAATCTCTGCGCGCAATCGTCACAGCACACCTCAACCGTCTTGCCTCCGATCTTCACTTTGATCGAATCTCCCTCCAGCTTGCAATCACAAGCCGCACAAGTCTTCTCAGCCATGATTCCCACCTCTGCTACCCGAGGTCCGGGTGAGACAAGTAGGCCATGGCCGGCAGCGAACCCGCTGTCGAAATCTTTACCAATTTGCTGGAGGTTGGATCAGCGACGGAACGACTGCTTGAACTCGGATGGGGAGCGGCCGTAGATCTGCCGAAATGCTGCGCTGAAATGGCTGTGGCTTGAGAACCCGAGATCCAGGCCCAACGAAGTAAGATCTGAGTATTCCCCAAGACGGTCGAGTGCGCGCGCCAGCCGGAGGCGCAATTGATACCGATATAGGGGAAGGCCTTCTACTTGCTGAAAAACCTTTGTGAGATAAACCGGGGACCCGCGAACTTCAGCGGCAATCTCGGCCAAAGTCCAACGTCGGGCCAGATCTCTCGCCAGCACGAGCTTCACACGATCCACGAGACGCTGCCGGCCATAGCTAGCGGCTGCGGCACGCGTGGTACGTGGTCCGAGGGACCGCTGCACGAGCGTCAACGCCAAGGTCTCTGCCTCCAGAGGTTCGGCGGTCTTTTCGCGCAGGCTGTGCCGGAGCAGCGCCACCAGCGCTTGAGTCCGAGCGTCAACTCTGAGACGCGGCTGACGAAATGTCACTCTCGGTCCATCCTGAAGGAGAGAGTGTGGCGCCAGCTCATGCAGTTGCGACTCTTCGACCACCACCGTTAGGCTGGCATCGCCACCGGACACAGGATGGCTAACCCTGTAGCCTTCCATCGCATTGAAAAAAAGTACTTGGTTCGCTTCGGCGACGGTCTGGTTCTGTCCGACATGTCGGACATAGACACCGCGATAAGGGTATACAAGCTGCGTGGTTACCGTGCACTCTTCTGGGCTCTCATATCGACAAGTTCCTCGGCAGTAGGTGTCCCGTATGGTAACAGTCGGAGACTTCAAGAGAGAGTCAACGTCAAACTCCGGCGACTGCTTGTTTTCGTTCTTGACGCTCACACGATTGCCCCCACGACTGATACCAAAGCATAGAACTGAGAGTTAGAGTAACATCCCGACTCAATGTCGGAGGGGAACGATGGCGTGCCTTCAAATCTCAAGAGCCAGCTGCGTATGGTCCCTTGAAGAAAGCAAGACCCGCCCTTCTAATCACCAACTAAACTATTTCGTGGATTGTCGGCATAGTGAAGTTGAGTGCCTGCAAACCAATTGTCAAACAAGTCTAGAGGATATCAGTCTGTCCGCAGCACAGTGCAACTGTTGACCTAACCGCTGCAGCCAGGCGGATCATGGACCTCCATCGGAGATTTCCGAATGGAGGTTGTTCATGCTCGAAGACTACTACGTTAAGCCTTCAACCCTCGACAGAATCCGTGCTAGTTGGCTGGCACCGCAAATCGAGAGCTACCTCGAATGGCTGGAAGCACGTGCGTACTCGCGCCTCGTTGTCTATCGGAGAGTGCCGCTGCTTTTTCAATTTGCCGAGTTCGCACAGAAGAAGGGCTGCAGAGATATTGCCTCTTGCAAGGCCCATATACAGGAGTTCGTGTCGCTGTGGTTGGAGCAACACGGGGCCCATGCAAAAACAGCCGTCGCTCTGCGCAAACATTCGATAGACGCTGAGTGTGGTGTGCGGCAAATGCTGAATCTGGCCTGCAAGGAACCGGTTACGCGCAATCGCCACCGCCGGTCATATCCATTCGAATCGGCAGTTCCGGGGTTTGCTGAGTATTTGCGCAGAGAACGCGGATTTAAGGAAATCACCATTCGCAATTACCGTCGCCACCTAAGCGAATTTGCCGAGTACCTCACCCGGGTCGGCGTCACTTCGTTCAGCGAGTTGTCGCCGGCACTTTTGGGGGCTTTCATCATCGAGCGTACGCCGAAAATGGGCCCGCGCACCCGTCGTGATCTGTGCGGTCATTTGCGGGGATTGTTGCGCTTCTGTCACCGCGAGGGAATTACGAACCGGGATCTAAGTGCAGCAGTCGGAACGGCGCAGGTATTTCGGCTGGACGATGTGCCACGTTCCATCACCTGGGATGAAGTCCGCCGCATGTTGGAAGCAGTGGAGCAAAGGACGATCCGGGGACGGCGGGACTACGCTATTTTGCTTCTCTTGGTGACCTATGGCCTGCGAGCGCATGAGGTCGCAGGGCTCACTCTGGATGATGTTGACTGGAAGCGCGAACGACTTCACGTCCTGGCGCGCAAGGCAGGGCACGCCACGGTCTATCCTCTCGCGGGAGTTGTCTCAGAAGCGATCATCGATTATCTCAAACATGGCCGGCCCAAGACCGAGGATCGCCATCTGTTTTTCCGCATCTACGCCCCGCAAGCACCTATCACTGCCGCAGCCGTGTCATCCAGTGTGGCGCTCTATCTTTACGAGGCGGGGATTCAAGTGCGCAGGGCGGGATCGCGCACGCTCCGGCACACCTGTGTCCAACGTCTGATCGACGCCGAGTTTCCACTAAAGACAATCGGCGATTATGTGGGGCATCGCTCGCCGGAATCCACTCGCATCTACTGCGACCGTCAGGGCTATCGGAAGCGCAACTAAGAACGCTGGCTTCAGTCGCGCATTTCTCGTGTATTCGTCGAGTCCATTTTTCATCACGTTGTTGGGGCCTATGCTTCGACTTGTTCGTAGAAGGGCACGGTCTGTGCTGGCAACCTTCGCGAGAAGATAATCACCACAGCTTGCATACGTGGCATCAGCCTCAGCAGGGTTTGCTTTTTCGAGTTCTGCGGTCGGCAGACTGATCTCGGGCAGCATTGCACTCAACCGCTTGTGGTAACGAGCACGGGTGTTAACGTTCAGGCGCAGGTCGCCATGTCGAAGCATCGCTGTTGTGGGCTTGCCGCTCCATCTCTTAAAAAGCCACGGTTCTCTCGCCTTGCCCCTATCTCTCACTAGCTGGGATACGACTCGCGACAAGGAACGGTTTCAGCTTCTCTTTCAGGAGAACGTAAACTACGGTTTTCGTCGCAAGCTTTGGGCGATGAAGCCTGTTGGGATAGCGATCAGCATTCTCAGTCTCGCGGCCCTCGCGCTCGTTACTCAGATAGAGGCGCGGGCAGATGCCGTGCCGTGGTTTGCGAATCTGACGGCGATAGCGATTGTCGCCCTGTTGCTGACGTGGTGGCTGGTTCGCATCACGCCGAGTTGGGTGAAGATCGTTGCCGACGCTTACGCCCTACGGCTCCTAGCGAGCATTGACGAGCTAGAGGGAGCACAGGCCGCAAGGAGAGACTTGAATGGCGAAAAAGGGTGAAGAGAAATACACACTGACCAGTGCGGCAAAGCCACACATTTCGGACGGTGGAAAAGACGTTGTTCAGGCCGACATTCTCTACAAGTGCCTCGAACCTTACGGTTCAATTCACACGCTAGAGGGGCTAATCGTGGCTGCCAAGTCGCGAAACTACGAGTCCACGTTCAAACGGGAGAATTCAGCAACGGTGCGCGAGTCGCTCCTTTACCATCTGAACCGATTCAAGAAGAATGGAATCGTGCGCTTTGTCGAAGACACACCCGACTTGGGAGGAACGTCGTCGAAAAACTTGAGCAAAACTTGAGCAAAGAATCGGGGAAAAATCCACTGGATTTCGGGAATTAGAGTCACTGGGGCAGCGAGTGGATTGGCTCAACCCATTGAAACCAAATGGAGAATTTGGTTGCGGGGGGTGGATTTGAACCACCGACCTTTGGGTTATGAGCCGACAAGAATAATAGCCCGTCTTTGCTTCTCAATGATTTAGATGCGCGTTAATATTCGGTTTTCGATCTTGTTTCAGCATATTCTGTTCTACGTTTGTTCCACGAACTGTTCCATAAACTGTTCCATGATTCTTGCTGCTTTTTCGGCTAGTCCCTGGCTGCGAACAAAGTTCGGCCGAATCAAGCTCAAGAGAACCAGCAGCCGGAGCGGATTGGGAGTTTCCGGCACACCACAAAATGGGACATTCCAATCTAGCGTTCCGATTGTTTTGTCGCCTCTGTTGCGTAATGTCGGCACGGCTTCTGCCTCTCCAGCACCCCTACGCTTGCCTGCACTGCGCCAATCAAAGTTGACATCTAATCTTGCGATGGAGTGGGCACCGAAACGTCTTCGGAGATCCATTCCGTCCATCATTTCCGACATTCACGGACATTCGTTGCCACTCGTGCTCTTGAGTTGAGCGGAGCCTTCACTTTAGAACTAGCATCGGAACGTGGGGCCGAGGTAAGCAAGGTGGCTCGCGTCGCGTGACGATTGCCATTTGACGAACATCAGTCGCGGCAGAGAGGCGCAGGGGTCGACATCCCATGCCAGTTAGTCCTGCGATCCGTCAAGGAACTCCTCCCGCATCCCAGCTACGATCGTCACAATCTATCAGTACCAGCCTTCAAACTGGCTTTGTTGGAGGAGCAAGGTGAAGCCGGATTTTCGTATCCGATTTCGATAACACAAGACAACTTCGTTATTGACGGATATGCCCGATGGGAATTTGCAAGACGGATGGGGCGACCCACACTGAACTGCATCGAGCGACACTTTACGCCAGAAGAGGCGCTCGAGGAATTGATTCGGAAACATCGTCGATGTCAAGGATTGACGGATTTCATCCGGATCAATCTCGCCCTTGATTTGGAACCTCACCTGCAGCAGCAGGCATTGCTGAAAATGAAGGCCGGCGGACGACTCAAGGGTTTGTCAAAGTTGACAACGGTTGAAAGGGTCGATTCGAGAAAGGAGATTGCCCGAGTTGCGCAGGTTTCGGTCGGGAACGTTCATAAGGTAAAGAACATTCTCAGGCATGGTTGCTCGGGATTAAAGGAAGCAACGAGGACAGGCGAGATCTCGATCAACCTGGCAGACAAGTGGAGTCACGAGCCAGAGGCAAAACAACAACAATATCTGAGACTGACTAGGCTCGAGCGTGGCATACGGAAGAAAGCTCGGCAGTCCGTGGCTGAATTGGCGCGGGTTGAGAAATTGCAGGCCAACCCTCACGTTTTCCGACTTTCCGATCTGGTGGCAATGGCACGTGGGTTAAACGAGGCTACTTCTGAAACCTCCCAGGAACTCGATGCCATTGAAGTCAAAAATAGTGAGCGGTCCAGGCAGAGCAATATTTGTGACCCAAGAGTTGATGGCCGCTCTTTCCCGGCGGCCCGAGGTGTCTACCAGACATGGCTGAGAATCCAATCAAACAGATTCTGCTTGAGGCTCGACCCTTCTGGGACCATTCCGGCACACTGGCGCACATTCGCGAAAACTTCTTAAAGATCATTGATTGCGGGACGATTGCCCTTGGCGCCGAGATTTACGCCTCCGAGGCTGAGTCGAAACTGGTCTTCCATACCTGCAAATCCAGATTCTGCACAAGTTGTGGCCAGCGTGCTACGGAAGAATGGCACAGGGACTTAGAGACCATTCTGCCTGACATCCCCTACATCGGAATCACCCTGACCATCCCGATGGAATTTCGGGCCATCCTTCAGCAGAACCGGCATCTGCTTCATGGTGTCCCAGCTATGGGCGCGGAGGCGATCATGCAGTGGGCGAAGGCTCGGTGGGGAGTACGTTTGCTCGTTATCGTTGTTCAACAAACGTTTGGTGGATTCCTCACTTTCGTTCCCCATCTGCACGTCATGGTTTCAGCCGGAGGTTTGCATGAGTCGAAGGGTCGCTGGATACATCGCATCAAATTCGACAAAGACGAGTTGATGCGCGCCTGGCGTTACGCCCTGATAGCTTTTCTGGCAGAAGCTCACAAGCGGCACGTGCTCCGATCCACCCTCTCGATTGAGGAGATCCGAAACCTTTTCGCAACACAGTATCAGCGGCCATGGAACATTTTCATCAGCCGAACTGGGTCAAAGGCGTATCGGTTGCGTCATGACGGCCGATATATTCGAAGACCACCAATCGCTCAGCACCGAATGACAAGGAGAGGATGTCATCAGGTCGACTACGTGGCGAAGGACACTAGAAATAAGCAGTTCGTTAACAGATCCTACACAAATGAGGAATTCGTCGCCCTCCTGATGCAACATGTGCCTGATCGCGGTCGGCACGCGATGCGATATTTTGGACTGCTTTCTCCGAGGGCAAAACACCGAACTTGGGCCGCTGTCTTTGTCCTACTGAATCAACGAAAACAACCCCATCCTGCCAGGCTGAACTGGAGATGGTTGCGTCGCAAGACGTTCGGTATCGATCCTCTGTTGGACAGTTGTGGCCAACTCATGCGGAGAGTCGGTCACCGACAACCGGAGGCAGTGAATTGATTTGGAAACCCCGTACCTCATCGAAGAAAATCGCGATGACTATGGGTCGAAATGGAGATGCTTATGGAGCGAGGCTTGCATTTTGTGCGAAAGAGAGTGGAAGGCGAGGTTCAGTACAACGACGGTCAATTCGCCGAGATCCAGACAAACGGAATTGAGGGGATCGAAGAAGATATCCTTCTAGAAACCATTCAGATTCATCGGGAAAACACAGACGACACAGAGTCAGAGTTCAAGCATCGATTCCCTGTCGGGATGTGGCTCGATATTCTTACGACGATAGAAATATTCGTTCAGCCGACCGACCCGCACACGATCGAAGACCGAAACTGAGATTTCGGCTTCGCCGTTCCTTCGCTCCTCCAGTGATGCCGATTTGCGATCCTGGTTCGCAACTTCTGGGCATCCCTTGCCTTGAAGTAGATTTTTGTTTTTCCTATACATCAAGCACTCCACTGACGTTCGTAAGCTGACTTGCCGCATTGTAGCTGACGGTCTTCACGGGGTCCCGCGCGAGGGCAGTCGGATCGAAGCCGTTGGTGCGGCCTTCTCCATCCACGGTATACGAAAGGGTGCTCAGAGAGGACATGGCAGAGGAATTCTACCGAAATTAGAGTTGACTCGGATCGCCAACACCCGATTTCTCAACCACCCCTGGAATTCACCAAAAATCATTGCGTTTTCAGAACCTTGTGCGGGCCTCACGAGTTTTTGCGCAGGCATAGGGCCGTTACTTGATGTCGTATATCTTGGTGACTGCGCTACCTTGTGCGATCCACATGTTGGTGCCGTCGCTAGCTACCCCTGAAGCACCGGCTGCGATCGAATACGTACCAGCAGCCGCCCCAGTACTGGCCATCAGCCTGGTCACGGTGGTACTGCCAGTACCTGCGACCCAGATGTAGGTACCGTCGAAGGCTACCGCGTACGCGGTCGCGACTGAGTACGTGCCAACCGTTGCACCAGTACTGGCCAGCAACTGGGTCACGGTGTTGCTTCCGCTATTCGCAACCCAGATGTAGGTGCCGTCGAAGGCTACCCCTGTCGGGCTGGTGCCAACCGAATACGTGCCAACCGTTGCACCAGTACTGGCCAGCAACTCGGTCACGCTGTTGCCGGAATTATTGACGACCCAGATGTGGGTGCCGTCGAAGGCTACCCCGATGGGATGGTTTCCAACTGTGTACGTGCCAAGCGTCGCACCGTTATTGGCCAACTCGGTCACGGTGTTGTTGCCGGCATTGGCGACCCAAATTTTGGTGCCGTCGAAAGCTACCCCTGTCGGGCTGGTGCCAACCGAGTACGTGCCAACGGTTGCACCAGTAGCTACCTGCAGCTTGCTCACGGAGTTGCTGTCGTTATTGGTGACCCACATGTAGGTGCCGTCGAAAGCTATCCCGAAGGGTGCGGTGCCAACCGTGTATGTGCCAACCGTTGCACCGGTACTGGCCAGCAACTCGGTCACGCTGTTGCTGATATTATTGGCGACCCAGATGTTGACACCGTCGAAGGCTACGCCCAGGGAATGGGATCCAGTCGCATACGAGGTGGAATACCATTGCAGCAGGTATGCTCGAGCCGAGGCTAAGCCCGCCCCATTTACGCCAGCGGAGCCTGTCGCTCCCTGGGCTCCGGTTGCACCTGTCGGTCCCTGGGGTCCGGTCGCGCCCATCGCGCCTGGTGTACCTATCGGTCCCTGGGGCCCGGTCGCGCCCGTTGCACCTGTTGGTCCCTGGGGTCCGGTTGCACCCATCGCACCGGTCAAACCCATTGGACCTTGGGGGCCGATCAAACCGGCTGCGCCGGCAGGGCCTACCTGCGCCATCAGCGTCCAGTCACTGCTATCGCTGGCTGGATCCGTGGCGCCGGCGTTATTTTGAATGGCGACATAATTCGAGCCGCTGTTATCGGCCACGATATCGTTCAGGTTGTAACCTCCGCCGATATTAAGGACAAACGCTCCCCGGAAGTTGAAACCGAGTCCATTGGTTCCATCGGCTCCGGATGGTCCAACCGCTCCGGTGGCCCCTTGTGCACCGGTCGGCCCCATCGGTCCCTGCGCCCCGGTTGCGCCGATGGCTCCCGTCGGGCCGGTTGCGCCGGTCGCTCCGATTACACCTTGCGGGCCAGCTGCGCCCGCCGGGCCCTGCGCTCCGGCAGCGCCGGCAGTGCCTGACTGCACCATCAGCGTCCAGTCACTGCTATCGCTGGCTGGATCCGTGGCGCCGGCGTTGTTTTGAATGGCGACATAACTCGAACCGTTGCTGCCAGCCACGACGTCGTTCATGTTGTAGCCGCCGGTGACATTCGGGACAAACACTCCGCGGAAGTTGAAACCGGTTCCGTTCGTTCCGTTGGCTCCGGCTGGTCCGGTCGATCCGGAGGGCCCCGTTGCACCTGGCAGCCCCATCACTCCCGGTGCTCCGGCTGCTCCCGTTGGGCCGGTCGGTCCGACTGGACCTTGCGCACCATTCGCTCCCGTCGGTCCGGTCGGTCCGGCTGGACCTTGCGCACCTGTCGTTCCTGCCGTTCCGGCTGGTCCTGCTGGACCCTGCGCTCCGGGTGCGCCATTCGCACCTTTTGCACCCGTTGCTCCCGTCGGTCCGGCTGGGCCTGCCGGTCCCGTAGCCCCCGTAGCGCCGGTCGCACCTTTTGGCCCCGTCGCACCCGTTGGTCCGGCTGGGCCTGCCGGTCCGATCGCACCAGCGGGTTCGCCAACTTCGATTTCCAATTCCGGCTGATGGCTGGTGATGATGTTTTCCTTGCTGTCGAATGAGAATGAGCCTGTGTTGCCGACAAGCTCCAGCGCCAATCCGTTGTTCGCCGTGGTGCCGTTCACCCATCCCTGCACCAATGAGGTGATGTCGATGAGCACGAACTGGCTCATGGTGGCGGTGGTCACGGCGATCGGACCGGCTGTCAGCGCTCCCAGTGTGGGCGGGGTGTGCCAGGTTAGCGCGCTCTCACTCCAGGCGCTGGTCACGGGATAAACGTCGAATGAGCCTCCGGTCACGACCGCATCCACGTAGAGGCGCAGCGTGGCTTTGTTCACGGTTGCGCCCGTCGGCACGGTGGCGAGATTGAACTGGATATAAGTATTCGCGCCCGACTCAACCACGAGCAGAATCTGCGAACCGTTATTCTGCTCGGGGAGTGAACTCAAAGAGTAGGTGTCCGCCGATGGCGGCGCCGACTGCGCGAAGGCAGCCACGGACAGAAGAACTACTAACAGGACGACCGTTGACCGGACCAGAATGGCGGAACGATAAAGACACGAGCGTTTCATGTGTATGTCCTCTCGGCGCATTGCGCCGGCAAATCGAACCATCCCTTACCAGCGGGCCAGTCCGCCCCTTTGACCCAGACCGCGAAGCCGGAATGGGGCAAGGTCCTGCAATCCTGCTACTTGGTGGCGCCGAACTTTTCCACTCCGCCGGGGTTGGTGCCGGCAATGGTGACCCAAATGTTGGTGCCGTCGGATGCTACCGCAATCGGGTTGGAACCAGTCGAATATGTGCCAACCACCGCGCCGGTACTGGCCAGCAACTTGGTAACGCTGTCGCTTGCATCGTTTGCGACCCATATGTTCCTTCCGTCGAAGGCGATCCCGTTGGGGTAGCTTCCAACCGGGTACGTGCTAACCAGTGCGCCAGTACTGGCCAGCAGCTCGGTCACGGTGCCGCTGTTAGTCTGATTCGTGATCCAGATGTTAGTGCCGTCGAAGACTATCCCCGTCGGATCGCTTCCCGCCGAATAGGTGCCAACGAGAGCGCCAGTACTGGCCACCAACTTTGTCACGGTGCCGCCCAGACTAAGGACCCACATGTTGGTGCCGTCGAAGGCCAGCCCTGTCGGACTTGCGACCGTGTACGTGCCAACCACGGCGCCAGTACTGGCCAGCAACTTGGTCACAGTGCCGCTGGTGTAATTCCCTGCCCAGATGTTCGTACCGTCAAAGGCTACGGCCTCGGTACCGGGTCCAACCGTGTAGGTGCCAATCGTTGCGCCGGTGCTGGCCAGCAACTCGGTCACGGTGCCGCCGTAATTCGCGACCCAGATGTGGGTGCCGTCGAACGCCAGAGCCTCCGGGGCTGATCCAGCTGAATACGTGCCAACCAACGCGCCGGTACTAGCCTGCAATTTCATCACGTTGTTACTGTTAACATTGCCGATCCACATGTTGGCGCCGTCGAAGACTACCGAGTAGGGCGTGTTCGCAACTGTGTAGGTGGTGGGATACCATTGCAGCAGCGCTGCTCGAGCCTCGGGTAACCCCGCTCCGGCAAGGCCATTTGTACCCGCCGCCCCCTGGGCTCCGTTTGCACCTGTCGGTCCCTGGGCTCCGGTTGAGCCTGCCGCTCCCGTCGCTCCGGTTGCGCCTTGCGGGCCGGCCGCTCCGGTTGCGCCTGTATTACCGATCGGTCCCTGGTTACCGTCCAGGCCCGCGGCACCAGTCACTCCCATTGGACCTTGTGGGCCGGGCGCTCCGGCAGCGCCCGCAGCGCCCGCCTGCGCCATCAGCGTCCAATCGCTGCTGTCGCTGGCCGGGTCGGTGGCACCGGCGTTAATTTGAATGGCGGCATAACTCGAGCCGTTGCTGTCGGCGACGACATCGTTCAGGTTGTAGCCTCCGGCGTTATTCGGGACGAAAGCTCCGCGAAAGTTGAAGCTGGTTCCGTTCGTTCCATCGGCTCCGGCTGCCCCGGCCAATCCGGTTGGACCTTGAGCGCCGATCGGCCCCATCGGTCCCTGAGCCCCTGTTGCTCCTGGAACTCCCATCGGTCCGGTCGCTCCGGTAGGACCTTGCGGGCCGGCTGGGCCCACCGGACCCTGTGATCCGGCAGCGCCTCCAGAGCCTACCTGCGCCATCAGCGTCCAATTGCTGCTATCAGTCGAGGGATCCATGGCGCCGGGGTTGTTTTGAATCGCGACATAAGTCGATCCGTTGCTATCGGCGACAACATCATTGAGGTCGTAACCTCCGGTGATGCCAGAGACAAACGTTCCGCGGAAGTTGAAATCGATTCCGTTTGTTCCGTTAGTTCCGGCTGGTCCGGGCGATCCGGTGGGACCTTCTCCACCTGGCAGTCCCATCGCACCCGGGGCTCCGGTTGCGCCCGGCGCTCCCATCGGGCCTTGCGGGCCAGTCGCACCAGTCGCGCCGGTATTTCCCGTCGGTCCGGCCGGACCTTGAGCACCTGTCGCTCCCGTCACTCCGGTCGGTCCGGCCGGACCTTGAGCACCCGTTGCTCCGGTTGGTCCGTTCGGTCCCGCCGGGCCTGTCGTCCCAGTAGTCCCAGTGTTTCCGGTTGCACCCGTTGCTCCGGTTGGTCCCGCCGGTCCGGTTGGACCGGTCGCGCCTTTCGCTCCAGCCGTTCCGGTTGCGCCTGCCGCTCCCGTCGGTCCGGCTGGGCCTGCCGGGCCGGTCGCACCGGCTGGTCCGGTAATTTCGATTTCCAATTCCGGCTGATGACTGGTGAGAAGTGCTTCCTTGCTGTCGAATGAGAATGCGCCCGTGGTGCCGACGAGTTCGAGAGCCAACCCGTTGTTAGCCGTGGTGCCACTCACCCATCCCTGCACTAGCGAGGTGACGTTGATCAATACGAACTGGTCGATCGTCGCGGTGGTCACCGCAATCGGACCGGCCGTCAACGTTCCCAGTGTGGGAGCGGTGCTCCACGTGAGCGCGCTCTCGCTCCAGACTTTGGTCACGGGATAAACATTGAACGAGCCATTGGTCACGACCGCGTCGACGAACAAGCGCAGCGTGGCTTTGCTGACGGTTGCGCCGGCGGGCAGCGTGCTGAGATTGAACTGCATATAGGTGTTGGCACCCGACTCCACTACCAGCAGAATCTGCGAGCCGTTATTCTGTTTCGGCAGCGAACTCAAAGAGTACGTGTCCGCCGATGGCGGCGCCGACTGCGCGAAGGCTGCTACACACAGGACTACAATGGCGGACAGATAAAGACACAAGTGTTTCATGTGAACGTCCTCTCGGCGCTGTGCGCCAGCAAACTGAACCATCCCTTACCACCGGGCCAGTCCGCCCATTGACCCAGACCGTAAAGCCGGGAATGGGGCAAGATCCTGCAATGCCTACTACCTGGAGGCGCCTATCTTTGTCACGGTGTTGTTATTAGAAGTGACCCAGATATTTGTGCCGTCGAAAGCTATCATCTGGGGGAAAGATACAAGCGCATACGTGCCGACTGTTGCGCCGGTACTGGCCAGCAACTTGGTCACGCTGTTGCCACTTTGATTGGCGACCCACATGTACGTACCGTCGAAGGCTATTCCTTCTGGCGCAACCCCGACCGTATACGTGCCGACCCTTGCGCCGGTACTGGCCTGCAACTCGGTCACGCTGCTGCCACTGGTGTTCGTTATCCAGATGTTGGTGCCGTCGAAGGCCACTCCCGTGGGTCGGGATCCTACCGTATAGGTGCCGACTGTTGCACCGGTACTGGCCAGCAACTTGGTCACGCTGTTGCTTATGCTATTGACGACCCAGATGTTGGTGCCGTCGAAAGCCACCTCTTCGGGATATTGCCCAACGTTGTACGTGCCAATCGTACCGCCGGTGCTAGCCAGCAACTTGGTCACGCTGTTGCTCCCGTTATTTACGACCCAGATGTTGGTACCGTCGAAAGCTACCGCCCAGGGATTGGTTCCAACCAAATACGTGCCGACCGTTGCGCCGGTACTGGCCAGCAACTTGGTAACGCTGCCGCTTCCATCGTTTGCGACCCATATATAGGTACCGTCGAAGGCTATCCCTTGAGGGGCGCTTCCAACCGTGTATGTGCCAACTAACGCGCCGGTACTGGCCAGCAACTTCGTCACGGTGCCATCGTCAATATTTGCGATCCAGATGTTTGTGCCGTCGAAGGCTACCCCGTAGGGGACGGACCCAGTCGAATACGAGGTGGGATACCAACGCAGCAGCGCTGCTCGATCCTCGGCTAACCCTGGTCCTGGAGCCCCATTTGGGCCCGTCGGGCCCTGCGAGCCATTCGGGCCCGTCGTCCCATGGGCTCCGGTTACGCCCGTCGCTCCGGTGGCACCTTGCGGGCCCGTCGAACCGGGGGCGCCTGTTGCACCCATCGGTCCCTGGGCTCCGGTTATGCCCGTCGCACCAGTCGATCCCATTGCGCCTTGTGGGCCGGTCACTCCGGCGGCGCCGGCAGCGCCGATCTGCGCCATCGGCGACCAGTCGGCGCTGTCGCTCGCTGGATCGGTGGCTCCGGCGTTGTTTTGAATGGCGACATAACTCGAGCCGTTGCTGTCGGCCACGACATCGTTCAGGTTATAACCTCCCGCGCTATTCGGGACAAATACTCCGCGGAAGTTCAAACCGAGTCCGTTGGTTCCGTCGGCTCCCGATGGTCCGGTCGCTCCGGTGGGCCCTTGTGTTCCCGCAAGCCCGATCGGTCCCTGCGATCCGGTTGTGCCGGTCGTTCCCATCGGTCCGGTCGCTCCGGTCAATCCCGTTGCACCCTGCGGGCCAAGCGCGCCCGCCGAGCCTTGCCCTCCGGCACCGCCGGCAGCACCTGTTTGCGCAATTAGCGTCCAATCGCTGCTGTCGCTGGCCGGGTCGGTGGCACCGGCGTTTTTTTGAATGGCGACATAACTCGAGCCGTTGCTGTCGGCCACGACATCGTTAAGGTTGTAGCCTCCCGCGTTATTCGGGACGAAAGCCCCGCGGAAGCTGAAACTAACTCCGTTCGTTCCATCGGCTCCGGCTGGTCCGGTTAATCCGGCCGGACCTTGCACGCCGGGAGTTCCCATCGATCCCTGCGCTCCGGTTGCTCCCATGGGTCCGGCTGGTCCTGCTGAACCTTGAGCACCTGTCGCTCCCGTGGGTCCGGCTACTCCTTGAGCACCGGTCGCTCCGGTTGTGCCCGTTGCACCGGTGGCTCCGGTTGGTCCCGTCGGTCCGGTTGTTCCTGCTGAACCCGCAGCGCCGGTTGAGCCGGTCGGTCCGGCTGGACCTGTCAGGCCGGTCGGTCCGGTTGGACCTGCCGCGCCGGTCGCACCGGTTAGGCTGCCAACTTCGATTTCCAATTCCGGCTGATGGCTGGTGATGATGTTTTCCTTGCTGTCGAATGAGAATGCGCCTGTGTTGCCGACAAGCTCCAGCGCCAATCCGTTGTTCGCCGTGGTGCCATTCACCCATCCCTGCACCAATGAGGTGATGTCGATGAGCACGAACTGGCTCATGGTGGCGGTGGTCACGGCGATCGGACCCGCCGTTACCGCACCCACTGTCGGCGCGGCGCTCCAGGTGAGGGCGCTCTCGGTCCAGGCGCTGGTCACGGGATAAACCTGGAACGAGCCGTTTTGAACTACTGCATCGACGAACAGACGCAGCGTAGCTTTGTTGACGGTTGCGCCAGTCGGCACAGTCGCAAGATTGAACTGGATGTAAGTGTTGGCACCGGACTCAACCACGAGCAGAATCTGCGAACCGTTATTCTGCTTGGGGAGTGAACTCAAAGAGTAGGTGTCCGCCGACGGCGACCCCGATTGCGCGAAGGCTGCAACGCACAGCACAAAAAAGGCGGACAAAGATAGGCACAAGCGTTTCATGTGGGCGTCCTCTCGGCGCAATGCGCCGGCAAACCGAACCATTAGCCCAGCAACGGGCCAGTCCGACCGTTGAGGAATCTCCCAAAACCCTAACCGCGTGCCAGACGAAGGAGCGCCGCGCGACTGTCAACTTTCAGCGTCCCGAGTCAGGACGACAAAAAAAGCAGGGGGCCAATCTATGTGAGGTGTCAAAGGTTGTCAAGACAAATGTCGGCGACAAATTAATTTTGTGTAAAGTCGCAATTCCTTGCATCTTCTAGCGCGGAAAGCAACATGCTCGACTTATCGCGCTTGTTGTTCGAGCTTGTAACTTGTCACTTGGCTCGTAACTCGCAGCGGTTCGCGCGCGTCGCCACTTAGTATCGTTAACGCGGCATTTTACAGATTCGTTTGGCTCACAACGGAAAGAACGACAAGCAACAGCACGGGATACAGGAATCGAATCACCGAAAGCTGACGGCGCGAAGGCCGACCAGAGAAAATGGATGTGTTGCAACTTTCAGTGTGGGCGACTTTGCTGACTGTTTCGTCTCTTTTCACTGGTGTGGTCCGCAAGAACCTCGTCGGCATAGATAAGGGAAGCAAAATCATTGGTTTAGTTGGGTCACATAATTTGGCTGACGCCACGGTCTTTGAGGGCTTGGGGAGGTTGATCGCACCCAGTTTTCCACAAGCGTTTGAAAGAGTCAGCTTCCCCGCGGTTGCACGGCGTGAGATTCTGACCATGTATGGCATCGTTTCAGGTGGTTCTCCGGCTCTTTACGTGTCCATCTCCCGTGCCAGCCACCAGGCCACACTCTTCACCGACGATGTGGCAAAACTGGGCCCTCAACTCGGCGCCGCTGTCTCGAATGAAACACTCGGGCGTCCGATGTCTTTGTCTTAACCCGTATACCGACCTGACGTGCATCTTTCCGAGCCAGAATGTCGAAGACTCTCGTCGCCGTCAGGCTTCCTAATGACGACCGCCAGTGTCGACAACAGTCGCGGACTCCCTCCTTTCGGTACAAGATCGGTACAACTGAGCGAGAGAAAAGTGGTGGGCTGCTCCGTAAGCGACACCAGATAAAGCACTTGGAGTTTGTGATTTCATGGTTCGGGACCAGGGGGTCGGAGGTTCAAATCCTCTCTCCCCGACCAATCTTTTCAAACATTTAAGCTGCAGTTCTGGTTTTCCGTCTACATCGATGGTGTCGAAATTGTAGACGTTGCCTGCGTCGGTGATTTTCCTACGAGCTTTCCAGTGAGAGGTGGGGACTGCTCCAGATTTGCATTTGCGGACATCGCCACAAAAGAGACTGCCCCAGCTTTGCTTCTTTTGCAAAGCTGGGCGCGATGCTGCCGACATCATGAGATTTTCTCCGCACCGTGATAGTTCTCGAGTCAAGATCGGGGCCCGTGGTACCCCAGCTTTCCAACGGAAGGAAAGCTGGGGCAGTCTCAATTAGAATGGTGCCGGCAAAGCTGGGCCAGCCCCCGTTCGTACAGTGTGTTGGTGAGAACGGATTGTCGGGAGTCGGTCAAGGAGTTGCGGAGACTGTCTTCGATGCCTCCCAAAACCGTGAGGCTCCTGGTGCGGGAAGCGTCATCGTCAATGTGGCGAACGCAGCCTTGGATGTACAGAAAGAGTGTCTGGGTGCAAACCCGCTTGCGGATCTTTCTCCCAACTACCAGGGACTTTTTAATTCAGGAGACCCCGGCGTAAATCCAATAATCGGAGGGATAATCCCGTTCTAGCAGCGCGGTGCTCTGATGACCTATGTTGCGTTTGGCCCGAATTGCGTGAACGCTAAACACGGAGTCACGAATGAAACCTAAAGCCATTGTCGAGAGTGCGGTGGCTGGAATTGTTGCGGCAATATTCTCCTACTTAGCCCTCATTTCTCCAGCAATACACGCAGCAACTGACGTAAGGAGGAGAATGCCTGAAGCGTGGTTCTCAAGCTCGATTGTGTGGTACGCGACGGCCGTCGTTCTAGGAATTTCATTAGTGATCGCTGGAGTTGTGTACCGGATAGTTTACAGACAGACGGCAGGGCCAAGACCATGAATGCCCGGATGATGCGATGCGGTAGCCACTAACAACAGCAACTGCCCTGCATCAAGTGGAACGACCTCGATCGTAAACGGAAACGCAACAACAAATATCCCAACGATCGCAACGGGAGCGGCCATAGGCGAATTTATTGGCGGGCCACCGGGCGCGTTTCTGGGAGGGATATTAGGCAGCCTCTTTGGAGTCGGTGGAACTGTATCCTATGTGCCTTCAACCAAAAGTCTATACGCTGGGCCGACCCTTGTTTTTGCGCCTGCGCTGGGCGGTGGCAATGGTTTCAGTGGCTCCGTAACTTCTGTGCCCGCCCTCGCAGAACCCGAACGCCATTGCGAGCAGCTGGGACTTTTCGGTGACCTTTCAGCCGAGTCCGCTGCTTGGCTCCACGGTCACTAAGTCTCCAGGAAGTGGCCCCCCGGTGGTCGGCTCGTCGGTGGCAACCCGCGTTCCAGTGTCGGTTGGTGTGAGTTACAGCTTTCCTGTGAAAAAGGGAGGCTGCTAATGTTGCGGGTGGTAGCGATACTCGACCCAACCATAGTTAACGTGACCGCGCCCCCTCCACTTGCGATAAGTGGAGTAACCAACGACCCGAATGATTTATTAACTCAGTTGGTTACAACCGTTCAGCCCGGTGTCCGTGGCGGCAACATTTGTGCCGGCCCGAACCCACCGGTTCCCTGCGCCAATGCCGCAAACAACGCGATTGTCTCGCAGCAGCCTAAAATGGTGGGTCCGCAGCCGCTGAAGTGGTGGGAGAAGGCTGGTATGGTCCTCGCATGTATCGCTGGGATGGACCCCGAATTTGCAGCGCCCATCGGCCTAGGTTCTCCCCAACCAATCGATTCGACCGACAGTACAAACACCACCGAGGGGCAAGGCCCGCCACTTGGGCCAAACAAGGGTGGAGGGTTGGTGCCTTACGGTGGTTCTCCAGAGGTTCCCAGCGGAGCTGCTGGTGGTGCCGCGTATGGGGCCGGTGTCGGTCAGTGCATCACGAATGTATTTACGGCGTGGCCAAAGTGATGAGCGGGAGAGAGAATATGACTACTTCACCTGCGGTCATGCGAGACACACGGAAAAGGGGAGTCTGGTGGGCGTTTCCTTTCCACCAGATATTGAGTACGGTTGGCGTACCCGCCCTCGCTGGTCTTCTGACTTTTATCGTCTCGCCTGTTCCGCGAGCCCGTTGGATACTAACTGAAACCCCCTATTTTCCGGTACAGATAGCGCTGGCATTCCTCATAGGACTCGTTCTTCCGCGCTTTCTTCGTCATTGGCTGATGCAATGGGTTTGGGTGCTTCCGTTCTCGATCCTGTGTGTTTCATTCATCCTAGCGCCTCTACCCTTGGTTGGTCGATTCGAGCGCTATTTCGGGTGGGGCTGTCGGCCTGAGCTTGGCTGCTTTGTCCAGCTCGCAGTCACACTGCCTTTCTACGCCGCAGCATCATATGCCCTGGCCGCCTTCGTGAGGAGCACAATCCAAAGGCAAAGGGGACAACATGAAACCGCCAGGTAGGTGGAAATCATTGAGCGAGATCGAGGCTCGACAAAGGAATACCGTCTGGGCGGGTGGCCCGGCCTTTGAATCGCCAAGGCCGCCACAACTGTGGGTGCCCCGTCCTTCGCGCACGTTGCGAAGGGCGGGTACCGGGCCGCCGACAGAGTTGCGTCGTATCTTATATTCCTCGCTATCGTAATTAACTGGCTACCTGAAGTGAGTGCTCCTCTTCAGAGCACCTCCAAAATAGCGGAGCATTTCAGGAGAACACGGACAATTCACGGACAAAAACAAAAAGCGCCCAAACATCGGCGCTCGTAAAACATTGATAAGGTTGGTTGCGGGGGGTGGATTTGAACCACCGACCTTTGGGTTATGAGCCCAACGAGCTACCAGACTGCTCCACCCCGCATTTCGATCATAGCCAATGGGAGTGGCATCGTCAAACATCGCGTCATGTGCACGACGTGATGTCACGTGCTCACAAGAATCCTCGTCCTATGCATACCTGCGAAGTGGAGAGATCATGGTCTCTTCTTCGATTTCGAAGGGGATGCCATCGCTACCGCAGCCTCTGCCGTCAGGTACAGAAACGTAAAAGATTCCTGCAAATACAATTCGACCGTCGAATCGCTATGGCTTAGATAGCCAATCGAGACATCCTGGCCGATGTGGAGATCGAAATCGCCGCCGCGCGTCGTCAAAACGAAAGCCCCATTGATGGCGGGCGCCCAGATAATCTTGTCATCCACCAATCGCTTCACGTGCTGAAGCACGGGGTAGCCATGGTCGCTGGTTTCCTCGAGTGCCGTATAAATGCCGGCATCGAGCAGCACTGAGTAGGGGCCGTTCACACCTGCCAGCCGCAACTGGCTTAGCGCCTGTTCAACCGCATCGGGATACATCCGCACATCACCGGGCAAAGTCATTTTCGGATTGCTTGTGCCTTGCCGAATTCCCTCAATTCCAGCGGCTGCGTATCCTTCAAAGATCGCTCCATCCTCGGCGAAAGCGAGTTTCTTTGCCGCATCTTTGGCGGGCTGCCAATCAGAGTCATTCGAGCCGCGTTCAACGTCATCAACTGCCTGCCGCTCAAGTTCAAATGGAATCCGCAACTCAACAAGAGGTTTGACCTCGCGTTGCCGCGCAAGGATGCCCGCCGGCGAGGTGATCGTTCGGAGGTGCCCGGTCCCGACCGCAGACAGGCCGGTGCCTGCCGGGCCATGCAAATCGACTACGCGACGTCCTGCAATGTGGCGTTTGAACGTGCGCGAAACCTCTTCTTCAATTTGTGCCCATGCCGCATCCGAAATCGGGGCAAGCTCTCGATGCAGGTTATTCATGCGTGCTTTCTCCTTTAAGGGAACCAATGCCGAGCGAACCATCGCTCCTGCCCGTGGGAACAGATGTTTCGGTAGCGGAAAAAGGTGCCGAAACAGGGCCGTCCTCGCCTACATTTTCCAAAAACGTTGCCGATGGTGTAAAAAACAAATCCCCGGTGACCGCGCGGCTGAAGTCGAGCAGTCGATCATAGTTGCCGGGAGGCCGGCCAACGAACATGTTTTCGAGCATTTGCTCAATTGTGCCCGGCGAACGACTGTAGCCGATGAAATATGTGCCAAATTCGTTTTCGCCAGGGCGTCCGAACGGCATGTTGTCGCGCAGGATTTTTACTTCCTTTCCGTTTTCTTCGATGGTCGTGAGCGAACTGTGCGAATTAGTGGGCTTGGTAGACTCGTCCAACTCGATGTCAGAAAGTTTCTTGCGTCCAATGATCCGTTCCTGCGCCTCGGTGGAAAGTGTGTTCCAGGCTTTGAGATCGTGCAGATATTTCTGCACGATGACGTAGCTGCCACCGCAAAACTCCGGGTCTTCGTCGCCAATCACAACTGCATCCACCGCTTCCTGCCCGGTCGGATTCTCAGTTCCATCGACAAAACCGATCAGGTCGCGATCATCAAAGTAGCGGAAGCCGTGCACCTCATCGGCGGGTGAGACGACAGCGCCGATTCGCGCCATAATCTGTGTGGCCAGTTCAAAGCAAATGTCCATCCGCCGCGCGCGAATGTGAAACAGCAGATCCCCGGGGGTAGCGATGGCATGGCGATTTCCGGATCGAATCTCGCGAAAGGGGTGTAACCCCGCGGGCCGAGGTTTTCCAAATAGCCGGTCCCATGCGCCGGACCCAATTCCCATCACGCAAGAAAGACCAGCCTCGATGTCGCGAAATCCTACGGCGCGCAAAAGTGAGGCAAGATCGGGACAGAATGATCGGATAACCGCGGGCGCATCGGGGTCAGAATTGAGCGTAACGACGAGGAAAATCGCAGCGCGAGCCAGAGGCGCAGCGACAGGTTGCGAAATTCCGCGCGTGCCATTTCCGGCCACTGGCGAGATGGTTGGGTTGGATGCCATCGGTCGTACCTTGCAGGCGGAAGAGAATGCCGATTTCAAAGCTTGAAAACAGTAAGCTGGAGGTTATCACCGCCGTTGAAAGAGTGTCCATCCGTCGAACAATGCCCCGCTCGAATGCCGCTCCGGTACAGTTCGGCGATCTTTCGCCATCCCATCCTTCTTCGATCAACTTCGGCAAAAATAGCCACATCCATGTGGAACTTCCGAGCATCGTAAGGATGACAATGCGCAAGCCACGTCAGCACAAGTTTTTAGATCCCCAGCAAAAACCAGGAGAATTCACTTATGCCGAAGAAGGATAACGGAAAGGCTCCCGCCCGGGAGCGGGAAAACTTGAACGCGCAACCCCGTTTTCATCAGCGCGCCGGAGAAATTCAAAAGTACGGTACGGTATCGCACATGTTGCCTCTCGATCTCGAGGAACCGGTTCGTCTCGAGATGACCGAACAACTCAACTTGATGTTGGCAGACACCATGACCCTCCGTGATCTCTACAAGAAGTCACACTGGCAGGTGGCGGGGCCGACTTTCTATCAACTGCATCTCTTGTTCGATAAACACTTTGGGGAACAGATCGAATTGGTCGACACAATCGCCGAGCGCATTCAATTGCTGGGCGGAATCTCCATCGCGATGGCGCCCGATGTTGCCGAGACCACGCGCATTGAGCGTCCTCCAAAGGGCAGGGAAGAGGTTCCGGTACAGATTTCCCGGCTGCTGGATGCGCACCAAATCATCATTAGCCATTGCCGCGAACTGGCGGAACGCGCCGATAAATTAGGCGATGATGGAACCAACGATCTGGTGGTGAGCGACGTGCTACGCAGGAACGAGCTTCAGGTCTGGTTCCTGAGCCAGCACCTGGTGGAAGAACCGCTGGTTAACGCGGAAGAACCGCGGATGCGGAGCGCCAGTTAGGCGGCGTGGAGGCTCCGATTTGCATCTAAGTGGGCAGGTCATCTTTTATAGGGCCTGCTCATTTCGTCAACAGGAAGCCCTCTATGAGCAATCACGCTCGTTTTTCCTCCAAATCAGATGCCTTCGTTCCAATTTTCCTTGACGTCATTTTCCTTGGCCTCATGGTTTCGCTTTGCGGACTGCCGCTGCTCTCAGCGCAGAGCGCGGAGTCGAACGGCGTTCCCGTTCACATGATCGTGACGGTTGAGCCGCGTAAAGGTTCCGATGTGCAAACCATCAGTCGCCAAGATGTCCTTGTATCTCAAAATAAACAGCGCGACACCGTGACGGAGTGGGCGCCTGCGCCTGCAGATGGTTCTGGCCTGGAGTTCTTTATTCTCCTCGATGATTCGTCCAATATGACCCTGGGTTCGCAGTTGGATGACATTCGCAAATTCGCCGACGAACTACCGGCAGCCGCGAAAGTCGGAATTGCCTATATGCAAAACGGCATGGCGCAGATCGTACAGAGTCTGACGACCGATCATGCCCAGGCCGGAAAAGCCCTCCGACTGCCGCTCGGCACCCCTGGCGGAAACGGCAGCCCATACTTCTCGCTGAGCGATCTTGTGAAACGTTGGCCGGCAGGAGCTTCGCGCCGTGAGGTGCTTATGGTCTCGGATGGAATCGACGAGTATTACGGAGCCGGCAACTGGCAGGATCCCTATCTTGATGCGGCTATCGAGGATGCTCAGCGAGCGGGTATCATCGTTTCCGCGCTGTATTCGCCGGGCGCCGGGCATTTTGGCCACAGTTATTACCAAACCTACTGGGGCCAGTTATATATGTCAAAGCTTGCCGATAGGACGGGCGGCGAATCCTATTACATAGGAATGACAGGGCCGCCGGTGGCATTTGCTCCGTATCTTGACGATGCGCGGAGCCGCTTGACGCACCAGTACTTCCTCACTTTTCTGGCGAAGCCGCCGAAGAAAGCGGGTTTAGAACAGGTGAGGATCACGACTGAGGTTCCGAATGTCGACCTCGTGGCTGCAGGCCAGGTTTACGTGCCTGCCGCCAAGTAGCGGGCGTCATCCCGAAAGGTCCGCGTTTCGCGGCGGGTGCATCGATGCATATGGCAGGATTCTCCGAGCTAACGTTGCGCTACTTGCGGCTCCCCGCTTTCAGATTGTCGTGATCGTAATACTCGTAAGCTGACATCGGCTTCTGGCCGCCCTTTTTCCACATGCGCGCATCTTCCGGCAGCTTACCCAGCACCCGCGCCATTTCCCGGATATGCATAGCGACGGTTCCACAGCATGCTCCAATATAGTTAATGCCGACGTCGCGTGCCTGCGCCGCATAGTTCGCCATCTCCTTACGGGTGAGTTGCAACGGATCGAGCGCGGAAGGAAATTCCGGCAAGCTAGTGAAATCCGGCTTGGACTTTGGCGTTCGATACGCGACAGGCTGGCACGCAAGATAACCGGAAACCGCCTTTCGCATTTCTTCCATCGGGCCAAGAATGTGCTCGGGCGGACGCAAGCAGTTCATCCCAACAATATCCGCGCCGGCATCCAGCAGGTTTTTTGCCGCATCCGCCGCACTCTTGCCGTCTGTAGTTTCGTTTTTATTCTCGAAGCAGATCGTTACCATCGTCGGCAAACCAGTTCGCTTTGCGCGCTCCACTGCAATCAATGCCTCACCGAGAAACGAAAAAGTCTCGCCGATGATGAAATCCACTCCTTCTTCCACCTGCACGGCAAGCTGTTCGTCGAAAGTTTTCCTGACGCGGTCCGCGGCCGAGGCGCTGTCCGGTTCGTACATCCAGGTCAGACTCAAATTCCCCGCAACCAGGCATCGATCGCCCGCAACCTCGCGCGCAATGCGAACTGCGGCGCGATTCAAGTCCTCGAGTCGATTTTCGAGTCCTACTGTCGCCAGTTTGTCGCGGCTCGCGTAAAAAGTGAGTGCCTGCAAAACTTCTGATCCGGCCTCACGAAATTCCGTGTGTAATTCGCGCAAAGCTTCGGGATGCATAAGCACTACTTCAGGAGTAAACGGTCCCGCGCGCACCCAGCCACGCTTCTCTAACTCTAATAAATATCCGCCATCTCCCAGCACTGGACCTTCTTTCAATCTTTCGAGAATGCCTTTTTTCTTCATAGAAGCTCCTGAATTTTAGAAATCGCCAGCTCAAACACTTTTCATTCCGAAGCCGCGAAGCGCGGATGCGGAAGCTGCTTGTTCATCCCTGCGAAAATTCGCCGAACTAAGTGGAGTCACGCCGAGTCCTTCAACTTTCCCCTTTTCCAGTCCCGCAAAACCTGCATCGCGGCGTTTCGCCCGGGCGCTCCAGTCACGCCGCCGCCCGGATGCGCTCCAGCACCACACAAATAAAGACCGCGAATCGGCGTTCGATATTGCGACCATCCCGCCACCGGCCGCATAAAGAAAAGCTGCTCCAGCCGCAGATCGCCGTGGAAAATATTTCCTTCGGTCAGCCCGTAAGTTCGTTCGAGGTCGAGCGGAGTCAAGACCTGCTGCGCGACAATCGCCGCAGGCACATTCGGCGCATATTCGGCAATCTTCTTTATCACCCGGTCGCCAAGCAATTCGCGTTTCTGATCCCAGCATCCTTCCCGCAACTTGTATGGCACATACTGCACGAAGCAGGTGAGAATGTGCTTTCCCGCTGGTGCCAGCGATTCATCCGCGTTCGAGGAAATGACGCAATCCACCCACAACTCCTCAGGAATTTCTCCAAATTTTGCAATGTCATAACATCGTTCGGCAAATTCGAGCGATGGGATAAGCGTGTAGAAAGTTCGCTCCAGCAGCGTAGCTGTCGGCGAAGTGCCGGTAAATCGCGGCTCCTCCGCCAAAACGAAATTCACCTTGGCGCACGGCCCATCCATCTTGATGCCGCGAATCGCAAACAAAAAATCTTCCGGCAATTCGCGCGCGGCAACCATCTTCAAAAAGGTCCGCTTCGGATCGGCGTTCGAAAGCACAACCCGCGCACGCACCTCAGTCCCATCCTCCAGCACAACGCTGTAAGCCCGCCCATCCCGCACTTCAATCTGTGCCACATGAGCTGAAGTTCGAATTTCAACTCCAAGTTTTTTCCCCGCTGCCGCGAGCGCCTGCGTGATCGACCCCATCCCTCCCATCACGTGCCCGTAAAAGCTCTGTAATTCATGCTCGCCGCCGCTCAATAAATGAAACAACAAGCCAATCGCTGTCCCCGGCTGATAGGGCCCGCCATGCTTGCCATACACATTGTTGGCGAGGAACATCGTCTTAATTTTTTCGGACTCGTAGTTGCGGTCGAGAAATTCGCCGAGACTTCCGGTAAGAAACGAAATCAGCTGCGCAATCTCAGTACTGGAAATTCCACGAAAGCGCTTTCCCGCGCGAAACAAATCACTCCAGCCGCCGATGCTCGAGGTATCGATCTCCGGCGGCGGCTCCATAAAGAACGGTTGCAGATATCTCGCCAGTTTTTTCAGTTGGTCATCAACTTGAACAAATCGTTCTGCATCCTTCCCCGAGATTTTGCTGAACTCGGCCTTTGCTCGTTCGCGATCTGCCCACCACGGCAGCACGCGTCCATCAGGAAAGGGAACCTGAATTGACGGATCGCAAGGAATCATGCGCAGTCCGTGATCGGCCAAATGAAGTTCAGAAATGACCTCCGGTCGCAACATGCTGGCAATGTAGGAAGTGGTGGAACAGCGGCATCCCGGTGCAATCTCTTCTGTCACGCAGCATCCGCCTACGATTGCGCGCCGCTCCAGCACGACCGCGGAGAGTCCGGCGCGAGCGAGATATGCCGCTGCGGTCAGCCCGTTGTGCCCACCGCCTACTATTGCTGCATCGTAGACCGGATTCAGTTTTTGCCCTTTCACAAAATGACTCTTGGTTATGAAACGCTTTTACGGAAAAGCATAAAATATCTAATCTTCTGAAAAAATGGAATTGAAATTTGCGATTGATTTCGATATGCTTCCGTGACTCGGAGTCACGGATGAGCGGAATTGCCAGTAACCCGGCGGCCGTAGCGCGCTATTCAGGCCGTCCCACGGTTCGCCCGCGCTCGCAGGCCAAGCGCTCGCGGATCGTCGAATTGGCCATGCAGCATTTCGCCGAAAACGGTTACCACGCAGCCCGGGTCGGAGACATGGCAGCGGCGCTCGGCATCGCCAAGGGTTCCATCTTTCAGCATTTCGGCAGCAAAGACGGCTTGTTTTTAGAAGTCTACAAGCGGGCTGTCCGCTCCTTTCCCAAGTATCTCGATGCGCCGCCCGAAGTTCGCGTCAACGGTTTCTTCGATGTTCTTCACTACTGGTTGTTGCGCACCGAACATCTGTTGCGTGAAGACTGGATACCGTATCGCATCTCTCTGCTCGGCAACTACGGCACCGACCTCGCCTTGAAGAGGGAAATCAATCGATTCCTTGTGACAGAAGATCCTTACGGTACGGTCGCCTTCGTCCGTTTCGGCCTCGAGCGGAGAGAGTTGCGGCAGGATATAGATGTTGAAATGATCGTTTCCATTCTTGACTGGACCATGGAACGGTTTCAGGACGCGCTACTGACGGCGGAGTTGGATCCCGGCCTTTTCCGGAAGCAGGGAGAACTGCCTGAAAAGAAAGAGGCCCGCATTCTGCAGTTCGTAGCAGTGCTGGAGCGGGCCATCGGCATGAATTCGGCATCCTCGGTGGTCGCCCGTCGTGTGATTCCCAAACTGCGGCCCGCGGACTTGATCGCGAAGCGAAAAAACTTGTGACGGACAAATTGAAATCAGCTTAGATTTCAATATCGAATACAGCAAAAAAACTCACGGTCATGCAAAACTCGATCGCACAGATTCTCTCCGGCTACGACGACCATGCGCCACTATCGCAGGCGTCAACCATTCCTGCTTCGTGGTATGTCGATCCGCGCATCGCCGAACTTGAACGCCTCAACGTGTTTAGCAAGACATGGCAGCTCGTTGCCCGTACCGATCAGTTGCAGTCGCCCGGTCAGTTCATCAGCACCAGAGTTGCCGAAGAGCCCGTCGTGGTCGTGCGTGGCAACGACGGCGTTCTGCGCGCTTTCTACAATGTTTGCCGCCATCATGCCGCCGCGGTTGTTACGCAGCCATGCGGTCACGCCGCGCTGCTGCATTGTCCTTATCACGGCTGGAACTACGGTCTTGATGGCTCGCTCAAGGGCATGCCGGAGTTCGAAGGCGTCGAGAATTTCGATCGCGCACAGAACGGCCTCATTCCCATTCGCGTGGAAAGCTGGGAGTGTTTCGTCTTCGTCAATCTCGATGACCATGCCGCGCCCCTGAAAGAATTTCTCGGTGGCCTGGTCAAGCGCGTTGCGCCGCTTGGCATCTCGGAACTCCACTATTTTGACCGCCGCACCTACGACATTCGCTGCAACTGGAAAGTTTTCGTCGACAACTATCTCGATGGCGGTTACCACGTTCCGCATCTGCACAAGGGGCTGAACTCCGTCCTCGACTACAAGCAATACACTATCGAAAACGAGGACCGCTACTGCCTGCAATCGAGCCCCATGGTCTCCTCCGAGGAAGATGCCGCGACGGGATCCACGCGCAAGGGTGACCGCGCCTGGTATTTCTGGCAGCATCCCAACCTGATGATCAACTGCTATGCCGGATACATGGATACGAACCTCGTCATCCCCATCGACGTTGATCACTGCCACGTGGTTTTCGACTTCTATTTCGCCGATATCGGCGAAGCTGCTTACGAATACAACGAGCAGTCCGTGAACGTCGGCAACCGCGTGCAGGAAGAAGATCTCGGCATCTGCGAAGATGTCCAGCGAGGCCTGAAATCCCGTGCCTACCGTGCCGGACGTTTATCGGTTCGCCGCGAAGCCGGAGAGCAGTTGTTTCACCGCCTGCTCGCTGCTGATTTAAAGCGCGGCCTGGAAATGTCGTCGGCCGCCGCCGACTGACGGAGCCCACTTGAACAAACATATTCTTGCTACTGCGATTGCAGTTTGCGTGTTTTTCGTCTCTGCCTCCGCTCAAGTCACCGCCATCCGCGCCGGGAAACTCATCGATCCCGACAATGCGACGGTCTTGAGCAACCAAACCATTCTCATTCGCGATAACAAAATCGATACGGTAGGATCGAACGTTACGATTCCGCCGGGCGCAAGAATTATCGACCTCTCGCACTCCACTGTGCTCCCCGGCTTGATCGATTGCCATACGCATCTCGCCGATGGTGCAGAGGGCGCTGATCCGATCGATGTATTCCGGAAAACCGCGGCCGAACTTGCTCTTGAATCCGTGCCGAATGCCCGCGCTATGCTCGAATCCGGTTTCACAACGGTCCGCGATGTCGGCACCTATCGCGCGCTGGGTGACGTCGCGCTGCGCGATGCTATCAATCGCGGCGACATTATCGGCCCTCGCATGTACGTAGCCGGCGCATATGTCACCATCACCGGCGGCGCGGGATCAGACAGCGGCCTCGCGCCCGATATTACTCTGCCGTGGGACATGCACTATGGCGAAGCCGACAGCCCGTGGGAAGTTCGCCAGGTAATCCGCAAGCTGGCCTACAACGGAGTCGATCACATCAAGATTCTTTCCAGCGGCGCGGTGCTAACCCACGGCAGCAATCCCCATTCGCAGGAGTTCACGCTGGAAGAACTGCAGGCTGCGGTGGACGAAGCCAGTCATTTCGGATTGCGCGTCGAATCGCACGCACACTCACCCGAAGGCATCAAGAATGCAATCCGCGCCGGCGTCGCGTCCGTCGAACACGCCACCATGATCGACGACGAAGGCATTGCCCTCGCCAAACAGCACGGCACCTATCTCGACATGGATATTTATGACGAGGAGTGCATCCAGGAAGAAGGAAGGCTGGGCAAAATGCCTAAGGATTTTCTCGCGCACGATGCCGAGCTAGGCCAAATCCAGCGCGACAACTTTCGCAAAGCCGTCGCCGCGGGTGCAAAAATGTCCTTCGGTACCGATGCCGGAGTTTGCCCTTACGGCACCAGTGGCAAGCAGTTCGCCTTCATGGTGAAGTATGGCATGACGCCGATGCAGGCGATTCAAGCCGCAACTAAGAATGCAGCTGATCTTCTCGGCCACTCAGGAGAAGTTGGCTCAATCAAGCCGGGAAAATTCGCTGATATCGTCGCGGTTACAGGCGATCCAATATCCGATATTCGATTGTTGGAAAATGTGCAGTTCGTGATGAAGGACGGGAAA
>DASXEG010000001.1:0-159094 GCA_036490235.1 Candidatus Sulfotelmatobacter sp. | reverse complement strand
AATCTGGAATTCGTTCCGGAGCGGCGGCGATGTTTGCGGCAGACGGTACGCGCGCCGGCATTTGCCAGCTTTGACGGCGTTAGCGGAGGGATGATTCTGGACTTGAGCGAGGAAGGTTTGGCGATGCAGATAAACCATCCGCCTGATATCGCTTACGACGGCCAGGTTTCGGCTAGTTTTATTTTTGAGCGCGGACGCCGGGTTCGGATGGAGATCGAACTTCCTGAGGCTGCGGCGCAGGTGAGTCCGTCGAAACTGGAAACTACCGGTTACATTGCCTGGGCGGATGCGCTGGGACGGGCTGGGGTGCGGTTTTCGGATTTGCCGGCGGAAGCGCGACAGCGGCTGAACGCGTGGCTGACAGAGAACGCTGGGGCTCCCAGCCAGACGGCGCCGAAGGTTGCGCTGGCTTGGCCTGGCAGCGCGGGAGCTATGGCTGCTAAGGGGGATCATGTTGCGATCAGTCTGGAAGCGGAGACGGCCGACGCGGACGAAGGTGGTGGTTCGGCTACGGTGCAATACGAGTTCGATTCTTTGGGGACGGATTTTTCGGCCACTTTGCGGTTGATTGGCGAGCGGGCGCTGACGCTGACACGAGGATCGAGCGCGGCGATTGCGCTGCAGCATAAAGACGGGGTGATATGCCGGGCTAGTGTGGGGGCTGGCGCGCCGGCGCTTGGTGCGCGGCTGGATGTGAATTCGGGGCTTGCGGGCGAGTGTTATCGCGAGGGAAAAGCGGTGCGCTGCGACGATGCGGAATGCGATCCGCGGGTGGATTTGGAAAGCTGCCGCAGGCTCGGCGTTCGATCGGTAGTGGCGGCGCCTGTACGCTACGAACGCGACACGATTGGGTTGTTGATGGTGCTGGCCCGCGAGCCGTTTAATTTTGATGAGGGCGATGTGGCGGTGGTGGAAAGCCTGTCGAACACGCTGGTGCGCAGCATGAAGCAGGCCGGAGCGGTGTGAACACAACACGATTCCGCCTGTCAATGACGGGCAGAGGCTGCAGGTAAAGGCCGTCGAAAATCGGCGGCCTTTCGCTCTCTATCGAGATCAGGCGAACCATCCTGTCGCGCGAGGACTCTGTTAGGCTGCGGGCCGGATGTCACGCACATTGTCGACCGGCTTCGTTGTACGTCTGCCAGAGTTGGCAGAAGCTCCAATCATGGCCGCCAGCCAGCCGAGGACCAACGAAGCAAAAATGGTCCAGCGCATTGGCGGCGTCAGATTCAGCATGTAAGCGTCCAGGCCAGCTCCGGTCAGGCCCGTGCCGAGTTCTGCAAGCACCAGCATGGCGACCAGGGAAAGCCCGAACATCATTATGCCGTGGACGATGGCATCGATTTTCTCGATCGCCTGGGCTAGCCGCCCAGTCGCGCGCCCGGCAACGTACATTGCGATCAAGGTCAGGATGATCGTCCAGATTGCCGTGCCCGTATTCATCCCGCTGCGGTTGACGGAATTCGCGGCCAGAATAGCGATGCCCAACATTTCGAAGGTTGCCCAAATTGCCGCAAAAATAAAGACGCCCGCCCAGACGGCGCCCCAGTTCGTCCGGCGGTGAATGTTGCTGTTTATTGTTAAACCTACGTCTGCCATATTAACCTCCACTCCTCAAATATATCGTGTTACGATATAAGGTGAGAATGCAAGAGACCCTGATTTGGTTGGCGTGTTGCATTCAAAAACACAAAGTGCGACAACCACGAAGGGCACGAAGGAACACTAAGGAAACCCTTTCTTTGGCGATGCCGGCTTGTGCTGCGACTAGCATAAGAGCAGATGCAACTTTCGCCGCACTGGCGCGGGATTACGGGTGGATCTCGAACACAACACCGCAGTTGCAGTTGGGATTGCCTCCGGAGAAGGTGGAACCGTACAGATTTCCGGACGAGTCTACGATTACGCCTGTAATCGGAAATGAGCCGCTGGCACCATTGAACTGAAAAACCTTGCTGAAGGTGAAACGGTTTTCGCCGCTTGAGAGTTTGAAGATTGAGCCGCAGCCGTTGCCATTGTTGCAATTTAGATTGCCGCCGTCGCTGGTGGTGCCGTAGAGATTGCCGGATGAGTCGATGGTCAATCCGCCCGAGGGCTGGGCGCCTTTCGATCCGTCAAGGCCGTTGAAGGTATAGATCACTTTGAACTTCCATGCGCCGGATTCGGGAGTGAGCCGATAGACGACGCCGCAGCCGCTTTGCGGGCAGGCGAACGAGCCGCCGTCGAAGGTTTCGCCGTAAAGATTTCCGGCGCCATCGAAAATGACGCTGCTGCTGGGGGTTCCGCCATCGAGGCCGTCGTTAAAGCTATAGAGAACGGTCTTCTGCCAGGTTTCGTTTTTTGAGGGGCTCAACTCGAAGACCGTGCCGCAATTGCACAGATTGCCGCCGCTGGAACTGGTGCCGTAGAGATTTCCCGCGCGGTCGAAAACCAGAGATGAGGGAAATCCTCCGTCGGTTCCCCCGAGAAAAGTGTAGAGAATGTTCTCGTTCCACGGGCCATTGGTATTGGGTGAGAGTTTGAAAATCGTACCGCTGCACTCTTCAATGCAGCCGCCAATGCCAGTTCCGTAGAGATTTCCGGCGGCATCCATTACAACGCCGGAAGCGGGCTGTGCGACGTCGGTGCCGCCGAGGAAGACACGAAGGAGGGTCTCAGTCCAGGTGCCGTTCAAATTGGGGGAAAGCTTGAAGACGGTGCCACAACCTTCTCCGTTGCAGACTTCGCGGTTGCCGCCGGTGGTGGTGGTGCCGTAGATATTGCCGGCGCTATCGAATATCAGAGGACCGGCAGGACCAGCGCCATCGCTTCCACCTTCGAACTTGTAGAGCACAGTCTCGGTCCAGCTTCCGTTGGCGCCGAGGGTCATCTTATATACAGTTCCGCAGAAAGGCGTGCTCAGAGCACACGAGGCGAAACCGCCGCTGCTGGTCGTACCGTAAAAGTTTCCTGCTCCATCGGCGAGAAGAGCGCCGTCGGGTTCGGAACCATCGGGCGCGCCGGTGAATACGTGTTCCTTGCCGGACACGCTTGCATGGGAGGTGGGAACAGCGATTACAAAAAGTGCGATAGCGAGCAGCAGGGCAGCAAGCGTTGGTGTTCCGGTCTTTATTCTTATTCTTGTTTTCGCAGGCATCATTTTTCTTCCAACTTTCGTGGCGATTGACTTGTTGTCGTGGGCGAGTTGTGTATGGCAACGGTCGGGCAAAATGGTACGTCCGCCGGCAGCCGGGAGTGTCGGGGAGTTGTAAAAACTTTGTAAAGTTCGATGAGTCAAAACTGGGCGCTTTCAGTAGTGGTTCAGGTTGGCTTAGGTGCGTTGCCGGTTCGTTGGGAGGTCCCTTCGGCTTCGCTCAGGGCAGGCTCTTCGCTCCCGCTGAAAAGCGCCTACGCTCAGGATGACGCACTAATGCAAAAGCGAAACTGAAGTCCGCGAATGGCCCGTACGAGCCCATACGGTGTCGCCATCTCGGGCAAGGCTGCCAATATTTCCCGTTCCAAATGAATCGAGGTTAGGTATTTGTCGGCAACAGTGCGCGGAGGAGTTTCATCTTACATGCAAGGTCGTCACCTTCTCGTTTGGCCCATCGGGTGGGCCTTGTCGCTGATTCGTTTGTAACCAGACATCAATTCAAACCGAAATTTTTCCAAGGAGCAGATTATGAAGATCAAGAGTTTGCAGGATGTATTCGTTAATGGCTTGAAGTATACCTATGACGCTGAGGAGAAGCTGGTAAAGAAGGGAATTCCGAAGATGATTCACTCGGCGACTTCGGCGGAGTTGCGCAGCGCATTGGAACAACACCTGGAAGAGACCCGCAATCATGTGACGCGGCTCGAGCGGGTGTTCGCGATTGTGCGGGTCGAGCCCAAGACAGAGGGCAATGACATTCTCGACGAGATGACGGATATGGTCGAGGACATGATCGGCTCCACGGAGGACGGATCGGCGCTGCGGGATGTGGTGCTAATCATGGGCGGCAATGAGGTCGAGCATTTCGAAATCGCATCGTACGGCTCATTGAAGGCAATTGCTCAGCAGTTGGGGCTGAATGAAGCTGCGACGTTGCTGGAGCAGACGCTGCAGGAAGAAAAAGCGGCCGACGCGAAGCTGACGCAGATCGGCGAGCGCAGCGTGAATTCGCAGGCGGCTCAGGGACGGAGAGCGGCATAGCGGTTGCGCTATTTTTGTCCAAGACACTTGCCGTCATAAGGCACGCGCCTCTCGCCGCTTGTGGTGAACGCTATCCCACGTCTCGCAAAGAAAAGCGAGACGTGGGACACCCCAAATGTTCACCTTCTAACGATCTAACGATGCCGGCTGCGGCGGTTCGGAGTCGCGCCGCCGAGCGCGAGTGAGCAGAGACCCTCGACGAACTGGGGCGTCAGACTGTCGTGCTGAATCAGAAATCGCATGTAGATGGGGCCATAGAGCGAGTCGAGCAGAAGATCCATGTCGATATTCTTGCGGAGTTGGCCCCGCTTGATGGCCCGGCGCAGGGTTGCGTAGGCTTCCTGCCGGCGAGGCATGAGGAAACGATCGCGAAAAGCGGCGATGAGGCTGCGGTCGCTTTGGCCCGCGCCTAACATTGCGGAGACGATGCGGCCGCGGGGGCTGCGGAAAACCTTGACTAACTGCTGCATCTGCCGGCTCATGTCGGAATAGAGCGAGCCGGTATCGGGGAAGTGGAGTTTGCCGGTTGTGTTGCCGGCAAATGCGTCGGCGATGAGAGCGGCCTTGTCAGGCCACCAGCGATAAACGGTGGCTTTGCCAACTCCCGCGTGCGCGGCGACGGCTTCGATGGTGAGTTCGGGAAAACCTTTTTTGGCGAGAAGCTTCAGTGTGCTGCGAAGGATTGAAAGGCGCGCCTGCTCGCTCCGGGGGCGGCCTGGAGCGCGCTTACTTTTGTTCTCGCGCCCATTGTACTGAACCCCAAGTTTCTGGCGCATGGCGTTACCTTACCATATAATCTAAGCTTAGGCTTTAGAATCCAATACGGATAGTATCGAATCTATATTGGCTTTGACGGGCGCCTTTTGCCTCTATTCGCCGTTCGGCAGCCCCTCTGAATGTCGCTAAATCTTTAGATTATTGTTGTAAACGCCCGGTGGTGCCTATTCGATGTGGATTGTTGCATTAGCTCTTCGGCGTCCTTATACGTTTATTGTGATGGCGCTGGTCATCATTATTCTGACGCCGATCACAATTCTGCGCACTCCGACTGACATCTTCCCGAACATCGATATTCCCGTGGTTTCTGTGGTGTGGTTCTACACCGGCATGTCGCCAGAGGACATGGCGAACCGGATCGTGGCGAATTCCGAGCGCGGGATTACGACGACAGTCAACGATATCGACCACACGGAATCGCAGTCGGTGTATGGGCTGGGCGTGATCAAAGTATTTTTTCACCCAGGAACGAATGTGCCGGGAGCAATTGCGCAGATCACGGCAATTTCGCAGACTACGGTGCGCGGCCTTCCGCCCGGAACAACTCCGCCGCTGGTGATTTCTTATAACGCGTCGACGACGCCTGTGATTCAGCTGGGATTGAGCAGCAAAACTTTAGCTGAGCAACAACTGTTCGATCTAGGGCAGAATTTTCTGCGCAATTATCTGGCGACGGTGCCGGGAGCAGCGACGCCGTATCCGTATGGCGGGAAGATTCCGCAGATCCAGGTCGATCTTGATTTGCCGAAACTGCAGGCGTACGGCTTGCAGCCGGTCGATATTGTGAACGCGGTCAACGCGCAGAACATTATTCTTCCCACCGGCACGATCAAGATGGGGCCGCTCGAATACAGCGTGGAGATGAACGGGACGCCACAGACGATTGCGGAGTTAAACGACCTGCCGGTGAAAACCGTGAACGGGGCGACGCTATACATGCGCGACGTGGCGCACATTCGAAATGCGTTCGCGCCACAGACGAACATTGTCCGCAATAACGGGAATCGCGGCGTGTTGATGTCGATGTACAAAATTGGCAATGCGTCGACGCTCGACATCGTGAGCGGTATCAAGAACATCGTCAAAGTGGCGTCGCAGACATTGCCGCCGGAGTTGAAGATTACGGCGCTGTTTGACCAGTCGTTGTTTGTGCGGGCGTCGATCTATGGGGTGCTGCGTGAGGGCATCATCGCCGCAGTACTGACGGCTGTCATGATTCTGGTTTTTCTTGGCGACTGGCGGCCGACGATCGTGATTTCGATTTCGATCCCGCTGTCGATTTTCGTTTCGATTATTTTGCTGGGAGCGATCGGGCAGACGATCAACATCATGACGCTGGGAGGGTTGGCGCTTGCCGTCGGAATCCTGGTGGATGACGCGACGGTCGAGATCGAGAACATTGAGCGCAACCTTGCCATGGGCAAGGAAATGCGGCAGGCGATTCTTGACGGCGCGCAGCAGATTGCCGTTCCGGCGCTTGTTTCTACCTTGAGTATTTGCATCGTGTTCGTGCCGATGTTCTTTCTGACCGGGGTGGCGAAATTTTTGTTTGTGCCGCTGGCGGAGGCGGTGAGCTTCGCCATGCTGGCCAGTTATTTATTGTCGCGAACTTTGATTCCGACTCTGGTGATGTACATCATGCGGGGACATGAGCATCGCGAAGCCGGGGCGAAAAGTTTTCTTGGCCGCTTTCAGCGCGGGTTTGAGAAGAAGTTCGAGGATTTCCGGGGCGGGTATGAAGCGCTGCTCGAAACTACGCTTGAACACCGTGGGATGTTCATTGCTTGCTTTATGATTTTCTGCGTTCTGTCGCTGGGGCTTTACTTCTTTTTGGGGGAGGACTTTTTCCCGCAGGTTGATGCCGGATTGCTGAAGCTGCATGTGCGGGCCCGTCCGGGACTGCGCGTGGAAGAAACGGCGAGGTTGTGCGATGAGATCGAGGCTTCACTGCGGCAGGATATTCCGCAGGATCAACTGGAGACTATTCTCGATAATATCGGGCTGCCGAATTCGGGCATCAATCAGTCGTACAGCTCCAATGGAACGATCGGGAGCAGCGACGCGGAAATTCTGATCTCGCTCAATCAGGAAAAGCACACGCCGACGGCGGACCTGATGCGGCATTTCCGGCAGGTTTTGCCGCAGAGATTTCCGGGCGTGGAGTTTTTCTTCCAGCCCGCGGATATGGTGACGCAGATTTTGAATTTTGGTTTACCGGCGCCGCTCGATGTGCAAGTGGTGGGAGCGGACATCCAGACCAACTACGGCATTGCGCAGCGGATCGCGAACCAGATGCGACACATTCCCGGCACCGCCGATGTGCACGTGCAACAATTGCTTTCGCTGCCCGCTCTGCAGATGGATATCGAGCGCACGCGGGTCACGCAGGTGGGGCTGACCGCGGCCAATGTGGCGCAGAGCGCTTTGGTGTCGCTGAGCGGAAGCTTTCAAACCGCGCCCAACTTCTGGCTTAATCCGAAAAATGACGTTACGTATCAGGTAGCGGTGCAGTCGCCGCAATATCGCATGACGAATCTGCAGGACCTGATGAACATTCCGGTGACGTCGGCGCAGGGTCCGCAGTTAATGGGGAATCTGGTGCAGGTGAGCCCGGTTACCACGGCGGCGACAATCAATCATTACAACGTGCAGCCGGTGATCGATATTTACGCGAGCACGCAGGATCGGGATCTGGGCGCGGTTGCGGCGGATACGCAGAAGGTTCTGAAGACGTTTGAAGAGCATCTGCCTCGCGGGACGACGATCACGGTGCGTGGGCAAGTGGCGACGATGCGGGCATCATTTATTGGTTTGGGTGCAGGGCTGGCGGGGGCGATTCTGCTGGTTTATCTGCTGATCGTCATCAACTTCCAGTCGTGGCTCGATCCGTTCATTATTATTGCGGCGCTGCCGGGCGCGCTGGCGGGGATTTGCTGGTTTCTGTTGCTGACGCATACGACGCTGAGCGTGCCGTCGCTGACCGGAGCGGTGATGTGTATGGGCGTGGCGACGGCGAATTCGATTTTGATGGTGAGCTTTGCGCGCGAGCAGATGGGTGAGGGAGTGCCTGCGGTGCGGGCTGCGGTGGCGGCGGGATACACGCGCATACGTCCGGTGCTGATGACGGCGCTGGCGATGATCATTGGCATGGTGCCGATGGCGCTGGGGCTGGGGGAAGGCGGCGAGCAGAACGCGCCGCTCGGACGGGCTGTGATTGGCGGTTTACTGTTTGCGACGGTGGCGACGTTATTTTTTGTGCCGAGCGTGTTTGCAGTGTTTCACGGACGGCGCGAGGCGAAGCGAGCGAGGGCGCAGGAGAAGAGCTGATTTTCGACACTCGGTTTATTGAGAGCGGAGCGAAGCATGGCAGAAGAAAGTAAAGGAAAGAACACGGTGGAGGAGCAGGGAGAGCCTGGCGGTGCGGAAACGCGGCCGGGGCGCGATGGGGATGAGGAACATCATCTCAGCGCGCAGGCGCAGCGCGACGAGGAGATTGAAGAGATCCAGAAGCGGGCGCACCACCAGCACGTGGGCATTCAGAAACCGCCTGAGATGGAGCCTGCATCCCCGCGCAAGGCGTTGACGATTGTGGCGGTCGTGCTGGTGATTCTTTTGCTGGCGGGAACGATCACGATGCTGGAACGCGCGAGCCATGAGCGCGCTCTGGCCAAGGAGACGGAGGCGGAGACGGTGCCGACGGTGGCGGTGATTTATCCGGAGAAAGAAAAGCCTGAAGAAGAGCTGGTGTTGCCGGGATCGCTGCTGGCGTATGAGGAATCTCCGATTTATGCACGGACGAGTGGATATCTGGTTCGCTGGTACAAGGACATTGGAAGCCGGGTGAAGAAAGGCGAGCTGCTGGCGAAGATCGATACGCCGGAAGTGGACCAGGAGCTGAACCAGACCCGGGCGGCGCGGCAGCAGATTATTGCGCAAGTGGAGCTGGCGAAAATCAGCGCGGACCGTTGGGAGGCTTTGCGCAAGACCGATTCGGTTTCGGCGCAGGAAGCGGACCAGCAGACCAGCGGATACAAGCAGGCGCAGGCGAACCTGGCGGCGGCGGATGCGAATGTTGGGCGGCTCGAGCAACTGGAAGGTTTCAAGGATGTATATGCGCCATTCGATGGAGTGCTGACGCGGCGCAATGTCGATCCTGGAGCGTTGATCAATGCCGGAGCAGGCGCCGCGGGACGCGAGCTTTTTGACATGGCGCGGGTCGATCCTCTGCGCGTTTTTACGAGCGTGCCGCAGGCGTATGCACCGTTCATCAAAGTGGGGGCGAAAACTTCGATTACTTTGCAGGAGTTTCCGGG
Source organism: Candidatus Sulfotelmatobacter sp. (assembly GCA_036490235.1). Lineage (GTDB taxonomy): Bacteria > Acidobacteriota > Terriglobia > Terriglobales > Acidobacteriaceae > Sulfotelmatobacter. The sequence goes on along the minus strand of DASXEG010000001.1, from coordinate 149,830 downwards.
AGAGAAATTTACCGCGACCATTGCGCGCACGGCGGACGCGATTGACGTGAACACGCGCACGCTGCTGACGGAAGTGGATGTGCCTAATAAGGATGGACGGTTGCTGCCGGGATCGTTTGGCGAGGTGCATTTTGCGGTGGGCGTGAATGTGAACAAGGTTACGGTGCCGGTGAATGCGATGCTGTTTCGCGCGCAGGGAGCGCAGGTGGCGGTGGTCAGTCCGGATAATAAGGTGGAGCTGAGACAGATCAATATAGGCCGTGATTACGGCACCGCGCTTGAAATTCTAAGTGGAGTTGAGGCCAATGAGCGCGTGGTGATTAATCCTCCGGACTCGCTTGAGAACGGCGAGCAAGTGAACGTGGCGCAGGCACCGGCGAGCCAGCCACCAGGCGAACAAAATCAAACCGGACAGGCGCAGCAAGGCGAGGGTGCACAGAAGCGGAGCGGTTCAGCGCAGAACAACGGGCAGAAAGGCGACGCGCGGTGAAGCGAGCGGGACTGGCTGTTTTGATCGCGCTTGTAATTGCAGGAAGCGCATGTACTGTGGGGCCGCGTTACAGCCGGCCGGCAGCGCCGGCACCCGCGCCCGATGCGTGGAAAACCCAGCCTCCGTGGGAGCAGGCTGCGCCGAAGGATGCTATTCCGAAAGGCGCGTGGTGGCAGGTGTATCACGATGCGACGCTGAACACCTACGAGCAACAGTTGCTGCAAGCGAATCAATCGTTGGCGGCGGCGGTGGATCGTTTGAATCAGGCTCGATCTCTGGCGCGGGTGGCTACGGCGGATTATTTTCCGCAACTCTCGACCGATCCCAACGCACTGCGTGAACGCGGCTCAGGAAACCGGCCGCTGAATGGAGCTGCGCCGAGCATTGTGAATGGAGTGCCGCAGCCCATCGTTCCCTATACGCAGAACGTCTACACAATTCCTTTTTCGCTGAGCTATGAGGTGGATTTGTTCGGCAGGGTTCGCCGGAATGTGGAAGCGGCAAACGCTTCACTGCAGGCGAGTGCCGCCGATCTGCAAAATGTGCAATTGGTCTTGACGGCGGAACTTGCAGGGGATTATTTTTCGCTGCGCGAACTGGATGCCGAATACAACGTGGTGCAGGAATCGGCCGGCTATCAGCGCAAAGGATTGGATCTGGTGGAGAACCGGCACAATGGCGGCATTGCCAGTGGATTGGAAGTGGCGCAGCAGGCCACGGTGCTCGATTCGACGATCTCACAGCTTTCGCTGGTGCAGGAGTCACGCGCGCAATATGAACATGCGATCGCGGCGTTGCTGGGGCAGCCTGCGCCGAGTTTCAATATTCCGGCAGCGCCTTTGAATGCTACGCCGCCGCCGGTGCCGCTGGGATTGCCATCGGACATATTGGAGCGTCGGCCCGATGTGGCTACGGCAGAGCGGCAGATGGCGTATGAGAACGCGCAGGTAGGCATTGCGCGGACGGCGTTTTATCCGCACATTACGATCAGCAACTCAGGGGGAGGGTGGGAGAGCACTTCGATCACGAACATTTTGAATGCGCCGAGTTTGTTCTGGTCGATTGGAGCGGACGCTTTGGAGCCGATTTTTCAGGGCGGACGGAATCGCGCGAACTACGCCGCGGCGAAGTCAGCATACGATCAGTCGGTCGCGAATTACCGGGAGTCGGTGCTCAGCGCGTTTCAGCAGGTGGAGGACGGCATCAGTAATTTGAGCACGCTGTCACAGGCGCTGGCTACGCAGGGGCAGGCGGTGGCGGATGCCAAACGCGCGCTCGACATTGCCAACAACCGGTACGTCGGTGGGGTCACGAATTATCTCGACGTGATTACGGCGCAGACAACTCTGCTGAGCAGCGAGCGGCTGGAGACGCAGCTTCTGGGGCAGCAGATGGTGAGTTCGGTTTATCTGGTCAAGGCTTTGGGCGGGAGTTGGGACGCCAGTGAAATTCAGAATGAGCAGGTTCATCCGAAGGCCGGACAGATTGTGCAGCAGTAGGTTTTAAGCGCATTTCATTTCTGCCTTTCCCGGTCGCTTTCGGGTTTGGCGCAGTTAACTCCCTCTTCTATACGGCAACCGCGGGCGTGTAAATTCGCATCAGAGAAGACGGTAAAAAATTCCTTCTGAGGAAGTTTTCTCAGAGATGAGCATTGCAACTTCGTCTCCGCTACGCCGACCAATCCCGCTGCGTGTGATCGTGCTGTGCACGCTTGTGTTCCATGGGCCGCTGCTGTTGATGCAGTTGCCCGCGAACACCTTCGATGCGAACTTCCACATGTCGATGGCGGAGCATTACGCACACCATTGGTTTAATCCCTGGAATTTGAAATCGTTTGCGGGTTTTTCGCAGACGACCTATCCGCCGCTGGTGCACCAGTGGATTGCGGTTTTCTCGCACGTGATCGGACTGACGTTTGGCTTCATGCTGGTGCAAGGGATTGGCATTTTGCTCCTGCCGATCGGAATTTTCTACTTCGCGAAAATATGGGTGAGTGAACGCGCCGCCAGTTACGCGGCCTTTGGATCGATTTTTATCGGATCGCTTTGCCTGCTGGCATATCAGGACGGGCAGATTGGGACGATTTGTGCGACCTCGCTTTTTTTGCTGGCCTTGCCATTTATTTATCGATATGTGGTCCAGGGGAAATCGTGGGATTTGATCCTGGGGTTGGCGATTTCGTGCACGGCGGCTGCGGCTCACCATGCGACATTGCTGTTTGGAATTGTTTTCTTTGTGACTCCGCTGGCGTATCTGGCGATCGTGGATTACCGGGCGGAGCATCCGGGCGAGTCGATTGCAGTTCCGGTGCGGAGGGTTGTGTGGTTTGGCGCGCTTGCGGGCGTGGGAATTCTGATTGTGCTGCTACCTTATTTTCTGATCATGCTGAAAGATCCGATCCGGCAGGTGCCGATTCCACATGCGAGCCGCGACAATTTTATTCAGCAGCCGATCTGGGGGCTACATTACTGGGTGATGCCGTTTGGAGTGGTGGCGCTGGCGATTCCCTACATTTTGTACAAAGGGGCGGAGAAACGGTTGCGGCCTTTGCTGCTGGGATTTTATTTTGCACTTATATTCGGACTGGGAGGAACAACTCCGCTGCCGAGATGGTTGCTGGGCCGGGCGTATGAGGTGCTCACGTTCGAGAGGTTTACTTTTTGGGCGGTGCTGCTGGCGTTGCCGTTTGTGGGGATGCTGGCGGTGCAACTGATCGATCGCTTCGGTGGAGTGATGGCAGGTTTTCTGGCGGGACTTTTCGTGTGTGGCGGGGCCCTGGCGGTCGCGTGGAATGTGTATTTCCCGCTGATTGGCGCGGAGCCCGATGTAAATCCCATTATTAAATTTCTGAATTCGGATGGGCGCGATCAGTACCGGTACTTAACGCTGGGGTACGCGAACGCGATGTCGAAAATTGCCTGTTACACCAACGCCCCCAGCATTGATGGGGAATACAATTCGGCGCGCACGCTGCCGGAGATGACGAAGCACGGCGTCGGTCAATTGAGCAGCGCAAAGTTTTATCACTCGGAGGGAATGGAAGCGCTGTCGGAAATTCTTAAGCACGCGGATAAATACGGGCTGAAATATATTTTTGTGCATGACGCGTATTACGAACCGCTATTGACCTTCGCGGGCTGGCGAAAGATTGACGATTTCGACTATGGCGAGACTACGGTGTGGACGACGCTTGGCGTGCCAAAGGCGACGAAAATTCCGTCCCGGCTGGAGCCGCCGGTGTGGCAGGGAATTATGTGGGGGACGGTTCCGTTTGGCACGAGCATTGTGACGATTATTCTGGCGTGGATTGGTTTCAGAAAAAAGAAGAACGAGAGCGTTGCTCCGGCGGACGCCGATAGTGTTGACAGGGTGGACGTCCGTCCCCAGGAAGTTACCTTATCTCACGCCTACAGCGCGAATGCACATCCCCTACGGTGATTTTTCAGCGCGGTGAAAAGCAACGAATCGTGTTTCACGCATCCAAATTAGCGTTATGTACCGCCCTTCGTGCAGCATCGTCATTCCCGCTTACAACGAGGAAAAGCGCATTCCTCGGACACTCGAATCCATCAACAGCTTCAGAGAAAAACATTCCTGGGACCTGGAAGTGATTGTGGTCAATGACGGGTCCAAAGATGAAACCGCCGATGTGGTGCGGCAATACGCGGCGCGTTATCCCTACATTCATCTGGTCGACAATGCGGTGAATGGCGGAAAGGGGAAAAGCATTCGCGACGGCGTGGAGCGAGCGAATGGAGACGTGATCTTTTTTGCGGATGCCGACGATTCGACTCCCATCACCGACGCTGACAAATTGTTGAGCGCGATCGAGAGCGGAGCGGATATTGCGATCGGCTCGCGCTGGGTGGACCGCGATCTGCAGGTGCATCCGCAGCCCTGGTACCGGCGTTTGAATGGGCGGCTTTACAACCTTTTGATGAGGAGCGTTCTTGGGCTTGATTACCGGGACACGCAGAATGGATTCAAGGCTTATACACGTTCGGCCGCGAAGACGATTTTCCCGCTGCAAAGAATTGGGGGATGGGGATTCGACGCGGAGGTTTTGTTTCTGGCGCAGAGATTTGGTTTTTCAGTAAGAGAAGTGCCGGTGGAGTATGTCTACTACGCCGAGGGGTCGAAGATCCGTCCCTACCGTGACGGAGCTCGAATGCTTGGAGAACTCTTTAAAGTCAGATGGCACGAACTGAACGGCGCTTATTCGGAGAAGCGAAAGGTGCAAAGCGCTGCCGATGATCTGCCCAATGTGACAATGCGGGAACGCACGTCTGACTGACAAAGAGGGACCGAGTTCATGAGCAAAAAGAAATATCTGCTTGTTTTTGGCACTCGCCCGGAGGCCATCAAGATGGCGCCTGTGATACAGGCGCTGCAGAATCAGCCCGAGGCGGAGTGCGCGGTTTGCGTGACGGGGCAGCATGAGGAATTGCTGAATTCCGTTCTGTCCTTGTTTCGGATCAAGCCTAATTATCATCTGCGCGTGATGTCGCACGACCAGCAGCTTTGTAGATTGACGGCGCGTTTGCTGGCGGAACTGGAAAAGGTCATTGTGGCGGAGCGGCCGGATTGGGTTCTGGTGCAGGGCGATACCGCGTCTGCGACCGCGGGATGCATGGCCGGGTGTTACTGCAAGATTCCTGTAGGCCACATCGAAGCTGGATTGCGCTCGCATAACAAGCTGGAGCCGTTTCCGGAAGAAGTGAACCGGAAGATCATCGACGTGATGGCGGATTTGCATTTCGTGCCGACGCTGGGCGACCAACGAAATCTATTACTCGAAGGGCTGAATCCCGAAACGATTCACGTTACGGGAAACACTTGTATTGACGCATTGAGGTACATGGCGGCACAGACCTTTTCGCTGGACGATTCGCCTTTACGAAGCGTGCCGTTTGGCAAGAAGCGGATCATTCTAGTGACGGTGCACCGGCGCGAGAATCACGGGTTTGCGCTCGAAAGCATTTGCGAAGCGGTGCGGATCGTGGCACGGAAATACCGTGATACGGCGCATCTTGTGCTGCCGGTTCATCCCAATCCGAATGTGACGGCCGCGGTGCGGCGGCATCTGGAGGGAATTCCGAACATCACGTTGACACCGCCGTTGCACTATCGCGAAATCATCGCGCTGGCGGAGGGTTGCTATTTTGCCATGATCGATTCCGGAGGATTGCAGGAAGAGTTGCCCTGCCTGGGAAAGCCCGCTCTTGTGCTGAGGAATGTGAGCGATCGTCCTGCGGCTACGGAGGCAGGAGCGGCAAGAATTGCGGGAGTGGAGACCGCGCCGATTGTTGCGGCATTTTCTGAGCTGATGGAGGATTCGTTTGTTTATCAGAGGATGGCGCAGCACCGCGATTTGTTTGGCGATGGCAACGCGGGAAGAAGAATTGCGGCGATTCTGATGGAGCAGGGTTCGGAGATGACGATGGTAGTGCCTACGGCGGATGCACCGATGATGCGGGCGGCGTGAGGGCGCAATCGGTTGCGTCTGTGGAGGAAAGAAAAACGGTTGTAACTGCTCAAAGGGCTGAGCGCGTCGCAGCGATCCGAATAAGCTTCACACGAGACTTCGCCAGTTGAAGATCTGGGCGGTTCGTTGGTTCCACATTTCCAGAGCCTGATTGCAGAAGGCAGTCGATACCGGATTCATAAAAGGCAGCATCTGTCCGTCTCGTTTGCCGAACCAGAAGCCTCCGTTGAGGTGGGGATTGTTTTCGGTGGATTGGAAGCTTTGCATGATTTCTGCGTCGGCTTCTGCCGCGATTTCGTCGAGGGGCTTGATTCGCAATTGATCGGCGAACAAACGGACGCGAAAGGCTTGAGCGATTACATCGGAGCGCAAGAATTTGCGCGAAATTGCGCGGACGAATGTCGCTACGCGATCGATGCCGGAGAGCATAGCCTGTGCGCATACAGGCTCGTTTGCCACCGGGAGCATGCCCTCGAGGAAATAGCAGTAGGCGTGAAGGCGATCCATTACAAGGTATTCACTCTCCACTCCGGGCAGAAATGAGGAGTGAGAGGTGAGCGACGACTTGAGCATTCGACGATAGCAGTCGAGGAAGCGATCCTGATTGGTGGCCTCCCAAAGTGCGTACCAGCCGAGAGCGGCTTTGAGCTGATAACAGGCGGAGCTGCGCGACCAGCGGGCGGGATCGCGGGGAAGCTGGGTCTTGGCGGGGAGTTCGAGGATAGGGACGAAATCGACGCCGTCGGCAAAATCCTGCGCCATGGAGTCGCCGACTTTTATGGCGGTATCGAGAAATTCATCTTTCTTGAATTCGCGCCAGACCGAGAGCAGGCCGCGGATGATGATTCCGTTGTCGAAAAAGAAAGAAAGGTTTTGGCCCTCGCCTTCGGTTTCAAAAGGCATCGCGGAACATTTGTCATTCCAGGCGCGAACCAGATAACACGCGGCTTTAATGGCAGCGTCGAGATAAGTTACGTCGGCGGTTTGCTTGTAGAAATTTGTCAGTGCGCTGACGGCATAACCGGTGATTTCGGTGGAGAGCGGGGCGTTGCGCTCGCGATCGCTGAAATAATAGCGGGCGACGCCGCCGGTTGACTCTTGAATTCCAGAGGTCAGGAACCAGTCTCCAGCGGTGCGGCGAGTTTTTGTATTCTCTTCTTTTTTGGCTTTTAACTTTTCTGCGGATTTCGTTTCTGCGGACTTCATGGTGTTGCTCTCTGCCTCCGTGAAGAATGAAAAATTCTTTCCTGGAAAAATTGGACGTACCCGTTTGTGACTTCTGAGATCGGGGTCAGTTCTGCGGCCAACAGGTTCTGTTCGGAAGCTCGGCGGTGAAGCTCGCTGGAGTTCAGGACGCGAATCAATTGCGCGGCTAAGGTGCGGGCGTCGCCGAGTGGGTAGAATTCGACGGCGATTTTTTCCTGTTCGGCGATCTCGACGATTTCGGGAATGGAGGAGGCGACCATGGGCAAGCCATACTGGCACGCCTGGTGCATTACGCCGCTTGTTCCGGCGGCGGAGGTGTAGGGCAAGGCGAGCACGGATGCGCTGCTGAAAAGATTGGGTAATTCGGTTTCTGGAACGTAGCCGACGAAGCGGACGCAACTGCGGCCTTTCCATTTTTCCTGAAGAGATTCGAGATAGCCGGGAGTGCTGGGATGATTTGTGCCGGCTACGACGAGGACGGCGTTGGGGACGCTTTGGACAACTTCATCCATGGAGTCGAGCAAAAGGTCGATGCGCTTGTAGGTGCCCCAATAGCCGAAGGCGAGAATAATGCGCTCGGAGTTCTGTGCGGCGATTGATTTCTTGTGAGTTGCGCCGTCGAAGGTTCCGTGCGGACGAAACTGCACTCGATGGGCGCGTTTTCCGTAGCGGGCGACGAGATCGTCGCGAAATGAAGGCAGGAGAACGGAAACATCGTTGGCAGAGAGCAGCAACTGTGTGCCGACGCGGCCCGCAGCGCTGTAGAGCGCGGGCCAACGGACGCCGGCGTCCTTGAGATTGATACGCTCGAAAATCGTGTGGAGGGTGATGTGGGTGTAGCAGCCGGCAAGGCGAGCGAATCCAGGAATGGTGAGAGCGAGAAATGCTGCCAGCGGGCTGCGGGCGAAGGTGGAAAATCCGATGTTGAACCAGACTGCATGGGGATTGTGTTTGCGAATGGCGGAGAGCAGGCGCAGCGGGTTTGACATTGAGTCGAAGCGCCAGCAGCGTTCTACGGGGAAACCGTCTAGCTCTTTTCCGTCGTCGATTTCATCGGCGAGGATGACGAAATCTACTTGAGGATTACTTCGAAGCGAGCAGGCCAGGTGATAGCCGTATTCGTTGAGATCGCCGCGGCTCGGGGGAAAGGATGTGACGAGCAAAACTTTCATGCGTTGACGAATTGCGTCATGCGCCGGAGAAGAAGGCAAGTCATTTGGTTCCGACACGCACAGGGGCAGGCGCATTCCTTGTGACTGTGGCACGAGTGGCAAACCTCTACTGGCTACGGTTCGATGTCTGGTTTTTCGGGAAAGGTTGCCGCGTGGGATGCGGCTGCGGGCGGGACTTTTGCGGCGGTCGGCGCATAGAGAAAAGATTTTTTAACCACTAAGGGCCCTAAGGTTCACAAAGGATTTCCTTGGGGGTTCGGGTCGCGTCCGCCTACATTTTTGCCAGGGCGGTTTTGGCGGCGTGGTAGCCGCACATGCCGTGAACTGCGCCGCCGGGGGGAGTGGAGGCGGAGCAGAGGTAAAGATTTTGCACACTGGTCGCGTAGTGACGGCGGGTAGGACGGAAAAGAAATTGGCGAAGATCGACTATGCCGCCGCCGATGTCGCCTCCGACAAGGTTGGCGTCCATTTGCTGGAGGTCGGCGGGAGAAAAAACGCGGCGAGCGAGAATGGTTTCGCGAAAGCCGGGGGCGAAGCGCTCGATCTGATTTTCGATGTTTGGCAGCATGTTTTCTTTGGAGCCGTTGGGGACGTGGCAGTATGCCCAGGCGATGTGTTTGCCGGCGGGAGCGCGGGAGGGATCGAACAAGGTGGGTTGGGACAGGAGGATGAAGGGACGCGGTGAGATTTGGCCGGCGCGCGTTGCTTTTTCTGAGGCGGCGATTTCTTCGTAGGCGCCGCCCAGGTGCACTGTGGCGGCGCGGCGGCAGTCGGGGGCTTTCCATGGAATGGGTTCGCTTAGGGCGAAGTCTACTTTGAAGACGCCGGGGCCGTAGCGGAATGTTTTCAGTTTGCGTTTGAAATTTTCGGAGAGGCGATTGCCGGCGATTGCGGTCAGTTGGCGGGGGGTGATGTCGCAGAGAATCAGATCGCTTTGCGGCAGCGCGTCCAGCGATTCTACGCGGGAATTCGTTGTGACTTTGCCGCCGAGGGTCGACAGATGTTGACACAACGCGTTGGTGATCCATTGCGAGCCGCCGCGCGGGATGGGCCAGCCGACGGCGTGCGCGGGGATGGCCATGATTAGCGCGAATGCGCCGCTTAGTGGTTCATCGAGAGCCAGAAGTGAATGGGATGCGAAGCCGGCGAATAGGGCGCGGGTGCGTGGGCTTTGAAAGCGGGCGGCGATGGCTTTTGCGGTGAGAAGGGCGTGCAGACCGAAGCGGGCCATCAGGAATGGGTGTTTCGGGATGGCGGGGAGTGGGCGGAGAATTTCCGGGGCGAAGTCGGTCCAGCGGTCGGCGAAGGGCTGCATTAGGTTTCGCCAGGCAGTTCCGTCGGGACCTAAAGATTTTTGTGCGTCGTCGAGATTGCGTTCGAGGACGATTGCGGTTCCGTCGTCTAGCGGATGCGCCAGTGGGGCGGGAGAGTTGATCCATTCGAGGCCGTGTTGTTGGAGAGGCAGCGAATTGAAAAATGGAGAGCCGGCGGCCATGGGATGGACTGCGGAGCCGAAGTCGTGGTGGAAGCCGGGGAGAGTTAATTCCATGGTGCGGACTGCGCCGCCCGGGATGGGTTCGGCTTCCCGGACTTCTACCTGGAGACCGGCTTGCGCCAGCACGATGGCGGCTGATAGGCCGTTGGGGCCTGCGCCGATTACGGTTGCTGTGGAGTGCGTTGCCATTGAGGTGCTCTTACCATCAAGGTATCTGGGTAGCGAGAGAGCGCGCAACTAGAGGTTGGCTTACAAAAAGGGATAACAGCAGGTTCCTCACCCGCGCTCGGCGCGTGTTCGGGGTGACAATTTTTTTCGAGTGCCTCTGCAATTACATCTCAATCATTCTCTTGGTTGAACCGTGGGCCATGCGGTCACTTTGATTTGGCCGTCGGGTTGGCGTTCCAGAGTTGGCGCGTAGAGGCCTAGTTCTTGCCTTCGCCACCACATTCCGGTTTTGCGTTTTTCTTCCATGGTGGTGAACCAGTATTGCCAGAGGATGACGCGGATTTGATGGGGTGGTTCGTTTGGAAACGGATTGCCAGCGAAGAGTTTTAATACGTCTTTGTTCTTGTTGTTGTCGTTGGAAAGCAGGCGGATTTCTGTGTTGGGGACGATGGGATAGTCGCGCCAGCCGCCGAGCGAGGCGAACCAGAGATTCCAATCGAAGCGCGGTTGATAGGGAGCGTAGATGCCGGGTGGCTTGTTCAACGCTTGCGGTTTATAGCGGTAGGAATAGGACGTCCAGGTTTGGCCGTCGTTTGAGCCCTGAAATTCGATTTCGTAGCGGCCGCGGGTCATGACCGCGAAAAGGCCGTAGCGGTTGGCGATGCGGAACGGCTCCAGAGCGGCGACAGGCGAGGTTGGGAGCGGGGCTTGGGTGAACATCCAGATTAGTTCGGCGGTGGTGGCGTAGAAGATCCAGGTGAGCATTACGGAAACCAGAGAGAGCTTTACTGGATGCCAGAACCGGCTGAGCAAAGGGTTGGTGTGCATTACGTCTGTAAGAGGCTGCTCCGGCATCGATGTTGCGGATGTAAATCGTGCTCGCCATTTTTTCGGAGTGATGCTGGAGATGAAACGATCGTCTAGTAGGAGGATGCCTAGCGAAAGCACGAGGTAGTTCAGAAATGTGTAGTTGGCGGTGAGGATGACTCCGATTTCCCAGGGTGTGACGAGGCAGAAGCAGACGATGCGCCAGCGGCGGGGAAGAAAAAGCATCCAGACGATGCCGAGTTCCATGGCCAGCGTGGCGTAGACGGTGCCGGCGTGGAACCAGTGCGGGAGATGCTGGATGTACCAGCCGATCCAGGTTGGCAGCGGGCCGTTCTGGTAGTACTCGTCCATGGCGGTGAAGTTGCGCCATTGCGGGTCGCCGCTTAGGAGCTTGACTGCGCCGGATTCGAAGTAGATGCGGAACCACTCCCATTGCAGTAAGAAGAGGCTGGCGCGGGAGGCGGGATGGGATCGTCCTAGTTTTGGGCGCAGGCTGGGCGGGGCGAAGAAGAGTGCGATGAATCCGGCTTCGAGCAACATGCCGTCGGATTGGTAGCCGGAGAAATCCTGGGCTGCGGCGACGAAGGAGAGAAAACAGATGAAGCAGATGACGAGGTTGGCGCGGGGCCAGAGGTTGAGGATGAGAAGGATGGAGGCGATCAGGCCGATCCAGCAGAGAGCGTTGAGCGCTCCGTTGGAACTCGACCACCAGAGGAGCGTGGGTGCGTACCAGATGCGCTGCCAGTGGCCCAGGGCGTGGGCGACCTCTTCTAGATAGGTGTTGGCGGGGAGAATGCCTTGCGGTCCGATCAGGCCGCGAATCTGGAAGATTAGAGAGAAGAAAGCGGAGAAATAGATTGCTCCCAGGGCTCGGAGGAAGAGCCAACGCGGGAGCAGGCGGGTGGGACCGGTTTTCGGTGGATCGAAGAGCCAGTTGATCGCGGATGCGGGAGATGTACGCATGGTTGCGTGAGACGTACTTCGTTGGGGCTCTGAAAGTTTTTAACGACGAAGGTTCACAAAGGTTTTTCGTGGAGATCCCCTTTGCTGCTCCTTCTCGATCTCGGTGTTTTAGCTTAAGGCATATCCGAGCCTGGCTTGCACGAAGGCTTCATCCTTTTACTACTGAGCGAATTTTGGGGGTGCCGGTGATGGCGGCTTTCAGGGCGTCGTCTGTCTCCACCAATTGCAGGACTTTTCTTGTCATCTGCTCGTCGATGTCGGGGGCTTTGCGAAGTTCGACGGGATAGCGAACCAGCAATTCCAGGCCGGTATCAACGAATTGGAGGCGTGCTTCGGGTTTTGGGGCTTCGATCTGGATGTCGACACGGCGCTCGATGGCGGCGTGCTGGCGCGCGATCTCTTCTTTGTATTGCTCGTAAACATTGTTGACTGCGGCCATGAGTTTTTCCTGCGTGGCTTTGTGATCGCCGTTCGGGGAAATCATGACGGAAACTTCATGCCATGCGTATTCGGTGCCGGGAATCTGTTTGAACAGGGGCACGCCGGTTTGGAACAGAACAGCGTTCGAGAAGACTACGATGCGGCCGGTGGGATAGAAGTCCAGGCCAGTGCCGGCTAATTCCATCAGATAGAGGCGGACCAGGCCGATATCGACAACGTCGCCGGTAATGCCTGCGACGCTGATGCGGTCTCCGACGCGGATGCCGTAGCGGCCGATGATGAAGAAATACGCGGCGACGGAGAGAAGTACGGCTTGCAAGCCGACGGCAATGCCGGCGGTGATGAATCCGGCGAATGTGGCGAGCGAGCTGAATTCGCTGACGAATCCTAAAACGAGAACGATTACGATGAGAAAGCCGATTACAACCCGGCGCATTACCAGGAATTGCCGGCGGCGGCGGGGGTCGCCGATGTAGCGGAAGGTGATGCGACGCCAGATTTCGGAGAGAAACAAGATCACGGCCAGCGCGAGGACGATTCCCAGCACACGAAAAAGCAGAGAACGCAAGACGTATTTGGATTCGCGAGTGATGGAGTCGCGCCACTCGCTGAAATTTGTGTGTGCGTCATTGAGGACGATCATTTCCTGACTGAGCGGGAGCATGACGTCGGCGAGCTGCTTGAAGCGTTGCGTCAGTTCCTGAAATGTCTGGCGCTGGGTTTGAATCTGCTGTGGGTCGCTGGTGGCGGGCTGCTGGTTGGAAAGCGTCTGGCTTTCCTGAATGGTTGCGCGCAGAGCCTGACGAAGCGGCGTGCGCAGTTGATCGGCAATGTTGCGGGTGTTGTCGGTCTCTTTTTCGAGGTTGTCGAGCTCATGAGCGGCGCTCATGTAGTCGTAGAACGTGATGGCCTCGCTGATTAAGCCGCCAGAGTTGGCGAGGGTTGGCTTGGCTGGGGCCGGAGGAGTGGAAGTGTTTTTTTGATTGGAAGTGGAGGAGCCCAGAACTTCAGGAATCGACTTCGCCAGTTTGTTGATGCTGCCCTCGAGGCCTCCGGCGATTTCACCGTTGTTCTCGACGAAGGAAGACATTTTTTGGAGTGCATCGAGCAGCGCTTTCTGCAGATTCAGCTGACCTTGCAGGGCGTCGCGCTGGGAGACGAGCGGGCTGCGGCGGGATGCAGGCGCTTTGGAGATTTGGCCGTTCAGGGCTTCAATTTGTGATTGCAGCTGGTCGATCTGATTGGTGGTTTTGGTTTCGATGGCGGCGAGGTTCTGCTGTTGCGTGGATTCCGGGGAAGACTGGGTTCCGGATTTCTTCTCCTGAGTTGCGATTACGGCGCTTTCGGCGCGGGCGGATTGAAAGGCAAGGCGAACGGCCTGGGCGCCAAAGTTTTGTGCATTGTCGTGATAAATGGCATCGCTTGGCAGGCCTACGGATTGCACTTCGGTGGTGGAATGGCGGTACCAGCTAATAATGTCGTTGAGATGATGCAGAATGGCGTTGCTATCGAGCTGGAGCGGCGGCAGCAGATTTGGTTGGGCAGAGGACTGAGGCGGTTGTTGGGGTTGCTGGGACTGGGGCTGAGGCTTTGAGGACTGGCCGAATAACAGGGAAACGCAGATGAGGGACAATGCTCCAAGCCGCAGAAGCGAGGCAGGTTTTGGGGCCAGGCGCATCTGGAGGCGCTGGTTTCCTGGTTTAAGAATTTTTGCGGAGGAGCAGGGCATTCATTAGTCTATCAAGAGACCTGAATACGACGCTGGCGAAGATCCTTGGCTTACGAAAAAGAAGCGAATGCAGGAGATTTTAATCATTAGAAGCTGCGAGTTTCGCAGGAGGTCATCATGAGTGCGAATGTAAGTGCGAGTTTGGCGGGAGACGTTTCACTGGGTGGAAAAATATCCGTGCATCGTTTGGGCTATGGAGCGATGCGGCTTACGGGAAGAGGAATTTGGGGTCCTCCGGCGGACCGCGCGGGAGCGATTGCCGTGCTGCGCCGGGCGGTGGAATTGGGAGTGGACTTCATCGATACGGCGGATTCTTATGGGCCGAACGTGAGTGAAGAACTGATTGCGGAGGCATTGTTTCCCTATGCGAAGGGATTGATGATTGCGACGAAGGGAGGATGGAATCGTCCAGGGCCGGATCTGTGGACGCACAATTCATCTCCCGAACATCTGCGGAAAGCCGTGGAGGGCAGTTTGAAGCGGCTGCGGCTGGAGCGGATTCATCTTTATCAGTTGCACACGCCGGATCCGACGGTTTCGTTGGAAGCGTCGGTTGAGGCCCTGGCCGGGTTGCAGAAAGAGGGCAAGATTTTTCTGATCGGGTTGTCGAACGTGACGCAAGAGCATATTGAGCGGGCGCGGAAGATTGTGCCGATCGTTTCAGTGCAGAACCGCTACAGCTTTGCTGATCGCGAATGGGATTACGTGGTGGATTATTGCGAGCGGAGTAAGATCGCGTTCATTCCGTGGTTTCCGCTAGGGGCCGGCAGGGCGGCGGGTGAGATTGTTGACCGTATCGCAAAGAAGAAAAAGGCTTCGCCGATGCAGGTGGCGCTGGCCTGGCTGCTGCGGCGGTCGCCGGTCATGCTGCCGATACCGGGGACTTCGTCGTTGAAACATTTGGAGGAAAATGTCGCGGCGGCTTCGCTGAAATTGACGGATGAGGAGTATGACGAAATCTCCGGCGTGCCGCACTTGCTGGCCTCATATCGGAGCGCCTGAGGGAATGTACAGACGCAGGGCTATCAACCACTAAGGACACTAAGGTTCACTAAGGGAATCTTCTCCAGAATTTTTGCGAGGCGGAGGCGGCGTAGCGCCGTATGTGCGGGATT
Organism: Candidatus Sulfotelmatobacter sp.; assembly: GCA_036490235.1. GTDB lineage: Bacteria > Acidobacteriota > Terriglobia > Terriglobales > Acidobacteriaceae > Sulfotelmatobacter. Next base: position 134,738 of record DASXEG010000001.1, on the reverse strand, counting down.
GCTGGAATTCTGACCGATGGGCGCGTAGAGGAAGCTCGCGCGGGAGTGCGCGCCATGATGGACGCGGCGCGGCATCGCGGCCCGGACGGCAGTGGGAGCGTGGAGATTGAGGCGGGCGAGGGGCGGCTGGTGCTGGGGCACAGACGGCTGTCGATTATCGACTTGAGCGAGGCGTCGCGGGAGCCGATGCGGGATGAGGCGTCGGGCGCGTGGGTGGTGTTTAACGGCGAGATTTATAACTTTCGCGAGCTGCGCCGGGAGTTGGAAGGCCTTGGGGAAAAGTTTAAAAGTACCGGCGACACCGAGGTGCTGCTGCGGGCGCTGGTGACGTGGAGCGCGGCGGCGCTGGAAAAAATCGACGGCATGTTCGCATTTGCCTTTTGGGATGAGCGGCGGCGGGAGCTGCTGCTGGCGCGCGACCGGATGGGGATCAAGCCGCTGTATTACTGGCGCTCCGGGCGAAAGCTGGCGTTTGCCTCGGAAGTGAAGATTCTTGAGCTGGCTGGGCTGGGCGCGTTGCACGTGGATCTGGAAGCGGTGGATTCGTTTCTGGCGTATGGCGCGGTGAGCGGGCCGAAGACGATTTATCGCGAGATACGGGAGTTGCCGCCGGGGCATTTGCTGCGCGTAGCGGCCGATGGCGAGGTTGCAGAGTCGGAGTACTGGTCGCTGAATCGCGTGACGAAGGATGGCGCGGGCCGCGGGGCGAGTCAGGAAACTTTCGACGACGCGGTGGCACGGGTGCGCGTGCGACTGGAGGCTGCGGTTGAAGCGCAGCTGGTAAGTGACGTGCCGGTGGGAGTATTTCTTTCCGGCGGAGTGGATTCGAGCCTGCTTGCGCTGATGGCGTCGAGGAAAGCGAAGAGTCCGATTACGTTCTTGACGGTGGCGTTTGCGGAGCAGGAATTTTCGGAACTGCCGCATGCGCAGGCGATCGCGAAAGGGCTGCCGCATCATCACGAAGTGGTAACGCTAAGCGGAGAACAACTGCGCGAGTTGCTGCCGGCGGCGCTGGGTGCGATGGACCAGCCGACGCTGGACGGGATCAACACGTTCGTGATTTCGCGGGTCGGCGCAGGGCGGGGGTTGAAGGTGCTTCTCAGCGGTGTGGGCGGTGACGAATTGTTTGGCGGTTACACGACATTCAGCAAGGTTCCGCGGCTTTGGAAATATGGGCCGGGTTTACGGCCGGCGGCGAAGGTGCTTTCGCAGGTCGGCAAGACGCTGAGCGCGAAGAATGCGATTCCGTGGAAGAAGGTTGCGGATGCGGGCCGGCTGGAGAATCTGGCCGACGCATATCTGTTGCAGCGCAGCGTGCGCTGGCGGCAGGCCGACCGTAAGAAGCGTTGCGCGGAGTTGCAGGAAAGCGTTGACGGGATGGCGAGTGACTTTCAGAAGATTGCCGCGCTCGAGCTCGCGTTCTACATGCGCTACCAGTTGCTGCGCGACTCCGACGTTTTCAGCATGGCGAATTCGGTGGAGCTGCGGGTGCCGTTTCTGGATACGCGGCTGGTGGAAACCGCGCTGGAGATTGCGCGGGAACATCACTTTCAAAATGGGCGTGGGAAACGGATTACCTGGAAGATTCTGCGCGACCTTGCCGGAGATGTTCCGCAGCGGCGAAAGATGGGCTTCACTTTTCCGTGGCAGAAGTGGTTGGGACGCGAGTTGAAAGAGACGATCAGCGCAACTCTGCGGGAAAAGAGTTTGTATGAGCCGGTGGCGGTGGATCCGGGATATGGAGAGCAGGTGCTCAGTGGACTGGAGAGCGGCGACCGGTTGCAGTCATGGTCGGAAGTGTGGTCGCTGTTTGTCTTGTTGAACTGGCAGAGCCGAACCCGAGTGCAGCATGCGGCTGCGTAGGGTCGCGGCGTTGAGGGCTTACTCGGGACTTGGCGTGCTGAGTTCAGCCTGCTGGAACTGGGTGCTGGGTGCAGCTAGTTTGTTCCTGTCTACTGCGTCGTGATGTTTGCGGTCGTACGGTCCCTCATAGCGGCTTGCGCCGCTACTCGGGATGACATCGGTGGAGTGGTTCTATGTGACACGGTGAGTTTCCGCTGCCAGCGCGGGCTCGGGCGGATAGGCGATCACCTCGCCGAGTCCGGGATCGACGCTGAGTGGAAACTCGGCGACCCTGCATCTGGAGCGCTGATCCGAATGCCACGGATGGGTGCAGCTAGTTTGTTCCCGTCTACTGCGTCGTGATGTTTGCGGTCGTAGGGTCCCTCATAGCGGCTTGCGCCGCTATTCGGGATGACATCGGTGGAGTGGTTCTATTTGGCACGGTGAGCTTCCGCGGGGTGGAAACTGGGCGAGCTTCATCTGGAGCACTGATCCGAATGCCGCGGATGGATGCAGGTACTTTGTTCCTGTCTAGTGCTTCGGTGATGTTTGCGGTCGTACGGGATGACATCGGTGGATTGGTTCTATTTGACACGGTGAGCTTCATCTGGAGCACTGATCCGAATGCCACGGATGGATGCAGGTACTTTGTTCCTGTCTACTGCGTTGGTGATGTTTGCGGTCGTACGGTCCCTCACAGCGGCTTGCGCCGCTGTTCGGGATGACATCGGTGGAGTGGTTCTATGTGACACGGTTAGCTTCATCTGGAGCACTGATCCGAATGCCACGGCTGGATGCAGGTACTTTGTTCCCGTCCACTACGTCGTGATGGTATAGCGATGATGAACAAGCAATATTTGCTTTCTATCGTTCTGCCTCGTGCTGCGAGACGGAACTTCCGAAGACTTGTGTTCCCGACTGCGGGTCTGTCTGACTCGCCTGTTTATCTGAGGCTGCGGGCTCGTGGGCCAGATGCTGATAGTTGAGAATGGCGTTGAACACCAGAGCGTAAGTTCCAATCGTCTCGCCGCGATAAACCGGATTGTTGCCGAACAGCAGGACGTTTCCCTGGCCCAAGTGCGCATCGACTACTATTGCGTGCTCGGCAATCGAAGAAGCCTTGTCGAGCAGACCATCGAGCAAAAGGGTCTTGGCGTCGGAGAATCGCAAGATGACATCCGGACGATCTTGAACCGGAATCACCAGCGGATTATTCCGGGTGTCTTCCTCATCTAGCGGCTTGGGCTCCCATGGCTGCTGTTTCACTAGCGGCTCGGGCTCGGCGATCTTTCTTCCCTGCGGCTCGTCGCTGTCCTGGACACTGCCGCGCCCGGTAGCTCGCTTCGAGTAGGGATCGAGAGGGTCGGACAAGGGGTCCATCAGAGCGCGCCGTCCGGTGCGACCGAGTATGCTGCTGACATCGAAGGCCATGCCATTGGCGCTGATGACAGGGACGCCGGCTCCGTAACCGAACGCGACGGGATTTTCGCGGTTGACGAAAACCGTATTGAGAACCGTTCCGACGACGCGCGCGTCGCCATGCGGAGCGACGCTGACGCCGGGCGCGAGGCCCGTATCGATTGCGAAGTCGGCCGTGTCCTCACAGGTGATCAAAAGGCCGCCTTGCTCAACAAACTTTTTCAGATGATCAAGCCCCTCGTAACCCAGACCCGGGCGAATGTCGGAGGTGCTATCGATGACGCCGAGGTTCGGAGTCAACTCGGATTTCTGCCACGGCATCGGGTTATTCCAGCCGGGAATGCCGTTCAGAATTTCGAGCGTCGAAGCGCCGCCTACCGGGGCGAAGACGATGACATCGTACTTTGCCCGGAGGTCCGGCTCTTTGGCGACGGTTTGCGTGCTGATGTAATCGAAGGGCACGCCGGCGCTATCGAAGGCATAGCGCCACCAGCCTTCCGTTTGAGTGCCAAGCCAGGTGTGCATGAACGCGATGCGCGGAGCGGCGGCGGAATGCACGGGCACGGATGGAGCTGCGGTGAGCCGCGATGCATCAAGCGACAAGTCGCGCAGAGACTTGGCCGCAGCGTCGTCGGCGATGTTGGTGATGAGCAGAGAGCCGGCGGAGAAATGTTTGCCTTCTGCAGCGAAGGATTTTTCTGCGACCTGGATGTTTGCGCCTTTGAGTTTGTAGACGAGCGACAGGAGCGAGATCTGGCCGGTGTTGGGCACGGCGATCACCGAGCCGGAGCCGGAAACTTTGCCGGATAGCGTGGCCGGATCTTCGAGTGGTGTCATCTTCGACTTGAGAATCGCGGGATCGACGACTCGGACAACCTTCAGATTGAAGAGATCAGAAAAAGACCATCCGGTATCGTCGAAGGGATGTTTCTGCGGGTCGGCCGCAGCCCAGAACTGCCGATCAAGCAAGGCGTCGGCGGCGCGGGAATAGGGCTGGTCCATGCGGATGACGATGCTGCCGGCAGGGAACGTTTCTTCCTTCGGCTTGTCTCCGCGCTTTTCCGCGGGAACGCTGGAGGTGGCGGGTTCAGATAGTTGTTCGATCTCGACGTGCTGGCGCTTCAACGCTTTGAGCAACTCTACCTGGCGGTTGGCATCGGCCGGGTCCGCGGGGATTACGTAGGCGGCCGGTCCTTCGAGCGAAGGCTTTTCGATCGCGCGTTTGCTCTTGTCGTAGAAGTTCTCGAGGAAGTGGTGCGTGTTGTGCGAGAAGTAGGAAATGGTAGAAAGCAGCGCGGTCTCTTCGTAGTTATTGTTATCGCGCTGTGACCAGTTCACCACGGGAAGCGGCGGATTCTGGCGGTACCAGGTGCGCGAGTAATCTTCCGGTTTGAGGATGCGCTTTTCGGTATCGGCTCCGTCATTGCCGAAGGTCTCATACAGGCGGCTGATGCCGTTGTGCATGCTGGCCAAAAACATCAGGTATCCCGGACTCCAGGTATCGAAGTCGCCGTGAGTGAAAACTCCGGGCATGCCGAAGGCCTGCATCTGGGCAACGTTGTTCCAGCCCAGTTCCGCCCACTCGTCGGCGAGAGTCGGATCGACCCATGCGTTGTAGGGTCCATCGCCTACCGTGTTGTCGTAAAGAAAAGGAACCGACTCGTGCAAGTCGTGCAACACCTGCGCATGCCAGCCCAGATAAGTGTCGAGAACATTGCGCGTCAGGTCGAGAGTCATGGCCATGGCGTCGCGATTGTTGTCGTGCGCGACGTAGTGGCCCCAGTAAAGAAGATATGGCCAAACCTGGCCGGGATGAGATTTGTGCCATTTGTAGAGGTCGACCATGCGGTCACGGCCGTCGACTTCGACCACGGGCGTAATCAGCACGATCATGTGGGAGCGGATGTACTTGATATAGGGCGCATCGTCGACAGCCAGACGATAGGCAAGTTCCATCAGGGCCGTGGGAGCTCCGGTTTCAGGTGAGTGGATGGTGCCGGTAATGTAATAGACGGGCCAGGATTGGTCGACGATCGGGCGAGCTTTGGCGTCGTCGAGGCCGAGGGTGCGGGGATCGGCAAGCTGGGCGAGTCGCGCGTCATTTTCTTTCGCCGCGGCGAGGAGTTTCGCGTCGGCGACAGCGACTGCGATCATCTCCCGTCCTTCCTCGGTGTGGCCAATGGTGAAAACCTTCACTCGCGGAGTGCTGGCTTCGAGCAGACGGAAATACTTGTAAACATCTTCTGCGTACGGCAGCATGTCGGGAGCTCCCGACACGTCGCCAAGTATCTTGGCCGGAGTGGGCACCGTTTTTGAAGCCGGAAGGTAGTCGACCAGGGGAGAGCTGAACGAGGGATCGGTGGTGTATTTGTGAATCTGGTCGGTGTACTGCTGATCGATGGGCTGGCCAGGATCGCGAGCGAAGTTTGAATTCAATTCCTGGGAGAAAGATGCGGCAGACAACAAGATGACAGAGGCAACAAGCAGAGCGAGTTTGGTGGTGCTCATTTTCCCTCGTTTTCGATTCGCATTCTGGCGTCCAAGTGTCACACAAATCCGCTTCGAGGGGAAGAAGGCGTGCTCACTCGGTAGAAGAGCGGCATTTTCATGCTCTGCATTTCATAGCTCTCCCAGGATGCCAGGCGGGAACAGGAGAAGGGTGGTAAGAGTTCGCGGTTGATCGGATTGATCGCCACAAGGGCTGTTACCAGCTAGCGCTGGCGGCGAAACTGCGGCGTAGTGTGATACGACCTTGGCAGTGCCTGCGAGCCGCCCTGAGATGCATCGGCGGTTGTGTTATCGCCCGAAAAGCGGGAAGGTCGAGGACGATAACCATTGCGCGTGCGAATCTTGTATTTCTTCAGGTGCTCGCCGATGAGTTTTACCGTGATCGCACGCCAACCAGAGTTAGGATTGGACTTGGGATAGTAGCTTAGCGAATAGAGATGAGCGAGATCGTCCCGGATGGAGGAAAAAGCGCGCTTTTCATCTCTCCAGTTCTTGGCGAAGTAGGCCTTGCCGCCCGTGGCCGCAGTCATGCGATCAAACACCGCGGTGGACACCGGCTCCAATTTTGCGTCCTGAGTGCTGATCATGTAAATGGAAACCCCGGCCGACTGCGCGAATTCGGCGACATCCTCGGGCGGTACTACGCTGGAGTTGTCCGGGCCGTTGGAAAAGACCACTACGACTTTTCTGCCCTGGCATTGGGCGGCATCTTTCAGAGTGAGCAACAGAGTGTTGTAGAGCGCGGCTTCGTCTCCCGCCACCGTTGAGCGCACGGCGCGCAAAACTTGCGTCCTTTCGGCGGTAAGAGGAGCCGCTCTGGAGAGATCACGGCTGTAGGAATAGAAAGCGATCTTGTCTGCGGTTCCCAGCGAACGAACAAACTCGGTGATTGCATCTTGTGCGAAGACGAATCCGCGGTACATGTAGTTGCTGGTATCAAACAAAATGAACACATTGGCGCCGGCTATGATCGATTGGAGAGTCTGAAGCGAGGATCCGACAGAAGCACCGTTGGGGGAGCCGGCGGGTGGAGTCGAAGGCCCTTCGGCTTCTGCAGGCTCAACTACCCTGACGGCAGGCCCATTGCCTTCTGCAAAGGTGGCGACCTTTTCCGTAATGCCATCTTCCACGACGGCAAAATCTGCCGGGTGCAGGCCCGTGATGTATTTTCCATTCTTGTCGGTGACTGCGACATTCAGCTGTACGAGGTTGACGACCACATGAAGATCGGGGCTCTCCTGAGCTTCGACTTCAGCTCCGCAACCGGCGAATAGGCCCAGAAACAGAACTAGAAACAAGGAAAGATGTAGAAGAAATTTCATTCCCATAACCTCAAGCTCCCGCTCTGCGATCCTTTTACTTGGGTCGCTGCATCGCCGTCAGCAATCAATGAGAGATGTCTCCCGAACCTGAGGCGTTCGCGCTCGTGAGCGGAGCCAGCCTGCCTTTCTGAAAGTCGTCGCCCGTTTCGTGCATGGCGCGCACGAGCGCGGGCCAGTCTTCGAAGTCTGTGGCAAAGATCTTTTCCACCATGTGTCGCGTTAGCCGCGGCACCAGATAGTTCAGCGTCACAGCCGATTGCCCGGTTTCGTCGGCCAGGCGAGCCCAGTACAGATTGGGCGAATCCCAGGACTCCGCCAGAAGACGGCTGGCGTATCCCTCGAACGCCGGGAAAGGACCTACATTCAGAAGTTCGCAGCGATAGCTTTCAGCCAGGTTCGGATGGGGCACGCCAAAGTCGTGCGACAAGCGCTTCCAGTTGACTTCGTCGGGATGCTGGCGGGAAAGATCCTGCAGTTCTTGCGTGGCAGGTCCCCAGGAACGGGCTTCTTCCGGGTACAAGCGCTGAAATTCCGCCGTCAGGTAGAAAGTATCCGCGGGCGTCATTCGAGTGAGAGCTTCCGATACGTTGCCGGAGCGGAGTTCCTGCGCGATCCGCTCAGATCGCCGCGGATTCATTCGATTGGACAGGATTGTCATTATCTTGCTGCGAAGTTCTTCGTCTTTCGCGGAAGCGGTGAGGAGTTCCTCCCCGCTTCGCTGATATAGCGTGACCGCGTGCAGCTCGCTCTGGCTGACGTTCCACCAGCGCGGCAAGATTGCGCTGGTCATCAGGCCGGGCGTCAATTCCCTCCAGATGAGAGCCTGAACATTTTCCGGCGAAATAAAATCCTGTTCGAGTTCGGCAAGAACGTATGGCAGATCGGCGAGAGATCCAACGAAATGAGCGCCACCGCCGGCAGGTGAACCTTGTCCGAGGAGTTCTGGAGCCTGCCAGACGGTCGTGATGCCACTCACAGTTTCCGCGGCAAAATCGTGCGAGCGGACGAGAAGCGGGTTGTTGAGCAGAGCCTGAGCGCCCGGCGGTTCGTAGTAGGCGTAGTTCAAGCCGACCAGAGTATCCCGCAAGAAAGAAGCGAGTTGCCCGCGGGCCTCTTCGAGCTGCGCCCGTGAAGCCGTGGAAGACTTGAGCACCCTTTGCACGTCCGTCCGCATCTGGGATTCGGTGTGATGGGTGTCGATGTAGACTCCTGCAGCCCATTCGGTTCTCTCGCTATTGGTGAAGATCGGCCGCGGCATCTCGAATTCGCGCAATTCACCGGCGCGATGGATTGCGAATTCATTCACGGATTTCCCTTGACTCTTTTCGCTTAGCGCGTTGCCCACGACGACCAGCGTGTCAAGAGAGACCAGCCGTTGGCCGTCTAATACAGAACGGATTCCGGTGGCGATCTCCCGGTGGGTCTTCTTTCCTTCTGCCGTGGTCTGCTGAGGTCCGGCGAGCAGTTCGATGATTTCATCCTGAGAGACTCTTGCGTCGCCGGTACTAAACCGCATCAGTTCGCCAAGAGATGCTCGTCCCGCGTCATATAACTGGGCAGCGGATCGGATTCTGGCAAATGGCTTGATCGTCTGTTGCCACGAATCGTTCAGTTGCGGGCCTGGGATTTGTCCCTGGCGAGCCAGAATCTCCCAGATTCCGACATTCGCCTGAAAGATGCCGAGCGCATTTCCCCGTATCGGATTTGGAGAGCTGGTCAGCGTTTCCGCGGTTTCCAGGAATTGCACGATGGAGGCATCATTCAAATCCTGAAATTCAGAAAAAATCCGATACTGATCGCTAAACTCGTCGAACTTGTGAGCCAGGAGGCGCACCGTCGCAGGAGCGAGCCGGTGTTCGAGAGGTCGCTCGCTTTCGAGTTCTGTCATCGACAAATATTTCTGTAAAGGGCCTTTATCGCTGTTCCCGCGGGAAAGCGCGAACATTGCCTGGACGAGTTGATCGGGAGTGGCTATACCGTTGACGCGTTTGCCCAGCTCATGAGCAACATTTTTTTGGCGAAGAATTTCTTTCCATACCTCAAGATTTCCTGGCACCATCGGTTCACCGTTGGCTTCCCATTGAAGCCGTGTGACCAAGAGCAGGAGTCCAGGGTCGGGCCTGAATATGCCCGAGGTGGCACTCGGAGCACGATCTGGACTCCGCAGGCCATCGTAAAAAAGTCGCAGGCGGTGCGATTCGGTGAAGTAGGCTTGCTGACTTCCATTCACGCGAGAAAGCACATCAAAGTAAGCGATCAGCCAACCCTTGTCTCTGGCAAGCAATTTTTGAATGAACGCCGCGGGAGATCCTGGACTGGCTCCCACCAAATCTTTCCAGGCAGATTCCGCGCCCGGTCCTCCCGGAACTACGACCCGGTCGGCTCGAATGCAGAGATGGCTGCCATAAAAATCGAGGACGCCGGCATAAGGCAGCAGCTTCCTGATGCCGAGCGATCGCTGCAAGAACGCATTGGTTTCCGGATCCAGCTTGGAAAGAGCCCAATAGAGCCGGGCTACTGCCGGGTCGCTTAGAATTGTGTCGACTAAATCTTTGCTGGCTTCATTGTTATTTTTCTTGCTGGCCATGGTCCACTCGCCTGCGGCAAACAGGACCGGCACAGAAGAACCAGCATAGGGATACTCAAAAGGTTTACCGCCTTGCAGAGTCTGCTCCAGTTCGGGCAGCGGAAAGCCGGAATCGATGGTCAAAAATGCCCTTTCGGCATCTGCCGTCTGCAAGGATGTGTCAGCCGCTCCGCAGTCAGGCCTGGTCCGATAACCGAGGATAAGCAGAAGCGGTCTGGCGTCATTGCAATTCGAAACGCGGATTATGCTATCGCTGCCAGCCAGGTTTGAGAGCTCTCTGGCCTGCACCACATAGCGACTCAGCAAGATGAGAAATTCAGTCTGTTTCTTAGAGCCCTGATAGCCCTGCAGGAACACGTTCCGGGTGAGCAAGGGCAGCACTTCTTCCGGCGCAATCTTTTGACTGATTCCGGCCATTCGCAAAAAGGAGCGTAAGGGACCCGGGATGATGAATTCCGATGAACCAGCGACAGGCTGATTCTGTGGAGGCAAACTTGCGACCGCTGAGGATGGGTTGGAAACAGGTGACTCAGCAGGCTCGGCGTTCGCAGCAAAGCAACAAACCGCGAATGCGACGGCAAGAAAAGAGACACGAAGAAGGAATTTCATGGCTGGATTCCTCCCAGAACCGGCAACAGCGGGCACAACAAAAAACGCGGCGCGGAGAGCAGGGGGTATGGGTCATCCGCGAAACTGAGTCGTGCCCCGTCTTCGAGGTTAGGTTTCCCGCCCCGATTCCAAATTCCAGTGTCGGCCAAAATAACCCATTTCACGGGATTATCCAAGCAATTTCGTAAGCAGGCAGGCAGTCCAGGGAATGGATCGGCGGGATTGGACGTTTTGCCGGGGTTGGCGCGAGGGAGCGACGTTTTACTTCACGTTAGGCGAAGCTGCTGTACCGAGTCGTGAAGCCCATCAACAAGCATCCGCGGGAAAATAACACTACCGGCTAGCAAGCCCCAGCCGCGGTTCGGCGCGAGTGCGCTCAACGAAGAAGTCAGCGGACGATCGTGTCAGCTCAGAAAGCAAGCGCCAATGGGCCTTCAACAATTGTCAGCGGGCACTAGCGGGGGGATTTGCGCGCACGAGCATTGCGAGCCGGGGGAAAAGAAAAACGCCGGTCGCGTCGTCAATGACATTTACCTGGCAAGTGTAAAATCCGGGCTTCAGCGACGCGAGCGGGAGGTCCAACTGAAAAACTCCGGCGTGCCGGTCGCGCGAGTTCAATTCCGTCAATTCGACCGGGGAACTCTCGAATACTTTCGCCTTGCCGCGAAAAAATGCCACGGTCGTAACGAGATCGATGCCGCCCGCGGCGCGCCCTGCCGGCGGCGACTGCGCCGGCTTCGCCCGGCCCGGATCGTAAACCTCATAATAAAGATGCAGGCGCTGGGCGGCGGAGAAAACGTGCGTCACGTTCGGGATGATTTCCTGTCCATCGCGAATGAGAGGGTTGGGCGCCGAGCCCTTTTTCGCGGCCTGCAACTGGCTGGCAAGCACAATGGAACTCATTTTCAGCGACTGCGACTTCAGGTCTGGCACGGCGAGATCGGTTTCGAATGAACCCATGCGCCCGGTCTGATTTTCCCGCACTACAAATTTCAGGTGGTATTTTCCCGGCGGCAAGCTAACCCCTGTGTCGTACTGGACATTTTTCTTGCGCACTTCCGATGTCGTATCGACCGCGAGTTTGACCGTATCGCGAATCCGGGTCACGGGATGGCCTTCGTTGTCGAGAACCATGCCGATGACGTCCAGCGTTGCCTTGTCGCGATCGCTGCTGCGGACGAAAGGTATCTCCGAACCCGGCACGACTAATGAAATCGGAATATAGAATTTGTTGGGCTCGAGACGAAAGTACGCGAGGCCCAGATACAGCGGTAAGTCCGTCGTGGGTAACTCGGAGGCAAGCTCCTGCTGCAGTTGAAGCTCTTTATCTTCTTTTGTTGAATGCTGATAATCGGAGGGGGCGTAGTAGCCTTTGCGATAGTCGACGTGAACGCCGGGCAGGTTCACCTTGACCGTGATGCGGCGGTAGCGGCCGTCGCGAGCCGGGTTGGTGCTGCGATATCCGAGCAGGTAGTAGGTCGCAGTATCCTGCTGCACGCCTTTGAAAATCTGGCTGAAGTCGTTTGAATCGAGGAAGGCGCGGCCGCCTGTATCGCTTGCCAGCGTCACCATGGTTTCTTGCGTGGTGAAATTTGAATTCAGTGCGCTGATCATTGACTGGCCCGAGTATGCCGAGGTTCCGCGCATGCTGGCGTTCTGCGCCTCTCCACCGGCGACCAGCGCCTGCAGACCTCGCATGTCCATGGTGTAAATTGCCATGTTCGAGCGCACGGCGGCATTCGTCGCGGCTCGCAGCTCAGACTGGTTTTCAATGCCGGTTCGATCCATGCCGCTAGAAAAATAGATTAACGATTTTTTCTGCTGTAGATGATTCAGCTTCTCTGCAACGGAACGCAGCGCTTCCAGTCGCCGGTCGGTATTAAAAATGTTGTATTCGGTATCGTCCGCGGTAAAAGGCTGGCCGGTATCCGGCGTGCCTTCAATCGTGCCGGTTGTGCCTTCCTCATAGCCCTGCCCGCCGCCTTCACCGAAGGCCTGAAGTTGTTTCTTGAGCAAATCGCGATCGGCAGTGAAATCCTGATTGACCAGCAACGAACTTCCCAACGACACAATCGAGACCATGTCGGCCGGCGCCATCTGTGTATCGACATAGTGTTCCGCGGAGGTGATGGCGCGGTCGATTTCGTCGGGCTCCATCGCCGAGAGATCGAAAAACAGAACGATCAGACGCCGATCCTTGAATTGATCCGCGATCTTGGCGGCAGTTGGTGTGGGAGGCGCGGACGGCTGTGACTCCCCGCCGGCGATCGGCTTTGCCTGAGCCACATTCTGCATTGCCACTGCGTCTACGTTTTCCAAATCAAACGAAACGACCTTCTGCGGCTTGTTGTCCTCCAGAACCGTAAAATTTGCCGGCTTAAGCCCGGTGACAAGATTCCCGCCCTTGTCCCGAACCGTTACGTTTACCAGCACCAATTCGCTTTGTACGCGCAAGGTGAATTCGTTTTCCTGTTGCGCAGGCAGTGGCGAACACAATGCGACCGCAAGAACTGCCGCCATGGCCTTATGCGCTGCTCTGTTCAATCTCCAGTTCATCTCTTCGGTCTCAAATGCTCCGGTCAAAAGCGGAATCTGGCGGTCATCGTCAACTGCCGCATCGCTCCAACCGCCGTGACCCGGCCGAAAGTGATCGAGTTCAGATTCGTATCGATCGACGAATAACTCGGTATGTTGAAAACATTAGTCGCCTGTGCGCGAAACTCGAGCGTACGCCCTTCGTTCAGTGGCACCACTTTGGTCAAAGCCATGTCGAACACTTTGCTGCCCGGGCCGATGATGCTGTTGCGCCGCGCGTTACCGTACTGCCCAGTAGGGGGAGCGACAAATGCCGCAGTGTTGAACCACTCGCCAATCGACCGATGCGATAGTTGAATCGACTGCCCCGGAACCAGGTCTGGACGCAGCGTGCTGTTTGTTCCTCCGTTAATTTCGCTCGCGGTGTCCACGAAGTGCGGGGTGAACGGGAGACCTGATGCGATGGTCCAATCCCCGCTCCATTGCCAGTCCCCAAAGATCGCGCGTGCCGGAGTGTTGCCGGTGAGCCAGCGCTTGTCGTGCCCGAAAGGCAACTCCAGCAAATAATCCGCCGTGAATCTGTGCGTTTGATTGAAGCTTGAGAGCCCGCGTTCGCCGGCAAGATCGAATGGGTTCTGCGCTACGCTGTTGGCTCCGCTGCCCGCCGACGCAGATGTGCCCGCGCCAGCCGCACCTGTTCCTCCGGCACCCAAACCGGGGCTGGAGGATCTTGTGGTCGCCCCGGCGCCGATCGACGAGGCATCGTCAATCGATTTCGAAAACGTGTACAGGCCGCCAACAGAAAATCCGTGCGCCAGCCGTTTGCGCAAACGCACCGATCCCGCATTCGCTGCGGAATCTCCCAGAGAATTTTCGAAAGTAAAGGCCTGCACGTTCGCGATGCGAAGCTGAATTCCCTGTATCGCGGAGATCGTCCGGTTGGGTGCTTCGAGAATATCGAGGTTCGTCCCTTTTGTTCCCGTGTAATCAAGGTTGAGCAACAGGGTTGGACGAATCTGCTGTTGAATATCGAGATTGCGAATCTGCACGTAGCCGAACCGGTAGTTCGGATTTACCGCGTAACTGTTGGTAACGGCTCCCGGAGCGGGTGCGGGAAAACCGTTTGTCAATGTGAATTGGCCTGCGGTGGGAACAACTCCTCCCGAGCTTGGGGTAACCGCTGCGGACTGAATGTTGGTTTCCGCCGTGGAGAAAGGTGGTTGAAACGCCAACTGTTGCGCGATCGTCTGATATGCGCCGGTGTTGTAATTGATGCCGTATCCGCCGCGAACCACGGTTTTGGAGAGCGGCTTCCATGCAAATCCGATGCGAGGCGCGAAGCCCTTGCGATCGGGACGAACGAGGCTGTCGGGCAAACCTCCGCTATAAGGGCCGCGTTGCCCGGGAACAACTACAGCAACCGCGGGCGTACCGGAAGCAGGATTTAGGACTCCCGGCGAGAGGTCCAGATTGGCGATGAGATTGTTCTCTTCGGAAAGAGGCGAAACATACTCGTAGCGGACGCCAAGATTCAAGGTGAGATTGCCGCGCACTTTCCATTCGTCCTGCACATACAAATCCCAGTAGTTGCCGTGGAAATGATAGTTATCCTGGCCAAACTGCACCGAAGTCGACTGCGGCAGGCCGAGCAGAAAATCGGCGAAGTCATAACCGGTTCCGGGCGCCTGCGTAGCGGGCAGGCCGGGCGCGGTCGGCGCCAGCTCGGAAGTGTTGTACCCGGTAAAAGTGAAGGTTCCGCGCGCATTCGCGCTGCTTTCAGTGTTGAGCTGGATGCGGCGGAAATCTCCGCCCCACCGCCAACTGTGCTTGCCGTGCGTCCAGACCACATAATCGGAATATGTATAGGTCTGATTGCGCAGAAGCTGCGGATTGGTATCCTGCAGGCTCGCAATGTCGCTGAACGAAAGATTGGGCAACCCCCAGTTAAATGGATCGGTCGAAACGCCGGTGATACCGAGTCCGCTGTCGATGTCGTTGACGAAAGCGTAAAGATTCTGACTTTGCGTGCGGCTGCGGTTGAAGTCGAAGCGGAGACTGTTGGTGAGCTTACCAATGCTTTTCACGTAGCCAATGGGCACGTCAAAACTGCGCACCGACGTATTGCCCCCCACGCTGGGAAAAGGATTGGTAACGTTCGCGCTGGAAGCATGATAGTGAAATCCGAAGGTCAGATTGTTGCGCGGCGCGCCGCGGCCGCGGCGTCTGCCGGTAGGCGCGGCACCGATCGTGTGATTGACGCGCACATTCAAATCGTCGCTGTCGCTGGTGGTGGAAGTGACGAAATGAAAATTCTGAAACGTTCCCGGAAGGTTCGGACAGGGAATGTATTTCAGCAATCCCGCGGCGGCACTGGTGACCGGCCCGGACCATGGGCATGTTTGCGATGCGAAGCCTGGGATGACGTTTCCGGGAAACGGTGAGTTCGTCGCCGGGTTGTAAATCTGCACCTGCTTTCCAGCGTCAGGCCCAGACGAGTAATCGACGCCGGAGAAATTTCCCTGCCGCTCCGCCAAAGTCGGCACGGTGGAAAACTGATCGAAGGGATTGTTCCCGCGCTTGCCGTTGTAATTGGCAAAGAAAAATGTCTTTGCCCCGCCGTGATAAATGTGCGGAATATTCAGCGGGCCGCCGATCGAACCGCCGAAACTGTTCTGTTCGTATTCCGGCTGGGTTGGCGGCTCGCCGGTAAGTTCGTAAGGAGCTGCGTTTAGCGCTGAATCTCCGATGCCGTAGTAAATCGAGCCGTGCGGATGATTCACATCAAACCCGCGGCGCCCGCTGATCATCATCGCGCCCCCGCGACCTCCTCCACCAAATCCTCCACCGCCGCCGCCGAATCCTCCACCGCCAAAACCACCACCACCAGGTCCGCCGAATCCGCCGCCCTGAGCGCGGGCGTCGTTAATTCGTTGTTGGAGTTCATCGCCACTCATCGAATTAAATGGATTCGACGTATTGCCCGACACTGCAATCGACTCGGTCGCGCCGTTCGGATCGATCCCCGGAACCGGCATGCCCGAAGGCACAACGTCGCTCAGCGAATTCGGACCGTTATCCTGATTCGTCGCATTTTGCATCGCCGAAAGCGTCTGAAATCCGCGTTGCCCCGCCTGAACCGCTTGCCGTCGCGGCTGGGGCGCGGCCTGTTGCACGCGCGACTGCAACGTCATTTCAAAATTTACCTGAGGATTTTGCTGCGCAGCATCCACCGTCACATGCTGGGTACTTTTTGCGAATGCGACCATCTGAACTTCCACGACGTACATACCGTAAGGCGCTGACGCTGAATAGCTACCATCCGTGTCGGTCCAGGTGGTGATTTTTTGCCCTGAAGATTCTGCTGCCAGAAAAACTTCCGCCCCGGGAATTGGCATGTTGCCCGACTTCACGAGGCCGTGAATCGTGCCCGTCGTCGTCGGTTCAGAAGGCAGAGATTGAGTCGACAAAGGTTGGGTGGTCGTAGTCTGCGCGGAAGTCTGAGCCGACTGCGCCTTGGCAAGCACACTAATAAGGATGACTGAACACAGACCCAACGCGAGTTGGCGCAAGCTCAGCGCGCTCATTCATCATTCGGCCTCGCGCAAGACGAGAGCCTCCGAACGATGATAGTCCGGCTCATCCGAAAGCAACGTAAAGTATTGTCCGTTGCGAAGGTGATGATGGCCGGGCGTCACGCTCAGGTAAAGATTTGCAAAGGGAGCTGATTTCGCGGAACTCCCGGCGCATAATTTGGTTTATACAGGTGTCCCACAAAGGTCCACAACCAGGAGGTTTTATGCGAAAACACACTTTGCTAGCGTTGGCGCTGGCTGGCGTCTCGATGTTGACGATGTCGGCGGTTGCGCAGAACGATAATACCGATCAGCAGGCCGCACCGGCTGAGCATCGCGGTCCCCACCATATGGATCCGGCGAAACGAACCGAGATGCTGACCAAGCATCTGAATTTGACGTCCGACCAACAGTCCAAAGTGATGGATATGTTCAAGGGGGAACAGTCGCAGATGGAGAGCCTGCGCTCGGATTCGTCGCTTTCCCAAGATGACCGCCGCTCGAAGATGATGGAGATCCGCAAGGCCACGAATGATCAGGTCCGCGCGGTCCTAGATCCCGACCAGCAGAAAAAGTTCGACACGATGCAGAGCCAGCATCAGTGGGGACACCATGAGGGCGGACAAGGCCCCGGCTCCAACTGATCGCACTTTGACGGATAGGCGGGGGCGTCTTGGCCGCCCCCGTCGATCGTGTTATGAATGGCGCCAGCTTGATGAAGAGATGGGTGTGATCGGTTCAATTGTCCAGCGCAGCTACGGAATAATAAGAAGACGCATCGCACACGGCGACGCTCACCGGTCATTTGGCTCTACGAAGCGTCGATTGTCGCTAAGGTTTGAGTGCGCTTTTAGAATACCGCTTACCTTGACGGAGAAATTCTGCTGGGCAGGTATCCCGTCCACTCCGTCCACGGTAAGGTGGATCGTGAATTCCCCCGCCCTGGTGTAGGCGTGAGACGCCTTGGGACTATCCGCGTTCGTGCCGTCGCCGAAATCCCAGTGATAACCAATTGCGGGCACACTGTCAGCTTCGGCTGTCGCTGACAGAGAGATCGTCTCACCGGCCTTTGCCGCTGCGGGCACTTGTGCGGTTACGGTCGGGGCGGCGACAGCAAAGCTTGTGTCGATCAGTTTGATTACTCTCACCGACTGGGGCGGATTTTCCAGTCGCAGTGCGCCATCGTCAAGTGCGACCGACTCGTTCTGGTTCAGCACATCCGTCGCTGCAAATTTGTGGCCGGCCGGCAGGCCGAAATCCGCTAGTTGCAGCGTGTGCGAGCGCACTGAGTTCGTCCAGTTGAAAACGGTGAGTATGGTCTGCCGCTTATCTTCGTGAAGGATAAAAATACTGGGCTGACCATCCTCCGGCTCGTAGGTCATCAGGTCCAGCGGTGTTGACGCCCGGCCGATTTTGGGGATGTTCAGCAGGTCTCGGTTCTCAACCAGTGCCAGCCGGTCCTTCTCAGAGCCGAGGACCAGCATGTCATCGCCAATCTCATACATGCCTCCCGATACTGCGGAGAGCGCAATGGACGCCTCGGCCGCGCCCAGCGAAATCGTAGAACGTTCGTTTGCCCGCTCCATGAGATGAGTTGCGGTGACGTTGAAGGCGTCGGGATCATCGACGAAGAAATTACGCTGCATGTAGAAGCGGGCAGCGATGCCGGACGCGGCATTCCTGGTTCGTTCAAAGCTGTGCCCGGTGTCGGCTGAAATTCTGCCCGTGTCTACAATCCCCACCGGGTTGAGCATCGGACTTCCGTCTTTGTCGAGGATCACATCGTCGCCTACGGCGTCGCGAATGATCTGGAGGCCAATGCGTTGAGCTTCGAGCGCTGTGGTGTTGGGGCGGTAATGGTAGCCCTCGATTGCGCTCGTATCCATGAAGTCGAGTTTGATGAACCGGACTCCCCATTCGCGGACGAGAGTCCGGTAAGTATCCCGCATATACTGCTGGGCCCCGGGATTGGTAGTGTCCAGGGCGTAAAGCACATCCGTTTTCTGGTTCCAGACGTCGCCGATGGGGATGGGATCTCCTGTGGCGTTGTGCACGAGCCAGTCTTTGTGGTGCTCATAAACCCAGGCCCGCTTTGTCACCTCAAAAGGTCCGGTCCATACGCCAAACGTCAGACCCTCTCTTGTCAGGTAGTGCCCGACAAACCGCATGCCATCTGGAAATTGTGTCGCATTCGCGGTTGCATATTCGCCGCGGGCATACTGGTAGCCCTCATCAATTTGGAAATACTTATAGCCCAGCGACTTCAGATGTTCGGATTGCCAGTCACCATTGGCCAAAACTTCGCCTTCGTTGATGGCGCCGTAGTAGACGGTCCAACTCCACCAACCGATCGGAGTTTCACTGGATACGCGGGCATGGTGCAAACGACGAATCGCATCGCCATAGGCGAGCAGTTGATCGTGGTAATTTGGCCCGGCTTCGAACATCACTCGTTCTGAAGCCATGTCTTCGCCGGATTTCAGGGGAAGACTCAACTCGACCTGATCTTCGACGGGAGAATTCTTCAGATCGAAATCTTTCTGGATTTCCGTGGTTCCGGTAGATTCGACGGTGTAGGACGCGATCTTGGCCTTTGCTCCCGAACCCTCAGCTTTCAGGTGCAGCAGAGTCAGAAAGCGGTCTGAGGTCAGCGCACCAAAAAATAAACTCTGCTTGCTCTCCCGGTTGTAAATGAGTTGGCTGCCAGCGCCGCGATGCATCCCGTCCGGCGCTTGGCCGAGATCGTAGAGAACCAGGTCCGGCCAGTCTTCGCTGAAACTGTCGGAGAGAACCCGGTCGGCCGATGGATCGCCGCCTAGATTGACGATCTCCTCACCCATGGCGTCGACACTTCGAATGGCTTGCACGGTTACGTCTTTTCCCGTGCTGTTCTGCACCTTCACCTGGACGGTGCCGTAAGGATGCTGTTTGTAGAGCTGGAGTATGTAAACAAGATCGGGTCTGCCGCTTAGGCCGCTGCACGTGACGGTCACCTCCCGGCCCGAGCCGAGATCATCTTCGAAGGTAGACTCCGAAGATTTGTGCCGCGGGTAATCGCTCGAGCGAAGCCATTGGTGGTCTACCTGTGCTCCCACGCCGGACCTGAGCGCGGTCCGACCGTCATGCAAGGACAAAGACAGTTGGTACGATCCATCCTGCGCATTGATCGTCAGGGAGAGCGCGTCATTCGTAAGTTGCTGGGCCATGCACGGCGGCCCTACCATCAGTATGCAAGCGGCAGCTGCCATTGCAACTCTGAAAATCTGCCTTCGAGTTTTCTTTGGCACGGTAGCATCTCCCTGTATGCGTGATCATCTGCATGATTCGTCATCGCATGCTACTTCATCGGCTCAACCTCAGTGAAGCGAATACTCGGATGGGTCCGGCTCGTGGGCCCCTAGCACGGCCGCCGTGCAGGACGAGGCGCCTTGATGAACAGGCACCATCGCTTTTATCTTGACGGCCACAAGCTCTTTCCCGCACCATGATGCGTCAATTTGAGAAGATTCGTGATTGCCTTGAAGAGTTACGAGGCGTCATACGGGAGCGGAAGAATGATTTCGCGGACCTTATCCGCAGGTGCTTTCCTCTACTCTGTCCTTTTTGTCCTTCCTCTGTTCGCGCAAACCTCTGGCTCCTTTACCGGCACTGTGGTGGATGGTACGGGCGCTGCCGTGGTTGGGGCCGAGGTGCGGGTTGGCAATCCTTCCACCGGCTTTCGCCGAAAAACCGCATCCAACACGGATGGCAATTACTTGATTGCCGGTCTCGACGCCGGGACTTACGACATCACCATCACGGCTCCCGAGTTCAAGACGTTCGAAGCCAAGCGGGTCTTGCTGCGCGTCGGCGAAAAGGTCCGCGTCGACACCAAGCTGGAGATCGGCAAAGTAACCAGCAAAATTGTGGTGGAAGGCAGTTCGGTTGGCAAAGTCGAGACTCAGTCCTCGGAACTCGCGGGCACGATCACCGGCGAACAGATCACGCAGTTGGAGCTGAACGGCCGGGATTTTAGCACGCTCATCAAGTTAGTTCCGGGCGTCAGCGATCAGACCGGACAGGATGACGGGACGGTGGGGCCAGCCGGCAGCGTGTCTTACGCAGTGAATGGAGGACGGACGGAATTTAATAATTGGCAAATCGATGGCGGTGAAGTTCTCGACTCCGGCAGCAACGCGAATATCAACGTCTATCCCAACATCGATGCACTTGCGGAAGTCCGAGTTCTCACCTCGACCTACGGCGCCCAGTACGGACGCAATGGATCCGGCACCATCGAGGCCGTGACTAAGTCCGGCACAAACGATTTTCATGGTGACGCGTTCGAGTTCATCCGGAATGCCGCGTTCAACGCCCATAATTACTTCGACCTGCCGGGGCAAACGAAAACTTATTACAACAAGAATGATTTCGGATACGTCATCGGCGGCCCGATCAAGAAGGACAAATTGTTCTTTTTCTGGTCGCAGGAATTTCGGCGGGAGAATGTGCCACAGGTTTATAACAATCCCGGGCTCTTTCTTCCCAACGCCGCGGAGCGTGCCGGCAATTTCAGCGATGTTTGTCCGGCCGCGGGTACTCCGTTTGTGAGAGCGGGCGAGGTTCCGGTCGCGACTCCGCAGGGACAGGAAGTGGTAAGCGTCAATTGCCCCGCCGACACTTCGCCGGGTCAGGATTCAAACGGCGATAGTTATTATCTGGGTTTTCCGAACAACATCATTCCCGCAGGTGACCTGGATCCCGCGAATACCAACCCGCTAGTGGCCAATATTCCCATGCCGAATGATGGGCACGCTTTCATTGGAACTTTTTCGCAGCCCATCAGTTGGCATGAGGAACTGATTAAGGTCGACGATCAAATCAATTCTAAATGGCGGGCGAGTTTCCGCTTCATCCATGATTCCTGGACGCAGACCTTCCCAACCTCGCCCGGGACGGGCGACACCACGAACGTGCCCGCGATCGGCGGGACCCTGCAGGGGCCAGGAATCAGCGCGGTGACGACTTTGACGACCACGCTCTCGCCTTCCTTGCTGAATGAATTTGTCTTCAGCTACGGGGCCAATCACCTGCATCTTTTTAATACAGGAAACGCGTGGCAGCGGCCGGCCAGCATGACCATGACCGGCATTTTCGAGAACGGCTTCAATGGAACGATTCCGTCGTTCGCGATCAGCGGCAACGGAAATTTCGGTATCGAGATTGACCCCGGCTACTTGCCGTGGACGAACTCAAACCCGACTTACAGTTTCCATGACAATCTGAGCTGGATTAAAGGCAAGCACAATATCGCCATTGGCACATATTTCGAGGCCATCGAAAAGAACGAGCCGGCGGAGGAGGAACCGAACGGCAACCTCTACCTTTTCGCAAACCCAAATACCGCCTACAACGAAATCAACAATTCCGGCGGAGCGTTCTCCAGTACGGGGAATGGTTTCGCCGATCTGCTGGTGGGGTACATCAACGCCTTCGCACAAGCCAACCAGAACCTGAAATATTACAACCGCTACAAGATCATGGAGCCTTATGTGCAGGACGATTGGCGCGTCACGCCGCGGCTGACTTTGAACCTCGGAGCGCGAATCAGCCTTCTGGGCAGCTATTACGAGCGCTATGGCCGCGCTTACAATTTCGATCCCAGCGCGTACGTTGCGGCCAACGCTCCCGTAGTAGATCCGAATACCGGAGCCCTCGATTTTGCTCCCGGACAAAGTGTCGAGAACATCACGGGCATGGTGCACTGCGGCTATAACGGCGTACATAGCAGTTGCATGTCGGGACACTTATTCAACCCGGCACCGAGAATCGGCTTTGCCTTCGATCCCAGGGGCGACGGGAAAACCGCGATTCGCGCGGGTTACGGCATCTTCTTCGAACACGCGAATGGCAACGATGCCAATACCGAATCGCTCGAGGGCAATCCTCCCGGCATCATCGCGCCGGTTCAGTTGTTCATCGCGGGCTACACCAATTTTGGCGGCACATCTCCAACCGGTGAGCCGTTGATTTACCCGCTGGGCGGCGGAACTTCTCAGTTGACTTCGATCACCACCAAAACGCAGTGGCCGTATATCCAGCAATATCACTTCGACATTCAGCGCGAATTGGCTCGCAATACGCTGGTGATACTTGCATATGTAGGCAGCAAGGGCACCCACCTGTCGCAGCAACTGGACCGGAACCAGCTCCACTCCACCCCGGCCAACCAAAACCCGTACGCGCCGGGACAGTACATCTCCAGCGCTGACTGCGACAATTTAGGAAACGGAGTCAACAATCTTGGCAACGGAACTCCCGTCACGGGTCAGGCGGTGCTCAATCTCAACGTGGCCTGCGGCAACGTGAACACCGATATGTTTCGTCCCTACCAGGGCTATGACTCGATTTACGGAATCATCGGGGGAGCCAATTCGAACTACAATGCATTGCAAATTTCCGGCAGGAGAAATGCGGGAGGGCTTCAGCTCACCGTCGCCTACACCTACAGCCACTCCATCGATAATTCTTCCGACCGTTACGACAGCGCATTTGTCGATTCTTACAATCTAAACTCCTATCGGGCCAGCTCCAGCTTTGATCAGCGCCACATTTTTACGGCCAGCTACATTTACGATCTGCCAATTTTCCGGCACGCCAAAGGCTTGACTGGGTCGCTGCTCGGAGGCTGGGAGGTATCGGGGATTACGACAGCTCAGTCGGGAGAACCCTTCAGCATCGTGAATGGCGGTGACTACGATAACGCCGGGGTTGGAAACAATGTCGGTTCTGGCTCGTATGCCGATCTCGTCGGAGATCCGCACGGCCACAAACGCATTTTCTTTCCTGTGGCGGGCGTCGTGTACGGTCCCTTACTCGACAATCCCGGAGCTTACACGCAACCCACAGGACTCACCTTTGGCGATTCGGGACGCAATTCGCTTGCGGGACCGGGCCGTCTGAACTTCGACATGGGCGTGTTCAAGCGGTTTAGGATTCGAGAGTCGAAAGCCATAGAGTTCCGAGCCGAAGCCTTCAACGTATTCAACCACCCGCAGTGGACGGGCGTGAACAATACCAGTTGCGGATATGTGACGGACTCCGGCTCGGCAAGTTCGGGATCGAACGACTGCGTGAACGGCAACGCGGACGATGGAGAGGCCCCGACCAACTTCCTGCACCCCAGCGGAGTTCATATTCCGCGAATCGGAGAGTTCGGTTTGAAGTTTATTTTCTGAGCGAACTCCGCACGGCCGCCTTTCGCTAGCACCCTGACTGGCGACTTTTACTGCGTTTTCACTGGCTCGCGGCCCGGGGCTTGATTAACTCGTCGAGAGAGTCCGGCCGCGCATCTTCACGCACCAGGTGCGGATAGCGCGCGCCGTTATGATAAGCGATCGTGCAGGTGCGAAAATAATCGTCCACGACGACGAGGAGTGTAATCGGTTGTGAACTATCCTTCGCATCCTTGATCGCGTCCGAAAGCAATTCCTCGGTGTAGACGCGGCCATTCACGCCAATTATTTTCATCTTCGAAGAGACACCGGCCTCAAATGCAGGACTACCGACAATAGAGTCGGTCACGACCCCGTCGTTATCGACCTGCAGGCCGATGGAATAGACGTCACCAGGATGCCCGCGGCGTCCCTCCAGCTTCATCGGCTTGTCATTGAACACAACTTTCCAGCCGCCGTTTTCGATTCCGCCCATGGGCGCTTCGGCAGACGTGGAAGTTAGCCTCGTATGAAAAAAGCTGGCCCAGTCAAAAGGCGCCAATCCGTTGAGAATCCTCACCAAGTCGTCGAAGGTATAAGTCTTTACCTCCGGACCGTGATTGGGTCCGCCGTGGAACTCGTGGCAAAAATCGTCAATTGATTTTTTGCCACCAGACTCACGATGAATGAGGGTGGCCACTTCGAGCCAGAGCAGATCGCCCTCGTCGTAGTAATCGGTGCCGCGACGCCAGTTCAACCAGCCGCCGTTTCGTGAAAAGCCGAGTCCGGGTTCTCCAACTGCGGTGTCGAGCAATGGACGCCAGGTTCGGCCGGGGCGTCCCGGGCCAAGCATGGCCGCGATGGCTGCCAGGTATTCGTGATATTGGTCCGCTGTCCACAAACCGCTGCGCGCGGCCAGCATAGGTCCAAGGTAGTCTGTAAGTCCTTCGTAGCCCCATAGCAGGTCCGTTTCCATGGGCCGTTCATAGTAGGGAACAGTCAGATCTGCCGGGCGGCGAAATTTGCCATTCCATGAATGGACGAATTCGTGCGCCAGCAGTCCACCCAGCGACATGCCGGAGCTTGGTTCAAGCAAAGCGCGCTCCGGCAATCGGCTGTTGTTTGACTCGTGATGCTCGAGGCCGAAATGCGCCACGTGATCGCTGAGCGCGAGCAGGAAGTGATAATCACGATAATGTCGAGTGCCAAAAAGTTTGCCCGATTCGGCCACCAGATTCACCATCTCCTTCTGATTTTCGGGGCTCATGTTCAGGGCATCTGCGCTGTCGGCGGCGATGTCGATTTCGTGATGGATAGGTTCGCCCGGTGGAGTGATATCGATGCTCCGGTAATACTGACCGGTAATCACAGGCGAGTCTACGAGCATGTCGAGAGAAATCGGTTTGAAGGAAACTTGATTTCCGGCTGCATTTTCTACGGGAAGCGCTGTGCCGAATTTCCATCCATCCGGCATCACAAGTTTGGCTTCGTACGTAAGCTTCTCGGCGGGGATGTCTGCGGGATAAAGGGCGACTTCATTCCATTCGAGAACCAGCAGTTTGTCGGTGGCTGAGACGCCGTCGGGCTCGATATAGTCGAAGTTGGCATCGAGATGGCTGACGCCCTGGGGGATTTCCAGGTGAAAGGTAAAAACATCCAGGAGATCACGCTGCCACGGAATGGTGTGTCCGTCGGCTTCAAATTTGAGGCCGGTGAGATTTGCGATGGGTCCATCGGGCCCGTGCTCACCGGGAATCCATTTCGGGTAGTAGAGCGTTAGTGGCCCAGGCTTGACGGGCATGACCAAGTGCGCGTGCAGCAACTTCTCCTGTGTCTTGGTCGCGTCCACGGTGACCGAGATTGTTTCTTGGGCGAGCGCGGCGGATAGGGCCAGCGCCAGGACTGAGGCAAGAAATACCAGCGATCGAACACGATACCTTTCCATGCAAAATGCTCCTAAAAAAGAAAGTAAGCCAACGCAGCATCATAACCTGCAGGCTATAATTGCGGCCGGATGGCTATCTCTGGCGCAAAACTTTCACCTGACGAAATTCATTCTCCGCGCGGCGCCTGCAGGATAGGAAAAGTTTACCGCGCGAAAGACACACGATTCGATCGCACCGTCGCCATCAGGATTTTCCTCGCTCATATCCTTATGATGCTGTTGCTGTGCGTAGGTGAGGCCTCGGCCCAAACCAATTCATCCTTCTATGTGTCGACTACCGGGAATGATTCGAATCCGGGCACGCAAGCGGCGCCGTGGCGCACCATTCAACACGCCGCAGACACCGCGCGTGCGGGCAGTACGGTCAATGTGGAGGGCGGGATCTATGAAGAACTCGTCAGCATGAACGTCTCTGGCAACGCGACGGATGGATTCATTACTTTTCGAAGCGCTCCCGGCCAGACGGCAATTCTTGACGCAGAGCATTTCACTCCCTCTGGCAGACAAGGCGTGGTTACTCTGCACAATCGCAGCTATGTGCGAATCGAAGGTTTTGAAATTCGCAACTTCCGCACCGCCGAACACCGCCTCGCACCGTTAGGCATAAGTGTGATGGGGGCCGGTTCTCATATCGAATTGCTGAAAAACAATGTCCACCATATTGAAAACAATTTTCAGGGACGCGATCGTCCGGGAAGCGGCGGCAACGGATTTGGCATTGCGGTGTACGGCACCGACGCGAAAACTCCGATTAGCGATCTGATCATCGACGGCAATGAGGTGCATCACCTCAAAACCGGTTCGAGCGAATCGCTCGTGGTGAACGGGAACGTCACGAACTTCCGCATTACGCACAATGTTGTCCACGACAACAACAACATTGGAATCGACGTCATCGGTTTCGAGCGCACCGCACCCGATCCTGCCGTCGACCAGGCGCGCGACGGGTTGGTCAGCAACAATTTGGTTTACAACATTACGTCAAAGGGCAATCCCGCCTACGGCGACGACGTGAATTCCGATGGCATTTACGTGGACGGCGGCGCCAGGGTTGTGATCGAGCAGAACGTTATGCACGACGTGGATTTCGGAATCGAGCTGGCCAGCGAGCACAAGGATCGCTCCACCAGTTACATCACCGCACGAAATAATCTTATCTACCATACTCACACGGCCGGCGTTTCTATCGGCGGCTATGCGCCCGAACGAGGACACACCGAGCACTGCACCGTGGTCAACAACACGCTTTACGACAACGACACATCGGGAACAGGTTCGGGTGAGTTCCAGATGCAGTGGAATATGGCGGACGATATTTTTGAGAACAACATCATCTCCGCCGGGCCCCGCTGCCTGATGATCGTGAACAAGTCTCAGGTAGAAAAAACCAAACCGCCAGTCACCATCGATCACAACCTTTATTACTGTGCTTCCGGATCGAAGGCGAGCATGTGGGAGGAGTCTCCTGCCAAGCTGACCGGATTTGAAAACTACGTTCAGGCAACGGGGAACGACCGCCACTCGCGCTTTCTCGATCCGCACTTTGTAGATGCTGCGACCAATGACTTCCATCTGCGGCCAGACTCTTCCGCCATCGGTGCGGGAACGATTGACGCATTGCCGGTCGGCAAAGTGGATCTTGAAGGCTCTCCACGAGTCAAAGCCGGGCACATCGACATCGGCTGCTACCAAACAAAGAAACGCTAGGCCGTAAACCTCGACGTAATCCTGCGAGCGCTTACACCGCGTCGAATCAGGCCTCGCTTGATGAAGGCGACGGAGAAGTGCCTACTGATTTCGGATTTTTCAGCACTTTTCGGATTTGCCGGCCAACGGTGAACTCTTCTCCCGGATTAAGAAGAAACGTGGTGACCACGAGCGCGTTTGGTTGCGCCGGAACTCCCTGCGACGGGCTCGTGCTTGCAGTGTGAGGATTTATTTCGATGCACGGCGTTCCTGTGCGGAGGCGAATCTGAAGCTCACGCGCGGAAGCCCCGATTACGCTCGGATCGAAGTTAATCATCAGGTGAGGAACGTGGTTGGCCAACTCCGGCACCATGATGCTGGTCTGTACGCTCGGAATGTCTTTAACCATCCCGATGATCACGGCCATACGTTCCCGCGACTCCTTCTCCATCCCTTCATCCGTTTGCGCGAGCAGCCAATCCACAGCGGCCACCATACCGACAATCTGTTCTTTGGCCACTTTCATGCCTCGCCCGACTGAATCCGCCGGGCAGATATTCTGCCGAGCGAGATCGGTATATTTTTTCTTCCCCAGCAGGAGACCGGCGTTCTGCGGCCCGCGGATATCTTTTCCGCCCGAGAAGGACACCATGTCGAAACCCATCTCTGTGTACTTCCAGAGATTTGAGATCGGAGGCATATCGGCTGCGGCATCCAGGTGGCAGGGGACGCCTTTGTCGTGGGCTACGGCGATCCAATCCTCACGGCTGATGCCGACTGCGTCGCACGCATTGAAATAGTTGGTCATCACCGTATTCGGGCCTAGGGCTTGCCTGTAGTCGTCGAGCGTGACCACGTCCACGATCTTGATGCCGCAGATCTGCATGGCCACGTCGTATTCATAGCGATGAATTTTCTGGACGACCACCTCGTTCTTCGGAAACTGCGGAGTGCCGATCCGGCTTGGAATGTCCAGGGGTTGGCAATTGTTCGCCGCCATGACCGAGGCTGCGGTTGCGATCGTGATGGCTGAAGATGCGCCGCAACTGATGCAGCAGCCTTCGGCTCTCAACTTTTTCGCGATGTAGGCTCCTGCTTTCTCCTCCAACTCGTCAAGATGGACGGGATGAAATGCGGCTTGCGCGACTGCCGCACGCACCGGCGGCGGCATGACGGCACCGGTAAGTTCGGTGTAGGTGCCCGCGGCGTTGATGAGTTTAGTTACGCCGAGCTTGTCGTAATAATCCGGCTGCTGCTGAGGCGAACCAGTCGAGACGGTAATGGCGAGCGCGTTCGTTGCTCTGCTGAGCATGGGCATAGCGCCCAAGGCAGCGACCGTGGCTTGTGACGCGCGAAGGAAGCGCCGGCGAGAGTAAGACGGCTGACTGTTAAGGGATTTGTTTTTTTTCATTGTTTTTTTTCATCACTTCTTTTCATCACTGTGAATTCCTTTTATGCCGTGTGGCCTGCGAGCTGCCCACGCAAAACCGTGATGGAAGCTTTGGGGAGCGTAAACACACCTTGCCACCGGTTCTCGATCCTCGCTACACACCTCTGCGGTTTTGCCGCGAAACCCATTGCGCTATCAAAAACACAGGAAGGTATTAAATCGTATGAATAGTGCTTTCTTGCGGGTTACGTGTCAAGAAAAAAGCTCGCGGAAAAGTGGATGGCGTAAATCGCAACAGGGGACCAAGCCATCCGAGTAAGATTTGAATCCGGGACTGGAGTGGATGCTATCAGCGGTCGCAAGTGTGTTTCCTATGCAGATTCGGAAGGCTAATGCGGACGATGCCAGCGCCATTCTGGCATGTCTGGCGGCTGCGTTCGAGGAGTTTCGGAGTCAATACAGCGGTGGCGCATTCGCGGATACCGTCCTCGATTCGGAAACAATCCGACGTCGCATGCGCGAGATGAGGATACTTTTGGCAATCGTTGAAGGACGAGTTGCCGGAACCATCAGTTGGAGCGCAGATGGAGCGGCGGGGCATTTGCGCGGGATGGCAGTTTTCCCCGAGTGGCAAGGGAAGGGAGTAGCGTCGGCTTTGCTCAGGGCAGCCGAACAAGACCTTCTGGAATGCGGGTGCAGTTACGTGACGCTCGATACGACAGAGCCACTTACGAGAGCGATCCAGTTCTATGAGGGCCACGGTTATGCTCGCTCCGGTCGAACCTCCGATTTCTTCGGAATGCCGCTCCATGAATACCGCAAGGCGTTGTCGAGTTTAGCCGTCGGCGGTCCAGCAGGATGATTTTTGAACCGATTGAACAATTGCGGAAATTTGCGTCCGCGATTTTGGGAACAATCCCTACAATGTTGCCGTACAACAAAATGGACAATCATGCACTTGCAAATTGAAAACCTCTCTAAGCGTTACCCCAATGGAACACAGGCCCTCGACGGCGTGTCGCTGTCGATTCCGCAAGGCATGTTCGGACTGCTTGGTCCGAACGGTGCGGGCAAGTCCACGCTAATGCGAACGCTGGCAACGCTGCAGGAAGCTGACAGCGGCAGTGCGCGGCTCGACAATATCGACGTGTTGCGGCAAAAAGACGAAGTGCGCAAACGCCTCGGATATTTGCCGCAGGAGTTCGGACTCTATCCCAAAGTGCCGGCCGGCATGCTGTTGTCACACTTTGCCGAGCTGAAGGGCATCGAGAACGCGAAGGAGCGGCGCGATGTGGTGCAGGCTTTGTTGCGGCAGACGAATTTGTGGGAACATCGGAACAAGGCGCTGGGCAGCTACTCCGGAGGAATGAAGCAGCGATTCGGGATCGCTCAGGCGCTGTTGGGCAATCCGCAGCTCATCATTGTGGATGAACCAACTGCGGGCCTCGATCCCGAGGAGCGCGTGCGTTTTCACAACCTGCTCAGCGCCATCGGCGAGAACGTGGTGGTGATTCTTTCCACGCATATCGTCTCCGACGTCAGCGATCTTTGCCGGCAAATGGCGATCATTCACGAGGGACGTGTACGCGCGGCCGGCGATCCTGCAGAGCTGGTAACCCAATTGAACGGCCGGGTTTGGAGAAAGGCGATCGCCGGCTCTGAAGTCGCTGATTATCAGCGGCGCTTCAAGGTGATCTCGACACATCTGTTCGGAGGGCAGAACGTGCTGCACGTTTTGCAGGACGATCTGCCGGAAGCGGGCTTTGAGCCGGCGACGCCCGATCTCGAAGATTTGTACTTCGCAACTATCAAGGGATTCACATCGTCAACATCGGTGCCCAGGATGGCGAACTAGCTCATGCTGGCCCGCATTTTCCTCTTCGAATTTCAACAGCGCCTGCGGCGTCTCTCGACGTACGTCTATTTTGCCGTGTTCTTCGCTCTGGGTCTGCTGTTCACGCTGATGTCGGGCGGCGCTTTCGCAACAGCCAGCGTGGATTTCGGCACGGGCGGCAAGGTGTTGATCAACTCGCCGTACGCGTTGAATAGCATCATTACGTATATTTGCTTTTTTGGAATCGTAATCACCGCGGCGATTGCCGGGCAGGCAACTTACCAGGACATCGACAGCAAGATTACCGATTTTTTCTATACCGCACCGATCACGAGGTTCGATTATCTCGGCGGCCGTTTTCTGGGAGCGCTGGCGGTACAGCTAATTATTTTCGCCAGCGTGGGCCTGGGAACGTGGGTTGGCACGCTGACTCCGTGGCTCGATAAGACGCGCATCGGCCCGCAGATGGCGTCAGCTTTTCTGCAACCTTATCTAATCAATGTTCTGCCCAATCTTCTTTTTCTGACCGCGATCTTCTTCGCTCTCGCCGCGCTCACTCGAAAGATGCTGCCGGTGTACGTCGCGAGCGTGCTGGTACTGATTGGATATTTCGTCTTTGCGCAAAATTCCAATGGGCTGCAAACCGGCGTGTACTTTGGCCTGCTCGATCCTCTGGGCAGCGCCGCCATCGACCGCATGACGCGCTACTGGACACCCTTCCAGCGCAACACGCAGCTCATCCCGCTGGGCGGAATTTTGCTGGCCAACCGGTTGTTGTGGTTGAGCGTTGGCGCGATCTTTCTTATTGCCTCCTACGCAAGGTTTTCGTTTTCTTACGTCGCCGAACGAAGCCGGGGGGGCAAAACGCTCGAGGATAAGGAAGGGTTGCCAGCGCAAATCCTGCCCGTCTCACACCCGGTCTTTTCGCCCTCGGCTTCGCTCTGGCAACTGCTGTCGCTCACGCGCATTCAGTTCACGGAGACGGTGAAGAACATCTTCTTCCTGGTGTTAATGCTGGCGGGCTATCTCTTCGCGGTGGTAGCCGCCTCAGGCATTCTTTCCCCCCGAGCCGCCCGTACCTACCCGGTTACGCACGTGATGGTATTGATGGCTGGCGGAGGCTTTCTGATCTTTGCCATTGCAATCATCATTTTCTATTCCGGCGAGATGGTGTGGCGGGAGCGCGACGCGCAACTTAATCAAGTTATCGATGCCTTCCCCCTGCAGCGTTGGGTGCTGTTCTGCTCCAAGCTGTTCGCTCTGATGCTGGTGCAGGTGCTGGTCGTGCTGAGCATTATGCTGGCCGGCCTCACGGTGCAGATCATGCAGGGCTACCATCACTTTGAGTTCAGCCTTTACCTGCGCGAACTCTTCCTCAATCGTTTGACCGGACTGTGGATCCTCTGCGTCCTGGCGATCTTCGTCCAGACTCTTATCAACAACAAGTACCTCGGGCATTTTGTAATGGTGCTGTACATCGTCGCTACCATCGCGCTGCCGCCCGCAGGATTCCAGGATTATCTCTATCGTTTCGGGCAGACGCCTGCGGTCACTTACTCCGATATGAACGGCTATGGCCCATTCCTGGAGCAGCTTGTCTGGTTCCGGCTCTATTGGGGGGTTGGCGCGATTCTGCTGGCGATCGTGACGAGCCTGCTGTGGGTGCGTGGGACCGATACCGCGTTGCGCGTGCGGCTGGCTCTCGTACGCCAGCGTTTTTCGAGCGCCAATTTTGCCGGCGTAGCTTTGTGTATCGTGGTGATGGCCGGCATTGGCGGCTTCATCTTCTACAACACGCACATCCTGAATCCCTACCGCACGACATTCCAGATCGACGAGGGCCGCGCGCAATACGAAAAGAAGTATAAGCAGTACTGGTTGCTGCCGCAGCCGCGGATCACTGACGTGAGCAGCCACTACGACATTTATCCCGACAGGCGTTCGGTTTCCGTCAGCGGCACGATGCAGCTGGAGAATAAGACCGCGGCGAACGTCGATCGAATTGCGATCACGATTTGGCCGGTCGATCTGGCGCCTTTGCCGCGCCCCCACATCAAAGTGAAGCAGCTCAGCTTTGACGGGGGGCAGACCGCGCTGGTCGACGACCCCTCGCTCGGCTTCTATCTTTACAAGCTTCCGCAGGCCCTGCCGCCGCACGGACGCATTCTGCTGAAGTTTGCGCTTGAATACGACAATCCCGGATTCGAGAATTCGCGCCCGAACACCGACATGGTGCGTAACGGCACATTCATCAACGACCGTTATTCTCCCTACGTCGGTTACGCTCCGGATATCGAGTTAACCGACGACGGCATCCGGCACAAGCACGGACTCGACAAAGCGCGACGGCTGCCGACTCTCGATGACGTTGCTGCCCGTCAATACAACAGCGGCAGCTTCGATGCCGACTGGATCAACTTCGAAGCCACGGTCAGCACCACGCCGGACCAGACCGGCATCGCGCCTGGATATCTGCAAAAGGAATGGGTGCAGGATGGCCGCCGCTATTTTCAATACAAGATGGATGCGCCCATCCTGAATTTATATTCGATCCAATCTGGCGAGTACGCCGTGCGTCGCGACCAGTGGAACAACGTCAACCTTGAGATCTATTACCATCCTGGCCACGAATTTGATCTCGACACGATGATGGAAAGCATGAAGGAGACGCTGACATATTGCTCGGCGAATTTCAGCCCATTCCAGTTCCACCAGCTTCGCATCATCGAGTTCCCCGGTTATGGGACGTTTGCCGAATCGTTTGCCAACACGATCCCGTTTTCAGAGTCGATCGGCTTCATCACCAAAATCAGCAATAAGGCAGATGCCCTTAACATCCCGTTTTACGTCACAGCGCATGAGACCGGGCACCAGTGGTGGGGGCATCAGGTGATGTCGGCTTACGTGCAGGGCGCGACTTCGATCGACGAGACCATGGCTCAATACACCGCGCTGATGGTGATGAAACATCACTTCGGCGCAGATTCGATGAAAAAATTCCTGCGCTTCGAGCTCGATCAATATCTCACCGGCCGCGGGCAGGAGCATAACGAGGAAAACCCGCTGTACACGGTTGATCCTAACCAGGGCTACATACACTACCGCAAGGGTTCGCTGGTGATGTACCGGCTGCAGGATGATATTGGCGAGAACAACGTGAATGAGGGCATCAGGGAATTTCTGAAGACATTCGCGTTCAAGGATGGACCCTATCCTGTGTCGCTGCAACTGGAAGGCGACTTCCAGCAGTTCGCGCCGGCGCAGTATCAGTATTTGTTTGAAGACCTCTTCCGCACTATCACGCTTTACGAGGTGCGTCCGCTCTCCGCCGACTATGTTGCGCAGCCCGACGGCAAGTACCAGGTTCACTTGACGGTAGAGGCGCAAAAGATCCGCGCCGATGGACGGGGGCAGGAGCATTCGGTTCCGGTTAACGACTGGATCGACATGGGTGTGTTGGATGCGAAGGGAAATTTTCTCTATCTGCAAAAGCAGAAGATCGATCAGGAGAAATCCGACTTCACTATTATGGTGGATAAGCTGCCGGCGGAGGCAGGTATCGATCCCCTGGGCAAGCTGATCACGCGCAATCCCGATGACCATGTGATAGCGGTGAAGAAGCGCTAAATCGTAGCCATTGAAACCATCGGCGACTCCCCTGGTCAGGCCCACTCAAGAAGATCGTTACGCCTTAAGAAGACCCTTACACCAACCTTGTGAGGATCGCCACACTTCCGGGATGCGTGGCAGGATATTGGATATGGGAAAACAGAATCCAGTGCTGGTGCTGGCGTCGGGATCCGATCCGCAGTTTGCCATGTTGAACGAGTTGCCACACACCGTATGTGAGGAGGTTGCCGCGTGTGCTCAAGCTGCGAGAGATGCCACGGTGATCCTGCAGTGGTCGGGCACGCGCGAGTTGCTGCGCGAATCGTTGGCAATTTGCGGGAAGCTGCGGTGGGTGCATTCCCGGGCTGCCGGCGTGGACAAGCTCTTGTTTCCTGAACTGGTTGAAAGTCAAATCCTGCTGACCAACGGCAGCGGGGTGTTCAGCGCCTCACTAGGGGAGTTTGTGCTGGCAGCGATTTTGTATTTCGCGAAGGACTTTCGGCGGATGATTCGCAACCAGATGGCATCTGTCTGGGAGCCGTTCGACGTGCAGGAGATAGGTGGACAGACGGTTGGGATTTTGGGTTATGGCGACATTGGCCGAGCCGTGGCGAGCCGCGTTCGTGCCATGAACATGCGCGTGCTTGCGACCAAACGGCATGTTCTCGAATTGACGGACCCGCTTGCGGATCAGCTCTACAAACCGGAGGAGCGGCGGGAGATGATCGCGCTTTGCGACTATGTTGTGGCGGCCGCCCCATTGACCGAAGAGACGCGGCACATGATCAGCGACGCAGAGTTCGCCGTCATGAAGCCGACAGCAGTAGTGATCAACGTGGGACGCGGGCCGGTCATTGATGAAGCCGCTCTGCTGCGTGCGCTAGCGGCCAACAAAATCAAAGGAGCGGGGTTGGATGTGTTTGAGCATGAACCGCTACCGGCAGGACATCCTCTATACAAACTGGAAAATGTTTTGCTGTCGCCGCACTGCGCAGACCACACCGCCGACTGGCAGGATCAGGCCATGCGGTTCTTTCTGAAACAATATGGCAGGTTCGACAACGGCGAATCCTTGATGAATATTGTGAATAAGCGGCTGGGTTATTGAGTATGAGCGCCCCCAGCACAATGAGGACTGCCCTACATGGGCTCGGGGCGAATCAACTTCCCAACCACTGCAAAGATTCTCTGCTCTCGCCATATGGTCCCGCCTGTGAGCAGCGATCAAACGATTCACGTAGCAGCGCTGCGACGATCTGAAGGTGGAAGGTTTTCCCGTGATTCTATGGAAAACTATATTTCTGCTACGTCCATTCAAATGCTTTTTTATCGTCAGCCGACGTAAGCTCTAACAAACATGCCTGACACAAGCAATTTTCGGAATTATGCCTTTGACAAACCCATCTCAGTATGAGAATGATCAGGAGCCATGACAGGGATCGTTTGAAAGACTGATGTCTAGGGTGTAGTATCGGAGTGCGCTTTTAATGCCAGTATTTGCAATTGTTTGTGTGCCCCTGTAGCTCAGAGGATTAGAGCGCGCTTCTGGCTGAAGACGAGGTCGTTGGTTCGAGTCCAACCAGGGGTAATCATTTTATTCTTCTCAGGCATCTTGACGGGTCATTGAGCATCAAATACAGTTGAATTCGCCAGAAGCGCACTGTCACATCCTGAGCTTAATTTGGATAAGGGCAATGCTCTCTAAGGGGTCGGATGGCTTTGAACACCATTCGGCCCTTTTACTTTGTCCGCTGCTTTTGTTGCTTCCGGTTCGTTAGCTTCGACTCCGGCTTCACTTGGAGCACGCTCACTATCGTCTCCTCGAACGGCAAGGGTATTATCAGTAATTGCTTCGGCCTCGTTGCCCGTTGGTGCTGGTCCGATGGGGGGTGTTGGCTCTGCTGTTTGGAGCGCTTCTGCCGGGGCTGCTGCGAGGAGTTTCTGTTCTGGTTCAATGGGTGCTCCGTTTTTGAAAAGAATACTCTGCTCCATTGCAACGGCAATTACAACTCTTTCTGGAGTCTCTAATCGGATAGTTGAAATTCTAGCCTTCTGAGATATAAAGTCGGGGTCCCAAGCGAGCACCACATCGCACTCTGCTCGTTCAGCGGAAGCAATGTGAATAGCGTCATTCGGTCGCAGCGCCCTTGCAGATGTAGACGGATCGGCAGGCAAAGTCCTACACAACTCGTTCGCCCTGTCCCCAACGTCCCTGTCAACTTCGACAATCTGAATGTAGTCCTCACGAAAGTATGGGCGTAAATCCTCGTTTTCTTGCAACGTCAATCCCATCTCCGGGTTCTTCTTGTTCTTGAATACTTCGGCGATTGTGAGGCCGGAAGTGATGATCTTGAAGGCTCCGCCCCTTGCCGCGTCGATTATCGAATCGAAAATCGCCTTGGCATCCTGATCGTGGTTTGGTCCTTGGGTCTTTTCGCCTTTGATGAAGGCGATAAACACCGAGGACTCAACGTAAGGTTTTCTGTATGGGTCACTCACTCACGAATACTCCTAATGAAGTCTTCAGTACTGAGATCACCCGTAAAGGCGGGATCACTCCCCCCTAGGCTCTTTAGTGAGAGGATGGTTAGATCGGTGCCGAATATCTTGAACCGCTCGGGCTTTTCGATCAGTATGCGCACAGGCTCACCTTTGGCGTTCCGAGATAACAGTCCAGAAACTTGGACTCGATCACCGAGATGATCCTTTGCTTTCGGAGTCAAAGTTAATTGCGGGAAACGGCACATTACGCCCTTCCCGCTGATGGCTTCGTACACCACGAAATGTTCGCCGCGATGAATGGAGATTGCTTCTAATTTTCCTTCAATAGAGCCATAAGACCTGTGTGCTTCTGGTATCAAATTTCTGAGATTTACGGCGGACTGCTTCGTTATCTCCACTTCCTCATTAGTACTCACGTCCGAGGCGACCACCGCCGTCGCGCCATCATGTCCTAGCACGCTCGTCAGATTTTCCGCCTTATGCATACCGAACTCGGACAGATATGCCGGACTTTTTCCTTGCTGCTCCAGCGCACGAAACCCAGTCACAAAAGACTTAGTGACCTGCTCGGCCACATCGGGGAGGCGCTTACGCTTTAGTTCTATGCGCCTTGAATAAATCTCCAGGCGGAGCTTTCCATTGATGGAGAGATCATTCATGAACCATTGCACCGCCCCGAGACGCCTGTGAGAAAAGGCGGTATCTAATTCGTCCAGGATGCCGAGAGAATTGTTGGCTACGCTAAGGAAACTTCGGTAGGGAATGGTCTTCGGGTTGCCTTGAATGTCAAGTCTTAGTACTGCCATGATGAGCCTCCCTGTGTTAACTTACGGGTAGGCACACCAGTAACGCATTGTCCGATAGCGCGGACACGGTGGCAGCCACGAAATCTAAGAAATGACGCAAGGCCCGCTGGCAGGCGGGCTTTACGTTTTGGCGCTAACAAGCTTTTCTTTCTTTACTCCTAGTTTGGTCGCTTTGAGTCCCGCAGCATCAACCGCTTTCCTTCTGCTTCATTTAGCGCCATCAGCGTGCGGTCTCCGTCTTTTTCTTTTCGCGTATTGTAGCGGAAATCGAACTCCGCCAAATAGCGGTGTAGGTGTCGCTTTCCGACCTGATGATAAACACCATTGATGCCACGCTTGAGAATGGAAAAATATCCTTCAATCGTGTTCGTGCTAATGCAAACTCCGTCCTCGTAGCGCACGTATTCTTTCGCCTTGTGGTTGACCTGATCGTGCTTCTGATTCCGCGTCTTGAAAACGCCAGTGAGCACGGTGCCGGAATCAGTCATTACATGCGCGTCCTCAGCAACCATCTGTTCAATCACCGGGCGCAAATTCTCTGCCGTCACCTTTTGCATGTGCATGGACTGTACGCGGCCCTCGCGCTGCAAGACTGCCACAACGGGAGCCTTACCATCAAAGGGACCGAGTCTGTCCTGTGCGCGAACTCCCGGCTTCACTTGTTGCGGCTGATGATGACGGCGCTTTCCGCCGACATAAGTTTCGTCAATCTCGACTACTCCCCCGAGTTTCGATGACAACGGTTCTTGACTCATCGTGTAACGAATACGGTGAGCCATGAACCATGCACTCCTGTACGTGACCTTGAGCATTCGGTGAAGCTGATGAGCGCTCATGCCCTTCTTGCTGGCACAAAGCAGGTGATAGGCCAGCAACCATTTGCTCAAGGGAATATGGGAATCCTCGAAGATCGTTCCCACGGTAACGGTGAACTGCTCCCGGCACCCGCCACACTTCCACACACCTTTGCGAACGTGCGTGCCCTTCTTTGACGGCTTAGGCGCTAGGCGATAAGCGTTGTCGATCTCTCCGCAGTGAGGGCAGACCGGGCCATCAGGCCAGCGGAGTTTTTCGATAAATTCCCGCGCCTTATCTTCGTCGCTAAAGTGTTGGGCCAGCGCGATTAGATTGAGTTCATCGTTTGCCATGCATAAACATTAGGCTTTTTGCATGGGTTTGTCAAGTGCATAATTCCGGCAATTTTATTTGTGGAATGTAGATTGCTCGTGTATTATTCAGTGCTCTCGGGGTTGTTATTAGCTGTTTCCTTTGGCGCGACCCGCTATTGAATTCATAAATAGTACGAGTAATTTGACGAAGCGCGGTCTTTTAGCTTTCTTCAGTCGGCAGGCGATTCATAGGTTTTGAGTCGCCAGTAATCAGTCGAACGTGAATCCACGGTCTGGAGGCAGCAATGTCCGCTCGCATCTCGAAGTCCGCCGTTTTTTCCTTTGTCACAATTTGCCTGCTCAGCGCGCTACCGATTTGGGGGCAGTCAGCCTCGTCAGGTACGGTTGCCGGAACAATTACCGATCCTTCCAGTGCGTTAGTTGCGAGCGCAACCGTCACACTCACCGACAAATCCACAAATAATGTGCTCAGCGCCTCTACGAACGCGGCGGGACGTTATTTCTTTGCAGATGTGCCGCCGGGAAATTACGAGATCACGGTGACGAAGGCGGGCTTCTCGAGTGTGAAAGCGGAGAACCAGTCGGTGGAGGTTGGTAATTCTCTGACTGTGAATCTCACGCTGCAGGTTGGGGGCGCGAACGTGGTTGTCGAGGTATCCGCGGCCGGCAACGAACTGCAAACCATGAACGCGACCGTGGGCAACACCATCAACAGCGCCGCTCTGGATGCGCTGCCCAGCATCGGCCGGGATGTGAGCACATTTGTCGAGCTGCAGCCGGGGGTGACGCCGGAAGGCAGCGTCGCGGGCACGGTCAATGATCAGACCTACTTCTCGCTCGATGGCGGCAATAACACGAACGACATGGACGGGAACATGTCGACCTACACGGCGACGTATGCCGGCGACCCGACTGGCGGTGTTGCCGCGCAGAATACTTTCTATCTCACGGGCAATCCGACCGGTGTGATGCCGACGCCGCAGGATAGTGTTGAAGAGTTCAAGGTCAATACGGCGGGGCAGACTGCCGACTTCAACAGTTCTTCCGGCGCTGAGGTGAAAGTCATTACCAAGCGCGGAACCAACAGCTGGCACGGAACCGCGTACGACTATTATCTCGACAATAGCTTTTCGTCGAATTCCTGGCAGAACAACTTCAGCGACGTTCCTCTGCCCAGTTTCCATTACAACCGTTTTGGTTTTGCGGTTGGCGGCCCGATCCTTCCGAAGGAAATTCTGGGTGGAAAAACTTATGCTTTCTACAACTTCGAAGGATTTCGATGGCCCGATAACTCGGTTACGATCAATCGCGACGTTCCTTCGCCGGCTCTGCGGCTTGGTTTGATCACCGACCCTGTCGCGGGTACGGTTTACAATCTCAATCCCACGGCGGTTACTTATAACGGAGTCACCTATCCCGGAACCGGGACAACCTACGACACGCGCGGGATCGGCCTCAATCCTTTGGTCAACCAGGTTTGGAGCAAGTACGAGCCGGCCTCGAACGCGTCTTGCGTGAATCCCCTGTGCGACGGCACAAACGTTCTTGGATATACCGCGAACCTGACGGAGCCCCAGAAGAGCAACTTCATGGTGGCGCGCATCGACCATGACTTCGGCAAGAGCTGGCACTTCATGAGCAGCTATCGTTATTTCAAGTTCAAGACCAATGCAACTGCCGATCAGGTCGATATCGGCGGGTTCTTCTCTGGAGACAAGCTCGGCGTTCCAGCTTCGCAATCGAGTGATCCGCAAGAGGCCTGGTACTGGGTAGCTGGTTTAACGACGAATATCACCCCAACGCTCACCAATGATCTCCACTATAGTTTTCTGCGAAATTGGTGGCAGTGGCAGCGGGCGGGAGACGTACCGCAACTGCCGGGTCTTGGTGGCGCGCTCGAGATTTATTCTGGCGAGGGCAACGGTCATACCGACGACCTTGCGCCTTACAACGTAAATACGCAGCAAACGCGCACCCGCTTCTGGGACGGTCACGACCAGATGGTGCGTGACGATCTCTCGTGGTTGAGAGGCAATCATCTCCTGCAGTTCGGCGGGCAATATCAGCACAATTTCAACTATCACCAGCGAACCGACAACGGCGGTGGTATCAACTATCAGCCGGTTTATCAGCTGGCCGGAGGAAGTGGTTCCGGGCTGTCCAACGGAGGCGATGTTTCCTTCTGCAACACAACCTCCAATATTCCTAACTGCTCATCTCTGACGGCGGCAGTTCTAGGATATGACTCGATCTCTCAGATTGCCTACACACGATCGGGACCAAATCTGACCTTGAATCCACCACTCACACCGGCGTTCGATCAGAGCACGATTCCTTACTACAACGTGTACTTCAGCGACACCTGGCACATGAAGCCCACCTTCACCTTTACTTACGGCTTGGGGTGGACGCTGGAAATGCCGCCGACGGAGGCAAACGGCAAGCAAATCGCGCTGGTGAATGCGAGCGACGAACTAGTTGGCACGCAGGATTATCTTGATGAGCGCAAGCGCGCGGCCTTGCTGGGTCAAGTCTACAATCCCGAAGTAGGGTTTGCTCTTGTGGGCAACGTAGGAAGCGGACTGAAGTATCCCTACAACCCATACTATGGCGAGTTCAGCCCGCGGGTTGCAGTAGCGTGGAACCCGCACTTCGGAGGCGACGGCTTCGTTCCTCGATTACTGGGGACGGATGGTTCGGTCTTCCGCGCCGGCTACGGCCGTCAATACGGACGTCTGAATGGTGTGGATCTGGTTTTAGTGCCCCTGCTTGGCACTGGTTTGATCCAGGCTGTGCAGGACTCTACTCCGACCGTAGCTGGACTTGGATGCCCGGCGGGAATCGCTACTTGCGTCGGGAACGTATTCCGAGTCGGTATCGACACAGCTGCAGGACCCGGCACCATCAATGCG
Organism: Candidatus Sulfotelmatobacter sp.; assembly: GCA_036490235.1. Classification (GTDB taxonomy): domain Bacteria; phylum Acidobacteriota; class Terriglobia; order Terriglobales; family Acidobacteriaceae; genus Sulfotelmatobacter. Next base: position 93,337 of record DASXEG010000001.1, on the reverse strand, counting down.
CCACTTCCCAGTCCCAGCGCGACTCTGCCACAACCTGATTTTCCCGGGTTCAACGCCATCGCCGCAGGTGCTGGTGAAGCTCTGGATCCGCACTTCCGCCCGACGGCCGTAGACTCCTTTGACATCACCTGGCAGCGGCAACTCTCGCGAAAAATGACGCTCGAACTTGGGTATATCGGCCGCAGAATCACGAATGAATATCAGCCGGTCAACATCAATGCTGTCCCATACATGATGACTCTGGGCGGACAGCAGTTCGCGCAGGCATATAAGAACGTCGTTCTGCAATACTGCGGCGGCGTTGCGGGCATGGCTGGCGGAGGCTGCGCTAAAAACGCGGGGGCGGTCACTCCACAACCTTTCTTTGAAACCGCGCTGGCTGGGACCGGTTATTGCACTACCGGAAACTGCACCGCCACGCTGGTCAAGAACGAAGGAGGCAATCTGGCGAGCCAGCTGGTTTGGACGCTGTGGAGCGACCTCGACAGTGGCGTCGGATGTCCGACGGGCGGCTGCAGTTCGGCCAATGGAGGCACGGATGCGTTCAACTTCCCGCGGACAATGATGAATACTCCAATTGCCGGCTCGGCTAACGGGTCGCAGGGGCAAATGACGTCTGGGGTCGCCATGAATGCCAGCATCGGTCACGGCAACTACAACGCCGGATTTGCATCTCTGAAGACCGCCGAGTGGAGAGGCTTAACTGGCCAGTCGAACTTCACCTGGTCAAAAGCACTGGGGACGGGCGCTTTCGTGCAAGCAACCAGCGGCTATACAGAAGACGATGCATTCAATCAGAACGAGATGTATGGCCCGCAATTCTTTAATCGCAAGTTCGTTTACAACGCGTTTCTGGTGTATAACCCACCCTTTTATAAGAGCCAGGCCGGCATGAAGGGACGACTGCTCGGTGGCTGGACATTTTCGCCAATCTTCACCGCAGGCAGCGGCCAACCGAACCAGATCTGGCCCTCGAACTTCACTTCCCAATCGTTCGGCGAGGGGGATGGTGACGACAACTACCTGAGCCTCGAAACCGCGGTTCCACTCGGCCCGCTTCCCGCCCATGGCCACGCTTACTACAATGTGCCTTCGGGCGGCCTTCCGGTGAACACCTTCAAGAATCCAGCCGCAGCGGTTGCCGATTACCGCAATCCGCTCCTGGGTCTGGATACGAAGGATACGAGTTTCCTGACCGGCTTGCCGTACTGGAACCTCGATTTCAGCATCCGGAAAAATATTCGAGTGGCGGAGTCGGTTGCGCTGGAGTTCCAGAGCGTTTTCGTTAACGTGCTGAACCACAACCAATGGCTCGATCCGTCGCAGCCATGGGGCCTGTTCTCGACAACTACATTTGGGGCTTTATTGGGTTCAGCGCAGGAGAATGTTGGAGGCGATCGCGCGATCCAGTTAGGCGCGAGAGTCCGGTTCTAATCGCATTACGACGTTGTTTCGGCCCGGCCAGCCGCACCATTTGGTGCCGGCTGGCTCGGGGTTATCCCCGCTGAGTTGTCCGCCTTCCTGCTTCCGGCGTTAAACCACGCGGCGGTCGACGATATCGCCGGCAGAGCCTGCCGGGAGGGCCAGCAGAAAATATGGCAAGGAAGCGGCAGTTTGTGTCAGCGCAACATAAATCGGACCGGCGTTGAGTGAAACCACCAGCCATGCAGCGCCGACGTTCTGCATGAAAGTGCCGACGTCTGAAACCACATCCGCAATCAGCAGATTGCGAAAAATCCTTACCCGCAGCGGTTGCCAAAGACTTGGGGAAGAAGTCGGCTTCATTTCTCTTCGCTACCAGCGACGGGCAGGAGCGCCACCATCGACGTGGAGGATCTCCCCGTTCACGCGAACTGCCTGAACCAGGTAGAGTACGGCATCGACAATATCCTTTACAGTCGCCTTTTTCATATCTGGCGGCGACGTCGAGTCGTTGGGATCATTGCGGTGCATCGCTGTATCTACAACCCCGGGTGCTACGGCATTAAAGCGAATGCCGTCTTTTGCATACTCGATTGCGAGATTCTGGGTCGCTGCATTCAAGCCACCCTTCGTAATCATCGAAACAGAACCGTTTTCGCCAGCGATTGGACGATCGGCAAGCGCCGCGGTGATAGTCACAACGCATCCCGATTTTTGTTTCAACATTTCTCTCACAGCGTGCTGAGTCATGTAGAAAAATCCGAGTAGATTCGTGGAGACAAGCGCATTGAAGTCCTCGTCAGTGAAGTCAGTGAAAGGCTTGTTCAGGAAGATGCCGGCGTTATTCACCAAAACATCGACGGCGCCGAAGTTGCCGATCGCCGCCTCGACCGTCTGAGCAGCCGTCTGCGGCTTGCCGATATCGCCATAGACGAGAACCAGGCTACCCGAGCTGGTCAGTTTTCGATTAGCCCCACGAGAAGTTGCGACGACGTTATAACCTTCTCCGAGAAATCCTTCGACTAAACCCGCGCCAATACCACCCGACGCTCCAGTTATGATCGCGGTTTGTTTGCTCGACATACGCAGCCTTTCGTTTGGAAGCGCGATACCTGGCAGAAGAATGCGTTATTGCCTCGCGCTACATCTTTTTCGAGAGCCTCAAATTTGATCTTGTACTTTCCTCCTGTGCAAACGGCTCCAGTTTGCCGAGGATGGTCGGCAGATATTCCGAAACTGTGGGATGAATGTGCATTGCGCGCTGGATGACCGTATACGGCGCCTTGGCATACATCACATCCAGCAGGACGTGAATCACCTCATCGCCTCCAACTCCAAGAATCGCGGCGCCTAGAATCTGTTTGGTCTCCGCATCGACGCAGATTTTCATGAAACCTTGTGTCTCGCCTTTTTCGTAGGCCCGGCTCACTTTACTCATTGGATATTTCACAGCCAGCGCGCGACGCCCAGATTTCCGTACCTCTGCATCGTTCATGCCGCATCGTCCCAGCGGGGGATCGATATACAGTGCGTATGCCTGGATCCGGTCGGAAACCCGGCGATGATCCGCGTTGAAGAGATTGTCCGCAACGATCTCGTAGTCGTTGTAGGAAGTATGGGTGAATGCGCCGCGGCCGTTGCAGTCGCCGAGCGCCCAGATGCCGGGCACGTTGGTTTGCAGCTGATCATCCACCGTGATGTATCCATGAGAGTCGGTGGCGACCCCAGCCCGGTCGAGTCCCAGGTCGCTTGTGTTAGGGATGCGCCCGACTGCTAAGAGCACGTGCGTGCCTGCCACTTCTTTTGGATCTTCGCTGCAGTCCATGAGGACAGCAATGCCGTCATCGCGTTTTGCCAGCGAGATACACTTCGCATTCAGCCGAATGTGTATGCCTTCAGCCTCGAGGATTTCACGAACCGCCTGGGAAACATCTTCGTCCTCCCGTCCAATCAGGCGCGGTCCCATCTCCACAATCGTGACTTCGCTTCCGAAGCGGCGATACATCTGGGCGAATTCCAGCCCAACATAACTTCCGCCGACGATGACGAAATGCTTGGGCAAGAAATCGATGTCCATCAACGATGAATTGGTGAGAAATGGGACATCGTGAACTCCCGGCATGTCGGGAATGCGGGCCCGCCCGCCAACATTGATATAAATCTTCCCGGCTTGCAGGACTTCATCGTTGACCACGACAGTGTTCGACCACTGGAAGCGGGCTTGACCCTGAATGACCGTACAATTTTTCGTTTTTCGAAGCGATTCTTCTACTCCCTTGTTAGACCTGGCGGAAGCCGCATCCTTGCGGGCTTTGACTCGGGTCATATCGACGCGCAGATCGCCAATGGAGAAACCATATTCCGCACCTCGGCGGGCAGTATGGATGGCATAGGCGCTGGCCACGAGCGTCTTTGTCGGGATGCAACCCGTGTTCACGCAGGTGCCGCCAAATTTACCGCGTTCGATAATCGCGACGGTTTTGCCGGCAGCCGCAAACCGGGAGGCCAGGGACGGGCCTGCCTGGCCCGTTCCGATAATGATTGCGTCGAAATGCTTCGTGGGAGAGCCCGTTAATGCAGTGTTCATAAAGTGTTCCGGTTAACCTCACCTTAGATTAAAGCTAGAGTCTCAATGATGAATCTATTTCGACGAACGCGCCGACCGAGGCCAAGACATAGATTGGAATCCGCACACAGAGTGAGCGTATTCTAGTCGACGAACCCAATTCGAGGATATCGTCAATGCCACGGCCCGATTGATTCGCCGCCAGTCGGCGACCAATTCCAGCATCGCTCATCCAAGCTTCGTTAGAGACGGCTTGTTCAACTGACCAAAGGAGATCACCTGCACAAAGGAGATGAAATATGAAAGCAGTCGTTGTCCACCAATATGGCGGTCCTGAAGTACTCAAGTTCGAGGAGTACCCTGATCCGGTGGCGGGTCCCGGCGAAGTACTGGTGCGGGTCGCTGCCACCAGCGTGAATCCGATCGATTACAAACGGCGTGCTGGATTGACGAAGGATTTTTATCCCATGCATTTCCCAGGGCTGATAGGAGTCGACATCGCGGGGACCGTGGTCAAGCTTGGGCCCGGGGTGGAAGATTTTTCCGTCGGCGACCAGGTGTTCGCAATGGCGGACAACACTTACGCCGAGTTGTGTGTTGTGAAAGCCGCAGTTCTCGCGAAAGTTCCCAAGGGCCTCGACCTGATCCAGGCTGCGGCGCTCCCGCTGGTGACAGTGACCGGCAATCAACTGCTGTCAGCCACAGAAATCAAAGCGGGCCAGACAGTTCTCGTCGTAGGAGCGGCTGGAAATGTGGGGCGCTCGGCGGTTTTCACTGCGAAGGACCGCGGGGCGACTGTGATCGCGGGGGTCTTGAAGAGACAAATGGATGAGGCGAAGACGGTTGGAGCGGATAAGTTGGTCGCAACCGACGACGACGACGCGATTGCGAATCTTTCCCCGGTTGACGCAGTGGCGGATACGGTCGGCGGAAAGCTCGCCGAGAAGCTGATCGCCAAGGTCAAGCCGGGAGGAGTTTACTCATCGGTTGTCGAGCCGCCACAGAACGCCTCGAAGTACCCATCTGTAAAAGTCGTGCATGTATTCTCGAAATTCGACAGGAAAACGCTCGAGTTCATGGCCGAAGCGGTGCGAGATGGCAAGCTGGTAATCCCGATTAGCCAGAAATTGCCCCTAAGCGAAGCGGCTGAGGCTCAGGCAGCAGCCGAGAAGGGTGGTGCCGGGAAGATCCTGCTGGTGGCTTGACATTATTTCTGCACACAGGATTTTGCGGGTAAGGAACACGAAAGGAGAATCGGGAATGAAAAAGGCTGTGCACGGAATCAACCCCGCTTCCAAGCCGAGTGGTGATGGGTGCGTGGAATGCCTCGCGTCGCCGAAAAGTTGGTGGTTTCATCTCCGCAGGTGCGCGGAGTGTGGGCACATCGGCTGCTGTGACAGTTCCCCAAATCAGCATGCATCCAAGCACGCGACGGGGACAGGGCATCCGATCATTGCCAGTTTCGAGCCCGGCGAGGATTGGTTCTACGATTATGAAACGCAGGGGATGATCAAAGGCGCGGAATTGCTGCCGCCGCACTCGCATCCCAAGAATCAACCCATTCCTGGACCCGCAGGAAGAGTGCCAGCCAACTGGGAATCTCTCCTGAACTAGGTGCGGTTCAGATTCGATTTCGAAAGGAGAATAAGAATGACGACAACAGGAAAAATCTTAGTACTAGTATCGAGCGGCCATGGGTTGCCCTTGAAAGATGGCGGATGTTACAAGGGCGCTGGCTACTACCTCAATGAGCTGACGGTTCCGGTTCGCGCCCTGATGAAGGAGGGCTACGAAATCACTTTCGCCAACCCGAAGGGCAACACGCCGCAATTGGATGTTCATTCAGCTGTACCCGACTTCTTCGGTGGAGACGAGGCTAAGCTTCAGGACTATATGAAATTCCGCGACAGCCTGACTGGGCTCAAAAATCCAACTCGTATCTCGGATGTCATCGCATCTGGCCTGGATCAATATGACGCTGTTTTCGTCCCCGGTGGCCATGGCCCGATGATCGATCTGCTCGATGATCCCGACGCCGGCACCGTGATGAGACACTTTCATGAAACATCCAAGCCTACGGCAGTGCTCTGCCATGGCCCGATTTCACTTCTCTCGGCTTCTCCGAATTCGAAGGAGTTCGTCGCCGCGCTGAGTGCGGGTGATGCCGCTGGAGCACGGGAACAGGCTAAGGGCTGGATCTATGCAGGATACAAGATGACCATCTTTTCGACAGCGGAAGAGCAGCAGCGGGAGCCGCTTGAGATCGGTGGCAAGGTTCTCTTCTACCCGGACTTCGCCTTGCTTACGGCGGGCGGTGACGTAAGTGTGGTCGCTCCATGGAAGAGCTATGCCCTTCAAGATCGGGAGTTGATCTCAGGTCAGAACCCGTTCTCTGATGAAGCGGTTCTGAAACTCCTTCAAGCAGCACTCGACGCGAAGAAGCGCGCAGCCGCATAGCTGCCGCCAACATTGCCCGCGGCCCACTCTTGCAAAATGCGCGAGGGCGGGCGGTTCAGCGAGCTAGAATCCAAGGATGGCCAGCCCGCCGTCATCACTTATCGAATGGGAAACATCGCATGAATGTACCTGACTCGCCGGTAGCACACGAAGGCTTCTTCGCAACCTATTTCTTCACCGTGAAGGACCAGGAAAAATCGAGGGACTTCTACGTCCGGATTCTTGGCGGGAAACTGATCAGGCCGGACAACCCCTGCTACATCAAGCTGGCGAATGCGTGGATTATTCTCAATTCCGGAGGTGGCCCTACTGCCGACAAGCCAGAGGTCATTCTTGAAACACCGTCGGATCTGAACCGCGTCACCAGCTTCCTTAATTTACGTGTCGCCGACATCCAGGCCTGCTACAAAGAATGGGGCGACAAAGGAGCGTGCTTTCTTACCGAGCCTTTACCAAATCCTGACGGCTGGGAGTGGCGCTGCTACATGCGGGATCCTGATGGCTACCTCATCGAGGTCGGTCAATATACGAAACTTGCCATCGACTGGTTCAACAACCATAGTTGAAGATATGCTCTGATCGCACTGCTATATTGTCCTACGATACCGTGAGTTGAAAATCAGGTTCTTTTTCAGGGGCCTGAATCTTCGCAACGAACGATAGGGACGATCGTGGGATCACTATGAACGCACAGACCACTCCATCGCCCGAACCACATCGCATGAAATCCAGTCCTCAACAGGCACAAAGCGACGGCGGGCTTCGTCTGTTTCAAGGTATAAAGCCCGTGACGCGCGCCGGAGCGGCCCGGGATGCCTTGGCCGGTTTCCAACTGGCAGCGATGAATATCCCACAGGCGCTGGGTTATACGAGGATTGCCGGCATGCCGGTAGTCACGGGCTTCTACACGCTGTTGCTTCCGTTGCTGGCGTTTGCAATCTTCGGTTCCTCGCGCTACCTGGTGGTCGCTGCCGATTCGGCAACCGCGTCTATCCTCGCCGGAAGGCTTGAAACAATGGCGCCCATCGCCAGCGCGAGGTATGTAGCGTTAGCATCAACTGTCGCTCTGCTCACTGCGGGATTTCTGCTGCTTGTCCGAATTCTCAAGCTCGGCTTCCTGGCCGACTTCTTGTCACAAACTGTGCTGACAGGGTTTCTAACCGGAGTTGGATTTCAGGTGGGCATAGCCGTGCTGGGCGAGATGGTCGGAGTCGAAGTGCACTCCAATCGCACACTTGGACAACTCGTAGAGGTTTTCCGCAGCTGGCCAAGTATTCACCTGCAAACCGTGGCCATCTCGGTGGTGGTCGTGACAGCTGTCTTCGCCTTGAGCCGGATTGCCCCCGGCGTTCCGGGCCCTCTGATCGCGGTCGCCGGCGCAATCGCCGCGAGCGCCGCCTGGGATTTTGCGGGCCACGGCATCGCAATCATCGGGCCGGTGGTTGGAGGTCTCCCGCATTTTGGATTGCCGAACGTGCATTCGGCAGACGTGTTTCCTCTCCTCGGCGTTTCCTTCTCCTGCTTCGTGATGATCGTTGCCCAAAGCGCAGCTACGGCCCGTTTCTACGCTGCGCGCCACGATCAATATCTGGACGAAAGCGCAGACTTCGCCGGGCTTTCTGCGGCCAACGCCGCGGCGGCGTTTAGCGGGACTTTTGTGGTGGATGGGAGCCCAACTCAAACCGCGATGGTTGAAAGCTCCGGAGGTCAGAGCCAGCTTGCCCAGGTGACCACCGCAATCGTGGTTGCGTTCGTTCTGCTCTTTCTGACCAAGCCTTTGCAATACCTGCCGCGTTGCGTGTTGGGAGCCATCGTATTTTTCATCGCGATCCGTTTAATCGACCTGCATGGCTTGCGCGAGATTCGCCGCGAAAGCCCCGGTGAATATGCACTGGCCGTGCTTACTGCGGCCGTCGTTGTGCTAGTGGGAGTGGAGGAGGGCATTCTAATAGCCATAGTGCTGTCGCTGCTCCGCATTGTGCGGCACATCTATCGTCCCCACACCGGAGTCCTGGTTGCGAGCCAACATGATGCATGGCGTTTGGCGCCGGCCGTTCCCGGCGCGGCAACCGAGCCGGGTCTGATCATCTATAGTTTCGGAGCAACTCTGTTCTACGCGAATGCCAGCCTGTTTACAAAAGAGATCCGCGGACTGGTTGGGCCAAGTCCGTCATCCGCGCGCTGGTTAGTTGTCGACGCAGAAGCAATCGCGAACGTGGATTACTCGGCGTCCCGGATGATCCGTGAGCTTCACCGGGAATTACTTGACCGCGGAGTTGTGATGGTGTTTGCTCGCGCGCCTCTTTCTCTCAAAGCAGACCTGGACCGGCATCGCTTAACCCAGGTCATCGGCGAGGCACGTTTCTTCGACCGACTTCACGATGCGGCGGCGGCATTCGCCAACCTCAAAGGACAGCTCAGTCCATCAATTTCATCATCAAGTACGTGAAATACTCGGCATCGGTTCTCGCCTCTTGTTTCTTGTCCGCGCCGGCGCCGTGTCCGCCCTCCGTGATTTCGTCATAAAAAAACGGCTCGTGAAACTCTTCCATGCGAGCCGCAAACTTGCGAGCATGAACCGGACCTACGCGGTCATCTTTCGTCGTCGTAAAGATCAGCGGCTCGGGATAGTGCACATTCGGCTTCAGTTGGTTATACGGCGAAATGGAAGCCAGAAACGCCCGCTGCTCCGGCACCGAGACGGAACCGTACTCCCCCACCCAGGACGCGCCGGCGGATAAATGCTCGAATCCGAGCATGTCCAACAGCGGCACCTGGATCACTACCGCGCTCCACATCTCCGGGTGTTGCGTAAATTCCACGCCCATCAACAGGCCGCCATTCGATCCTCCCCGAATCCCCAGCCTGCGGGACGAGGTGATCTTGCGCGTTACGAGGTCTTCGCCGACCGCGTAGAAGTCGTCATAGATTCGCTGACGGTGCGTCTTGAGCCCCGCCTCATGCCACGCCGGACCGAATTCTCCGCCGCCGCGGATATTCGCGAGAACATATACGCCTCCGCGTTCGAGCCACAACTTGCCAACCACAGCCGAGTACCTCGGCGTCATGGAGATCTGGAATCCGCCATAAGCTGTTAGCAGGGTCGGATTCGACCCGTTATACGGCATATCCCTGCGATGCACGACAAAGTAGGGCACCTTCGTACCATCCTTGGACATCGCCTCCAACTGATCGACTACGTCGCCGCTGGCGTCATACTGCGCGTCCTGCGATTTAGCCAGAGCGAACGATCCATCTCCCGCATCACCCAGCCACTCCGAGGGTGGGTTTAAGAAACCTTCCATCCCCAGAAAAAAACGGTCATCGGTTCGGCTCGCGGTCTGGGAATCGATCGTCAGATTGTCTGGCACGGGAAGCCGCTTCCGCGTCCAATTCCCATCGCTGCCCAGCGTGTACACATATGCCCGTTGCTGTACATGCTCGAGCGTGGCCAGGATCATGCGGTTCTTAGTTGTGACAAACCACTGTTCAAATTCCTGGGCGGTCGGCGCGAACACCACGGCCGGTTTGAGCCGGGCCGGATCCTTTTCGACCGAAGCCAAATCGAGCGCAACTACCGATCCCTGCGGGACCTTGTCAGTTTGACCATCGGGCGTCCAATCCTCATCCAGGGTGACCAGCAACTGACCGTCCAGCATTCCATCCACGCTGGACTTCAACGGCAGCGCCAGTTTCTTTGGTCCGCCCGGCAACAGCAGGTAAGTCTCCTGCGCGAACGTGCTCAGGTTCCGTTCCACGAGCTTGGCCTGGTGGCCTTGCCCATCCACGAAGACCTTCGGATTGTCGCCATACCCGTTGTCTTTGATGTCTCCGCGAAACACTTCCTTGGAGCTCTCGAGAGGCTCGCCGCGCTTCCACTCCCGTATCGTGATTGGATAACCGGCCTCGCTCATGGTTCCCGCGCCCCAATCGCGAGCAATCAGCAGCGTGTCTTTGTCAACCCAAGCCACAGTCTGCTTGCCGCGAGGCAGCACAAAGCCGCCCTCCACGAATGCCCCTGTCTTCAGGTTCATCTCGCGCAGGGTTACGGCATCCTCGCCCCCTACGGACAAAGCCACCAGGCAAAGCTCGTCGGCCGGATGAAGGCATTCAATCTCTTTCCCTACCCAACTCTGCTTGTCGGTTTTCGAGAGCGCATCGTAGTCCAGCACGGTCTCCCACTTGGGAGTGGCTGTCAGATAATCATTGAGCGTGGTGCGCCGGACGATTCCTCGTATGTGCTCCGCATCGCGCCACCTGTTGTATACCTCACCATTGCGAAACTCGGGCTCGGCCAGCCGGTCGGGAGATTCCAGCACCTTCAAAGCCTCTGCCTCGAGCGGCGCAAAATGATTATTCTTCTCCAGCACCGCAGCGGTTCGGGCATCCTCTGCCTTCACCCAAGCCAATTGCCGCTCGCCGTATATATCTTCCAGCCAGGTGTATTTATCCGGCTGCTCTGCGGTTGACTGCTGGGCAGCCACGAGGATCGAACCTGTCACTCCTACGAACACTATTGTTAGCAGTGTGAGAACCAGCGATGTGGTTCCGCTTGTCGAAGACATTTTCAAAACGCACGCTCCTTGCAGCCCATGGTGTGAGCTATGGCTTAGGTGATACCCGACAGGTCCACGTTCGCCGGTAAGCAGTATCGCATCATGCGGGGGGTTACGTCACCGAAGGTGAAGCAATGCACGGCCTCCGTCCGATACCGCTGACACTTTTCAGTCGTCCAGTTATGCCGGACTCCGCGGGAGTTTGCTCCTAACGATTTTCATCGTCCACTAATGGACGCTGCATTTCGCTGCCGAACAGTTTTCGTAGCGCCGGCTCACGTCGCGGGACTCTATTCCTATTCTTTTCAACAGTGTTACAGGATCGGGAGGTGGAGCGATAGTTGCATTCATTCTCGACGATGGATATCGCTCGGCCAGAACTTAAAAAACAAAAGCGGCGTCGGCAAATCCTTTGGGGTGCGATTGCCGCGTTGTGCCTTGCCGGCGTGACGATGGCAGTTTCGCGATTGAAACCGGCTGCGCCCGAAGTCGAGCGCAGCACGGTTTGGACGGACACCGTAAAACGCGGATCCATGCTTCGGCAGGTGCGAGGACTCGGGTCGCTGATTCCCAGCCAGGAGTTCATTCGTCAAATACCGGCAGAGACGGAGGCTACAGTCGTTCGCATTCGCATGTTGCCGGGATCACAGGTCAAGCCGGACACGATTCTGATTGAAATGAGTAACCCGCAGGTCGAGCAGGCGGCGGCGGACGCCAACCTTCAATTGAAGGCGACGGAGGCCGAGTATCAGAGCCTGCGCGTGACTTTGCAAAGCAATCTCATGAACGAAAAAGCTGCTGCGGCTACTGTGAACGCAGACTTCAGCCAGGCCAAGCTGCAGGCCGATACCGACAAAGCGCTCTTCGACCTTGGCGTGATCTCCGGACAGGCGTACAAGAATTCCAAGAGCAGGGCCGATGAACTTACGACCCGGGACAACATTGAAAATGATCGCCTCACGATCGGCCAGCAGGCCATTGAGTCACAGATGGCGCAGGAACAGGCGAAGGTCGATCAAGTGCGGGCTCTGGCACAGCTCAAGCAGAAACAATTGGATGACTTAAAGGTCCGGGCCGGAATCGTGGGAGTGCTCGTCGATCTGCCTTTGCAGGTGGGACAACATGTGCTGCCGGGTACGATGCTGGCGAAGGTGGTGCAGCCGAATCATTTGATCGCGGAGTTAAAAATTGCCGAAACCCAGGCGCGCGATGTACAGATCGGGCAGCCTTCGACGATCGATACTCACAACGGAACGGTAGCTGGTAAGGTCATGCGCATCGATCCCGCGGTGCAGAACGGCACGGTCACCGTCGATGTGAATCTGACCGGCGAGTTGCCCAACGGTGCGCGACCGGACTTGAGCGTTGATGGAACGATCGATCTCGAACAGTTAAGCAACGTTCTGTACGTCGGCCGCCCCGCGTTCGGGCAGGAGAACAGCACTATCAGTTTGTTCAAACTCGATCCGGATGGCAAAGGCGCGGTGCGCGTTCCGGTGAAAGTCGGGCGCGCGTCGGTGAATTCGATTCAGGTTCTCGCCGGCTTGCGCGAAGGCGACACTGTGATTCTTTCCGATATGTCGCGCAATGACAACACCGATCGTATTCGGCTTGACTAACCTGGTAGGCATAAAAACCGGTACGCACCCAAACAAGTGCGCACGCTAAACGAAGAGGCCAACTCCATGACCGATGCCCAGCAACCGTTGATTCAGATTGAAGACCTCACAAAGATTTTCTATACCGACGAAATCGAAACCCACGCACTCTCGGGCGTGCACCTGGCCATTCGAAAAGGGGAGTACGTCGCCATGTCCGGACCCTCGGGCTGCGGCAAGTCGACCCTGCTTTCGATTATCGGTTTGCTCGATACGCCGACGGGCGGAAAATATCAGCTCAACGGCAAATCGGTCGAGGATCTGGATTTCGCGGCGCGGTCGCGCATTCGCAATCAGGAAATTGGATTCATCTTTCAGAGCTTCAATCTGATCGGGGATCTCACGGTTTATGAAAATGTCGAACTGCCTTTGACCTATCGGCAGAGGATGCCTTCGGCCGAGCGCAAGAAGCGTGTCATGGAAGCGCTTGAACGAGTCGGTATGGCGCACCGAGTGCGGCACTATCCGTCGCAACTCTCGGGCGGCCAACAGCAGCGCGTCGCCGTGGCGCGCGCGCTGGCGGGACATCCTTCTATTCTGCTCGCAGACGAACCCACCGGAAATCTGGATTCGCGCAACGGCGAAGCGGTGATGGAACTCTTACAAAACCTCCACAAGGAGGGCGCGACCATTTGCATGGTGACACACGATCCGCGCTTCGCCAAGCACGCGCAGCGCGAGGTTCATTTGTTCGACGGAAAAGTCGTGGCCGAGGAAGAACTTCAGAAACTAATGCAGGACGTGGGCGCATGAACCGAACCGCCAGACTTTGTTTTGATCTCGCCGCCCTGTGAGTGAGGAAGACTATGAGTGGACTCATTCAGGACATACGCTACGCGCTGCGGCAGTTACGCAAGCACCCTGGATTCACCGCAGTGGCCGTGATCACGATGGCCCTCGGAATCGGCGCCAATTCTGCAGTTTACAGCGTGGTGAATCATGTGCTGCTAAATCCTCTGCCCTATCCGGAATCGGACCATCTCGTCGCGCTCCACTTGGATGCCCCGGGCGCCGGAGGGCTGGCCAGTTTCTCCAGCGGACTTCAGCTTTCGCCTTCGATGTACATAACGTTCGCGGATCACAACCAAACCTTTCGGTCGATCGGTATATGGACTTCAGGCAGAGCGAATGTCACGGGTGTCGCACAGCCCGAGGAAGTTTCCACCGGGGTAATTAGCGACGGCATTCTGGAAACTCTTGAGATTCCTCCATCGCTGGGCCGCTGGTTTTCCGAGGCCGATCAAGATCCGCGCGGCGGGAAAACCGTGATGCTGAGCTATGGATATTGGAAGCGGCGATTTGGAGGAGATCACGGCGTTATCGGACGCACTCTCCAGGTTGACGCACAGCCGCGCGAAATCGTCGGCGTCATGCCCCGTGGCTTCCGAATGGTGGATCAGGATTTTGATCTTCTGATTCCCATGGCCATCGACCGTCTTCATCAGAAGCTCGCGCCCTTCGGTTATGACGGAATTGCTCGCCTTAAGCCGGGTGCCTCGTTGGCTCAGGCCGATGCAGATATTGCGCGCCTCATTCCAGTCTGGATGGATTCCTGGTCCAATGGCCCTGGGACCAATCCCCACTATTACGAGAGATGGAAGATCACTCCGAACTTTCGTTCACTCAAGCAGCAGGTCATCGGGAACATAAGCGGCATGCTGTGGTTGGTCATGAGTACCGTCGGAGTCGTCCTGCTGATCGCGTGCATGAATATTGCGAACCTTCTATTGGTCCGCGCGGAATCGCGCCAGCAGGAGCTGTCGATTCGCGCCGCACTGGGCGCAGGCCGTGGACGCATCGCCCGGCAACTGCTGCTGGAGAGCGTGGTGGTCAGTCTTGCCGGCGGCGTCTTCGCAGTTGGGGTTGCTCATGCCGGCTTGCGGCTTCTGGCTGCTGCCGGTCCCGTCGATTTGCCGCGCCTGAGCGAGGTCTACCTCGATTCGCGATCACTCGGCTTCACGTTCTTGCTTGCTGTGTTTTCTGGCTTGTTCTTTGGATCCGTACCGGTTTGGAAATACGCGCGCGCGAACGGCTCCAAAGTGATGGGCAGCGCTGACCGAACCGCAACTCTGAGCCGCGCACATCGACGCTCGCGCGATGGCCTGGTCATCGCACAGGTCGCAATGGCGCTTGTGCTCCTGGTGACTGCGGTCCTCATGATCCGCACCTTTGCGGCCCTGCGCGGGGTCGAACCCGGCTTCTCGGATGCTGCCACCGTGCAGACAGTGCGCATCTCGATACCAGACACGCTGATCAACACCCCGCTTCTGGTAACCCGCACACAGAACAACATCGCCGACCAGATCGCCGCCATTCCGGGAGTAAGCGCCGTAGGTTTCGCCAGCGCTATTCCGATGGAAGGCTTCGACCCCAACTGGGACGAACTCGGAGTGGAGGGGAAAAATTACGAAGGCGGCGAACCGCCTCTGCGGATGTTCAACTATGTGTCGCCCGGATATTTCAGAGCCATCGGCACACGCATGGTTGCAGGTCGGGACTTCACCTGGACGGACCTCTATGGGCTTCGCCCGATGGTGATTGTCTCCGAAAAGGTTGCTCGCGAATCATGGGGTTCGGCAGCGGCCGCACTTGGCAAAAGAGTCCGGCAGTTTTCGAGTATGCCCTGGCAGGAAGTCATCGGCGTCGTGGAGGATGTCCGCGTGCACGGCGTCGATCAAGACGCGCCCCCGATCATCTACTGGCCGGCGATGCTTAATGATCCGTATACCGCGACGCCGACGGTTGATGGGCCGAACTCAGTAACCTTCGCCATTCGTAGCAATCGCGCTGGAGAACAAGGCTTCATCAGCGAACTGCAGCGTGCGGTTTGGTCCGTTAATTCGGATCTGCCTTTGGCCTCTGTGCGCACGATGCAGGATATCTACAGCCGCTCCATGGCGCGCACCTCCTTCACGCTGCTCATGCTGGCGATCGCCGGTTCCATGGGGCTGGCTCTCAGCATCATTGGTATTTACGGGGTTATTTCGTACTCGGTTTCGCAACGCATTCGCGAAATCGGCATTCGCGTCGCGCTCGGCGCGCAAAAGCACGAACTGCGTTGGATGTTCGTTCGCTCTGCGCTAATGCTGGCCGGCATCGGAATCGTGGCCGGCCTAATCGTGGCGTCCACGGTTGTGCAGTTGATGAAAGCGTTGCTGTTTGGCGTGACCCCGCTCGATCCGTGGACCTTTATTACTGTGCCGTTACTGCTGACATTAGCAGCGGTCGTTGCCAGCTACTTGCCCGCGCGGCGGGCTACGACAGTCGATCCGATGGTGGCGCTGCGATATGAGTGAGGAAAAACCATGAGCGGATTCATTCAGGACATTCGTTACGCCTTGCGGCAGTTACGCAAGAGCCCGGGCTTCACTGCGGTCGTAGTTCTCACTCTGGCACTCGGTATCGGAGCGAATACCGCCATCTTTAGCGTGGTGAACGGAGTATTGCTGAACCCCTTACCGTTCCACAATGCCAGCCGCGTCGTTTCCATGTTTGAGGCGACGCCGAACTTTTCCAACGGATCGATTTCTTATCCCAACTTCCTCGATTGGCAGCGCGACAATCGCTCGTTTGAAGCCATGGCGGCGTTCCGCTTGACAGACGGCAGCATCACCGGCGTGGGCCAGCCCGAGAATGTGCGGGCGCAACGCGTGTCTGCGACTTTCTTTCCGATTCTCGGAGTGAACCCGATCCTGGGGCGCAACTTCACTCCCGAAGAAGATCAGCGCGGCGCTGGCGCGACGGCCTTGATCTCAGAAGGCTTGTGGAAACGCAAGTTCGGTTCGGACCGGAACGTGGTTGGCAAGCGGCTTATCGTGGCGGGGCAGCCGCACACGATCATCGGCGTCATTCCAGCTTCCTTTCGACTGGATATCTTTAACTTCAAAACCGCCGACGTGTATGAGCCCCTCGGGGAAGAAACCGACCCGCTTTTCTTCCTGCGCGATTCCTATTGGGGCATGGACGGCCTTGGCTTATTGAAGCCCGGGGTCACGCTCGCGCAAGCGCATGAAGATATGAAGCGCGTGAATGCCGGCCTGGGCGATATCTATCCCGACGTCGATGGCAATATTAAAACCAACATAGTCCCGTTGAAGGACGAGATGGTTGGTGACATGCGCCCCACCCTGCTGGTGCTGTTGGCGGCGGTGGGATTCGTTTTACTGATTGCCTGCGTGAATGTTGCCAATCTTCTCCTGGCCAGGTCGACGGCGCGCCAGCGCGAGTTCTCGGTTCGGGCAGCGCTGGGTGCCGGGCGGATACGAATTCTGCGCCAACTGCTTACCGAAAGCGTCCTGCTCTCGGCGGTGGGCGGGGGGTTCGGGCTGATTCTCGCCAAGTGGGGAACGATCGCAGCTCTTACCGTAGTCCCGGAAACAGTTCCCCGCGCCGAGGAAATTGGGCTCCATCTCCCTGTGCTGCTATTCACCATCTTTATTTCAGT
Organism: Candidatus Sulfotelmatobacter sp.; assembly: GCA_036490235.1. GTDB lineage: Bacteria > Acidobacteriota > Terriglobia > Terriglobales > Acidobacteriaceae > Sulfotelmatobacter. The sequence continues at coordinate 76,234 of DASXEG010000001.1, read as the reverse complement.
TCTTACCGGAATTATGTTTGGCTTGCTGCCTGCCATAAAGATGTCGCGGGCCGACATCAGCGGAAGACTCAAGGACAGCGGGCGCGCCCTCGCCGCCTCCCGTACGCGCATGCAGTCTGTGTTGGTGATGGGCGAAATGGCGATGGCGCTCGTGCTGCTGGCCGGCGCCGGACTGATGTGCCGCACTCTGGTGCACTTGTGGAAACTCGATCCCGGGTTCGACCCGCACAATGTGACATTTTTCGAAGTGACGCCACCGCCTTCTTTAGTCAATCAGCCTCGGGAGGCGATCCTCGCCGGGCTTCGGCAAATCGACGCAACCCTCCACCGCGTGCCAGGAGTTGAGGCCGCGTCCTTGCATTACGGCGCGGTTCCCATGGAATGGGACAATGAGAGAGGGTTTTTGCTCGAAGGGCAAGAGCTACCTGCGCAGCAAAATAAACATTTTCAGCAGGCTTTGGAGTACACGGTAGAACCGGACTATCTGAAAACCATGCGCATTCCGTTGCTGCGGGGCCGCTTCCTAAGCGACGAGGATAACGAGAACTCGGCGCGGATAGTAGTGATTGACGCGAGCTTCGCGCAACAATATTTCGCCGGCCAGGACCCCATCGGTAAGCGCATCCATATTTTTGAATTTGGCAGCGATTCCAACCAACGCGTTTTGTTGCCGCTGGAGATTGTGGGCGTGGTTGGCCATGTGAATCAGTGGGGATTGGCCGAAGACGCCAGCCGTCCGCTGCACGCCCAGATGTATCGGCCCATTACGCAAATCGGGGCCGTAGACACGAAGGAGTTCGCTCGGGGATTCAACGTATTTGTTCGCTCCAAAACACCGCTTGCCTCCCAAGCTTTTTTCGAGTCGATTCGCCAGGAACTCGTGGCCACCGATGGAGACATGATCGTTTACGACAACGAATCAGAGGAGGAAGTGGTGGCGCGCTCCATCGCCAGCCAGCGTTTCTCGCTTATCCTGCTGGGCGCATTTGCGGGACTGGCTCTGTTGTTGGCCGGCATTGGAATCTATGGTGTTCTGTCGTACCTGGTCGGTCAGCGTACACGGGAAATCGGCGTGCGCATGGCTCTCGGAGCGCAGCGGCTTGATGTACTGCGCATGGTCCTGGGAGACGGTGTGCGCATGACGATCGCGGGAGCGTTCATCGGCCTGGTGGCGGCGCTGGCCCTTACACGATTAATGGCCAGCATGCTGTTCGGCGTACGCCCGGCCGATCCCGCCACATTCGCCGCCGTGGCCGTACTTCTCTGCGGCATCGCGCTGTTCGCGTGCTACCTCCCCGCGCGGCGCGCGGCAAAGGTCGATCCCATAGTGGCGTTGCGATATGAGTGAGGAAAAACCATGAGCGGATTCATTCAGGATATTCGTTACACTCTGCGGCAGTTGAAGAAAAGTCCCGGATTTGCGGCGGTCGCAGTGGTGACACTGGCGCTTGGAATCGGAGCGAACACAGCGATTTTCAGCGTGGTGAACGGCGTCTTGTTGCGGCCACTCGCATTCAAGGATCCCGCCCGCCTGGTGCGCGTCTGGCATACGCCGCCGGCGAAGAGCTTTCCTGGGATGTCTACATTTGCTGTGTCTGCGGCGAACTACCTTGACTGGCGGAGCGAGAACCACGTCTTCGACGACATGGCGATCTACGCCTATCACGGGTTTACGCTCACGGGCAGCGATAAACCCGAACAGGTGGATGCGGGCGCAGTGTCAGCGAGTTTTTTCCCGGCGCTGGGAGTCGAGCCGATGCTGGGGCGGGTATTTTCCGCGGATGAAGATCAGCCCGGCCGCTCGAATGTGCTGGTTCTCAGCTATCGCTTCTGGCAGGAACATTTCGGCTCGAATCGCGACATCGTCGGCCACAACATCACCATGGACGGGCAGAGTTATCTGGTGGCTGGAGTCATGCCGCCATCCTTCCGTTTCCCTGACTTTGCGCAGGTATGGACTCCGATGGCATGGACCGGCCAGGAACGCGCGGTTCGCGGCGAGCACCATTACGGGGTCATTGCGCGGCTGAAAGACGGCGTGCAATTGCAGCAGGCGCAGGCCGAAATGAACACAATCTCCGGCCGCCTCGAGCAGTTGTATCCGGAGGACGATAAGGGCTGGGGCGCGCTGATTGTTCCATTACGTGACGACCTGGTCGGCGACGTACGTCCCGCGCTGCTGGTCTTGCTGTGCGCGGTGAGCTTTGTTCTGCTGATTGCCTGCGTCAACGTGGCGAACCTGACGCTGGCGAAAACCTTTTCACGCCAAAAAGAAATTGCCATTCGCACTGCGCTGGGCGCAACTTCGGCGCGCGTGTTGCGGCAAATCCTCACCGAGACGGTGCTGCTGGCCGTTGCCGGAGGGGCGCTCGGCCTGAGTGGCGCAAGTTATGGCGTTCATCTGATCGTGGCTTTTCTGGCCGATAAGCTGCCGCACCAGGTGGATGTTGGTTTGGACCTGCGGGTTTTGCTTTTTACTGCTCTCGTCTCTGTACTCACAGGAATTGCCGCCGGCGTGCTTCCCGCTCTACACCTGTCGCGCGCGAATGTCAGTCAAGCGCTCAAACAGGGACTAGGGCGAACCGATACTGCCTCGAGCGGCAACCGCGTGCGCAAGATTCTCGTGGTTGGAGAAGTCGCGCTCTCGCTCATGCTTCTGTTCGGCGCGGGCTTGATGATTCGCAGCTTCAGGCTGCTCGGTCAAGTGAATCCGGGATTCGACCCGAGCGGAGTTCTGACCATGACGATTTCGGTTGCGCGCGCCAAGTTTACTTCGCCAACAGAAGAGATCAGCTTTATCGATCGCGTTCTGCAGCGGGTAAGGGCGTTGCCGGGCGTGGAATCTGCGGGCGTGATCGACGACATTCCACTCGGCGGAGATCGTTCGCACCAGCCCATCGCCATCGAAGGAAGGCCGGCCCTCGCCATGGCAGATCAGCCGGAAGTGGACGTATGCTTCATCAGCACGGGCTATATCCGCTCGCTTCATGTTCCCATACTGCGCGGGCGCGACATTGATGATGGCGACGTCGCTGGAAGACCTGCGGCAATCCTGATCAGCCAGGCAATGGCCAAACAATTCTGGCCGGGAGAAGATCCGATCGGCAGGCACCTGACGATGACGTTCTTCCCCGGGGCAGTGAGAACTGTTGTGGGAGTTGTGGGCGACGTGAAAATGGATACGCTCGACGAGAAGGACACCGCAGCCACGATCTATATGCCAATCGATCAGATTTCGGCGCCCGCAACCGGCGGATGGAGTTCATCTCCGGTGTCGCTGGTGGTTCGCTCGACAACCGCTCCGGCGAGCATGGTTTCGGCCGTGTCGGGCGCGGTGCACGATGTGGATAGCGGGATTCCGCTGCGCGACGTCCTGACCATGGAGCAAGTGGTTTCGAATTCCATTTCGCAGCAGCGCTTCAACATGCTTCTGCTGGGCGCGTTCGGGGGCCTCGCCTTGTTGCTGGCTGCGATCGGCATCTACAGCGTGTTGTCATACAGCGTGAGGCAGCAGGTGCGGGAAATCGGAATTCGCCTGGCACTGGGCGCGTCCCTTCGTGATGTGCTGCGCATGGTTCTGATGGAAGGCGCGAAACCAACTCTGCTTGGGGTTGCAATTGGCGTTGCCGGAGCACTGGCGCTCGGCCGCTTTGTGGCGAGCCTGATTTACGGAATTAAGGCAAGTGATCCTCTGACTTTTATCGCGGTAGCGGCATTGCTGGTGGGAATTTCGTTGCTGGCCAGCATCTTTCCCGCTTATCGCGCGACCAGAGTCGATCCCGTGGTGGCGTTGCGTTACGAATAGAGGAACTCCATGAACGGGTTATTCCAAGATCTTCGTTTCGGCCTGCGACAGTTGCGCAAGAGCCCGGGATTCACCTCAGTGGCAGTCATCACGCTGGCGCTCGGAATCGGAGCGAACACTGCGATTTTCACGGTGGTGAATGCGCTGCTGCTTAAAACACTGCCGGTTAAAGATCCGCAGCAGCTCGTCGTGGTAGGCAGTGCCACCGATGTCAATGGGCGCTCCAACGGAACGCCGCGAACAGATAACTTTTCCTATCCTTTATATAAGGAGCTGCGCGACCAGAGTTCGGTATTCAGCGGGTTGAGCGCTTCGGCGACCGACCATCGCGTCCAGGTGGCGACCGGGCAGGGTGGGCCCTTGGACGAGAAGGTCATTGGGCGCATGGTGAGCGGGAATTATTTCACTGTGCTTGGCCTCGAGCCCGCGGCCGGACGATTGATCTCGGATTCTGATGACACGACGGAAAACGCCAACCCGGTCGTGGTGCTCGGGTACGACTACTGGCAGCGCAAGTTTGCTACTTCGCCCTCGATGATCGGGAGCGAGCTTCGGCTTAATGATGCGCCGTTCACGGTTATCGGCGTGACTCCCCCAGGATTTGAGGGAGACGTGGTCGGCGAACAAATGGCGCTGTATGTTCCGCTCAGCATGCAGCCCGCGATTGTCCGCGGGCGTCATTGGCGGAACACGCCAAACACTTCGTGGCTGTCGTTGATTGGGCGTTTGAAGCCGGGAGTCGCCGCGGCGCAGGCACAAGCCAATCTGAACGTTGTGTTCCAGCAAGCGCAGAAGGGAGACTACGGCGCGAAGCTTTCCGCCGAGGACAGAAAAGCGATTCGCGATCTCCACATCGATGTTTCTCCCGGTGGAACTGGCCTATCCGAGCTGCGTGGAGACTACCGGATTCCGCTGCTTCTGCTGATGGGAATTGTGGGCCTTGTGCTGTTAATCGCCTGCGTGAATGTCGCGAACCTGCTTCTCGCGCGAGCAGCGATACGCAATCGCGAAATTGCCGTCCGCCTTGCTATTGGCGCTCATCCGCGCCGCCTTTTGCAGCAACTGCTTACCGAGAGCGTGCTGCTAGCTCTCATTGGCGGACTGGCCGGTGCGCTGCTGGCGCTGTTTGGAGTGCGGCTGCTGGTCCGGGCCTTCGGATCGGGCACTGCCTTGCCGTTATCTCCAGATGTGCGCGTGCTGGCGTTCACGGTAGTTGTGTCGTTGTTCACTGGAATCCTGTTTGGATTGGCTCCTGCTTTGAAAACGCTGGGGGTGAACGTCACTCCAGCGCTGAAAGATGCCAGCCGCGCGACGCGCGGAAGCGGCTCGCGTTTCGGATGGGGCAAGGGATTGATCGCAGCGCAAGTCGCACTGTCGCTCCTGGTTTTGTTTGCCGCTACCTTGCTGGTGCGCAGCCTGCAAAATCTGATGACGCAAAACTTCGGGTACAACCGCGACCGCCTGATTATCGCCCGGGTCGATCCTGTCGCCGCCGGCTATACGAATGACGGGATGAGGAGGTTGGCGCCGGAGCTTCTCGCGCGGATCGCCAGCATCCCCGAATTAAAGGCGGTGACGTATTCCACGAATGGACTGTTCAGCGGTACGGAGTCTAGTGATGAGGTCATCGTGCCGGGTTATGCAGCCAACGACGCAGAGAGTCGCTCTTCAGACCAGGACTATGTTGGCCCGGATTATTTCGGAGTGGTCGGCATTCCCATTCTCGCCGGCCGCGGCATCGAGCTTCAGGATACTGCGACTTCGGCGCGCGTAGCCGTGGTGAATGAAGCGATGGTCAAGCACTTCTTCTCAGGCCAGAATCCTATCGGCAGGCAATTCAGGATCGCCGACCAGGAATGGCTTGACAAGCCGTTTACGGTTGTCGGAGTTTCGCGAAACGCCAAAGATCACGGCAGCAGCCTGCGCGAAGATGTTCGTCCGCGGTTTTATACGGCCTTTCAGCAGGCGCCGATGCCGGTCCAGATTGTGATCGAAGCTCGAGCTTCTGGCGCGCCCAGCGCGGCGATCGGCGACATTATGAGCGCAATCAGGGCCACCGATCCTCATCTTCCCATTAGCTGGGTGCGCACACTTGACACTCTGGTTGCAGATAGCGCCGCGAATCAGATTCTACTGGCCAGGCTCTCCACGTTCTTTGCCGTACTAGCGCTCGTGCTGGCCTGTGTTGGCCTTTACGGTGTCATGTCCTACACAGTGTCAGGACGCACGCGCGAGATCGGCGTGCGCATGGCGCTAGGCGCCGGCCGTGGCGACGTGATGGAACTGGTGCTTCGCGAAGGCATGCTCCTGGTGGCCATCGGGCTCTCATTCGGGATTCCGTTGGCGTTAATTGTCTGCCGCACCTTGCATAGCTTTCTGTTTGGCCTGAAGAGCACGGACCCCATTTCTTTGAGCGCGGTGGTTTTGGTGCTGGCAGCGGTTGCCGCATTTGCAGGATTCATTCCCGCGCGGCGCGCAGCGAAAGTTGATCCGATGGTGGCGCTGCGTTACGAATGAGGAGACCAATGGCTCGACTGGCTGGCGGCAGCAAAGAACTACGGGAAACCGGGAAAAACGCATGATTCAACTCAAAAATCTCGATCGCAGTTACAAGACTCCTGCCGGGCAGTTCTGGGTGTTGAGGAGGATCAACCTGGAAATTCGTGAAGGCGAGTTCATCACCATCATGGGACCTTCCGGTGCCGGCAAATCATCGTTGTTAAATGTGCTGGCGTTGCTCGACGATGCGTGGCAGGGCGAATACTGGTTTCGCGGAGAGGCCGTGCATGACATGAAGCGGAAGCAGCGCGCTGACGTGGCCAAGAAAAATATCGGGATGGTATTTCAGAGCTACCACCTCTTAGACGATCTCACGGTGCGGGAGAACATCGACCTTCCGCTTTCTTATAAAGATATTCCGCACAGCCAGCGCCAGGGCATGGTGGCAGACGCGCTCGACCGCTTTCAGATGGTTGCCAAGAAAGATTTGTTTCCCAGCCAGCTCTCCGGTGGACAGCAGCAACTGGTGGGAGTTGCGCGCGCAGTCATCCATAAACCTGCGCTGCTTCTCGCGGATGAACCTACAGGCAATCTGCACTCTTCGCAAGCAAAGGAGATCATGGAACTTTTTCGTGAATTGAATCAGCAAGGGACAACCATCGTCCAGGTTACGCACTCGGAAACCAACGCTTCTTATGGCTCGCGCACGATTGAACTGCGCGACGCCTGGGTGGTGAGCGACACCGCGAATCCTGAGCTGCAAACGCAGGCGGTGCCGAGATGAAGGGTCAATCGTGTCCGGCGATGCGGCGTTTTCTTGCATGGGTGCTGGTGGTGTGCAGTGCTCCACAGATTCTGGCGCAGCAAAATGCTGCAGTGTCGTTCGAAATGCCGAAGTCGCACAATCCGCTCAACGCGTATGAGCCCAGCGAAGTCCCGGAATTGCGGCTTAGCAATTCGCCGCGGCTGAATCAGCTGATTCGCGATGGCAAGCTTTATCTTTCGCTCAAAGATGCGATCCAGTTGGCTCTGGAAAACAATCTCGATATCGCGATCGCTCGTTACAACTTGCCAATTGCCGACACGGATATTTTGAGAACCCAGGCCGGCGGAGTCTTTCGCGGCGTAAATGCCGGCATCGTGCAAGGCACTCCCGGCGGCGGAGTCGGAGGGTTTGGCACGGGCGCTCCGGGCGCAGGCGCCGGCGGCACTACCGGAGGCGCGGGTGGCGCGGGCGCAGGCGCGTCGGGTCTCGTCCAATCAACCCTGGGCACTGGAGCGGCGGTGGAGTCATACGATCCTGCAATCATCGCCACGGTCGGCGAGGAGCACCAAACCACCCCTCTCGCCAGCCTGACGGTTTATGGGGTGCCGCTGTTGCAACTCAACACCGGGCAGGCGAATTTTGGCTACTCGCAGGCGTTCCCGACGGGCACAAGCTTTTCTTTTGTGTTCAATAACACCCGGCAAACTACGAATAGTCCCTTCATTAATCTTTCTCCAGCGCTGGGCTCGATGTTCCGGGTTGCGATTCAGCAGCAACTGCTCTCCGGATTCGGTTTCGGCCCCAACTTGCGCTACCTCCGCATCGCGAAGAACAACCAAAAGATTTCGGATATCGCATTCAAGAACCAGGTCATCGCTACGGTCACTCAAGTCGCAAATATTTACTGGGACCTCGTCAATGCCTATGAGCAATCCGCGGTTAATGAGAAGTCATTGGGGTTCGCGCAACAATCGCTCGACAATGCGAAGAAGCAACTGCAACTGCAGAGCATTCCCGAGATGGACGTAATGCGAGCCGAAGCGGAAGTGTCGCGGCGCGACCAGGACTTGACCGTCGCCCGCACCAGTCTGCAATTGCAGGAGCTGCTGATAAAAAATGCACTGACAAAGAGCATGGACGATGCGGTGCTCGAGGCTATGCCCGTGATCCCAACGGACCGCCTGGACACGGTCGAGCCGCCGGCGCCAGAGCCAATTCAGGATTTGATCGCCCAAGCGCTGAGTGATCGTGCGGAACTGGCGCAGTCCGACATCGACCTGGTGAATCGGCAAATCAGCCGGCAGGCGGCGAAGAATGCGCTGCTGCCCTCGCTCGCGCTGGTGGGGTTTTATGGAAGCTCGGGACTGGCAGGACCGCTCAACCCGGTTTTCAACGTGCCTGGCGAAAGCAACAGTTCGACGGTTCCCGTTGCGTACAGCGGAGCCCTGGATAATGCCTTCAACAACACGGCTCCCGACTACTATGTGGGAGTCAACTTGAACATCCCGATTCGCAATCGCGTGGCGAAGGCCGACCAATACCGGTCGGAACTCGAATACCGCCAGGCCGAACTGCGCCGGGCAGAATTGCGAAATCAGATAAGAATAGAAGTGCGCAACGCCGAATACGCTCTTGAACAAACTGCCGCCCGCGTGGATGCGGCCCGCAAGGCGCGCGATCTGGCGCAACGCACATTTGAGATCACACAAAAAGAACAGGATCTCGGCGCAGGCTCGACTTTTCAAACGATGACAGCGCAGCGCGATCTGTCGCTGGCTGAACTCGATCTGGTCACAGCAATGACGGTTTACAAAAAAGCGAAAGTAGAGCTGGACCGTGCAACCGCAAGCACTTTGGAACATAATGGAATTCGAATCCAGGATGCGGTGAGAGGCGCATTCGCCGATCCTGCGCCGTGAGTCATGCCAACATCGGTTAAACCGCGAGACAGCCGTATTCCGCTGGCGACCAAAAGTGGACCGGGTGGTCCGTGGATTTTGATAGCCGACGATCAGCAACACATTCTTGAAGCCACCGAATTGCTGCTGAAGCCGCTGGGATACAGAGTCGATGCAGTGCGTTCTCCTCTGCTGGCGCGCGAAGCGCTGGCTTCGAACTGCTACGATGCGGTTCTGATCGACCTCAATTACACGCGCGACACCACCTCCGGTCAGGAAGGGCTCGATCTGCTTTCCGAAATTGTTGCCGCGGACAGCACGCTGCCAGTCATCGTCATGACAGCGTGGGGCAACGTTCAGCTTGCGGTGGAAGCTATGCGCCGCGGAGCTCGCGATTTTATCCAAAAGCCATGGGAGAACGAGCGCCTGCTTTCCATTCTGCAGACGCAGGTCGAGTTGCACCGCGCCCTGCAGCAGGCTGAACGGCTGGCAGCGGAAAACAGACTGTTAAGCGCCGAGGGGCGGCCAGAGTTTATCGCAACCGCCCCGTCGATGGCCCCACTGCTCGAAACCATGACGCGGATTGCTCCGTCTGACGCCAATGTTCTTATCACCGGCGAACATGGCACAGGCAAAGAAGTCGTGGCGCGCACGATCCACGCAATTTCGTTGCGGTCCGCTCGTCCGTTTATCGCGGTGAATACTGGCGGGCTCGCCGAGGGGATATTCGAGAGCGAACTTTTCGGCCATGTGAAAGGCGCTTTTACCGACGCGCGCTCGGACCGCATCGGCCGATTTGAATTGGCGGATGGTGGAACGATTTTTCTGGACGAGATTGGCAATGTTCCTCTGCGGCAACAAGCAAAACTGCTGCGCATCATTGAGTCGGGAGAATTGGAGCGGGTTGGGTCATCGCGCGGCCGGCGCGTGAATGTGCGTGTGGTCTCGGCGACGAACGCCGATCTGCCGACCGCAATGCAAACCGGTCAATTTCGCGAAGACTTACTATTCCGGCTCAATACAGTCGAGCTGCACTTGCCGCCACTTCGCGAACGGCGAGAGGATATACCCGTATTGGCGATGCACTTTCTCACTCACTATGCGTCGCGTTACGGCCGGCGGATTAAGGGCTTCGATCCAGCCACTCTGCAAGTGCTGACGCAGCACATGTGGCCGGGCAACGTTCGCGAACTGGAGCACACACTGGAACGTGCGGTGCTGATGTGCCGTATGGAGCAAATTCAACCCGCCGATCTCGGGTTGGAGCCGCCCCGGCTTGCGGCGCAGAACCTCGAAGAGTTGAGTCTTGAGGCGGTGGAAAGTATTCTTATCCGCAAAGCGCTGCAGCGCTTTCAAGGCAATGTGAGCCAGGCGGCGGAAGCGCTGGGCCTGAGCCGCGGCGCCTTGTACCGGCGGATGGAAAAGTATGGGCTCTAGCCCAAAAACGACCAGCCTGCGAACTCGCACTCCCCCCAAGTCAAAGAGACCGCCGTTCGAGCGGCGGGTTACGCGTTACTGCGTCCTGCTCGTGATTCCCGGCCTCATCGTCAGTGGCGCACTTGTCTGGCTGCAAGCGTGGGCGCTCGAGACGAAAATCGTCTTGCTAGGCGCCGAAGTGTTGGCCAGCCTGCTGATCGGTGCTGTGTTGCACGATTACATCGTCAGGCCTCTGCAAACGCTGGCCAATGTTGTCGGGGCGCTGCGGGAAGAAGATTTCTCTTTCCGAGCCCGCATGGCCGTGCCGGAAGATGCGCTGGGAGAACTCTCGCTGGAAATCAACGAACTCGCCGATCTGCTTGCGCAGAATCGGACTGAAGCTCTGGAAGCTGCGGCGCTGGTGCAGCGGGTCGTGGAAGAGGTGGAAATTCCGATTTTTACCTTTGATCCGGCTCAACGGCTTCGGCTTGTGAATTCAGCGGGAGAAAAGTTTTTGCAAAGATCCTCCCCGGAGTTGCTGGGGCAAACCGCCTCCGAACTGGGGGTGCAAGATTTCCTGACCTGCGAAAATGAGACGCTGATGTCGTTCTCTTTTGCCGGCGGGACGCGCTGGTTTGTACGCCGCAGCGCTTTTCGCCGCGAGGGAATTCCCCACACACTGGTCGTGCTTTCGGATGTAAGCCGCGCACTGCGCGAAGCGGAACGCGGAGCCTGGCAGCGTCTAATTCGAGTCATCGGTCATGAACTGAACAACTCGCTGACGCCAATCAAATCCATTGCAGGAAGTCTTTACGCGCGACTCTCTCAAACCAATCTCGGGGCCGAAGAGCGGTGCGATTTCGAACGCGGCCTGGAGATCATTGAGAATCGCGCCGCCTCGCTGAACCGTTTCCTGCAGGCCTATCGCCGCCTGGCACAAATGCCTCCGCCTTTAATGGCCGAATGCGCGATTTCAACGCTGGTAAAACGGGTTTCCGTTCTTGAGAATCGCGTGAGTGTGGAAGTGATCCCGGGCCCCGAAGTGGTCCTGGCAGCTGATCCGGATCAGATCGAGCAGATGTTGATCAATTTGCTGAGGAACGCAGCCGAGGCGGTTCTCGAAATCGATTCGCCGACACCGGGATCGAATGGATCGGCCGCGACCTCAAGCCACTCGCGATCGCCGATCACCCTCACCTGGAATGTAAAGAACAAAGATTTGGTTCTCACGATTGAAGATAGCGGTTCAGGATTGATGAATCCAAGCAACGCTTTTGTGCCCTTCTACACCACGAAACCAGAGGGGAGCGGCATCGGCCTTATCTTGTCCCGCCAGATTTGCGAGGCGCATGGGGGATCGCTGGAATTGACCAACAGACCTGACCAGCGAGGTTGTGTAGCGCGAGTTTTGTTGCCTACGATAATGGCTGCCCGAGAAAATCGAGTTGCTGCCCGTGAATCCCACGCCGGACAGTCGCAAGTTTAAGCAGGCTTACCCTGTTCGATGCTACCGGTCGCGGAAGCTCTGCTTCCTCCCCGCGGCAAAGGGATTCATTCCTCTCGCAGCGCCTGGTTTGGGTCAACCGCAGCGGCTCGATGTGCTGGAATCCAGGACGATGCTGTCGCAATAATGAGAAAGAGCAGCGCCATCGAAACAAATGTCAGCGGATCGGCAGGCTTCACTCCCACCAGCATGGTGGTCATCAAGCGCGTGAGTATGAGTGCAGCGACGATGCCGATGACCACTCCAATCGCGCTCAAACCGAGGCCTTGACCGACGATGAGCCGGAAGATGCCGGGGCGCCCTGCGCCGAGGGCCATGCGGACCCCGATCTCCGCTGTGCGTTGCCGCACGAGAGTCGAAAGCACGCCGTACAGTCCGACTCCGGCCAGCACTGCGGCGATGACCGCGAAGACGCCGATCAGCAACAGCGAGAATGTGGTCTGCGCCTGCGCCTGTGTCACCAATTGGTCTACAGGTTGCAGGTTGCTGACCAGCAGGCGTGGGCTTACGTCCTTAATCACGGCGCGTACCTGGTTTGCGAAGTCAGCAGGATTTCCATTTACGTGAAGCGCCCACGAGTTCACTGCGCCGGGTCCAGCGTATCCGTCAGTGAAATAGATTTGCTCACGTCCGGGTACGGACAATGAGGTTTGCCGCACGTGCCCGACAACACCGATAATTTCCATCCACTCTGGTTCAGGCGTCTTAAGACGGATGAGTATGCGCTTGCCCACTGCAGACTCTCCCGGGAACGCCTTGCTTGCGAGAACGTCGTCGATCATGATCAGCCGGCGATCGGTCGAGTTATCCGCATCGGTGAAGGTGCGTCCGGCGATCAGCGGAGTGCGCATCGTTTCAAAATATCCCGGCGTCACGATCTGCACATCCGCGGCTTGGAACTTGCTCGGATCCGAGAGCGCCTCTTCTTTGCCCCACCGTATCGGAGTAAACCCACCTGCCAGCGGAAATGGGAAAGAGCCGGCGACGCTTTTTACTCCCGGAATGGAGCCCAGCCGATCGTCGACCTGGCGGATGAAGGCCGCATTGGCCGCGGGCGTCGCTGCGCCGTTATCGCCGTTGAGGACAAAGGTGAGCAGGTTTCGCGAATCAAAACCGGGATCGATACGCTGCAGGTCGAGAAAGCTGCGGAACATCAGCCCCGAGCCAACCAGCAGCACAAACGAGAGCGCGACCTCCGCCGTGACGACAGCGCTGCGCATGGCGCTGCCGCTGCCGAGTCCGGTGTTGCGGCTGATGCCGCGCAGCACGTTCATCAGGCGCGGACGTGAGGCGCGCAGCGCCGGGGTGATGCCAAACAGAATCGCCGCGGCGAGTCCCGCCAGCGCGGTGAAGGCTAGCACGGATGTGTCGATGGTAATCGTATCCAGGCGCGGCAGGTCGGCTGGTGCGAGCGAACGCAGTTCCCTGATGCCGATCCAGGCGAGCGCGAGCCCAGCCAGAGTTCCGATGGCGGCAAGCCAAACGGCTTCGGCGATGATTGGCGACATCAATTTCCAGCGACCAGCTCCCAACGCGGCGCGGACCGCAAGCTCGCGATTGCGCAGCGAAGCACGGACGAGCAGAAGATTGGCAACGTTTGCACACGCGACTAACAGGAGGAAGATGACTGAACCCATGAGCGCAAGAATTGCAGGTCGGGCTTCAGCCACCATGTGCTGCTGCATCGGCTCAATGCGAATGTGGTAGCCGGCCGTTCCCAGGATTGGAAACTGGGCGCGTTCCGAAGCGGCCACCTTTTCCGATTCGGCCTGCGCCTGCTCGGGTGTAACTCCCGGACGAAGTCTGCCGATGGCTCGTATGGATACGCCATTGCGGTTGGCGGCGTCATATCCGAGCCGATTCGCAATCCAGATGTCGGGGGCAGAAATCACCTGAGCCTCCGGCGGAAAGTAGAGCTGGAAATGCGGCTGGAGCACGCCGACGATGATCGGAGTCGGCGCTTGCGCGCCGGCAACCTGCATCGAGTGTCCGAGCACCGAGGGATCTCCGCCGAAGCGGCGCTTGAAATACTCAAAGCTCAGGATCGCATGCACCGGCAGCCGTACTGGAGGAGAGGCTTGCTGCGCGCCAGGTGGCGGAGCAGGAGGGTTCGGGACCGCGTCGTCATCCTCAAAATCCCGGCCATAGGCGATACTGCCGCCGAGTAAACGGAATGCGTTGATGGTTACGACCGCAGCATTGGCCTGCTCAGCTGTGCCGTCCTCGCGCTGCAGCGTAAGCGGAACAGTGAAGACACCGGCAAGGTCTTCAAAGGCGGACTTCGTGCCGTCGCGCAGATCGATGAAGTCGGCGTTTGAAAAAGGGAAGTCACGGACGTTGCGCTTGCGCATATCGGTGCACGCAACCACCAGCCGGTCAGAATGGTTGTAAGGAAGTGGCCGCAGCAGCACAGCGTTGGTCACGCTGAAGATGGCAGTGCTGGCGCCGACTCCCAGGGCAATGGTCAGCGCGGCGGTAAAGGTAAAGACCGGGCTCTTGCGCAACACGCGAGCTGCAACTGCGAGATCGTGAAAATCCATCTCAGCTGCCTCCGGAGCCGTTCGAAGTAAACAGCACGGTGCAACGTTAGTACAAGGAGATGCTCTCGAGCAATTCCCGCGGAGAGTGGGCAGTGTTCTTCGTTAACCACGAAGGCCCCAGAGGATAATTCTCTGCCTGCCGTGAGGCATTCGGAGCCACCGTTGCGTTACTGGGCAATCGAGGCCAGGGGCAGTCCGGCATCGCCCCGAGATTCCGTCACGCTGACTTCTGGGGCGAGCCGAAATGTCCAAATCCAAACGTCTGCCGTTCACGCGAACGTGAACGGCAGGCGGCATCTGGGTGACGCCGATTCCGGTATGCCATAGCTATCAGAAAACGAACTTCGCGCCGAGCTGGACCTGCCGCGCGCCCGTGGTGCCGTCGTTCTGGCCCACCTGTTGGTACGAGTAGCCAAACTCCGGGTTAGAAGTATAGTTGGTCGCGCCGTATGAGTTTCCACCCTGGAAGGTCGGCTTTTGGAATTGCACGCGGTTGAACAAGTTGTACGTCTCGAGCCGGAACTGGAATTTGACGCGCTCCGTCAGGGCCGTGGTCTTGGAGAGCGAAACGTTCCAATTGTTGACGCCCGGGCCGTACCAGTTATTGCGCACCACGTTGGATGGAATTCCAAACGGTGCATTGGTCGCGGTCTCGGGATAAAATGCGGCGACGTTGTACCCGGTGAATACTCCGCCACCGGGACCGTACTTGCCGCTCGTGGGAAGTTTCTTAAGGATAGATGGGTTGACCACTGTCGCGCGATCGGTGCTAGCGGTGAAGGGAGTCGGCTCCCCGGTATGCAACGTATCGTCCGGCCCAAAAATGTCATAGGGCAGGCCAGTTTGGAAAGAAGCGATGCCGCTGATTTCCCAGCCTTCAAACACGCGTCCGAGGACGCCCTGGCTTAGCAACCTCTTTCCTCGGCCGATGTTGGGTTGGTAAACAAAGTTAATCACTGCTCGCTGGCGTGTGTCGAAGCCTGAGTTACCAAAATCGTGATTCAGGTTGAATGGGTCGGTTGGGAAATTGCCGTTGCCATTCGTATCCGAGCCGGGCAGAGGATCGGAAGAATCGTCCATTGCGTGCGACCAGGTATAGGCTAATCCCATCTGCAGACCATGAAGATTATGCACGTTTACTTGCGACTGCAAACCGTCATACCAGGAGTGTCCCGAGGTCTCGTCTACGAATACGTGTTCGAATGCATTGTTGTTGACCGCTGGGCTTGAGTAGAGGGCTGCGCCCTGCAGGGCCGATGGAGGAACGCCACTGGCTATCAGCGCCGCCACTGCGGCGGGCTGCGGAGGGTTTCCGTCCTGCACCCGCAGAATGCGAGTGCCGTGGTTCCCAACATAGTTAGCTTCCAGTGTGATATGCGAAGTGATCTGACGCTGGAAGCCGAAGTTCCAGGTCACCACAATAGGCGGTTTTATATTGCGGTCAAAAAGGTCGGGGAATATTTCCGAACCATTCAGCACGACCGGATTAGGTCCGAGATTCGGCGGGGGCGTCTGATTTATCAATTGCGCTGTCGAGGTTAGGTTTGGAGCGCCGGTTGCCAGGTTGAGGATCGGGAGCCCGGTGAAACTAGGCTGGAACGGTGGGTTGCCACGCGCGTCGCTAATAAGGTTCCCGTACACTCGATCGGAGAACCCCCCAATACCGCCGCGAATCGACGTCTTGCCCGTCTTGAAGGGATCCCAGGCAAAACCAACCCGCGGCAAGAAGTTGCGATAGTAGTTGTCGAAGAGCTGATGCCCCGTTCCAGGCCCTGCCGGAGTAAAGGTGAACCCATTTCCACCACCTGGTAGCGCAGGCGCCGGGCCACCGGGGTTCTGCAACAAAACTCCCATATTTGCGTGGGCCTCATAGGGCACGCCGTAATAGTCCCAGCGCAAACCGTAGGTGATAGTGAGGTTGGGGAGCACTTTAAATTCATCCTGGGCGAACAGACCGAGTTCATGGCTGCGGAAATCCAATTCATCGTTGTACTGACGCCCTCCGGCGTGGGTAAAGAATTGGGTTTGAAGTTGAAAGGCCGTCATTCCCAACAGCATGGAGCTGCTGTCCTCGAGAGGGATGGTATCCACGCTCGAGTTGATGCCTGTGAGCGAGGAGATGCCAAACGTACTGAGCGTGCTGAAGCCGAAAAGATCGCGACTAGCGAAGTCGGTGAAGTTATTGGAGTATATATCGCGAAACTCTGCGCCAAATTTCATGGTGTGCTTGCCCAACACTTTGGTCAAGGTATCCATGTACTGGTAAGTGCCAGTCTTGCGACTTTGGCCGTTGGAATCGCCCAGCGATAGGCAACCAAAACCAGTAAAGTCCGGCAGGTCATAGTCGGCGCCCCGGCCCACCTGATCGATGAAACCAAGGCTATCGAAAACGTTAGTCCCGGTACAGCCAAAACCCGAATTATTGCGATTCGCGCTGGCCCGCGCAACGTTGACCAGCGTCGGGCTGGGATTGGAAGTCAGCGCCAGCGATAGCCCCTGGGTGCGCGCAGCTTCGGGAACTGCGCCCAACCCGCCGGGCAGGAAGGCAAGATGAAATGGGTCCGGATCGTGGAACCAGTTATAGATATAGCGCGCTGAGAGAGTGTTCCCCTGGGTGATCTTATGGTCGATCTTCAGGGTCACGTCCTCGTCCTTTTCTCGCGACTCGGTGGGGAAAAACAACGAACCGCTTATGCCGTCCCCGGTGGGCGTTGTGGGCGCGGGGTAGAGCGAGAGTAGCTTCTGCATTACTGGATCCAGGCCCACGCTGGTGCCGTTATTGCCGGCGCCCGAAGTGGTTAAGTTGATCGGCTGGCTCGCACCGGTATCAAGATTTGTATAGGTGAAGATGCCGCTCTTGAAAGCCGCTGTCGGCACGGTGGAGGTGTTGGTGAGGTTGGTGACGAAACGGTCGCCCTGGTAATTAACAAAAAAGAACGTCCTGTCTTTGACAATTGGCCCGCCAAGAGAGCCGCCATACAAGTTGCGGACGTACGGGTTCTTGGGCGCAACCGATCCGTCGGGTTCGATCTGGTGGTTGAAATAATCGCGCGCACCTATGGCGTCCCAGCGGCCAAAGTAGAAGGCATCACCATGAAAGCTGTTCGAGCCACTGCGTGTGATGACATCAACGACAGCGCCGTTGTCGCGCCCGTACTCCGGCGCGAAGTTGTTGGTGATGACGCGGAGTTCCTCGGTCGAGTCTGGATTTTGATCTGTAAGACCACCCAGGCCGCCCGGCACTTCCGTATCGTTATTATCGGCGCCGTCGAGCATGAAATTGTTGTTGCGTTCGCGCCCACCATTCGTAGAGATTCCGCCCATGTTATCCGACTGGGTCACGCCGGGGGATAACAGTACCAACTGGTAGGGGTCGCGCAGAATGAGCGGCAGTTCCGTCATCTGCGTGTGTTCGATCACGCTGCTGAGTTGAGCATCGGTCGTGTCTATAGCAACAACTGCGCCCTCCACCGTAATCTGCTCCGAGCTGGCGCCTATCTCCAATTTGGCATTCAGTGTGGCCGCCTGGTCAACGGTGAGAGTCAAGGCGGGGAACCGTGCCGTGCGAAAGCCCGACGCCTCGACGGTCACGACATAGGGTCCAGGCACGAGTTGAGTGATGTTGAAAACCCCGGCGCTTCCAGTCTCAGTGCTTCGTGAAAGATTGGTCGCAGTGCTGGTAGCGGTTACTTTCGCATGCTGGACCAAGGCTCCGGATACGTCAGTGACGGTTCCGTTAATCGATGCGGTCTGAGCGAAGGCTGCCAGCGGCATCAGGAACGATACAAATAGCGCTGCTGTTAAGCTCAGGCGAGAGGATGATTTCACGATGGTCTCCTTGTCAATGCGCAACTGTCTTCGGCGGCACTCATAGGTCCAGAAATGGACCCAAGAGACGACTGTGGGACGAACGTTCCCGATTGCAGGATGAATGGCATGGGCAACAGGCTGGGTTCACAGCAACTCTGGAGTCTGCGAAGAATTTTGAGGACGAGGAGTTCCAGGCTTTACGGAAATCCATAGCGGCTGCGGCCTTCATATACCAACTTCCACAGCGTTCGCGGTCGTGCTTCAGGATGCAAAGAGATATTTTGCAAAGCGGACTATCACGGACGATTCTCCCTTGTTTCCGTCTTTGGCAATACCCCTTTTACAGAAAAAAAGCCGTGGCGGATGAAACGCCACGGCATGCAGACGTAACCTTTCCGAACGACAGTTAGAAGCGAATGTTCAGACCAAATTCAACTTGCCGTGGCGCGCCCAGGGCATAAGTTCCAGACTGAAAACTGGCACGATACGGGACCAAATTGACGCCGGGCGTAACGCCACCTACAGAGTTCGAAGCTAGAACGGTGGTGGCGCAATTCCCGGACGCAACGCAGCCTGGGTCGGAAGGGGACAGGGTTCCTGGAATATTTCCGGGTAGGTTGCCGGGCAAAAATTCATTCGCGAAGTTGAAGATGTTAAAAATGCTGGCGCTCGGCTCGATCGTCAACCGCTCTTTCACTTTGATCGGCCAGGATGCTTTGAAGTCGAGCGATTTCAGCCACGGGAAATTCACCGCACCGGGAGCAACCGATCCAATCTGGGGCATGACCCAGGCGAGTGCATTCATATCGGCCTGAGTCATCACTCCAGAACTGACGAGTTGCTGACCGGCGGGCGTTAGTGTTCCCGCGTCGCGGCCATTGTAGTTGTTGATGAGAGCCTGCAAGTTGCCGATGTCCGTTCCACGCGCGAATTGACCGAGATTCGTGCCGGGAAGGGGCGGTCCGGGCGCTCCCGAACCGATGCCGGAGCCAAGCCAATCGCTGGCGAAGATCTCACCTCCGCCGGTCAACTGCGGCAGCGCGAGATTCTGCGGCAGGGGACTGTAGAAGTGGCCGATCAGGCTGAGGCGAACGAATGCCGGCAAGTCGAACGTACCGCCGAACGAAATCTGGTGAGTGCGGTCGAGCGCGTTCGGACCAGTAAACTGTGTTGCATTGTCGTTATTGACGGCCAGATTCACGAAATCACCATCCTGCACCTGGCTCACATATTTCGAGAGCGAGTATGAAACCTGAAAGTCTGCTCTCTTCACGCCGCGAACTGGGTCTTTCACCTGCTGCACAAGCTTGACCTGAAGCCCGTTGTAAACTGCTCTGCCCACGGGCATGAGCATGTCCAGCACACCCAAAGCGCCATCATTCACCCCGGTGTAGCCATCGGTTCCGGGAAACGCGCAAAATGAGCAAGGCCCTCCGCCTGCGGTGGCAACATTCGAGTCGAGGCCGGAAGCAGAATACGCAGCCTGGGCCCCGGCTAATCCTGCCGCACCTCCGCCGAATGCCGCGACCATGCAGGCTCCCTGTCCCGATCCAGCGGGACAGTTGTTGGCTGCGCCGAGCGCGACTGCGCCCGTCTGCGCTGCATCGCGAGCCGCCAGAGCATTGCCGTGATTGAAGGAACGGGCAGCGCCGCTATGGTTTACATCGATAACCAACAGCGAACGCAAATCCACGTTACGAATAAAGTCGGCGCTTAACACCGTGCCAGGATGGAACTGGTGCTGGATGCCGATGTTCATCTGCCAGGAGCGTGGCGTTTGATAATTCGGTGCGAACAAGTCAAAGCCATTGATGTTGGAAGCGTTGAGTGCACTCCCTACGAAATTAGGATTTGGTATCTGGCCAACAGTGGCTGCAGCCGCTTTGAAAGCGCTGCTGAGTGCCAGAATTTGCGGCGCAACGGTCGCAATCGTGCCACCGCAGAAAGTTGGCGAGACATTGCCTCCAGCGACTACCACGCCCGCGCCACCTGCAACGGAGCTTCCGGCAGGTCCGGGATTTGACGGCCAGGGAAATGGGCTGGCGACTCCGCCGCCACAGACGAGCGGCGTGGCGGAAAAGATGCCTTGAGGGATACGCGCAGGACTGTCGAACAAAACATTATTCCAGATGGAATTTTCGTAGAACAATCCACCCCCAGCGCGAAGCACGGTTTTGCCACTGCCCGTCACATCCCATGCAACTCCGACCTGCGGAGCGAAGTCGTCGCTCGGCGTACGCACTTGGTCGCCCAAACCAGCGCCCCAGGCATTCAGTGCCGGCAAGGGACCAAGATCACTATCCACGCGGCCAGTGTCCCGCACATAACGAAGACCGAGCGAGAGCGTCAGGCGCGGCTGCAGCTTCCATACATCGCCGACGTAAGCTTCCACGCGATTATCAGGACCCAATCCTCCGGCAGGAAAGTTAAACGCTTTCTTTGCCGTTGGGAAACCGATGCCATTGCCCAGGAAAACATAATCGGCAGGATAAGACGTCGGATCGGACGAGGTTCCCACGTTGGTAGTTCCGACCTGCGGGAAGGTGAAGAACGCGGCCAAGCCGCCGCCTTGAATGTGATTAAAGGTTGCGCCAAAACGAATAATGTGACGGCCGAATACTTTGCTCGCATCGTACTTGATTTCGTGGTCGCTCTGGATGGTTTGCTGCGGAGCCAGCAGATTCGGTCCGCCGCAATATCCGCCGCCGCGGCTGATCACACAACTTCCAGCGATCGGCGCTCCGATATTGATACCAAGTCCTGGGATTGGATTATCGGGGCCCGCAGAGATGATCGAAGTTCCATCCCCGATACCATTTCGAAACTTCAGATATTCGAAACGCAGGCTTTGCGACAACGCCCCGGTATTGAAATCGACGCCTACAACGTGCGTTGCGGTGTGATCTGCATTTCGAAATCCTTGCAGCGAACTGGCCGAGCCAAATGGGCGGATATCGCTGTTCTGATCAAAGTTAAAGCGGTAGAAGGCGCGTGCGTTCCCCCTTGCGTTCCAGTCGATTCGTCCGTCGGTGTTGAACTCGCGATATGGTTCCACCAGCGTAGTGTTAAGGGAGCTGAAAGGCGCGCTGAAAGGTTCGGCGGCAGTGAGGTCCTGCTTGGTGCGTTCTCCATCAAGGAACCAGAAAAGTTTGTCCTTGACGATCGCCCCGCCAAGGTTGCCCCCAAACTGTTCGCGTTGGAATGGCGGAACAGTGGGGCCGGGCAATGCGGCGGCGATCTGATTTCCCCGAAAGAATCCGAATGCCTCTCCATGCACGGAATTGGTGCCCGAGCGCGTGGTTACATTCACCGCGCCGGAAGACGTCAGTTCGGTCGAAAGATCGAGCGAAGACTGCGAAAGCTGAAACTCCTGGATAGCGCTGGCCGGAATGTTTTGCGTAGTTGTGCCCACAGTTTCGTCGCTGACATCGACTCCATCCACTTCTATGCGCGCCGTGCGGCCAAAGCGGCCTTCAAATGAAATTGAGGAGAAACCATTTTTGGTTGGGTCGAACGTGCTCCCTTCCTGAATCTGGACGCCGGGCTCGAGTTGTGCGAGATCGAGGAAGTTGCGGCCGTTCACCGGAAGATTTTCGATCTGCTGAACGTTAATCGTGCCCTGCACCGTGGCCTGTTCAGTGTTCACCGCAACCGAGCTTCCCTGTACCTCGACGACTTGGCTTTCTTGTCCCAACTGCATCTGCAAGTTTGCAGTTGCCGTATTGCCCACTTGCACCGTGACGGCCAGGCTCATCGTCTTGAAACCCTTTTCTTCAACACGCACAAGATAGTCGCCAGGCTGGATAGGACCAGTCGAGTAACTTCCGGTGGTCGAAGCGGTGACATGGATCGTAGCGTCTGTCGCGTTATTCTTGATTGTCACCTTAGCTCCCGCCACCACAGCGCCGGTCTGATCGGTCACCGTCCCCTGTATGCTCCCCGTCGCTACCGTGGATTGTCCCCAGGCGCAATAAGAAAGCAGCACCAACACGAACACCACGCTGCACATTCGCTTCAGGCCACGCGAAGTTGCGGACAGATTTCGCGAACACCGGATACTGAACATAATTGTTCTCCTCCTGGCCTGGCGCGTTCGCAGCAGGCAGATGGACGGAGCAGGTGCAGTCAATGCTCCAGTGGGCGACAAGATTCGTTTCAAGGGACGAGCGCACGAGCCTGGCTTACGAAAAGCGAGAAGAGTATTACGAGCCGTGATGCAGCCGGTTTTCTATGGCACAGTCTTTAGAAGTGAAATGTGATTAATGGTAGGAAAATTCGCTGCGCAATTTGAAAATCAGTAGGGAAAGTAAATTGAGCGGCCTGAAAAAATCTGATCCAGATGCTCTGCGAAACTTTATGCCGTTCAATCTTTTATGAAGCAATCAGCTCCGGTTCTCGATCTCCGGGAGACAGCTGAAGCCGCAAAGGGATGCTGATCGAAATGGTCACACGATTTTCTGAAGTCAGAAAGTCGAGAGAGTAGTGATCTCCATAGAGCGAATACAGCCGTTCCCGAGTCACTTTCAATCCGACCCCTAAATTTCCCGGCTTGGCAGAAGACACCACTCCATCGTTCTCAACCGTGAGCAGCAAGCTGTGTCCTTCGTCTCTCGCTGAGATGAAAATCTGGCCGCCTCCGGGGATCTTGGAAATTCCATGTTTGACCGCATTATCGACCAGAGGCTGCAGCAGCAGATGCGGAACCTGGGCATCCAGCATCTCTGGCGCAATGGCGTAGTAAATGTGCAACCGGTCTTCCAGACGCACTTTCTCGATCTCCAGATAGCAGTTCACAAAATCGAGTTCGCCTCTCAACGTCGTGATCTGGGTTCCCACCGAATCGAGAGTAATTCTAAGCAAATCGCCGAGGCGGCAGATCATCTGGTCAGCCGCTCGCACATTCGAATGCATCAGAGCTGAGATCGAATGCATGGTATTGAAAAGGAAGTGTGGCTGCAGCTGGCTTTTGAGACTCTGCAAGCGGGCCTTGGCAAGCTGTGCCTCGAGCTGCGCGGCGCGCAGCTCGCCTTGGCGGGATTTTCGGTAGTAGGAGAGCGCATGCGCCACCAAAGCAATCGATGCGTATGCTCCACTGAGATCGTCAACCACACTGGCAAAAAACATGCTTTGTAGAACAGGCCAAAACGGCCGGAAACTGTGAGTGTGAGCGTCCCAGATTGCATTGGTCCACTCGCGTGTCACTCGATCCCAGTATCCAAAGGGTGTTGCGGCTTTCAGCAGAATGTGGCCGAGGGTGAATGCGATACCAAACAACAAATGCAGAAGAGAACGTTGACGCCAATTCTCCCGCTGAATGGGAAAGCGCAGTGCGAGCATAAAGAAAAAAGGAGTAAGCGGAGCATAGGTAAGTATCTGGCTGAACTCCATACCCGCGATTTCTTTCAAATTGAAACTATTGTGCAAAGGCCGGTAAAGCTCGTAGATCGTCGCTGTGGCGGCGATCGATACAAATGTCCAGACGCCAAAACTGACCAGCCAGATTTGCCGTTGTTGTGCCTTGCCGGAGATGAGTTCGCCGCTTTCCCGCCAGGAGTCCGGGCTCAGCGACTGTTCCATCAGTTCGCCGCCGCAATGCGGACAGATATTGGCGTTGTGCGTGGCGCACTCTTCACAGAAAGTGCAACCGTACGAGCATCGATGAACTTCCAAATCCATCGCCAGTGACCTTCTACATCCTTCGCAATCCATAGCTACCTCACAATTGCTTATGCAATACGTCAAATGCAGATCACATTGAAACATCGTGCGGCTTGGCTTGTCTGAGATTTAGCAATGTCGTGGGATGAGTCGACAGTATTTCGGGACGAAGCGCGGACCTTCTTATATATAAGACTCGTAACCTGCACTATGGAGGATCTGGAAAACAGACTGCCACAGATTGTTTTTGTCTGCCGGCAATCGGTGCGGTGCACTCAACGAAAGAATGCAGTTACGAATTACGACCTCGTTCGTCTAACAAGAACCCTCGATGCCAGAGTTCGAGACCAGGCTCCATGAATGTGGACCTTGCAGTCGCGGCTTATGCAGAACCAACTCATGGAGCCGTGTTGCGCACGATCATCGCCGATGATGAACGGCTGGCGCGGGAAAAGTTAAGAAAGCTGCTCGCTTCAGAGCCCGGAATTCAGATCGTCGCCGAATGCAGCGATGGTGAACAGACGTTGCTCGCCCTGCGGGAGTTTGGCGCGGACCTCATCATCCTCGACGTGCAAATGCCTACGATGGACGGCTTCGAAGTGCTAAGCCACCTCACACCGGACGAAATTCCGGCGATCATTTTCGCGACTGCTTATGATAAATATGCGCTTCGTGCTTTTGAGGCTCACGCCCTCGATTATCTGCTGAAACCATTCGACCAAGGCCGGCTCCACAGTGCGCTCGAGCGTGCGCGCATGGAGCTGGGCAGGTCGCGCGACAGAGAAATCACGCGGCGCATTCTGAGCCTGCTGGAGCGAGTCAAGAACGGAGCGGAGCAACCCTCACCGGTTCTGCGGCTGGTCATACGGGAAAAAGGCAGGATCGTTTTTCTGAATCTCGATGAGGTCGAATGGATCGAAGCATCGGCAAACTACGTTCGGCTCCACGCAGGGAAAGAATCGCATCTTTTTCGCGAAACCATCAGCCGTATCGCAGAACGCCTTGACCCGGATCACTTCATCCGCATCCATCGCTCCACGATTGTTGACTTACGCAAGATTAAAGAGCTCATTCCGGTCAACAGCGGAGAATACATCGTGGTGCTGAAGAACGGAAAAGAGCTTTCCTGCAGCCGTGGCTACCGCTCCGCGTTGCAGAATGTAATCCAGAAGCATTCCTGAATCGCCAAACTCCGATTATCGGTTACGACTGGTCTCCAAATATCGCGGCCAGATTGCGTATCGTCCGCAGGGCGACGTCTATCCGGCATTGCAGTTGCCGGTATTCGCGCAAGAGCGATGAGAGATCGTTCTCGCTTTCTGGCTGGCAAATTATTTCCGCGGCCGAAGCAGACGCCTGCGGTGGGGAGATCGCGGATGCAGGCCCCATAGAACCGTTTGCAGACAATCCTGCGGTCGTCGCTGGATCCATTTTGTGACACTACGCGACTTTGGCCTTTTGCGAAAGACTCTTGGGACAAAGAGCCGGATACGCCTCACGGAAACAATCCATGCAAGGTTGAATGACAATGCAACCAGCGCGGATGGCGTTCGTTGATTTCATCCCTGGGCGTAAGGATCTCAGATGGAGCAGCACATCAATGGTCCCTGACGGCGGTTCAAGTCGTTTGAGAGTGGCATATTGGAAAAATGCCACTCGATCACACAGAGCATAGAAATACGTCGCCACTGAAAATGTGCGCGGCCGTCGAAGAAACAATTCGAGACGCTCAAATGAGGCTCTGGGAACTTTTGCAAAAGCAGGCTGGTTTACGGAGCCGCATCCTCAAACTTCGCGATTCGGGCCAGGGAATCCGGGGTAGCTGGAAATCTAACCTTTCCTTTCCTGCAACCCCGGCTGAAGAGAGCCATATTCAGCCTGCGCAAATTGCGCACCCATGCGTGGTCCGGCGCAGCACAAAACTGAGGCGCGCATGCCGCATTGCTCTGTGCGAGACGGAAACTCCCGAAACTGCGCCTCAGATTGTCGCGCGCATCGTCGAACGGAACTCGTATTTATTTCCCGAAGGGGTTGACGCCGCATCTGCAATCTTGCCAGAGCTGAAACGACTTGTTCTCCAGGGACAAGCCTATTTCACTTCAAGGGATGGGGTTCGGAGTTGGGGCTGGCAGCGGAGTTAAATCTCAGCGTGTTCGAGGACGCACCAATGTATTTGTTAACCGAGAGATGGCAGATTGTTCTTCATAATAGTTTTCGCGCATAAGCGTTTCGTCTGCGGGTAAGCTATTCCGCAAGGAACGCGCCGCTCCCGATCCGGAATTCTGTGAGGGGTATGAGATTCTTCTTGTAACCGTTAGTCACTGCGTATTCCTTCCCACCTTTAACGCGAAGGCCATACTTTCCCGCCGAGTACGGCTTAATCTCCACTACGAACGCGGTATTCACCAGCGCCGATCGATGGATGCGAATGAATCCGTACGGCTTCAGCTTTTCTGCCACCATCGAGATTGACTCGCGCAGCAGATAGGAGTCCGACTCCCGCTGCAATGACACGTAATTGCCTTCAGCTTGAACCGCGACCACGTCTCCAGGATTGATGAACAGAATGCTTCCCTTAGTTTTGATTGCGATCATCGAGTGGCCCGGAAAAGACAGTTTCTGCAACTGCGGCAACGCTTCGATCAATTTTGCGGCTCGCTCTCCCTTTGCTCTCCGAGACGCACGGTCCAAGGCCTGGTTGATGTTTTCGTTCGAGAAAGGCTTGAGCACGTAGTCTACGGTGTACCTCGCGAAGGCTGCGACCGCCTGCTCAAAGTCTGCCGTTACGAACACGATTGACGGCAACGCAAGGTCTCGTTCCGGGAGCCGGTCGAGAAGTTGAGCGCCCGCGTCCGGCGTAGGAATGTCGAGAAGCAACACATCGTAGGAATCGGTGGCCAATTTCTCGAGGGCCACGCTTGTATCGTTGGCCGAATCGAAATGCTCCACGTCGCGCCTGGCCAACACGACACTTGCCAAAGCCGCCTGGGCCTGGCGCTCATCTTCCACGATCAGTACTCGCATGGTTCCCACTCACCATTCATCCCACTCGACTGAGGCCGGCCCGTTCCATTGGGGCCAGTCCGTTCCATTTCGTATCAGGGCACAATTTCTGCCTGTTTCTGATCGACCTTGGCAAAGAACTTCCGTATATCGTCAAGCAAGAGACCCGGCTGTTCCAGGGCCGCGAAGTGGCCGCCCTTCGGCATTTCCGTTTTTTGTACCACGTTATATGTTTTAGTAATCCAGCGAAACGGAGGGACTGCTACTTCTTTCGGAAAATCCGCGTACCCCACGGGCGTCTCCAGGCGTGGCGTCGACGCCGACTCTTCTCCGGTGAGCCGATCTTCGCGGTAGATTCGCATAGCGGAGCCCACCGTATCGGTCACCCAATAGAGCGTGACATCGGTTAGAAATGTGTCGCGGTCCACCGCCGTAAGAAAGTCGCCGTTGTTGTCCGTGAGCAGTTGAAATTTCCCTATCATCCAGGCCAACCAGCCGACCGGGGAGTCCGTCAGGGCATAGGCAAGAGTCTGTGGTTCACTAGCCTGCAGGAAAAAAAAGCTGCTCTCTTCTCTGTCAAAGTACGAATACCGTTTCCGCTCCGCGTCACTCATCTTCGCAACCGCTTCCGGGTTCGGGGGCGGAACAAAAATCAGGTTCAGATGCAAGCCGATCACGTGTGCCGGCGCCTGGCGAGCCATGTCTTGAGCTATTTCCGAGCCCCAGTCGCCGCCCTGGATGCCATACCTGGAATAGCCCAAACGATCCATCAGAACGACCAGCGCTTTCGCCATGCGCTGCGGTCCCCAGCCGCGGCTCGTGGTCGGTCCGGAAAATCCAAAGCCGGGAAGGGAAGGAATGACGACGTCGAATGCCGGGCTATTGATGTCCTTTGGACGGGTAAGAGGATCGATCAGCGCTAGAAATTCAACAATCGAACCAGGCCAGCCGTGAATCAACAGCAAGGGTATCGCGTTTGGGCGGGGCGAGCGTTGATGGATAAAATAAATCTGCTGTCCATCAATTTCTGTCGTGAACTGATCAAACCGGTTGATCCTGGCTTCCTGCGCGCGCCAGTCGTAGCCGTTCTGCCAATAATCCGCGAGCTCCCGGACCTTCTTGATGTCGGCGCCGTACTCCCAGGTCGTGCCCGGAATTTGATCGGGCCATCTAGTTTCGGCAAGACGGTGCCGGAGATCAAGGAGAACCTGGTCCGGAACATGCATTTTGAACGGACGAATTGTGGCAGGCTCAGGGTTCGCCGCGGCTTGCGCTTGTCCCAGTGCGATCGACGGAAGCAAGAACAGGACGGCCAGCACAAGCCTTCGGCACGTCGAGGCTGTCTTTTCCGTTCTCTTGAAGCCATTTTTCATGACGCTCTCACATTCCATGCCGACCGAGACTGGTGAGAAACAACTTGAGTTATTTCAATCTCAGTCTCAACTGAGCGGAGCAGGCGTTCCGTCCGACCACGTGCCGGTAAGCATCATGAATGTATCGATCGGCTCCGGGTCACCCTTCGCCCGCGAGTCGATGACGATGGGAGACTTATCCATGTTCGCGCCCCAGTCCGCAGGGCTAATGCGCGGAGTGTAAAACATCATGTGGGCCATGTTATGGGCCCCATCATTAGTAATGCCTTTATCGCTGAGGTAGGCCTGCTTCGCCATCATGTAACACATCGCGCCGAGCTCCAAAGGAGGCAGTTCCTTCTTTTCCACCGCATCCTTCATGGCCTGCTTGATTTCGTCTTTCGATTTTCCCGCCAACGCTAATTTCGTTCTCATATAAGTGATGGGCAGGATGGATCGTGCGGCCTGCGGGTTGTAGCAAATCGCACCGCGTTTCCTGGGGTTCCAAAACTCCACATCCGCGAATGGGCTCGTCCATGCCCGTTCGACGATGCAGACAAACCCGTTTTTGCCTTCGGCTCCGATCTCAAAGCCGCGCGGGCCAAGGATCATGACAGCTGCATCCTGGGAAATGGATGACGGAGCTGCGGAGCGTGCAAGCGCGATTTCGGCATTGCGGTCCGCCATGAGGTACTGATCGAGCGGCGCCATGCTGGAATAAGAAGTTGTGGCGTCCTGTGCCTGCGCTTGCCGGGCCGCGCTCAGCCCAAGGGCCAGCACGAAGAATGCCGATGCGATCATCGTGACTGTCTCTCTTTTCATAAATGATTTTCTCCGTCGCATATTCAATGGCTACCGCCGCTCATCGGCGATGGTGTTCCGTCCGACCAATTGCTTACGGGAACGTCGATTGTGGTGTAACGGCCGATTTTTTCCTCGTGCGCGTCCAAAGGAACGTCATCTCCCAAGCCGGAGCCCAATGATTTAGGGTCGATTTCAGAAACAAAAAACATCACGTGGGGAAGCCAGGGTCCTTTAATGCCGGCATTCAAATACCCTTGCTTTGACAACATGTAGGACATCGAACCGGGTTCGGGTGTGGGCAACTCACCTGTCGCGATGCCGTCTCTTATGGCGTCCTCTATCTGAACGTTCGAACGTCCGGCGATCGCGAGTTCGGTCTTCTTGAGGTAGATAGGAAGAAAAGACCGCGCCCCCGGAGCGCTCAGGCAGATCGGACCGTGTATCTTGGGGTCCCAAAAAGCCGGGTTGTTTTTGGGCAAGTCCCATGATCGTCCCACCGCGCATACGAAACCGTTCGTCCCCTCTACGGCGGTTTCATAGCCATGCCTCCCGAGTACCATCACCGTGGCGTCTTTGGCAACGGATGGCGGAGCCGCGCTGCGGGCCATCGCGATCTCCACATCGCGGTTCATCAGATATGGATCGATCGAGTCCATGGTGGAAGGCGCTGATTTGTCTTGCGCCTGCATTCGCTGTGGCGATGAAAAGCCAAACATCGCAGCAATGATCAGAGAACCAAATACAACGAAGGTCCGGCTGTGCATCATTTCTCCTTTCGAGGTTGCTTTCTTTTAATATCCGTCGGTCTGGCCGCCAGCTCGCTCTTTGATGATTGTGCAATCGGAGTTCCGCACATACGAACCGGTCGGTATGTGCGAAGACTAAACTCTCCTACACAGCGATGCAATCAGCCCCTCCTGCGGTTGCCCGGCTGGCGCAGGGAGCGCAACCATCTCACGATGTTTCTGATCCCGGCTTTCATCACTCTCGGATCCTGGGCATTCTTTGCCAGCGACCCATAGCCTTCGACCATCGCGATCAGCAAACCAGCGGCCTCAGCGGGTTCCACATCGCGCCGAACGCTTCCCTGGGCCTGACCCTCCCGCAAGACGGCGGCAACGGCCTCGCGCCAGGCGTCGAAAATCATCGCCAGCCGCTTCCGGAATCCCGCGTCAAGAGGAGACATTTCCTGCGCCAGATTGTTCAACTGACAACCGCCCCGTACATCCGCGGGCCGAATGGGTATACGGTGAACAGCGCCGATCAAAGCGTCGATAGGGTCCTTGACGCTCTGAAAAGGGTTCACCCACTTGCCGCGCACGTCGGGGCCGATGATCTCATCGACGACGGCGTATCCCAAAGCCTCCTTACTGCCGAAGTGATAGTACAGTGCTCCCTTGGTGACTCCAGCTGCTGCCAGAATTGCGTCCAAGCTGGCGCTCTGGAAACCCGATCTATAGATCTCCCGAGATGCGGCCTGCAACAATCGTCCTCGCGTGCGCTCTGGATCGCGCGTGGCAGCCCCGCTGCGTCTCGCTCTGTTCCCAGCAATCAACATACCAACCAGTATGCATGTTAAAAGCTGCAATTGTCGAGCAAATCCTCTTCCATCTCCTAAATCCCATAACGCTGCCCGCGATCTCTACCGATATCCGCACAAATTCACCGCTGAGCCTGTTTGCTCTTGTTTCGATAAGTAGTCAATTCGTCACTCTGCCGCCCGAAACACGCACCCGGGCAGCGCACCCTCACGTATTTCGTCCAAAGACGGCCCTCGGCTTGCCTTCTTCCAAAACAGCACTCCGCACCGGTGCACCCGAAACATTTTGTCAGCCGGTGTTTGCGGTTAAATCCAGTGGGATGGAGGAAGTAATGAGTTTTAAGTTGAAATCTCAGCCGATATTTCGTTTCCCTCGCCTCACGGCACGATTTGTCGCTCTCGTGTTGGTTGCTTTATCGACGCTGCTGTTGTGTGCGATAGCATTCGCCCAGAGCACGGTTTCAAACGGCAGCATTTCTGGCACGGTGATGGACGCCACCGGCGCAGTCGTGCCCAACGCAAGAGTCACGATGACCGGCCCCACTGGGCAAACCGTCCATGCCACCACTAGCGACGCGGGAACATATTCTTCAGGCGCACTGGTTCCGGGCATGTATTCCGTGCGCGCGGAGGCGAAGGGCTTCAAGACGACACAACTGTCTTTGGACGTTCAGGTTAATACCACCGCCAACGGCAACATTAAACTTGAAGTCGGCCAGGAGAGCACGGTGGTTGATGTGCAGGGCAGCGAAGTT
This sequence comes from Candidatus Sulfotelmatobacter sp., assembly GCA_036490235.1. Taxonomy (GTDB): domain Bacteria; phylum Acidobacteriota; class Terriglobia; order Terriglobales; family Acidobacteriaceae; genus Sulfotelmatobacter. The sequence continues at coordinate 44,884 of DASXEG010000001.1, read as the reverse complement.
GCAGTGAATACGGAACAGGCCGAAGTGCAAGGCGTTCTTACCGCTTCGCAAATCTCCAGCCTGCCGGTCAACGGGCGCAACTTCCTCGACCTGGCGCAACTCGAACCCGGCGTTCAAATTCAGGATGGCGAAAACTTTGACCCGACCAAGGTCGGCTACTCGTCGATCTCGTTCGGCGGGCGTTTCGGCCGCACTGCACGCATCAGCGTCGATGGCGTCGACGTCAGCGACGAAACCGTCGGCACTACAACGGAAGACATCCCGGCGAGCTCGATTCAGGAATTCTCACTGGCGCAATCCAGCCTGGATCTATCCAACGATCTGACCTCCTCGGGCGCGGTCAACGTGACCACCAAGTCGGGAACGGATACTTTCCACGGTGAGGCTTTTGGTTTCTTCCGCGATAGCGCCGTGGGCGCGGCAAACCTGCCTTCTCCGCTCGATCCAGTCAGTGGCCAGAGAATCGCCACTCCCTTCCAGCGCAACCAGGAGGGCGCCGACGTCGGCGGTCCGGTTATTAAAGATAAGTTGTTCTTCTTCCTGGACGGCGAGCGCACTTTGCAGCACGAGACTGCGCCGGTCCTGCAGGAGGCTCCGTTCGAATCCTTTTCCGGAACCTTTCAATCTCCGTTCAAAGAAACCGAGCTGACCGGCCGATTGGACTATTCCCTGACGAAGACCGCTCGTCTCTTTGGCCGTTTCAACTACTTCCAGAATTCGGCCTACGCTACGTTCTTCTCGAGCAGTTTCTCCGTCTACAACAACAAAGACTACACGCGAAATGAAGTCGTAGGCCTGGACTTCAACACCGGCAGCTTCACCCACACCATTCGCTTTTCGTATCTGAAATTCCAGAACCAAATCGTCGACGCGGTGACGGGGTCGAACCTGCCATTTGCCAACCTTGGGGTCAATATTTTCATTGGCAGCTTCAACGTGGGCCCAAACGAGCTCGCGCCGCAAAGCACTCCGCAAAGCGACCATCAGATCAAATACGACGGGAGCAAAATTATCGGCAAACACATTCTTCGCTACGGCTTCGGATATAACCACATTCAAGGCGGCGGCTTTGCCAGCTTCTTTGGTTCCGGTCCGCAAATCAGCGGTAACACTCCTCCCCCGGACGGCAACCCGCTGGACGACACAATCAGTCAGGTGCTCATATCGAATGGTCAAGGCTACTCAACCACTGAGCCTGCCTTAGGATTCCCCGCAGGCGGCCTGGGTCCAGACAACCGCACGGCGCTCTATGTCGGGGATAGCTGGAAGGTGCGCCCGAATCTGACCGTCGCCCTCGGCTTGCGATGGGACCGCGACACCGGCCGCACGGACAGCGACCTTCCTGCCATCGCTGCCATCAATCAATATTTTCCTGGACACGGAAACGCAGTAAGAAATCCCAATCGCAACTTCGCTCCGCAGTTGGGCGTTGCCTGGGATCCGAGAGGCGATGGCAAGACCGTGGTTCGTGGCGGCATCGGGTTGTATTACGAGAACGTCATCTTCAACAACGTTCTCTTTGACCGGCCGTCGCGTTTGCAGAACGGTGCATTCCTCCAGATTGCGCAAGCTTGCTCGAATGGCACAGGAGCGGTAGGTCCCGATCCAACGCAAATCGCTGCGGGTCAAACGACCGCATCCGCCTGCTCGGATACCATTGGCAACGCGGCCTCTACCATCGTGGCCTTCGAGAATACGTTCAAAGCCAACACGCCGTTCAGCCTGACGAACCCTAATGGCGCCTACATTGGTAATTTCCTGGCCGCAGGCGCGAACGTAAATGAATATAACAATAGCCAGGGCCTGTTCGATTCCAACTACGTCAGCCCCCGCTCGGTGCAGATGAATCTCGGCGTCCAGCGCGAGATCCATCACGGCATGGTGCTCAGCGCGGATCTACTGCGAAACGTGGAGACCCACGCCCTGCTCGGTGTTGATCTCAACCACGCTGGAGACATCACCAACTTCAATGCCGCCAATGCCGCGGCCGCCATTTCCGCGACAGAGACAGCTTTCGGACACCCTGGGGATCTCCAATCGACCATTAATGCGGGAGCCAAGGTCGGCGATTTCGTAGGGAACGGGATGGGAAGTCCTCTTGATACGGGCGGGGCTTGCGCCTGCGCCTTCACCGGAACCAATCCAAAGCTCGGTCAGTTTTATATGCTGGAACCAATCAGCCGTTCGGTCTACAACGGCCTGCAGATGAAATTGACGCAGAACGTTGTGAACCCGGCTCCCGGTCTCAAGGCGGCAAACTTTCAGGTCTCGTACTCGCTGTCGAAATTCGTAAATCCCGCGGCCTTCCAAGGGCCGCCACCCCCGGGAAACCCAGCATCGCAAAACGATCAGGATTTCGTCCTGACTGCAATGGATAACGATCAGCCGCTGCGATACATGGGTCCATCACTGCTCGATCGCACTCACCAACTCTCCTTTGGCGGAAGCTTCGATGTGCCTTACGGCTTCCGTTTTGGAGTCATCTCTCACTTCTATAGCCCGCTCTCCAGTCCGGTGATTGTCGGCCAAAATTTCACGCCGGGGCAAATCTACCAGACCGACTTTACCGGAGGCGGACTTGAGAACCAACCCATGCCCGGCACCTCCAACGGCTCGTTCATGCGCCAGTTTGGAGTGACTGGAATGAACAACGCAATCAACGCCTACAACGCGATCTACGGAAATGAGCCAACCCCCGCCGGACAGAAGCTGGTCACCGCTGGCTTGTTCACGGTTGCGCAACTGCAACAGATTGGCGCTGTGGCTCCAATAGTGGCGCAGGCGCCACCAAACCAGTTGGTTTTCCCATGGGTCAGAGCCCTGGATTTCAAGGCTAGCTGGGCTCATAGGTTCGATGAACGGTTCACGGTCGAACCCAGTATTGGCTTCTACAATGTGGCCAACTTCTCCAACTTTAACCAGCCGCCGGGCATGATGACCGCGTGGCTTACCCAAGGTAGTGGTTCGATCAACAGTATTGCCGCTGGAAGTCAGAGCGCTCAATCCTTCCGCGTCGGGAATGGAACGGGCGTATTCGGTCTGGGTTCACCGCGAGTGCTGGAGTTTGGTTTGCATCTGAACTTCTAGACCCTGCTTGACTGCGTTTCGGGCCACCAGCAACGCTGGTGGCCCGTTTGGTTTGGGGAGATGTTGAGGCGTCCCGATTGACGAATGCTTCAAAACCCGACTCTTTTGCGGATTTTGGGAGAACAGAGGGTGGGATTTCTCTGCAGTTAGGACTTGCTGGCGGAGAGGCAGGTCTTCATTACTACGAAGTTGTTTCTTGCTGCTAGGGAGTGGGGAACGCGAGGGGCCAGGGGACGGCGTCTGAGTTCCTTGCCTCTTGCTCAGCAATGTAGAAGCCTGCGGTCTGGGCCGCCCGCAAACTCTTTCGGCGTGCGGTTATCCCAGGCTGCTGTGCGGACGCTCCTCGTTGTACTCGATCTTCCACGCCGCGATCTTCCGCCGTGCATCGAACGGATTCTGAAACCAACTCACGGTCAAACACTCTTCCCGCAACACCGCACCAGGAAATGCCGGCTGGACGAGTACAAGATATTGCTCACAACTGACACACAGTCGACTCCAATGATCGGATTTCCCAGTGCGGTCGGACTGATCGGATGTCAGTCATCGAATTTTGTGGCAAGTTGCACTCAAAGCCTAGGCCACTGGCCGGTGTGTCCAATTTTAGGGCGTCACTTCTTCTCGATGTCCCCTGAAGAGACTGGGTCGCGACTCCCATTCTTTTTCAAAACGTGAGCGCGTGTAAAAAGACTTCTGCGTCCCCACACCGGTCGTTGACAGTGCAGCGTACAAGCTGGCGCGAGTAGCTGCCTCCGATGCAGAAAAACCTTCGCTAAGAAATACGGCAAAGCTCCCGATAAAGGCGTCGCCGGCACCGCTGGTGTCGACGGTATTCACCGGAAACGCTGGGATTCGATGCACACCTTCACTCGTCGCTAGTATGGAACCGCCTGATCCGAGAGTTATCAATACGTGGCCAATACCATAGTTCAACAACTTACTCGCGCAACTTTCCGCCTCGTCCAGATCTCGTACCGCCATGTCGGTGATCGCTTCAGCTTCCGTTTCGTTCGGAATTATAAAATCCAAACCTGAAAGGGCGTTTAGATCAATCTGCTGGCCGGGCGCGGGATTCACAATACAGCGAATTTCATTATTCTTGGCAAACTCGACCGTATAGAAGATCGTTTCCAGCGGGATTTCAAACTGCAGCAGAATGCAATCTGCTTTCATGAGCGAGTCGGCAGCAGCATCGACGTCGGAGCACTTGAGTCGATCATTTGCTCCCTTTGCGACCAGGATCCGATTTTGGCCCGTTGGATCGACAAAGATTGGCGCCACTCCGCTCGAGACTCCCTTAACCTGCTGGACGTGCGTTGTATCAATACCCAGCTGTTGAAAATTCTGAATCGTGGCGGGACCAAAAATATCGTCTCCCACACGAGCGACCATAACGCTGTTCGCCCCACAGAGCCGGGCGGCGACGGCTTGATTTGCTCCCTTACCTCCAAAACCCAAATCGAACCGATCAGCCAGCACCGTTTCACCAGGTTTTGGAAACACCCGTGTAAACGTCGTGAGATCGATATTCGCACTACCCACTACCGCTATGGTTGGAGTCCTCGAGGGCATGATGATTTGCTTTTGTTAGTGCCCATCAGAAGCGTGTGCGAGCATCTTTGGATCTTTGGAGTTGGGAGTGGGCGCTGACATCAAACGCGTAAACATGTTCTGGAATTTTGGCCAATTAACGTCCATCTGTGCGTGTACTTTCTGCAGCGGAATCTCGGGCTTGTCGCGATCGGTCCAGACGAGCGTGTCTCCATAGCTGATGCCCTTGCCCAGGCTCATGTCCATGTATACATAACGGTCATTAGTGATGAGCGAAGTGTCGAGCCATGCCGCCGCAGCGAGTTCATCCCAAAGATAATCTCCTGCTCTGCGGGTGTACTTTGTGAGGTATTGCGCTGCCGGCTCTTTTGATTCCCCAATTTCTGTGAGCATCGCTTGCGTCAGATGAGTTTGGATTGAAACGTCTACTGTCGTAACCGATATCTTGGGCCATGGCGCGCGGAGCATGATGCTGGCCGCTTCGGGATCAAACCACAGATTGAATTCGCGACGCGGGCTGTCCAAATACTCCGGATTATCGGTATGCGGACTGATGCTTCCGCCCATGATGACTAACTCTTGCGCGAGTTTCGGAATCTCGGGATCGAGAAGAATGGCTGTGGCTATGTTGGTCATCGGTCCCGCTGCGTAAATCGTCACCTGATGGGGATACCGGTGCACCATGCGGCTAATGAAGTGTGGCACGTCTTCGTCTAAAGGCTTGGTAGTGGGGTTGCCTTCAATCAGATCAGGAACTTTTTCAGGATCACGATTCCCGTCGATCGTCCACGCTCCCTGGTAGAGGATCTTCCCATAGGTCTTTTCCCAAAGGCTCGTCCATTCTCTCGTGCGAATGAGCGGAGTGCTCGCGCCGGGAATGACCGGCACGTCTGTGCGGCCCACCAACTCCAGCAGACGCAAAGTATGAGCAACTTCTTCATTGCGCCAGCCGTCGCCGGTAACGACCGTGATTCCCAACACGTTTACATTCGGTGATTGCAGGAACACCAGCATCGAATTCATATCGGTTCCGGCCGGTCCTCTGGCGTCCTGGTCGATAATCACGTAACGGTTTTGCTCTGCCTGCGCAGTGAGCAGAAGCAAGCAGAAGAGCGCAAGGTGCGCGAAAATGGCCTTAATCAGGCAATGTGGTTTCATAAATCCTCTCTTAGAGAAGGAATGGTTCATCCATGCTGCGTCAAACGCGAGATCAGTAGATCAAAGAATTTTTCCGAATCGACCCCAGTCGCCACCTTGGCGTTTGAAGTAAATGGGACCGCAGGGGAAGGAGCGGCAGTGTGCAGCGGAGCGGAGTAGTTAATGGGAGCGTGCTTCCAACCGACGCTCTGACCCGCAGTGATTGTTCCGGAGGTTTCAATGGCCACGTGATAGTCCTCGAATGTAAGTATGTCGGGTCTTATAAGACAACTGACCGCTAAGGGATCATGCAGATGCATGTGCGCGGCCGAAGTTTCGCTGCGATTCATCTTCATCGCGGAATCTCCGATTCTGGCTGCTGCTTCACTCACCGGCTCAGAACTCGCACGCAACTTTCTAATGTGCTCGTCGGTGAGTTCAACCTTGCGTGTGACGTCTAGGCCAACCATTCGAATCGGAATGCCAGAATTGAACACGATGCTTGCTGCTTCAGGGTCTACATAAAAGTTGAATTCTGCAGCAGGAGTGACATTCCCACCGGAAAGCGACCCTCCCATCAAAACGAGGCCTTGCACCAGAGGAACAATTTCCGGGTCTTCCCTTAGCGCCAGAGCGACATTTGTTAGTGGGCCAATTCCAACAATGATGACGGATCCCGGATTAGCTCTGACGATTTTGGATATAAGGGCAGACGCGCGGTCCTTCACCGGCTGGAGTTTCGCAGCCGGGAAGTTAACGCCGGCCAGGCCGTTGTTGCCGTGAGCATAGGCAGCGTCAACCAGCCTTCTGATCAGCGGAGAGGATGCTCCCGGTGCAACTGGAATATCGTTTCGTCCAGCGATCTCTACCAGGCGTAAAGCATTTGCGAGGGTCAGGTCGAGGGAAACATTTCCGGCCACGGGCGTTATGGCCTCAACTTGCAGTTCCGGAGAACGCAGGGCAAGGAAAAGCGCAAAAGCATCGTCGACGCCTGGGTCCGTGTCGATGATGACTTTCTGAGCGGCGGCCATGGGATTACCTCCGGAACTCCTGGATGCGGCGCCAGCCAGTCGCGAAAACGGTGCGGAAAACATTCCGGCCGCCAAAGTCCCTGCACACGATTGAAAAAACTGCCTGCGGCTACGTTCCATACCGATATTTGAAACGTTTCATTTTGGACGGGAATTTATATGAGTCGTGGGTGCGATGTCAAGGCAAACCCGATTGCAGATAAAAAACCTGAGTTCTACTCTTACAGGTCAGCTCTTGCGCGGTGGCGCAGTTGAGTTGCGGATGGTAAGTGAAGTTCCAAGAACGACGTGCTTCGCTGGACCGCCCTTGCCCTTGATGCGATCGACCAAAAGATTCGCTGCGGTGGAACCCAGTTGATATCCGGATTGAGAGACGGAGGATAAAGCCGGATTGGTCGTTTCTCCGAGATCAAGATCATCGAACCCAACCAACGAAACATCCTCAGGACAGCGAAGTCCGGCTTCACGAATAGCCAGCAGACAGCCGAGAGCAATCATGTCGTTCCCGGCAAAGATGGCGGTTGGACGAGGAATGAGCTTGAGAAGAGTAACTGTCTTTGAATATCCTCCGGGTTTATTGAAAGTTGATTCCTGAATATATTCTGGAGCAATTTTGAGTCTTGGCCCCCGCAATGCCCTCTTGAATCCACTAAGGCGATCTTTGGCATTCGTGAGGTGCAATGGTCCGGTGATGGTGGCGAGAGCAGTGTGCCCCAGTTGAATCAAGTAACGAGTTGCCTTATAGGCGCCGTCCTCGTTATCGGCGGTGACACTGTCGCCGCTCCAGCTTGTAGGAAGGCGATCAATACAGACCACACCCGTCCCGGCCTGGCGGTAAACTTCCGTTTCGGCCGTCAAATCGCCGAAATTCGATGGAATCAAAAGCAGACCGGCAGGAAGGTACGTGCGTAATTCATTCAAGTGCGCCAGCTCCTTGGAGTGATGGTTGTCCGAATTGCAGAGGATAAGTCGAAAGCCATTGGAAAAAGCCACGTCCTCCGCGCCGCGAACCACCGCCGGAAAAAAAGGATTGGTGATGTCGGGAATGATCATTCCGATCATGCTGGTTTGAACGCGGCGAAGGCCCCTCGCTAACTGGTTCGGCCGATAGCCTAGAACCCTGACGGCATCGAGCACGCGATTGCGGACAGGCTCTCGCACACTGGCAGAGTTATTGAGCACGTGAGATACCGTGCCCAGAGACACGCGCGCCAGCTTCGCGATCTCCTTTATGTTCGACATAATCCGTTCCTGTGCAGATCAAGAAAGAAAATTCTGATGGACTCATCTATCATGAGCGGCCCTGACGATGCAACCGCATTGACCATATATCCGAGAGCACGGTTTACTGGATCGAGCTCCGTGCCCTGCTATTAGATCTAGCCGCCAATGGCTCACCGGTTCAAAAAAATACTGTCTCAAACACTCAAGACAGCGCCCCAAAATTATATAGTTGACAAAGCAAGCGGGTTCGCTGTAAAAATTTTTCGCAGTTTTTGAATCGTTTCAAACGATCGCTTTTTTCCATGGGGGGCCGCATGAAGCGCTGGAACATTGGTCCGGCAAGTTTACTTCTGTACCTCGCTTTGTTTTCGCCGCTGGTTCATGCGCAATCGACTGGATCTATTGTAGGCACCGTTACAGACTCTTCCGGTGCATCCGTCGCTGGCGCGTCCGTTACCATCACCGAGACCAGGACCAATACCCAGCGCGTTCTTATCACAGATGCCGATGGCCGTTTCGTCGCCAATGTGATGCAGGTTGGGACTTACGCTGTAAAAGTAACCGCTTCAGGATTCCAGTCGGCGGAAAAAACGGGTATTTTGCTTGAAGCGCAAGCCAGCCCGGAAATCAATTTCACTCTCTCGCCTTCGACCGTGAGCGAGAAAGTTACAGTTGAAGCAAATAGCGTTGCTGTGGAGACTTCGAATGCTTCCCTCAGCCAAGTCGTCCACTCGGAGGAGGTGGCTGACCTTCCACTGAATGGCCGTAACTTCGTGGAGTTGGCCACCCTGGCTCCCGGAGTTTCCACCGGCGATCAACCCAACGACTTTTTCTCCGGTGGCGCCAGCAGCGGCAGTGAAACCTCAATTCGCGGTTCGTTCTCTCTTTCGGTCGCAGGGTCCCGCGAAAACCGCACGGACTGGCTTTATGACGGAGTCGATGACGGCGAGCTGACATCGGGAGCTCTTGGCGTAGTGCCGTCGATCGACGCGCTGCAGGAGTTCAATGTGTTGACCTCGAACTATTCCATCGAGTACGGAACGCGCGCGGGTCCGACGGTTTTGTTGAATTCGAAGTCCGGGACTAATCAGTTCCATGGCACACTTTTCGATTTCCTCCGAAATACTGCATTGAACGCATCCAGTTATTTCTCTCCGATAAACCCGGAGTACATTCGCAATCAGTTCGGCGGATCCATTGGCGGGCCTATCATTAAGGACAAAACATTTTTCTTCCTCGACTACGAAGGAACGAGAAGCATCCAGGGCCTACCCGCTCTGACGCAGGTTCCCACTCAATTGGAACGTGAAGGCAACTTCACGGAATCTTTCCCGGGAGCGCCAGAAGCACCGATCTACGATCCGAATACGACCACAGTCGATCCCGTAACTGGCCAAATGAGTCGAACCCAGTTCCCGGGCAACATCATTCCTCAGAACCGGATCAATTCAATCGCCCAAAAAATATTGAGCTACCTTCCGCTTCCCAATGAGACGGGAGTGTTGTCGGCGGATTATGTGGATGTTCCGAAAGAGAAATACACCGACAACAAGTTTGATTTTCGCATCGATCACACATTTTCGGAGTCGGACCGCGCATTCGCCCGTTTCAGTCGAGATCAGGCATCTGTGTATGTCCCGTCTGGTCTCCCCGGGTTCGGCGCCCAGCCCGGCGGTTACGCCAGCAACCAGCAGTTAGATAATCATGGCCGCAATCTCGCCGTCTCAGAAACGCATATATTTTCGAGCGGAAAGATCAATCAGTTTACAGCCGGCTATAACCGAATTTTCGACCATATCATTTCCTACGGCGATGGAACGAACTGGAGCGATCAACTCGGCATCCCCAATGCCAACTTAGGAAGCTACTTCAGCAGCGGGTTCTTAAACACTCAATTTAACGATGGATATTGGGGCTTGGGCGACCGCGGATTTTCGCCGATTCAGGATGGAACCAATGTCTTCCACTACTCTGATGACTTTGAATGGGTCCATGGGCCGCACTCATTTTCCATGGGAATGGGAGTTCGTTTCTTTCAGCTCAACGAACTCGGCGACGCCTTTCCAATGGGCGAAATGTCTTTCGATAACCTGTTTACCGCCGGCTTCCTGAATGGCTCGCTCAATGGCGCAACGGGCAATCCGATCGCAAGCTTTCTATTAGGTATTCCGGCAGGTGGTGAACACGACAACGAATTCGCCGGCTCAATTTCCGGACGCCGCTGGAAAGAGTTTCGACCCTACTTTCAGGACAACTGGCGGCTCCGGCCTAATTTGACCGTGCAACTCGGACTCGCATGGAACTACACGACTCCAACCGTCGAAGCGCAGAATCGGTACTCGAACTTTGATTTTGCAACCGGCCAGCTTTTGATTGCCGGAGTAAATGCCAGCAAGACTGCCGGTCTCAGCTCTTATTACCTTGGCTTTGAACCCAGAATCGGATTCAATTACACCCCGTTTTCCAGGAAAAATTCGATTCGAGGAGGATACGCAATTCTTCACGACGCCGGTTGGAACCTCGGAGCCGAAGGTTTGGATCTGAATCCTCCGTTCTATAGCACGTACTCCTTCCAGGCAGATGACGTCACGCCGGTCACAACACTCTCTGAGGGATTTCCGGTTCCAGTGAAGCCCACCCCCAGTACTCTGAGCGGAAATGTTTACAGTCAAAACACAAATTTCAGGCTCGGGATGATTCAGCAATTTAATTTAAACGTACAGCGGGAACTGCCCGCCGGCGTGATCGCGACAGTCGGATACATGGGCTCGCGTTCGAGCCATCTGCAAACTGCCGAATGGAACCTGAATACCGCTCCCCCGAATCCACAGATCGATCCCACGAATTTGCGCCCGTATCCGCAGTTCTACTACATCATCGGAGTTCTCGATCGAGGGCTGGCGCGCTATGACTCCTTACAGGTGAAAGCCGAAAAGTCCTACACGAACGGCCTTTATTTCCTTCTGTCCTACGCGTATGCGAAGGGCTTCGACAATGGGTTGAACGACGATTTGGGATCCATGGCGGGGGTCGCGTATTACCCGTTGACGCCTCCTCCCGGATTTTCGGACAAGGGTCTGAGTGTGATTGACCAGACTAATAATCTTTCTGCAAGTGTGTTGTACCGGCTGCCCTTCGGCCACGGCGCCCGCTACGGCGCCAATGCATCGGGTGTTACCCAAGGTGTGCTAGGCGGGTGGCAACTGAACACCATCGCGCACGTTGGTTCTGGCTTTCCGATGGGTTTATCGACGGGCGTAAATGACTCCGGCACTGCCCTTGGTTATCTTGGCAATCGGCCCAATCAAACGTGTAGCGCCAAGCTTAGCAACCCAACGCCGCAGGAGTTCTTCAATACGGGTTGCTTCGTCGATCCAGCTGCTGGTGTGTTGGGCGATGCCTCGCGCACCCCGCTTTACGGTCCGGACTTCGTTAACTTCGATGCGTCGCTGTTCAAAACCTTCCATATCTATGAGTCTTCGCAAGTCGAATTTCGCGCCGAGGTTTTCAACCTGTTCAATCATCCTCAGTTCGCATTTCCTGGAACGACTACCGATTATCCGAACTTTGGCCAGATAACCCAAACCGTGAACAATCCGCGTCTGATTCAGTTCGCGCTGAAATACATATTCTGACTCGTTGTCGAGATGGAAATTGAAGATGTCCGGTCACCTGCCTGTAAGGAGAAGTTCCCTGTCCAGCCCCTGAACCTGCCGTCCGGACTTGCATAGGGAAATATTGAGTCGGAGTGTCCCACCGCTGTATCCCTCGGGGATTTAGGCCACCGATCGTGTGCCGTTGTAGAAATACAATCCTGAATCAAAACACCTTGCCTCCTCCGGTCTATATCGAAGAAATCACCGTAGACGCGGGTTCGAGTCCCGTCGCTCCCGCGAAGTGGATCATTCGCTGACAAATGTTTCGCTATTTAAAGAAGGCGCGTTTGAACGCCTCGTGCCTTTGACGAGCCTTCTGCAATATCTCGTCGAACTCTGGTTCGTTCCGTAGATCCTTTAACAGTGGGTCCCAGGAAAGATACGGGTAGCTGAAGAAACCCGATTCCACGCTTGTGCGTAGGGCACGATCAGCCGAGATTTTGTCGCCCAACACGGCATACGCTTCCGCGATCTTGTATGTGGCTTCTGGATCACCGACCCCGCGCTCTCTAATTTGTCTCTCCAATCCATTCAAGAGGCCCAAGCCTTCTGCTTTGCGCTGATGGATCGAGTCACTCAGGGCCTTACCGATTCCTGAATACAACGTAGGATCTTGGTACGCACGATCAAAATCTTTCGACGCTTGGTCAAACTTCTTTTCGTGAAATTCTCCGAAACCACGATAAAAAAGAGTGAATGACGAATCGTCGGGGGGCAGGCTCTCAAGAAACTTTTGGTACTGCCCCAAATAAAGGTATGTGTTTAATACGGACCCATTGGCTTTCACTAACCCGAGTTGACGCGCCCGCTCGCACTCCGCCACGGATTCGTTCAACATTCCAGCGAACCGGTAGGCGTATCCCAGCTCCCAGTGAGCGGGTGCGCTGTTGCCGTTCGTCCTTAGCGCATCGCGCAACAAGGGTACAGCCTGCTCAACTTTTCCGGTATCGACCAAGAGGTTGGCGAGGAACATTTGCGCATCAAGCAAGTTCGGTCGTATCGCCAAAGCCCGCTCGTACGCGGCTTGGGCACGGCGATATTGCTCGCGGCCGCCAAGCTCGAATGCTGCGTCTGAAGTGTAGGATGCTCCCAAATAGGCCCAGGCTGGTGCGTAGTTGGGATCAATTTCAGTGGACTTTTCCAGCATCTTGATCGCGAGGGGAAATTTGTGCAGCCCATGAAAATCGAGTCCCTGCAGAAAATATTCGTACGCGAGCGGTTTCACCGCGTTCTCCGACTTCAGGCCCTCCGCTTCTGATGGCGATAGACTAAGTTGCAGCTCCGAGATGACCTGGCTGGAAACTTTGTCCTGGACGGTAAGCAGATTGTCGTACTTTAGATCGATCACTCCTTGCCCCAGAATCTTCTCGGATTTGGCATCAACGATCTGGTAAGTGATTCGCAGGTTGTCACCATCGCGAATGAAACTTCCCGTTAGAATGCTGTCTACGTTGAGGTCTGCAGCGACTTTCTGAAGATCAATGGCCATGCCTCGATACTTCTCAATCGCGGCGGAAGGTCGAACGCTGAGGGAGCTCACATACGCCAATTTCGTGATGAGTACGTCCGCTAGAGAGAACCCGAGAAAGTCGCTGCTCGAATCGTCACCAGAGTTGTGCAGCGGGAGGATCGCCAGACTGCGCGGGGTGACAGGCTGCCTTTTCCCAGAGCGACTGTGAAGAAACTTCGGTACGACGATCAGACTAAGGACAAGGAGCACGGCCAGTCCAACGGAGGAAAGGAAGATGAGCCTTCTGGTTCGCGGTCGTGTCGATCCCAGAGCCGCTACCTTGGGGATCTCTCCTTTCGCAAGCGATTGAGAGGAAGGCAAAGGAGTTTCGCCCACGGCACCCTTAGAATCAGGGCATTCCAGGTGGCCCACGAACCGGTAACCGCGCCGCCCTACGGTCTCAATGAACAGCGGTTTTTCGGCGGAGTCTCGCAGCGCATCCCGCAGCTTGCTTACGGCTACTGCGAGGCGATGGTCGAAATCGACAAAGGTATCCTCCGACCAGAGGCGATTGCGAAGTTCTTCCCGAGTGACGACTTCGCCCACTGATTCCAAGAGAACAGTCAGGAGCGCAAACGGTTGTTCCTGCAGCCGTACTTTGCTGCCTTCTCTTCGCAGTTCGCCTGCGCGTAGGTCTACCGCGAAATTCGCGAAGCGTACCAGCGGTGGGAGGGTAGACGGCATCAGCGTACGTCACATTTTCGAAAGTTTAGCATGCCCTCAGACTGCGACGTCCACACTCTATTGCGAGTAAACGACTTATCAGGGGATTGATAGGGTATCGAAAGAGAAGCGTGGAGGAATTGACCGTCGTCGCTCTCTGGGAGACAAGTAGAGACGCGCGGCACCCGTGTGGCCTGAGAACCGAGCCCTGGAGAAAGTAAATGGCAACTCCCAACGCCCCACGGAGCCAACCATTGCGTCACGGATTTCGCACGACAATCGCACACGAGAGCTCAGAACCCAATCGGAGGAACAATACATGTAGCACCGAGGCGTGCGCGCGTCATTGAGGTTCAGTTAAGACGCTTCGTAAGACATTTAAGGAAGAAAAAATACCTGCACTACTTACGGGAGGGAATATGAAACGTGTGATGGCGGCTGTGTACGGACTTGCCTGTTATGTGATTTTCCTGGGGACCTTTCTTTATGCGATTGGCTTCGTCGAAAACCTGGTTGTACCGAAGTCGGTCGATAGTGGTACGGCCGGACCGATCGGCACCGCACTACTGGTGAACGGGCTGCTCCTCGGGCTTTTCGCCATCCAGCACAGCGGGATGGCGCGCCTGGGCTTTAAGGCGTGGTGGACACGAGTTATTCCTAGCCCGATCGAACGCAGCACCTACGTGCTGTTTGCTAGCCTATCACTGCAGTTGCTGTATTGGCAGTGGCGGTCCATGCCGGATGTGGTTTGGCAACTCCGGGGCGGGGCGGCGGTGTTGCTGCGGGTCGTGTCCTTTACCGGTTGGGCTGTTGTCCTCATAGCGACCCTGCTGGTCAGTCATGTGGATCTCTTCGGTCTGCGCCAAGTCTGGCTGTACTACAAGGAGAGGCCCTATACGTCAGTGGGGTTCAAAACTCCCATGCTCTACCAATTCGTCCGCCATCCAATCTACCTTGGATTCCTGTTGGCCTTCTGGGCTATACCGAAGATGACCGCCGGGCATTTGCTATTTTCAGTTGCTACGACCGGTTACATCTTTGTGGGGATTACGCTTGAGGAGAGAGATCTCCTTAAGCTGCACGGCGAAGCGTACGCGCAGTACCGCCAGCAAGTATCCATGATCGTGCCGACCCCAATGCGAAGGACGCATCTGGGCAACGAGCACGCAAAGGTCGTAGAAAGGTAAATGCCCAATCGTACTCGGACCTGGAACCGGAACTCCCACCGGCCACATCCAGCGCAATGAATTGATTGTCCGTCCGAGGTACAACCGTCGGAGCGTCGGTACGGCACAGGCCACGGGTTCGAACCCCTCGTCCCCGCCGTTCGGAAAAGTGCTGATTGACGGGCGATCCGGAAGTTAGCGAAGCATTTGTCAGTTTCCTGTTTGCCGAATCCGCCGGAATCGTCCGATTCGCTGTGCAGGTATGATTACCCGCTGATGGCGGGTAGCCATATGCGATTCGGGATGACTTGTAACCTTACTGAGTCGAAAAAACCTTTCGCTTGTAATTCTCTCTTCAATAAGTCTGTGTTCGTGTTTGGCGCTTCCGAGTGACGGCAAGATTGAGAAGATAGCATTCTCGGCGACGATCTATCGGGATCCCGTTCGGCCGGGTGAGTTGCGCTCTGCGGCTCAGCGCGTCGTAGCTGAAGCCGAACGATCCCGCCCACGAGTTCGCCAGCCCATTCAGCCGGTTCAGCGTGTCATAGCCGTAGGTGGTGATGCTGCCGTCTGGCGCCGTAGCGACGTGCGGTTCGACGCGGCATCGTAGGTGTAAGTGTTGCTCTCTGTAATCGACGGTAGCCACGCATACTGCGTCGTCGTCCCAATCAGCCGCCCCATATTGTCGTACGCGAATCCGTACGCGCCGGGGGCGAGAGCACTTACAGGACATTCAATGGCTACGGGAGACTTCAATACGGCTCGGGAACTCGGATTTCGTCGGCTATGCGGTACAGAAAATATGCAAGATCCAAGAGTTCTCACCTGTACCAAAATCCACGCTGGCATAGATAAGCAGTTCTTAACCGTGACCAAACCGGAAGACTCAGCAACACAGAATTAGCCCTCTACCAAGTATTTGCCTAAAAACTCTCGAGTGATCTCAGTCTGGGGACGCTGCATTCGAGAAGCCGTTCGAAAGCAACGTTGCGAATGTTTGGGCCTAACCTTCGGCCCATGCTGATAGTTGCAGACACAATGCTGGTTTCTTTCGTACTAATTTGTTGAACGAACGAGCGATCGATCTTTAGTGCATTGATTGACTGTAGCGGCTGAATTCGCCCATGATCTGGTCCGATCAGACTCCGTGACTGCCTGCAGCACTCTTTGGACTTCGACGGCGTCTTGAAAGTTCGCGTGAAATGTTTCATCCCGTTCCAATGACTTAAGGAAATTAGCCAAAGTCAAAATGAACGTGTGCTCATAGCCGAGAATGTGTCCTGGTGGCCAGAAATCGGAGGTATACGGATGTCCCGGGCCTGTTACTAATACATTGTGGCTTCCCTGCAGTCCCGCACGGTCATTTCCGTCGAACACGTGGAGCCGATTCAGATCTTCCAAATCAAAACGGATAGCGCCCGTAGCCCCGTGGATCTCGAAGTAATTGCGGTTGCGGCAGCCGATGGCAAAGCGCGTAGCCTCGAAGCTGCCAATACTGCCATTCGCAAAACGCGCCAACATGAATGCTGCGTCATCTACTTCCCGTCCCGGTGTAAAGGTGTGGACCAGAGCTGAAACTTCATCGACTGTGCTGTTTAGCATCAATGCAAGGTCGATCGAATGCGACAGCAGATCCCCCATTGCGCCCGACCCCGCTTCGGACGCCTTAAACCGCCATGCATCCGGGCTGGCGGGATCCGCTCCCCAGCTCTGCAGGTATGTTGCTCTGTAGTGGTAGATTTGACCCAATCTCCCCTCGTCTACTAATTGCTTTGCGAGAGCGATTGCCGGGACACGCCGATAGTTGAACCAAACCAGATTCGGTACTTTTCGCGCTGCCTCAGCCATACGCTCCGCCTCCTCCACCGTGAGTGCGAGGGGCTTTTCGCAAAGCACAATCTTGCCTGCCTGGGCAGCGGCGATGGCTATCGGGGCGTGGAGGAAGTTCGGAGTGCAAATGTCGATCGCGTCGACATCTTTTCGTTCTACGACAGCTTTCCAATCGTCTGCAGTTTCCTCCCAGCCCCACCGGGTGGCCATCTCTTTGAGCTGCGCCTGATTGCGTCCGCAGATGACCTTCAATCGGAGGTCATAGGAGGATTCACAGAAATGGCCGACCTGATGAAAAGCATTGGAATGCGCTCGTCCCATGAACCCCTGGCCAATCATGGCGACATTGAGTTGTTTGCGAGACTTCATACATGCACACCCAACACTTTGCGGAAGGCGTGCACAATGTCCTGTTCGTCGCGTTCGGCAAGGGAGGATGGAATCGCGAGCAAGATACTGCGTTCGAACAAACTGTCGGCGACCGGGCAGGTCCCTTTGTGATAGCTCGCAGTCGAGCCTTGATTCTCCGCCAGCTTCCAGGGCGATCCGTTTTTGTCCACACTCGTCTTATTCACCAGACTCGGAATATTGAAATACACATGCAGGCCCCAATTGGTCATGACAACGTTATTGACTCCCTGCGATGAAGTGACGATGCCTTCCGCTCGTAGTGCTTGATTGACCTGGTTGGCAACTTCGGGAGAATCGAATGTCGAAATCAGAAAACAGGCGGTGTCGCCCTGAGGATCAACAAGCTTTCTGAACCGGAGCTGAGGAACACTTTCCAGCGCTTTGCGAATGTGATATTTGCTATCGTGCATCGCCGAGATGATTCGCGGCAGTTTCCTGAGCTGCACTCGCAGGATGGAGGCCCGGAGTTCATCGAGCCGGCAGCCTCGTCCCCACAAGCACGTGTCTAAATTGTCGAAAATGGCGCGGCCACTTTCGTCGCGAGCATAGCCAAGGTCATGGCAGGCGAAAGCCCGGTTGTACAGACGGGTGTCGTTGGTGACGATGGCGCCGCCCTCCCCGCTGGTCATATTTTTATTCGTCTGAAAGCTGAATATCCCGATATCTCCGAAGGTACCGACCTTTTTCCCCCCAACGCTTCCCCCCGCACACTGCGCGCAGTCTTCGAGAAGAAACAATCCTTTTTCGCGGGCTACCTTTAGCAGTTCGATTATGTTGGCGGGCGCACCGCTCATGTGGGCCACAATTATTCCGGTTGTTCGCGGTGTAATGGCCTTCCGCACAGCCGCGGGATCCAGGCAGAACGTCTCATCGATATCAGCCAGCACCGGAATTGCACCGAGGTTCACCACGGCTGCAATGATCGCGACCCACATATAGGCCGGAACAATCACTTCTTGCCCGGGCCCGACGCCCAGCGCCGCAAGTGCAGTGTGGAGCGCTGCGGTACCGCTACTGACAGCGACCACGTGATCCACATCGAGGAATGACGCGAACTCTGACTCGAACGCTTCCACTTCCCCCTGCGGGTCGACACCGTAATATCGAAAAAGCGAGCGACTCTTCAGTACACGCAACGCGGCCTCAATCTCTTCTTCGTCCATGTGGTGAACTCCTGGAAATTCCAGGGGAAGAGGCTCCGTTCGAACTGGTTTGCCGCCATCGATTGCTAGCTTCTCATCTATTGTTGCGAGATTGTCTTCTGCCGTTTTCATTTTTAGTCACCTTGTAATTAATATGTGGGCCTCAAGCTTCTTTATACTGACCTTTATCTGGCGCTCTCACTTTGGTTCGTTTCTGCCTCAGCGCTCTTTCCATCCCATAATGCGGTTGAGATGGAAATGGCTGGCAGGTTCAAGCGGACTACCCGATCATGGAATTTCAAGCTCACTTCCACGTCTTCTTTGTTGCTGTTCATCAGCTCGGTCACGATCTTGCCATCTGGCGCTTTGAACGCCATGACTCTCACGCCGTTGAGAGAGCCCGTAGTCTCAATACGGATGGCGCCGGGACGAACAAACTTGCTGAAGTGCGCGAGGTAATAATAAAGACCGGTATAGGTGACTTTCTTCGATTGCCGGTCAACGATCACCACGGGGTGCTGCACATTTGGGTCAGGGTTTCCATGAATCTCCGACACGGACCAAGGTCCGCCCTTTTCATCCAAAATCATGTTCCAGTAAATCCAGGCGGACGTATAGACCTCTAGATCGTTGAAGATCTGATTTCCCCAGTAATCGCCGTCCTCAAAATCGAAGCGGGGAAGAGCCATAGACTTCGGTGTGCCCGCATCGTAGGCGTAGCAAACCTCCGTCATCCATAAAGGAAGGTCCGGATATTGATGATGCAAGTTCAGGATCTTGTCCCAGTCTTTATCGTCATAACCGTGATAGGGCGCGACAGAGACATACCGTCGAGTCGCGGGATCATCCAGCACCAACGGATAATTGCGGGCTGCGTCCTCCCGGTTTGGAGCTTCACTCAACATGATGCGGGTGCGAATTTTGTTTTTTCTGAAAAGGGGAGCTACGTGATCTCTGAGTAAGACATCGATCTCGTTGTATGGAATCTTGGTGTAGATATCGGGTTCGTTGAACAGGCTGAGATAGTCCACGAATACGCTGTGCTTTTCGTACTCCTGGAGATAACGAAGATAGTAACGAGCCAGCGCGTCGTAATATTGCGGATTCACATCCTGGTTCTGGTTCACATCGAACAACATCCAGTCCGGTGGGTAGTCCATGGGAGCCTGTAAAACGAACTTGCCATAACGCCGAGCCAGTTTGATAAAAGTAATCAGCCCATCGGGGCCGAGGTCCCGCGCTATGGAGAAATGGTTCATCGCAACATCACCACGTACATCGTCATAGCTGTAAAACGGTCCAGCAGACATGAAATCCGTAGAGGCAATTACCGTTTTCATAGCGGAGAAACCGGCGCCACTTTCCGGATCGAAGAGGGCGCGCAAGACAGAGTCACGTTCTGTGCGAGGCAAGCTGTTGAGACAAATGAGACCCGCTTCTAAGAAGGACGCGCCAAAACCATCGATTTTCTGGTAGGAGACGTTCTCACGGATCTCGAATTTCGCAAGCGAAGGCTCGCGATCCGGTTCGAAGTGAAGTGCCGGTTTTGGAGTAATACGATCCCCAGCTTTCGAGGACACAAATGTCTGAACCTCCTGCGCACGCACTGCCGCGCAAAACATCACAAGAAATATCGCGAGAACAACCACGCAACGACTTCTGTTCTTCTGTTCTGCCTCAAAGCCCTCATGCATTACGCAGCTCTCGATTCTATGTTGTGGCTGAGCTCGCAAGATCTGCTTACGCTCTCGCCCTTTCTGGTAGGTTGCGGCTCTCATCTTGTTCTCGGTAACGGCATCCGCTCCTTCGTTCGATAACAGCCGCTCAGGTGCAGGTCCGGGGTTAAAATCCGTGCTTGCACCTGAGGCCATCAATTTCAGGTCACTGGATGGTGGTCAAGGCGCTGAACGCTGCTGCACCATATCCCGATGCCGCAGTAAAGGGGCTTGCATTGGTTTTTAAAAGCACGGGCTCGCTGCACCCCCCGGCCTTGGTGAATGCCCAGAACCAGTAGCCGACTTGAGGAGACGAACCGTCGGCCCAACTTACCATCGAATTCGTTTCACTGCCGGTACAAGCATCTCCGCCCTGATTCTTCGGCAGCTCGCCGGTTTCATCGAGGACGATTGGGCGACCGGCGGTGAGGATGGGCGTCCAAGTGCTATTCCAACAAGAAGCGGTGGTGCAGTCCAGGTCGTAATAGAGGTGAATTCCAGCGGCGATCTGGTTATCACTTATGTACTCGGGTACATAGGTTAGCCAATCATCGAGTTGGTTCGAATAGTCGAGCCCCGCGATAATGATCACATTTGTCGCGGGCACGGCGCGGATCGCTGTCACCACACTCGCAACTCCCTGAACGTTCCAAGTGTTGGCCGATCCATTGGGCCCCTTGCAACCATTATTCTGGCAGGCGGTTGTGTTGCAGCCTCCATTGAGGTAGCACGTCCAATCCGCAGCTGCAGTGCTCCCACTACCTAAAAACTGCGGTTCATTGGTGAGATTGAAGATGACCGACGGGTTACTCTTGAAATAACTCGCCACTGACTGCCAGAACTCTAGTGAATAATTCGTGTCCATGGCGGGAAAGGAATCGACGTTGTTGCTGTTCTTCTTGACCAGCTCCGGACCACCGCCAACGTGGAGGTCTACCTCCACCACCATGCCGGACGCGTTGGCAACGCTGATGAAGTTCATGATTGGCAAAATGTAGTTGGTATATCCGGATGCCGGCGGGGGAGTATTCGAGGGCACGCCCAGCCAGCAATCCTCATTGAGAGGAATGCGGACGACATTCGCGTGCCAGTCGTTAATCATGCCGTTCACAACCGCCTGATAGTCGCTGGTACTGGCGGGCAAATTTGAGGAGTCCCAAACCACATCGGTCAGGCATTCATATTCCGGGCCGCTTATGTTGATCCCGCGCAAGACGACTGCCTCATTTGCACTGACAGTCTTAAGGCCGAGGGTTCCCGCGGTGGTCGTCACAAACTGGTTACCGACAACTTTAATGCCCGGCGCCGCTCCTGCGTAGGCTGTGGAGTAACTCGTGGCGAGGAACATGCTGATTAGACCAACGAGGACAAATAGTTTCGTACAACCGCCCTTAAATACTTTATGTCTTGCACAATTCATCGGAATCTCCTTTGCGTGGATGGAGGTGTCTTAGAACTCCATGGTTTATGTGTTCGCACATGTACCAGACGGTTGATTTAGAAAACAAATTTAAGTGCAAGCTGACCGATACGAGGATCACGGGCAGTGCTGATGATTCCAAAACTTGAACCTGGGCCGGAACAGCTCTGTCCTGGTGCACTCGCGACACAAGTTCCGGTGCTCGGAGTCCCGAAACCGCTCGTGGCCACGAACTGCGCATGATTGAACGTGTTGAAAAACTCAGCGCGGAATTCGAAATGAACGCGCTCATTCAGGGCGAAGTCTTTCAGCAGGGCCATATCCCAATTGTTGATTCCCGGACCGTGGAAAAAACGGCGCGACGAGTTTCCCAGCTGACCGATTTGCTCGGATGTAAACAGGGCGGTATTGAAGTAAGGCTGGCCGCTTCGGGGGTCCGTAAAGTTCAACTTGCCGGGAACAACGTTGGGCACGTCGATCCCGTTGCAGTTCGGGCCTGCGCAGTTGGTACCGATGAGAGAGTTGTCATCCAGTTCGAGCAGCGTCACCGGCAGGCCGGTGGAAAACCTGGTGATACCCGAGAGCTTCCAGCCGCCGAGCAGCTTGGGAGCCCGACTCGACAAGTGATCAAAAGGCAATTCGTAGGTGAAGCTCAAAACGAAATTGTTCCGGAGGTCAAAGGCGGCGAGTTCTCTGGTCTGTTTCGGATCGAAAGGATTGACTTGATCCCCCAGCCCTGAGGCCTGATCAAGCGTCTTGCTGTATGTGTAGCCCGCCAGGAATTCCAGTCGTCCACTGCGATGCCGAGCCGAAACTTCAAGAGCGTTGTAGTTTGCATTACCGATATTTTCGTATAGGCCGGTGCTGCCGAAGTCTCCCCCCAGCGGTTGACGTGGAACTACCGTCTGTCCTGACGCGGTCGTAAAAGCGCCGGTCTCGGAGAAGGGCCCGCAAGTCGCTGTCCCCGGCGCAACTTGGCTGGGCTGACTCACCGAAAGGCAGAGCGCCGGAATGGAGGGGTTGGCCTCTACTAATACAAGCGATCGATGGCTCTGGGTTCCGACATAACTCACACTTAAAAGCGAATTGGTTCCCATCTGCCGCTCCAACGACAATTCGTAATGCTCGGCGTAGGGCAGACGGTTTTTGTACCAATATCCTGGGGAACTCGATATTGGAAGATATTGCGACCAGTTCACGTTCGGATCGGGATTGGAGGCCGACACATTTGCAGGAGGAAGCACGACCGGAAAGCGCTGTCCTTCCATGTTTCCCGTAGCGCGATCAATAAAAGGAGTTGCAAACAAAGGAGCCGATGGACTGGAATAAAACAACCCATATGGAGGGTCTCCCACTTCCAGGGCGTCGGTGAGATCCTCGATTGCGGTATAGAACAACCCGTACCCGGCTCGAATGCTGGTCTGGCCAGTGCCTCCAAACAGGAGGCGCAGGATGCCGGTGTCGGCAGAAGGCGAATAGGCCAGCCCGATTCGAGGAGCAAGGTTGTTGTATCGGGTGGGTGCTAGAGTCGACGGTACATTCGGATCACCTGGAAAAACCCATCCCGTGGGAGCGCCGGGAAACACCGTGGATTGCTCTCCCGGAATGATGGTTTCCAACTGATTGTTCTGCTCCCACCAGGAGGTACTCACATCCCAGCGCAGCCCATAATTCAACGTCAGAGCGGGGGCAACGCGCCAGCTGTCTTGTGCGTACAGACCGTAGTATCGGCTTCGGGAGTGAAGGGGAGCCTGCTGGCCCTGTTGATAGTATGCCGGCGCGCCGATCAGGAAATCGGCGAAATCGAGTCCTGTTTCCGAACCATCGAAACCGAAGCTGCCGTTGTTCGCACCAAAAGTATGCTGAGCGATTTGGTCATAGTGAAGGTTTCCACCGAACTTTATCGAATGTGTGCCAGCTACTTTTGAATAATTGTCAATCACCTGGTACGTATTGTTGTATTGCGCCTGCGGATAAGCATTTACACCGAAAGCGAAATTGTTAAACGTAAGGTTAGGCGCGCCTTCGTACTGAGGTGCGATAGGAACAATGCCATCGGTGTTGGCGCCGGTGACAAATCCTAGGGAAGAGAGAGAAGGCCCCACGCCTCCCACAGGTTGGCCCGAAAAACTGGCGAAGCGCATGTAATGCAAACGGAACTCGTTCACTGCGGTGGGGCTTTGCATCGTGGTATCACTGACGTTGATCATCTGTGCTCTGCCGTAATTCAGAACACCAAAGCCCGGAAGGGATGAAGCGCAGTACGGGCATTGCTGGGTATAGTCATCGAGGAAGTAATACGCGGAGAGCATGCCGAACCGGCTGCTGCCATCCACACGGACTCCTCCTTTGTCGTCTCGCAACACGTTGTTGTAGGCGGAGGTCTCAAAATACGGCTGCCCGTCAATCGATGTGTTGGGTACGGGGAGGAACTTTAGAAGTGCCGCGGAAGGGGCGGGGATAGCCGATGACGGGATGATTGCATTAGGGAAAACGCAGACCGAGGGATCGGTACAGCCCGGTATGTAATAACTTTCGCCATTCACAACGGGATATCTCAGCTCAGACGAGAGCGTATTTGCCCAGGACGCGCCGTTGACGGCGCCGGTGAGCGCACCCGCTGCATCCGCCAGGTTTCCGGTTAGATCGGTACTAGAAGGGAGGGGTACCTCGGCAACCTGGCCCTGCGTCAGTCGCGTTCCCTGATAATCAACAAAGAAAAAAATCTTTTTGCGCACGATGGGTCCGCCGAAGGTGCTGCCAAACTGGTTTTGCTTGAACGCCCCTCGGATGTCGCTAAAATAATTTCGCGCGTCCAGGTCATCATTGCGCAAAAACTCGAACGCTTCTCCATGAAACTCGTTGGTTCCTGACTTGGTAATGGCGTTTACCTGGCCGCCGCTGTAATTCCCGTACTCAGAATCGAAATTATTAGTGATGATTCGAAACTCAGCGATGGAATCCAGGTTGGGGACAATGGAAGTAGTCTGGCTCACGCCTTCGTTGACGTTGCCGCCGTTTACCATGAAGCCGTTGGCGGTTTCGCGCTGACCGCTGACCGAGAGACTGCCGGCGTTCAAATTTCCGGAAGGGGACAGCGGCGTGTATTCCCCCGAGCTTTCCGGTGCAACCCCTGGTTGGAGAGCCAACAGATCTGTATAGCTCCGTCCATTCAGCGGGAGGGACTCCATTTTGGCGCTGCCGATCACTTCGCCCATTTGAGTATTTGTGGTTTCAACCCGAGCCGCATCACTGGAAACCGTCACCTCCTCGTGAATCGCGCCCACTTGGAGACGAGGATTGATCCGTAGTGCAGCATTCACATCGATAGTGATGCCGGTTTGGTGGTAGCTCTTGAAACCAATGCTTTGAATCTTCAGGTCGTACCGTCCGGGTGGCAGCGAAACGAAGACGTACTGGCCACCGGAGTCGGATTTCAAAGTTTGCTCGATCCCGGTTCCAATGTTCCGGGCAGTAACTGTCGCTCCAGCAATCACGGCCCCGCTATTGTCTGTGACAGTTCCGGAAATGCTTCCGGTTACGCCAGCGTCTGCGCTTTGAAGGCTCAATGCGCAGAACAATCCAGTAAGCACAATCGACCAGGAAATTACACCCCGTCTCGTCCCTCGTGATCGACGACGATCTGTTCTGGTCGTCGAACTATGTCGCTTCGGCAGCATAGCCCTCCCGTAAATTCCGCAGCTTTGACTTAATTCAGTAAATGAATTAATATTTCGCAAAACAGGCAGAAGTTACGCCTAATATTTCATTCGTGTCAAGAAGTATTTTCCACGCCCGGGGGGCTGGACTAGGCGATTGAGGGACGAAACATAATGAGCTTCCGAGCCAATGCGGTACCGTTGATATAGATTACTTCGTCCTCCTTTTACTTGATTTTCCTGTGCAACCCATTATTCGGGAAAGATTGAAATCGCTGTTCATGGGGAAGGTAGAGATGGTGAAGATGACGGGTTTGAAACGAGCTCAGGCTCGAAATTCCAAATCTAAGTCTTTCAAGAACGAATGGAACGTTCTGCAACTCATTCACGCGGAGCGCAACATTTCGCGAATCGAACTAGCAAAGCGCGCCTGCCTCAGTGCGGCTTCGATCACTGCTATCGTCCAGAACCTGATCGATCGAGGGTTGGTTGTAGAATCCGGTCAAAACTCAAGTGCGCTTGGGAGAAAACCTGTTTCGCTCAGGCTTCGCGATGACGTTGGATTCCTTGTCGGAGTAGATCTTGGATCGTTCTATACGAGAGTCGTTGTCACCGATATCCGAGGAACGCCAGTTCACAAGCAAGAGTTCGAGACTGGAATGTCAGACGGCCGAGACAGGGTTTTGGCGAGAACGATAAAAGCAATTCACCAAGCCATCGACGATTCCGGCAAACCAAAAAATGTCTTTAAAGGAATTGGAATCGGGCATTCTGGTGTGATCGATCTGAGCAAAGGCCTGGTATTATCTTTTCCCCGTCCAGGCCAGATGACCGAGTGGAAAAACGTCCCGCTTCGAGACATCCTGCAGCACGAATTTGGTTTGCCCTGCCTGCTTGAGGACAGCGTACGCGCGATCGCTACAGCAGAGCGGTATTTTGGCCTCGGAGTAGGTCTCAGCGATTTCATCTATGTGGACGTAGGAATGGGGATTGGTGCGGCGATTTTTCTGAATGGAAAACTGTACCGTGGTCCCGGTGGCAGCGCCGGCGAGTTCGGTCACATGACAGTGGCGGAGCCCGGTCCACTCTGTTGCTGCGGCAATCATGGATGCCTGGAAACGCTAGCCTCTTGTGGGGCCATTATCCAAACTGCAAAAAGCGCAATCGAAAAGGGGGTGGATTCTAGAATTCGAGAATTAGCTTGCGGTGATCTCGACCGCATTAGTATCGAGATCATTGGCCGAGCCGCCAGCGAAAACGATAGTCTGGGTTTTCGCGTTCTAAACGAGGCGGTGGGGCACATTGCTATAGCTTTGGCGGACGTCGTGAATTTGTTGAATCCGCATGTTCTAATTTTTGGCGGGGCGTTGTTCCGCTCCGCGCCGGATCTATTTCTTGAACCCCTGAAACGCACGATAAAACAACGTGCGCTGGAAAAATCAGCGAATGAAGTGCAACTAAAGATCTCCACCCTAGCAGGCGAAGCTGGTGCACTCGGGGCGGGGAGGTTAATGTCCGAAATCGTCGTAGAAAGACTCTACTGGCAAACCTAATGGAAGAACGGCCGGTTTCTCGACGGGCACTGAGATGCGATCAATTCGCCCGTCGTCAGGACTTTGTAGTTTCCATGCACATCAGAAACGATAACCATCTTCATAGCGTCCCATTCCAGAAATGTCGACAGCTCGCCAAGGCGGAAGGGAAGTTTCGCTCCAGACGCTCCGTCGAGCAGCTAGCCGAAGACATCCTTCGACCGCTGAATGACGGAACGTCTACCGCGGAAGGCACCATGAGCTTGAATCAATTCGTCGAAGAGTTGTACCTGCCATACGTTGAGGAGCAAAAGCGACGCTCGACGTATTGTGGCTACAAAAATCTTTGGATTCGTTACATACAACAGGATGGTCAGTTGGCGTTGCGTGACTCTCGGACTCTCGATGGCCAGCAAACGTTACGGTCCATCGCCACGCGTGAGGACTTGAGTCGCCCAACCCTAGGCCATATCAAGCACTTCTTGAGCGGCGTTTTTCGTTATGCACGTCGTCAGGGAGTCCTAAACAGCCCAAATCCAATGCACGATGTCGAAATCCCCAAAGGCCGTCCTGCGGGGGAAACCTATGCCTATTCGCTGGAAGCAGAAGCGCTGATGCTGACACTCCTTCCCGAGCCCGCTGCAACGGTCGTCGCTACGGCGGCTTTTCACTGGGGCACGCAAAGGAGAGATCCGTGGATTCTTGTGGCAAAACTACGATGGCTCCGAGATACGGGTTGAGAAATCCGTATGGCGTAGCCAAAACATGTGTGCAACTACTGTGCAACCACTGCCTTTGGCAAGCCTGCGGGTGATGTAGAAATGCGCTGGAGCCACAACTCGCAAGACTCTGCGCTGGATGGAGTTACGGGAATCTGGCGGAGAGGCAGGGATTCGAACCCTGGGTACAGGTGTTAGCCCGTACAACGGTTTAGCAAACCGCCGCATTCGGCCACTCTGCCACCTCTCCGACGGTTGGTTTGGATTTGCATCAGTTTACCACGTGAATGATATTTTTTATCGGCTTGAAAATTAGACTCGGCTGCCCGATGCGGCTTGGGCAGAGTTATCCTTCCTCCGGCTGCGGATCAAGCCGGGCTCGGGGCGACCGATAGCGCCGCGCCAGTATCGCTTCTTCGGCGAAGCCAAAATCATGCGGACCTTGTTATTGGTTCGCAGTTGCGCTGCGGCAATCGCAGCGGCGACATACGCTCGGCTGGAGCAAGCATAACTTGCCAGTCGTCTTCTCCTAGCGCCGGCCGCAAGCGGCGCTGAGACTGGGTTCGAGCGGATGAGGGGTAACTTGCCAAAATCACCTCAAAACGCTGGAATTTACAGTCTCCGGGAAACGAAATTGCATTGACAAGGAAAGTGGCATTTTGCAATAGTCAAAGCGGTTAGACGGAGAAAGGTTTTGGGTCATGTTCTCCTCCGGCTACCGTGATTACACGTTGCTGGAGACGATATGACGCAAAGCGACTTCCTTGTCCATTCTCAAAAAATCAATCCGGACATGAGCGGCGAACTCCTGCACCTTACTCGCGAGGAAGCTGGTTGGGAATGGATGAGTTTTTTTGTTCGACGCCTGCTGCCGGGTGAGACGTACAGCACGCACCTTGAAGATGAAGAAGCGGCGTTCGTGCTGTTGGGGGGTATCTGCCAGGCAGACTGGGGGCTTGGTCAGATCGCGATCGGGAAAAGGCGGGATGTTTTTGATGGCTTCCCGTACGCCATTTACCTGCCTCCCCACAACCATATCTCATTCGCGGCCGAGACAATGTGTGAAGTTGCCGAATGCAGAGTGCCTTCCAAGGCGAAGTTAGAGCCGAAGCTCATCTCTCCTACCGAGACAATCAGCAGTTTGCGAGGCGGGGGAAACGCGTCCCGGCAGATCGTTGACGTCATTCCGCCGTCGTTTCCCGCCGACCGGCTGATGGTAATCGAGGTCTACACGCCCGGCGGCAATTGGTCGAGTTATCCTCCGCACAAGCATGACGTTCACAATCCCCCCGCCGAGGTGGATCTGGATGAGATCTACTACTATCGGATTCGACAGCCGGAGGGATTCGCGCTTCAGCACCTTTATCCAAATCAAACTGCGCCGGCGCGGACGGCGGAAGCAAAAGATGGCGACGTAGTTCTGGTGCGCAGCGGCTTTCACCCGGTGGTTGCAGGGCCGGGATACGATGTCTATTACCTGAACTTTCTCGCGGGGTCCTCGCGTGCGCTGGCGGTGACGGAGGATTCGCGGCACGTCTGGATTCGTTCCACTTGGAAGCAGACGGACTCGCGCCTGCCTCTAGTCAAGGGTTAGCCTCTGACAAAGAACGCGAATCTGGCTAATCGCTTAGATATTTTCGCGTATTTGGGATAGCCTCTCGGAAGGTTAGGATTCCTTAACGGCTCGTTGAATGGAGTAACGTGATGACGACACGGCTCACGGTCGCGCAGGCGATCGTTGCTTTTCTCAAGAACCAGTACTCCGAACGTGACGGGAAAGAGCATCGCTTTTTTGAAGGATGCCTTGGAATCTTTGGCCATGGGAATGTCGCCGGCATGGGACAAGCGCTGGAACAGGATCCAGGGCTTCCTTATTACTTATTCCGCAACGAGCAGGCAATGGTGCATGCGGCTGCCGCGTTTGCGAAAACCAGCAACCGCTTGCGAACGCTGGCATGCACGACCTCGATTGGTCCTGGCGCAACCAATATGGTGACGGGTGCAGCCCTTGCCACGATCAATCGGCTGCCGGTTCTTCTGCTTCCCGGTGACATCTTCGCGCGCCGAATCGTCGCTCCCGTTCTGCAACAACTCGAGTCTCCTGCATCGCAGGATATTTCGGTCAATGATTGCTTCAAGCCCGTCGCGCGTTATTGGGACCGCATTGAGCGCCCCGAACAGATTCTTACCGCACTGCCTGCGGCGATGCGCGTTCTCACGTCGCCGGCGGAAACCGGGGCCGTCGTTCTTTCGCTTCCCCAAGACGTGCAGGCGGAAGCATTCGATTATCCCAAAGAATTCTTCCAGAAAAGGATCTGGCATATTCCGAGAGCCCGCTGCGATATGGAAGCCCTGCAGAAAGCAGCCGACTGGATCCGTGCCGCGAAAAAGCCGCTCATTATTGCTGGGGGCGGCGTTCTGTATTCTGAGGCAAGTACGGCGCTGGCCGAGTTTGTGTCGCAAACTGGAATTGCGGTGGCAGAGACACAGGCCGGCAAGGGATCCTTGCTGTATAACCATCCGCAGTCGGTCGGAGCGATGGGCGTAACCGGAACGCCGGGCGCGAATACAATTGCCCGCGAGGCTGACTTAATCATCGGAATTGGAACTCGGTATTCGGACTTCACGACCGCATCGCAGTCCGCATTTCAAAATCGGGCGGTGCGTTTCATCAATCTGAATGTCTGCGAGTTCGATGCTGGAAAACAATCTGCTTTGCCGCTGGCAGGCGACGCGCTTGTCACGCTAAGAGAATTGGCGGAAGCATTACGCGGCTATCAGGTCGAGGCGCAATACACATCCCGCGTCGATTCCTTTCAGCAGGCATGGGAGAAAGAATTAGACCGGCTGCACAATTTGAACTGGGGACCGCCGATCAGCCAGGGAGAAGTAATTGGAGTAGTGAATGAGGTTTCCGAGCCGCGTGACGTTGTTGTTTGCGCCGCCGGAAGTTTACCCGGAGACCTGCACAAAATGTGGCGGACGCGTGATCCCAAGGGCTATCACCTCGAATATGGTTACTCCTGCATGGGGTATGAGATTAGCGGCGGTCTTGGCGTGAAGATGGCTGCTCCCGATCGCGAGGTCTACGTGATGGTGGGCGACGGCTCTTACCTCATGATGGCGCAGGAAATTGTGACCTCGTTACAGGAAGGATACAAGCTAAACATTGTTCTGCTTGATAATCATGGATTTTCCAGCATCGGCGGCCTGACGCGGGCCTGCGGGAATCGGGGCATGGGCACGGAATATCGGTATCGAAAGAACGGGAAGCTTGAGGGGGACTTCATTCCCGTCGATTTTGTCGAGAACGCGAGAAGCCTCGGCGCGGAAGCTATTCGCGCGACAACACGCGATGAATTTCGGCAGGCCCTTTTGTCGGCACGGAAATCGACTAAGACGTCGGTGGTGGTCATTGAGACCTCGTATGATCAACGCGTCCCAGGTTATGAATCATGGTGGGACGTGCCGATCGCGGAAGTCTCCGAAGTGGAAACGGTTCGCGCAGCGCGCGCGAAGTACGTAGAAGCGGGCAAGAAGCAGCGAGTGTTCTAACCGGGATAAGCACAGCATGGCGACCGCGGAAATATCAAAGGACGTGCCGCGCCTGAAGAGAGTGCTGGGGCTGTGGGATCTCGTCTACTACGGCATTATCTTGATTTCGCCAATCGCCGCCGTGCCAATGTTCGGAGAGGCACAAATTCTTTCGAAAGGGCACGCGGTCACGACTCTACTGGCTGCCATGGTGGCGATGACGGCCACGGCCGTAAGCTTTGGCCGCATGGCGGCCGTCTATCCCTCTGCCGGATCCGTTTACACTTACGCAAGCCGTGGATTCAACGCCCATATTGGTTTCGTGCTCGGCTGGGCGATGTTTCTCGAATATTTGTTTCAGCCGCTGCAAAATAGCTTGTATGCAGCCCTGGCGGTGCAAAGGCTCATACCTCACGTCCCCTTCGCGCTGCTTTCGGCGCTGGCGGTAGGTTTCATGACGGCGCTCTGCTGGCTGGGCATTCGCACGACCGCGCGAACCAATCAGATCCTGCTCGCCTTCATGTCGCTGATCATGGTGGGATTTTTGTTCGAGGCCATTGCCTATGTGATGACTCATCAACGTTGGCAGGGACTCGTTTCAGTCCATCCGTTTTACGATGCTCGAACCTTCAGCGTTCGCGCGATTGCTGCGGGAACCGCGTTGGCCGCAACCACCTACATTGGCTTTGATGGAGTCAGCATCCTCGCGGAAGAAGTGGACAATCCGCGGCGCAACGTATTGCTGGCGACCGTTCTGGTGTGTATATTCACGGGCCTGTTCGCCGGTTTCCAGATTTACTTGGCCCAGCGGGTCTGGCCAGATTACCGAACGCTGGTGAATCCCGAGACGGCTTTCATGGATGTTGCCCGCGTTGTCGGGGGTTACCATCTCTTCGCCGCGTTCGGGCTGGTATTGCTTGTTTCTAGCCTGGCATGCGGGCTTGCGGGTCACCTGGGCGCGGTTCGCTTGTTATATGGAATGGGCCGCGACAATCTGTTGCCGCGAAAATTATTCGGCTATCTCGATCCGAAGCGCGGAAGCCCGACGTACAACGTGTTACTCGTTGGCATCATCGCCTACGCAGGAACACTGACACTTTCCTGGGAGCGTGCGGTTGAGATTCTTAACTTCGGTGCGCTGCTTGCTTTCATGGCGGTCAACCTTTCAGCGCTGCGTCACTTCGGATTCACCTCGGATCGTGCGCGTGAGCGGAATCTGTTTCTCGACATTGTCACTCCGTTCCTTGGATTTGTATTTTGCCTGGTGATTTTCCTGGGACTTCAGCAGTCAACCCTCGTGATCGGAGCGTTATGGTGCGCCGCAGGCGCAGTGTATGTAGTGATCAAGGCGAGAGGACTGAGTACGAAATCGCTCGAGATCGATTTTAGCCAGTCGTGAAGAGAGCGCTGCCAGTTTCAGAACGAGAGCAAGTCAGGCGGACTCCAACGTGGCTTTCGAAGTCGTCTTACCCGCTTGACTCCGGGCCATATGCAACGCTAGGCCGCAAGATTCGCGGATGCGCAATTCGGGTTGCAGCTTCTTCACCATTGGTTTTTTCCTGCTGCCGCCGATGCGTTCGATCAACAACTCCGCCGCTTCGCTACCGAGTTGATGTTTCGGCAACTCCACGGTTGTCAGCTTGGGATGAAACACACCGAGCCAGGGATAATCGTCGAAACTTACTAATCCGAAATCTTCCGGGCATCTCAGTCCCATTTCTTCGGCGGACTTCAACAGGCCGACCGTCATCAGGTGGTTGGCAACGTAAATACCGTCAGGCTGGTGCGAGAACAAACTGTGGCCGGCGCGGAATCCGGATTCAATGCGGTAATCGCCCTCGATTACTAATTTCTCGTCGAAAGTCAGGCCTAAATCCTTCAACGCGTCGTGGAAGCCTTCCCAGCGTGCGATGGCATTGCTTATCTTGAGCGGGCCGCTGACGAGCGCAATGCGACGCCGCCCGGACCTTCCCAGATGACAAACTGCATCGTAGGCGCCTTGATAGTCGTCGGTGAGAATGGCGTCCCTGGTGAGCTTGGGATAAGTGCGCATCACCAGCACGAATGGGATATTCACTTCTTTGATCATCTGTCGAAGAGCGGGCGAGAAATCCCCGGCCGCCTTGGTTAAGAGAATTCCATCAACACGCTTCGAGAGAAGTAACTCGATCTCGTTTTCTTCCTTATCCAACGCGTCATCGCTATTGCAAAGCAATAGATTGTAGCCGTGCTTCTGTGCTGCGTCCTCGGCCCCGCGGACCACCATGGGGAAAAACGGATTCGCAATGTCCGGAACGATCATTCCAATGGTGTGAGTGCGCTGCTTGGCGAGGCTGCGGGCAATGAGATTGGGGCGGTAGTTAAGTTTGCGGATCGCCTGCTCTACGCGTTCGCGCAGTTTCTTGCCGACATGACTTTTATTGTTAATGACGGCGGAGACGGTGAAGACTGAAACCTTGGATTCGCGGGCTACGTCATAAATGCTGGCTGCTTTGGTCGGCTTCTGCGAATTGTCACGAGATGCGGACATCTATTTGACAAATGATGGTATCAGGAGCTCACTAGCTCTCGCGGTCGGCGCGGCTGAGGCGCTGATTGCGAATCGCCTTGTGATCATGGCTGCGGAGTTCCTCAATGTTTTCGAGAACTTTGTGAATCGCATCCAGGATCGCATCGATATCTTTTTTGCCGCCCAGAAACAATTGATGCATGAACCATACGGCTTCCTGGTATGCAGCGCGCTCAGACTCCGGACACGAGTACATATTTCTTAGATCGAGCGGCTTTTCGCGCCCCCAACTCAACGCCGGGAAGTCGTTTGCTTTTACGGGGAACAATGAGCTTTTATACACGGGCTCATAAAACAATCCATCGCACGGAATTCCCTCGAGTTGCAACGCGGCCACGAACGCGGCCCGTGGAATTCCATTCTGCTTTTCGCCAAGATACTTCATTACGAATCCGTAGGGAGCGAGCCGCGTGATACGCGGATCCGGCTTCAGCATGCCAATCGCAGGCATATTCTGAAGATGATCTTCAAAGTACTTCATGTTGGTTTCGCGAAGAGCTGCGAGTTCCGAATACCGCTCCATCTGCCCGCACAGCACCGCCGCCTGAAATTCTCCCAGGCGATAATTGAAGCCGACGATGCGGTGATGAAATTGGTCGGTAACACTGGCGCGGCCGGCATTGATATAGCTCTGGACCTTCTCGATATATTCCAGATTGTTGGTAACGACAGCGCCGCCTTCGCCTGAAGTGATGAGCTTGCTCGACTGAAAACTGAATGCGCCAAGATCCCCCATCGAACCCGCACCCTTGCCTTTCCACTGCCCGCCATGGGCGTGAGCGCAGTCCTCGATTACCTTGAGATTGTGTTTGCCAGCGATGCGTAAGATCTCATCCATGTCGGCAAACCGCATCCCGAGGTGAACCGGCAGGATCGCTTTCGTCCTGGGAGTAATGGCTTTCTCGATCAATTTGGCGTCTAGACAGTAAGTGTCGGGGTCGACATCAACAAAAACTGGAATTGCATTCAGCAAGAGTACAGGGCCGACTGTTCCCTCCCAGGTATACGCGGGAGCGATTACTTCATCGCCCGGCTGAAGGTCAATCGCTTTTAGAGCGGCCTGAATTGCGATTGTTCCCGTGCTTACAGTTTGTGCATATTTCACGGTATGCAGTTCGGCGAACTTCGTGGCGAATTCGACGGAAAATTTTCCTGGGAACGGCTGACCGCCCCAGCCTGTGCCGTTCAAAACGGAATCAAGGTTTCGCGCCTCTTCTTTACCGCCCTTCGGCCACTGGGTAAACGGCGCTTTGCGTAAAGGATCACCACCGGTGATTGCTAACTTTCCCACACTTTCACCTCAGATAGAGTTTCTACGCTGTGTCTGGATTGGGAATCATAAAATCGCGGACAAGAGAATCAAGGTCATGACAAGCGCTTACGAATTGCCGCAGCGTGCGCCGGGTCGGACCATAAGTGTCAAAATCGTGTACCGTGAGACCATCTTCGTTATAGGCGCGGCGGAAGTCACCGAACTTCTTCGAGAGTTTCTGCACAATTTCCGGATCAACCGCATCATCGATTCGCGGAAGAACTGAAATATCGCTCCCATTAAAGCGGACCTGCCACGAGTATGGGGGTGATATTACGACATCGCCCCCGATAAATTGGCTCCAGTGCATGTGATTGCGGAAGGCGGCGGATAACAAACGAATGCGGTAGCCGCGCTGGCGAAAGAGCTGATATGTCTTCTTGAAAACAGCGACGCCCGCCCATTCCAGATATCCGGGATCTATGGCGATATTGTCTTTCTCGAGAAGAAGCTTTAGCCAGTCATCGAGACGCCCCACCATGATCGTGCATACCGGGCCCATGCTGGCGATCTCTTTTCCTTCGCGCTCCCGGCGCTGCAAGCCTCGTTCGACCGCTTCAGCCACCGCCACGCACTGCGGTAAAGTGAAGCCGACGGTCGCATTAATGCTGATCCCGCGATACGTGGCCTCCTCTATCGCCGGAATCCCAGCGGAAGTTGCCGGAATCTTCACGATCATATTTGGAGCAAGCTGGCTGAAAGTGATTGCCTGTTCGAGAATCGCGTTCGAGTCGCGAAACAATCGGGGATCCGTTTGAATCGAGAGCCGTCCATTTTTGCCGCCTTGTTGGTCAAAAATGGGTTTCAGCAGCGCTGCGCCCTTGATGGAAATCTCTCGCACAAGCTGCCATGCAATTTCTTCTTCGGATGCCGTTGGGCGCCCGGCGATCAAGGCGCGAATTCTCGGTTTCCACAACTCTATTTCTTTTTTGAGCACGCCCAGCACAATTACTGGATTGCAGGTTGCCCCAACGGCGCCGTGCTCTAGCGAGTAGGTAAGTTCCTGAATCGAGGCAGAGTCGTTCCAGAGGCAGGTCGGAGTTGTCTGCGTCATCTCATGAAGAGGACTCTTGTATGCGATGCCGACAGGATTCATCTACCCCTCTTAGCCGAAGCGTCAATCAAGCTTCACCTCACATGGTTTGCCCTTGTGATGGGAATGCTCGGCGGCAACCGCAATTGCAAGCGCTTTTAGGCCGTCTTCTCCGGGCACGCGTGGCGGATGATCGTGCAGCATGTTGTGGACGAAGTCCTGCATTTCGGCCAGATACGCATCGGCAAAGCGGGACAGAAAATGGTCGGCGAGAATTTCCGTCGAACCGTGAGAGGCCAGGAATGTCGCTGGCGTTTTATTCAGCGAGCCAACAAAAATGGAACCTTTGGATCCGACGATTTCCGTTCGCACATCATATGCGTAGATTGCCTGCACGTAGGATTCAACGTTTCCAATCGCACCTTGTGCATACTTGAGATTAACCACGCTCGCGACCACATCTCCATACTTTGCGAGCTCCGGCCGAATTGCGACTGTGGTGTAAGCATGGACCTGCGTCACCTCGTCGCGCATCATCCAGCGCGCCAGATCGAAATCGTGGATGGTATTGTTGTAAAAAAGCATCCCATTCACGTTTGACTGGTAGGCGGCAATCGGGGGAACATCTTTGTCGCGGCCAACCGATTTGAAAATTACAGGATCGCCAATCTCCCCGCCTTCGATCCGCTTCATGGCAGCTTGATACGCCGGGTCGTAATGCCGCATAAATCCAATCTGCAGTCGAACTTTCGCTTTTGCAGCAGCGGCGAGCGACTCATATGCATCGTCCAGCGTAATCGCAATCGGTTTTTCGCAAAGAATATCCTTGCCAGCGGCAGCGGCGGTCTGAATAGCTTTGGCGTGGAACTTATCTGGTGTGGCGATAACCACCGCGTCGATGCCGGGACAGGCGAGCATATCCTCCAGGCTGGCGAAAGAATGATCGATTTCCAACTCCGCGGCCGCCTGCGCCGCCCGCCCAGCCGCCACGTCCGCCACGGCAACCAGATTCGCCTCGGGAACGAGACGGCGGAGATTTTCCGCGTGACGACGGCCCATCTCTCCAACACCCAGTACTCCGATTCCAAGCTTCGCTGGCAAAAGTGCCTCTCAATTCTTAGCGCTTTGTATTTCGCCGCAATCTCACGATCAACCGCGTGTTTACGAGGAAAACAGCCATATATTACAGAGTTCCGCTGTCAAAATCCAGAGCGTTGTCTAACCGCTTAGCGTCATTATGAAAAGGCCATTCATTCTTCCGCCACGCCAGCGCCAGATATGCGATAAAGCCCAGGCCGATGGTTCCGAAAGCATAGGCCATGAACTGCCATCCGCCGGGCTGAAACGCTGGCGCAATGAAAACTGCCAACCACCCCACGAGGGCGAAGATCGCCGGCAAGGGATAAAGCCACATGCGAAATGGCCGGGGCGCTTCCGGATGAACTCGCCGATAAATCAACAGCCCGATGATTTGCGCCACGAACATGGAAAGAATACGCGCCAGCATCAATGCAGTAATAATTTGCACGAGATCGAAGAAGCACGAAATCATCACGAGAAATCCGACCAGCAGCAGCGAACGATGCGGAAAATTCTTGGTGGGATGCAGCTTGGCAAACCAGCGGAAGAACGCGCCATCGAGCGCCGCAGCGTAAGGAATCCGCGAGTAACCGAGCATCATGGCGTAGGTTGCCGCAAAGGCCGTCACCTCGACCATGATCGTCATCAGAGCGGAGGCCCAATGTCCGCCGATTTTCTGCATATACACTGACCCGATCGCAACAAAGGCTTGCGAACCGGGCTGGACCATCTCTCTCCAAGGCACGACGCCGGTAAAGCTGATAGAGATCAGGAAATCGATCACCATCACGATGAGGATCGAAAAGATCACGCCAAAGGGAATTACGCGCGCCGGGCGCTTGACTTCATCACCCAAATAACAAATCTGGTAGTAGCCCAAAAAGTTGAACATCACCAGCATGGTGCCGTTGCCCAACCCCAGCACGAAGGGAAGACCGATTCGCCACGCCCCCGGTGGAAAATCGAACAGGAGTTTGGGATCGAGGTGCATCATGCCGCTGACGATGACCCAGGCTGCGGTGAGCAACATGCCGATCCAGAGGATGAGCATGAGCCGGGCGATATCCTGGATTTTGCGGTACAGCGCCAGCATGGCAACTGCCGTGATCGCTGCTGCTAGCAATTTCACTGCCCATGCGTGCGCAGCAAGCTGTGGCCACATGAAGCCGGCGTAGTTGGCCATGCCGATGCTGCTGGTGGCGATTTCAAGCGTGCCGCTGAAAAGAAATTGCCAGACAAAAATCCAGGCCATCATGTGGCCCCAGGTTTTACGCCCGAGGCATTCGCGGAGAAAAATGTAGGACCCACCGGAGGCGGGAATCGCCGCTCCGAGTTCCGCAAACACCAGCCCATCGCAGATCGCCAGCAAAGCGCCCACGCCCCAGGCGATGAGCGATTGCGGACCTCCCATGGTGGCAATGATGGCTGGAACTGTGATGAAGGGGCCGGTTCCCACCATGTTGGACATGTTGATGGAAACGGCGTTCAGCAGGCCCAGACGACGCAGCAGATGCGGATGCTCGGCGGACGGAGTCGCAATGGCGGCGTTGCTCTCTGCTGTCATCGCATCGACCATCCGCTTAGCAATACCATTGGTAATACCGATTTTGTTTCAACGCGCCGGCGCAGCTTCGAGATCGCGAACTACCCCGTGCAGGTAGCGCAAGCTGGCAGCAACACTCTCTGCCGGAGGTACAACGGTCGCACCGAACTTCACATCCTGCTCAATCACCATCCATCCGGAGTAATTGTTCTTGTCGAGCAAGCGGAATAGCCCCGGAAAGTCTATCGAGCCCTGACCGATGATCGTGAAAACCTTCTCTTCAATGGCCTGCTCGAAGTTAAGCTTCTTGCGGCGCGCTTCGTTGAGAATCTTGTTGTCGACGTCCTTGATATGCAAGAAGCGAAGCACGCTGGCGAATTTCGCAGCTTCGGTAACGGTATCTCCTTCTCCGTATTCGCAGTGGCCGGTGTCAAGACACAAACCGATTCCGGTGTGTGATGTGACGTCAAAAAAACGCTCGCACTCTTCCGGGGTTTCCACGTAGGTTGCAACATGGGGATGAAACACGAGATCAAGCCCGAAATCGGCGGAAACTTTGGCAGCCTCTTCGACGACGTGCGCGACATTTTTCCACTGCTCGGCAGTGAGTCCCGCGCTGCCGTTGCGAGGAACGCGACCGGAGATGCGGTTGCGTTCATCCGATTGCGCGTCAGCCAGTACGAGGAACGGAGCTTTCAGCGTTGCGAGCAAGTCTCCCACTTTGCGAATGTGCTCCACAGCAATTCCCGCTGAGGCAGGATTGCTGAGAACCACAGGCACAAATGAGCCGAGCAACTTCAGTTTGCGTTTTTCGAGCTGCGGTTTCAAAACGGCGGGATCGGTCGGGAAAAAACCATAAGGGCCGAGTTCAGTGCCGGTGTAACCGGCCCAAACCATTTCGTCCAGCATTTTTTCATAAGACTGATTCCACGAAGGCCCGGGATAATCGAGCACGCCCCAGCTATCGGGAGCGCACGCAAAATGAAAGCGAGATGCAAGATCTGTCATGAAAAGTCCTCAGAGTTGATTATTTTGAATTCTAAAATTGCGGATTTAGTCCCAACTACTTTTTACGACCACGGATCGATCACCACTTTCATCGAATCGGCAGCCATGGATTTCTTCATTGCGGCATCGACGTCGCGCAATCCAAAGCGATGAGTTACAAAATCGGCCAGCGGATAATGCCGCATGTAGCGCACCATCTGGCGCATGCTCGGACCGTAGGCCGCCGGTTCCTCGCCACCGACGCCGAGTATGCGCACATTCTTCGCACATAAGTGGCGATGCGGGCTGATCGAAATCTCGCCCATATCGGAGAAATTGCCCGCCTCAATCAGGAGGCCGGAGATGCGAAGCATGTCCAGACCCTCTCGAACTGCGCCGGGAACACCGGCGCACTCGACCACGACGTCCGCTCCGCGTCCGTTGGTCAGCTCTCGAACCTGCGCCAGACGATCCATCTCACTGATCTTAGAGGCATTGATCACATGATCGGCGCCCAGTTTGCGCGCGAAGGCCAGTCGATAATCGGACAAGTCGATTGCGATGATCGTTCCGGCGCCGAGCATTCGAGCTTTCATCACAAAGCACATCCCGAGTGGTCCTGCGCCGAGCACAACCACTGTGTCATCGAAGCGAAAGGATTCGCTGGGAAAGGCTGAAATCTGCTTAGCCCGATCAAGACCGACTGTCACAGCCATGATCTCGGTCAGCACTGCGATCTCCGATGGAAGATCGTCCGGAACCTTAACCAGAAAGCTGCCCGGAACGACGTATAGATACTGCGACCATCCACCGAACAAGTGCGGGGGATTTTTCGAACTGATGTTATTGCCGTAATCGACCGTGTTTTCGCAGCAATAATAAGGAAAGTCGTGCCGGCAGTAGTAGCAGCTTCCGCAGCTCACGTTGGGGCCGACGATGACCCGGTCGCCAAGCTTTAACTCGACCCCTTCAAAATCCAAGTACTTCTCACTGCTGCCAATGGCGGCAATGGTGCCGACGTTCTCGTGGCCCTGAATAATCGGAAACGGCACTGGGCGCGGAGTTCCAGCTCCGCCGTATTGTCCGACAAATCCCTGATAGGTGTGCTTATCTGTACCGCAAATTCCGGAGACTTGCATCTTCACCACAACACAGCCGGCCGCGGGATCCGGCAACGGATATTCGCGGATCTCGTAGTGACCAGGTTCGATTAAGGTTGCGGCGAGAACGGCTGGAGTCGACATCTGATCTCTTCACAGCTTCACAGTCAAAATCTTCCGGACGAAAAATTCGGGGAACCCGGAAGTTCCCCGAATAGTTGTGGAGCCAGTCTTGCACCCCCTCAAAAATTGAACTTCAGCGAAAGCTGGCCAATGCGCGGAGCGGCGGCAGCGGTGACCTCGCCAAAGTTGCCGAGCGAATTCGAACCGGCGAAGATTCCGCTCGGTTCCACGAACTGCGTGTGGTTAAAAATGTTGAACCATTCGGCGCGGAACTGGACGTTTAGGCTTTCGGTGATGTGGGTATCTTTCACCAGGGCCATGTTCCAATTGTTGATGCCCGGACCATGGAAGAAGCGGCGGCGCGAGTCACCCTCCTGCCCTTCGGCAGAAGATGCGAACGACGCCGGGTCAAAATAATAATGATTCGTGGAATCGCGTGGATTCATGATGTGAACCGGCGCGACCAGATCGGGAGTATCGACTGGCAGGACGATGGGTCCACCGAAAGCCGTGCCAAGCAATGACTGATCATCGGTTTCGACGAGGGTGACTGGCAGTCCGGTGGTGAAACGAGTAATCCCGGTCAGAGCCCAGCCATGCGTAAGCTGCTTCGGCCCACCGAAGCGCTCGAAAGGAAGCAGGTAGTTGTAGCTGACAACAAAGTTGTTAGTCGCGTCGAAGGCTGCCAATCCGCGGCTAAGGCGAGGATTGATGGGATTGAATTGTTCGCCGTAGCCGGAAGAGTCGTCGAACACGCGGCTGTAGGTGTAGCCGAGCAAGAGTTGCAAATTGCCTGCGGAGTGACGGTAGTTGACTTGGCCGGAGTTGTATGTGGAAGAGCCGGCGTCGATGAAGTAGGAATCGTTGCCGAAGGGAACCACTCCGTAATTGCCATCGGGAAGCAGCGTGCCGATTGGGCCCGAGAGGCCAGCGGAGGCTTGCGCCGGAGTCAGCTCTACCCCGGGAAGCACAGATCGAGTGGTGAGAACGGCAGACTTGCCATTGATGTAGATGTTGTTCTCGCCGCCCGGACCGCATCCGGGAGTCGCGAGACAGAGGGCTGGGTTGCCAGGATTCGCCGAGACAGAAGAAAGCAGGCGGCGGCCCTGAGTGCCTACGTAGCTGACAGTCAGCAAATCTTTTGGTGTTAACTGCCGCTCCAACGACAGTTCGTAGTTTTCTGCATAGGGTAGGCGATTGCCATTAAAGAACGCGGGAGAGCTGCCAATTCCGCCGAATGCGTTTATGAATTCCGCTTCGGTGTCATAGGGGGGCCCGCTGCCCGGGTTTTTGGCGGAAAAATGCTTCGGTGGCGCCGCAACCGGGAAGATATTCGGATTCACCGTGCCTAACGAGCGATTAATAAAAGGAGCGGCGAAAGTGGTTTCCGCCTGACCGGTGTAATCACCAAAGGGAGCGTCGCCAATTTCATTGAAATCGGTGGCGCCTTCGAGGGCAGCGTAGGTGAACGTGTATCCAAGACGAATGCTGGACTCGCCGGGCCTTCCCAGCAACTTACCGAGAAAACCGTCATGTTCGCCGAACGAGTAGGCTAATCCGAGACGAGGGGCAAAATTATTCCAGCGAGTCGGGGCTAGCGTGCGCGGCACATGCGGGTCGCCGGGGAAAAGCCATCCTTTAGGCGCGCCGGGGAATACGACCGATTGTTCGCCGGGAATGATGGTTTGGATTTCGTTGTACTTTTCCCACCAGGGTGAACTCACGTCGTAGCGCAAGCCGTAGTTGAGCGTGAGATTGGGACGGGCGCGCCAGCTATCCTGCGCGAACAGTCCGAAATAAAAGCTCCGCCCATAAGAAGGATACGACTGGCCTTGCACGTACGAAGCCGGAGCGCCGAGAAGGAAGTCAACCACGTCGCTGCCGGTTTCGCTGGCCTGGCCGCTGAAGTTGGTTCCGAAAAAGAAGTTCCCGTTAGCCACGTTCGACAAATTTTCTTCTAACTGGTTGAAGTGGAATTGTCCGCCGAAGCGAATGGTGTGGGTGCCGACGATGTGACTGAAGTTGTCGATGATCTGATAGATGTTGTCGATCAACTGATTCGGGCGGCTGGGCACGCCGATGACGAAGTTATTGAAATCGATTTCTGGAACGCCTTCCACGCTTGGAGTTCCGGGATAAATTCCGGGAGCGCCACTCGCGC
The DNA here is from genome assembly GCA_036490235.1 of Candidatus Sulfotelmatobacter sp. Lineage (GTDB taxonomy): Bacteria > Acidobacteriota > Terriglobia > Terriglobales > Acidobacteriaceae > Sulfotelmatobacter. The sequence continues at coordinate 1,989 of DASXEG010000001.1, read as the reverse complement.
CCGAGGCAAAACCCAAGGCTGCAAGCGAAGTGTTGGTTCCACCCAGCGGTTGATTGAACTTGGTGTCGAGGCGAAAATATCCGACTCGAAATTCGTTGACGTTAGATGCGCTGAGCGTCTTAGTTGAGCCGATGTTGAGGTTGTGAGTCTGCCCGGTGCCGTCGACGGCGAAGCCGGGATACAGGGGCGCGTTGCTCGCCCAGTAGGGGTCGATGCGGTTGTAGCGGTCGAAATAATAGTAGGCGGTTACAAGTCCGGCGGGACCGGTGTTGGCGTCGAGACGGCCGCTGAATTTGTTGTCGTGCAGGTTGTTGGCGTTCGAACTGGTGGAGAAAACGCCGGTACCCGTCGTGGGATCGACCGTTCCTGCGGCTGCGGGTTGAATGTAGGGGAGCAGTTTTTGCGAGATGGGATTGATGGCACTGGACGATAGTTGGGCATTAGGCAAAACGCATTGGGTATTAGAAGTGCAGCCCGGGAAATAGTAGGCTTCCTTATCATTCACTGTGTAGCCTAGTTGACTGGTTAACTGCGACGCCCACGCTGGACCTTTCACCGCTCCCGTGAGGCTGGACGCAATGCCGGAAAAGTCACCTGACAACGTAGCTGCGCTGGGCGCCCCGGCAATGGTTTGGGGAACGGGCTGGATCACGCGATTGCCTTGATAATCGGCGAAGAAAAACAATTTGTCTTTGATGATCGGTCCGCCGATGGTTCCGCCGAACTGATTCTGGTGGTACGCGCCGCGGCCGTTTACATCGAAATAGTTCTTCGCGTCAAAATCGGTGTTACGCAGGAATTCGAACACGTTTCCGTGGAAGCGGTTCGTGCCGGACTTGCTCACGACATTGATTTGCGCGCCGGCGTAGTTGCCGTATTCGGCATCGGTATTGTTGGTTAGGATGCGGAACTCGGCGAGGGAGTCCAGGTTGGGAATTGCGCCAGCGCCCGAGTAGCCAATTTCCTGCACGAGAATTCCGTTGAGGATGAAAGCATTCGCGGACTCGCGCATGCCGTTGACCGACTGGGCGCCCGAATTCAGATCGCCCGAAACCGGAGGGACCGCGAAACCAGCAGAGATGAACGACCCCGCGTACGCGCCGGACATACCGGACGCGGTCGGAACGACCCCCGGCTGCAACGCGAGCAGATCGGTGTAACTGCGGGTCACGAGAGGAACGTCCGTCATTTCCTTGCCCTCGATGACCTCGCCCATCTGCGAGTTGACGGTTTCCACGTGCAACGCGTCCGCGGCGACTTCCACCTTTTCACTCGTCTGGCCCACCTGGAGGACAACATCGATGGGGACTGCTGAGTTGACATCGACGATAATGTCGATTTGGCGGTACGCTTTGAAACCTGGTTGCTGCACGTCGAGCGTATAGGTACCCGGAGGAAGCGTCTGGAAAGAGTAAAAGCCTTGCTCGTTGGTGGTCTGGGCCTGTTGGATGCTGGTGGCTACGTTGGTGGCGATGACCTTCGCGCCGGCCACGGTTGCGCCGCTGGGATCCTTCACCGTTCCGGAAATACTTGCGGTGACTCCAGCGAACGAAGAAAGAGTCGCGAGCACAACCCACAGCCCAATGAGAACGACACGACGATGACGCCAAGTCTTCCGATACATGTCTCCTCCAAAAAACGCCGAATCTGACCCAAAAGCCACTCGCTAAATCCAGCGAAGATTAGAACCGCACTCCGTCTAACCGCTTATTTCATTTCTCAGGGCTTATAGTTTAGGTGGACGTGGGTTGTCAAGTGATTTTCGCGTTATCGGGGATTCTGCGGCCCACCTGCGATGCCAGAATCCGCCGCTATTTGCTGAGAATGCGTCAATAAATACCATCTAACGGCTAGATCGCCTTTCCGGGATGCACGATTCCGCCGGTCATGCAGATGGGAGCTTTTTCACAGGAGATCGCCGAAAGTTGCTGTTCGTCAAAGCGGTAAGATGGGAATAGGCGCGACTTCGCGCAGCACAGTCAACTTTCC
>DASXEG010000156.1:0-53903 GCA_036490235.1 Candidatus Sulfotelmatobacter sp. | reverse complement strand
AGCAAGTCGTTAATGGAACACATTGCGGAACGTTTGCACGAGGAAATGGCCTATTACAATTGGGTCGGATTTTACCTGGTTGATTCGGCAGACTGTAACTTCCTGGTAGTCGGGCCGTTCGTTGGCAGTTTTACGCCAAATGCACAAATTCCCCTCACAAAGGGTCTGTGCGGCGCGGCGGCTCTTGGCGGCGAGACTGTGGTAGTGAACGACGTCTCCAAGGATAAAAGATACCTATCGGGATCATCCATGGTGAAGTCTGAAATCGTGGTTCCTTTATTCCAGAAGAAAACGCTCGTCGGGGAACTGGATATCGAAAGCTATTTTGCGGACACGTTCACGGCGACAGAGCAGGAATTTGTAGAAGCCTGTGCGGCGATTGTGGAAGCGCAATTTCGGTGAAAATAGGCCACCATTTGCGGATATTCGCGGATAGAAGAGATCGTTTCGAAGCAACACCAGTGCCTAGCCCGGCATTATCCACACCTTTAGGCAGCTTCACGCTCTTGCTTTTGCGCTGCGAGTTCTTTCATTTCGCGGCTGATTTCCTCACGACGTCGCTGGCTATCGGCAAAATTCAGTTGTCCGCCATTTAACGTCGCCAGCTCTTGCAGGAGTAGCAACATGCGGTCGGATGAGCTGCTCATGGTTAATCCCCTTCCCCAAGCCGTGAGTTTGATGCCGGGGGACGGGCTTTAAGTTGTGGGATTATCAGGCACAGTGGTGGGCGCTATAGGATTCGAACCTATGACTTCCACCGTGTGAAGATGGCACTCTACCGCTGAGTTAAGCGCCCAGCCCTTTCAATTCTATCACTTGCAGACCATCAAAAATGGCGACCGTACCAAACCGTACCAAATTTTGGAAGATTCACAGACTCGACCTTATTTGCGGTGTCGTCAGCTCCGCATAGATCGCATCGAGCGTCTGCTTGACGCCTTCTTCGATCGGTTATAGCCCGATGCCGATTCATCGCAGTTACTTGGTGAGGATATTAGAAAGATCTCCGCTTGCGTTCAACGAGTTGAAGAATCAGTGGCGTAAGAATCAATTGCATGGCCAAATCCAACTTTCCGCCGGGGATCACGATCGAATTGGCGCGGGACATGAAACTGTTCTGAATCATGGAAAGTAAATAACAAAAGTCCAATCCGCGCGGATTTCGAAAGCGAATCACCACCATGGACTCTTCCGGCGTGGGTATCAGTCGGGAAATAAATGGATTCGAAGTGTCGACGGTGGGAATACGCTGAAAATTGACATCGGTCTGAGTGAATTGGGGGCAGATGTAACTGATGTAATCCGGCATACGGCGAAGGATTGTATCGGTCACCGCTTCGGTGGAATAACCGCGCGTGGAGCGGTCACGGTGGATTTTCTGAATCCACTCGAGATTAATCACCGGCACCACTCCAATCTTGAGGTCGGCGTGCTGCGCCAGGTTCACCTTCTCGGTGACGATGACGCCGTGGAGTCCTTCGTAAAAAAGAAGATCTGATTCCCCGGAAAAAGGGCCCCAATCGGTAAAAGTGCCTGCGGGTACGCCGAATTTTTCCGCTTCGGCAGCGTCGTGGGCGTAATGGCGGGTGCGGCCCTGACCAGTCTCGCCATAACTTTTGAAGGTTTGCTCCAATTCTTCAAAAAGGTTGGCCTCGGGGCCGAAATGGCTGAAATGATGATTGCCTTTGGCGGCTTCCTCCTCCATCATGCGGCGCATTTCGAGGCGGTCGTAGCGATGGAAGGCGTCGCCTTCAATGAATGCTGCCTGAACTTTTTCGCGTCGGAAAATTTGCTCAAAGGTGTTGCGAACCGAAGTGGTGCCGGCGCCCGACGATCCGGTGACTGAAATAATTGGATGAATGTTAGACATGAGGTAAGTCGCCTAGCGGCGAATCAGGCCGCGCCTCGCGAAGATAGGGGAGCGCTCCACCGAAAAATGGGGATCGGTGTGATATCTGGAAATACGCTCAACTACCTCGTGCGAGCCAAAGACGAAAGGAGTACGAGCATGAAGTTCCTTGGGCTGGATATCCAGAATCCGGTTTACGCAGGAGGTAGCCTTACCGCCGGCCTGTTCGATTAGAAAGGAAATCGGATTTGCTTCGTAAATCAAACGCAGCCAGCCAGAGCTGTATCCATGGCGCCGGTCTGCGGGGTAAAGAAAAACGCCGCCACGAACCAGAATCCGGTAGGCCTCGGCCACCAGCGAAGCGATCCAGCGCATGTTGTGATCGCGGCAAAGCGGACCTTCCGCGCCCATCAGGCAATCATCAATGTACGCGCGCATCGGATCATTCCAATGACGATAATTCGAGCTGTTGACTGCGAATTCGTGAGATTCGTGCGGCACGTTTAGTTTGGGAATGGCCAGATGGAAAGCGGCGGTAGACCGGTGAAGTGTGAAGACCTGAACGCCATCTCCCAGAGTAAGAACCAGCGAAGTGTGCGGGCCGTAGATCACGAACCCGGCGGCAAGCTGTTCGCGCCCGGGCCGGAGAAAATGGTTATCGGCTTTCGCGGCGGATTGCGCCGCCGGAAAAATGGAGAAGATCGTGCCCAAAGAGACGTTCGATTCGATATTCGAGGATCCATCGAGCGGATCTATGGCGACGGCCAGAGGCGCAGCCGGGGATAAATCGACCGGGCGCTCAAGCTCTTCGGAGAGAACTGCCGCAGTCATTGACGATGGAATGGCCCGCAGAAAAATCTCATTGGCGAGCAAGTCGAGATGCTTTTGGACGTCCTTACGAGTACCTTTATGGCCGTCGCGCTGTTGGCCACGATGGTCTTGGTGAAGGGTCTGAGGACCGCTAAGTTCGGATTCGGAGGCGACAGGAGCATGAAGCGATCCGGCGATCTGGCCGAGGGAAATGATGCCGGCCAGCTCAATTGCGCCGGAAGCAATGGCGAGGATCAATTCGGCCAAGTTTTGCTTTTCGCCGTCACGAGCGACTGCTTGTTCGAGAAACTGCTCGAGCGAGATATTGTCGACAGCAGATGGTTGGCTTATTGCCTCGGCGGCCAGGGGACTGCCGGACCGGACGGCCGCCGGAACCGAACGGGCTGACTTAGGAGCGCCCACCTGACGGCCGCCAGGTACCGCGGCACCCGTGTTGTTCCGTCGCGGAGTCATGGCCTTTAGAAAGGACATCGCAGCAAACTAACAATTTCACTCACAAAATAAAACTGAATATAATTACATCGAAGCTAAATAAAATTTAACATAATTTGCCTAGTCACGCAGGCAAGCCCGGCCCTGAATCGCTCGCTCTTGCAGCGCGGCTACAGAAACAAAGCCTTGGGGCCAGTCCCAGCCCGAGATGTGCCGATGCGGACTATGCGGTTCGCCCAGATCAGAAATAACCGAGCTCGCGCCGGTAAAATTGTCGTCCGCGGTATAAATGCCTGGCGTCGCGATCACTTTCAGTCCGGCGCGCTGCGCCGCGATTACGCCATTGGCGGAATCCTCCAGGGCGATGCATTCGGATACGGATGCGCCCAAGCGCATCAGTGCGATTTCGAAGGCGTCAGGCCGCGGCTTTTTGGCAGGAGCTTCGTCGCCTGCAACAATGACCTGAAAAATCCCGCTCCCGCGAGCGCCCATAGTGCGCTGCAATAGTCCATGCACGTTACTGGGGCTGGTAGTGGTCGCGATGGCTAAGCTGATACCAGAGGATTGAGCCTCGGCGATCAACCTCGAGACACCTGGCCTTAGCTCGACAGCGCCTTGCCGCATTATTTCTCCGTAAATATGAGTCTTTAGTTGGTGAATGTTCGCTATCTGCGGTTGTGCGCGGTCCAGATCTTCCGGCTTAAATTCACTTAAGTAATGCAGAATGCGCTCCTTGCCACCGGTGACCTTGAGCAGTTCTTTGTACAGCTCCCGATCCCAAAGCCAGGAAAACCCAAAGCGGGCGAATGCCTGATTAAAAGCAAGGCGATGAAATTCTTCCGTTTCCGCAAGAGTTCCGTCAACGTCAAAAATCAAGGCCTGAATATTCACGGCGCTTAGGCCACCGCCAGGAGTGCGGACGGCAATTCGTCGAATGAGTTGATAGAACCATCGGCCCGTGCATGATGCGAGGTGTCGGTTGAGTATCCAAAGGTGACTGTGATCACCCGAATGCCCGCCGCTCGTGCCGTCTCGACGTCCACGGGGTGATCACCTACGTAAGCGGTCTGATCGGGAGGAACACCCAATCTCTCCGCGCAGGCCAGCAGAGGCTTCGGATCAGGTTTCTGTCCAAATCCGCTCTCCGGTGCGATAACCACCGCGATGAGATGCGAAAGCCCGAGCTGTTCCAGTATCAGTTCTGAAGCAGTTAGCGGTTTATTGGTGCAAACCCCGAGAGCGACTCCGCTGTCCGACAAATTTTTGAGCACTTCCACTGCGAACGGAAATGGGGTGGTTGCAGTGACTGGATTGGCTAAGTATTGATCAACGTAACGGTCCTTGAGCTCCTGGACGTGCTGGGGGCTGGCCTTTCGTCTATGAAAAGACAGAGCTTTTTGGATCAAAACTGTAGCCCCGTTGCCGATCCAGTCGCGAGCCGCATGAACGGGCACGGGCGGCAAACCTTCCGATGCAAGCGTCGCATTCAGGGCAGCGGTGATATCGTCGATGGTGTCAATGAGCGTGCCATCGAGATCGAAGATTACGGCTCGCGGCAGCGCTTGCCGCTGACCGGAAAGATTCACGCGCACTTGGCCAATGTCGCCTAAAGATGCAAGGGAATCCGTTTGGAATGCCTGGGAATCAGGCTGCGAGCTGAGTCGATCCGGCGAGAGCGGCAGCCCGGATGGCGGCGATGTTGGCGGCATAGGAGCGCGAACCTCCTTTGAAGACTGCTGAGCCCGCGACCAAAGTATCCGCACCTGCCGCGGTAACCAGCTTGGCAATCTCAGGATTCACTCCACCGTCAACTTCGAGTCGAATAGGACGACCGCCAATCATGTTGCGAATGCGTCGAATCTTTTCGAGTTGTGAATGAAGAAAAGTTTGACCGCCGAATCCAGGATTCACCGTCATGACCAGCACCAGATCCACTTTTTCCAGCACGTACTCGATGGTGCTTTCCGGCGTTGCGGGGCAGATCGTGACTCCCGCTTTTTTACCCAGAGAGCGAATTACCTGGAGGGAGCGATCGAGATGAGGTCCGGCCTCGGCGTGAACGGTGATGTAATCGGCGCCGGCTTTGGCAAACGCTTCGAGGTACAAGTCGACCGGGGCAATCATTAAATGCACGTCAAATATGCGGTCGCTGTGAGGCCGCAATGCGCGCACTACCTCCGGGCCGAAACTGATATTCGGGACGAAGTGTCCATCCATAATGTCGAGATGGATCCAATCCGCTCCAGCCAGGGTGATGGCCTGCGCTTCTTCACCCAGCCGCGAAAAGTCGGCGGAAAGCATCGACGGGGCAATCACAATGGACTCGGCGACCTCAGCCGATAGGCCATTTGGTGAAAGGATGGCGGCGCTAGTCATAAGTGCGCTCGGTTTCCTCGCTCAACGGAGACGAGGCAAGTGAATTCTGGTCAAAGACGCGGCTGGCGAGGATGTCTTCCGCTTCGATGGTCATTAATTCTCCAGCGCTGATGCGGCGATTGCTTGACCCGGGGTGTGCGCCGTTTTGGCCGGCAGGCGTGTTTTTCGACGAAGAGGTTGCGCCTTGCACGATGCGATTGGCCTGGCGCAACCTTGCGCGGTCGAGGGCGTTGCGAATCGATCGCGCATTCGAGAAATGCGGCTGTTGCTTTCTCGCGACGATATAGCGCGCCAGAGCATCGCGCCCTTTTTCGCTGAGTTTGTAATTTTGGTTGGACAGGATCATTTCGCCGATAGACAGCAATTCCGCGTCGTCGTAATCGGGGAAATCGATGTGGTGAGCGATGCGCGAGCGAAACCCCGGATTGCTGGAAAAGAATTTCTCCATTGGCTTGGCATAGCCGGCGAGAATGACCACCAGGTCCTCGCGCTGGTTTTCCATAATTTGGAGCAGGATTTCGATAGCTTCCTGACCGTAATCGCGCTCATTTTCGGCGCGGTAGAGGTAGTAAGCCTCATCAATGAACAAAACCCCGCCCATCGCGCGTTTCAGTATTTCTTTGGTCTTGGGCGCGGTATGCCCGATGTATTGCCCGACCAAATCGTCGCGGGTTACGGAAATCAAGTGGCCTTTGCGAATAAATCCCAGGTGGTGCAATAGATTCGCCATGCGCAGCGCCACGGTGGTCTTGCCTGTACCGGGATTGCCGGTGAAGGACATATGCAGGGTTGGGGGATCGCTGGTAAGCCCGAGCTTGCGCCTGAGCTTTTCCACCAGCAAAAGCGAGGATATCTCCCGAATGCGTGTTTTTACGGGCGTCAGGCCGACCAGTTGCTGGTCGAGCTCCGCAAGGACTTCCTTTACGCCCGCCTCCGCCAATTCCTTGCTCAGATCAATTTCCTGGGCCTGCAAATCAACCGGCGGTTGCGGAGCTACGGATGCGGAATCGCCATCGGCGGTGGAAAGCGAAACAGCAGGGGCAAAGAGGTCCGAGCGGCGTTGAGCCTCATTTGGCTCAGGATCGGTGATTCCGGGATGACCGTAGGAGTTAGTGTCGGACATAATGTTAGGCACTCTCGCGTGCAAGCTGGCCTTCGACGCCGGGGCTCAGCGGTATCGCTGCCCCTGAGGCCGGTCGGTCACATAAGCTTGGGTGCTGTAACGGACATCGCGACCCTGCGCTTCCTGGCGAGTCAGCTTAAATCCAGGCTCCTCCGCAGGGCGATTGGCGATAAACGAGAGCTTCACCGATTCCCAGCCGTGCTTTGAATCGAATGCGGAGAGGCGAATGTAGAGATTGCCGTAGGCCTTACGGCACTCAGTGAGCTCGAACATTACCCCGGCGGCATCCTTGATATCGAACATGGGCAGCCCCCACATCTCCCAATAGGTGTTGCGGGGATGGGGATCGTCGGTGAACTCGATATTCACGGCCCAGCCGTTATCGATGCAGTACTGCACCTGCGCGCGAATTTGAGCATCGGTCAGGTCGGGGAGAAAAGAGAACGTGCCTTGTGTAATACGCATGCGAAATCTCCTTAAGAAACTCTGCAGCGCCGGTGAGAACCGGCGCCGAGCAGGCTAAACAGAAACCGAAGCTGTGGGGACAAAGTCCGGAGTGTCGGTGGACGCATAATCAAAAGTCACGTCCTTCCAAATATCGAGCGCCTGCTTTAATGGCAGGCAGGTCTTCGAGGCTTGCTGAAGAATTTCCGGCCCTTCCTTCACAATGTTGCGGCCTTCGTTGCGCGCCAGAACCATTGCCTCCAGGGCGACGCGGTTGGCGATCGCGCCCGCTTCAATTCCCGTGGGATGACCGATCGTTCCGCCGCCGAATTGAAGCACCACGTCCTCGCCGAGCAGGTCCAACAGTTGGTGCATTTGCCCGGCGTGAATTCCGCCTGAGGCGACCGGCATCAGCTTACGCATGGAAGCCCAATTCTGATCGAAGAAGACGCCGTTCTCGAGCCGCTGTGGAACGAAATCTTCACGGCAGATGTCGTAGTAACCGCGCGTGGTCCTTGGATCGCCTTCCAGCTTGCCGACCACCGTGCCGGCGTGGATGTGATCAACGCCCGCAAGGCGCATCCACTTGGCGATTACCCGGAAAGAAACGCCGTGCTGCTTTTGACGCGTGTAAGTGCCGTGACCGGCGCGATGCAAGTGCAGAACCATGCTGTTGCGCCGAGCCCAATTGGCCATGGATTGAATCGCGGTGTAACCGATTACCAGGTCGATCATGACGATTACTGAGCCAAGTTCCTTGGCGAACTCGGCGCGTTCGTACATATCCTCCATCGTGCCCGCGGTGACATTCAGATAGGTGCCCTTTATCTCGCCGGTCATGGCTTGCGCGCGATTTACCGCTTCCATGCAGTACAAGAAGCGATCCCGCCAGTGCATGAAAGGTTGTGAATTGATGTTTTCGTCGTCCTTCGTGAAGTCGAGGCCGCCCTTCAACGCTTCGTAGACCACTCGGCCGTAATTGCGTCCGGAAAGGCCCAGTTTCGGCTTGACCGTTGCGCCGAGCAGGGGACGGCCAAATTTATCCAGCCGCTCGCGTTCGACCACGATTCCCGTCGCCGGGCCTCCGAAAGTTTTCACGTACGCTACCGGCAAGCGCATGTCTTCAAGTCGAAGAGCCTTCAAAGGCTTGAAGCCGAAGACGTTTCCGATGATGGAGGCGGAAAGATTGGCGATCGAGCCGGGCTCAAAGAGATCGATGTCGTAGGCGATCCAGGCGAAATAAGAGCCGGGAGTGTTGGGAACCGGTTCCACGCGGTAGCACTTCCCGCGGTATTTCTCGCAGGCGGTCAACCGGTCCGTCCAAACCACAGTCCAGGTGGCAGTGGAGGATTCGCCGGCCACGGCGGCGGAGGCTTCGACGGGGTCGACACCTTCCTGGGGAGTCACGCGGAAGAGCGCGATGATGTCGGTGTCTTTGGGTTCGTACTCCGGCTCCCAATAACCCATCTTCTTGTATTGCATGACGCCGGCCCGATATCGGTCTTTGCCACGCACCGTGGAAGGGTTGTCATTCAACACACTTGATGTGGAATCGGCGAGTGTAGAATTGGCCATGTACTTCTCCTTGAAGGTTTGGCGCTGCTAGCGACTGCTTGTGGCGGCTTGTGCCGCTGGAATATGCCGAACGTTGGTGAAGATACCATTTGGCATTCCACAATAAAAGTGAATATAATTTCCGTTACACTTAATTAAATTTAGCATGGCGATTGGCTGCCGACTCCCAAGGCAGGTCTAAAAGCGCAGAGCGAAATGGTGAATCTGACTTTCAAACAGCTGGAGGCTGTGTATGAAGTGTCCCGCTGCGGGACCATCATCAAAGCCGCGGAGGTTTTGCATGTCACTCCAGCAGCCCTGACTTCACGGATCAAGCTGCTTGAGGACGATTTGGGGCTGGCTCTCTTCGACCGCACTGGGAATCGCCTGCGGCTTACCGACGCTGGGCGGGAAGCGGTAGCAGCCGCTGCTCGAATTCAGCGCGGTATTTCGGACCTGGCGGACACACTCGAGAGCATGAAAGGGCTGCACGGTGGACGCGTGCGATTCGGAGCCGTCTCTACTGCGAAATATTATGCGCCGCATCTGATTGCGGCATTTCTGCGCGACCATCCGCAAGTGGATCTAAACCTCGTCGTAGGAAATCGTGCGGAAACAGTTGAGTCCCTTCGCAACTACGACATCGACATCGCTTTGATGGGCCGGTCGCCAACGGACTTTGGAGCGGTCAGCCAGCCATTCGGACCCCATCCCTACGTCATGATTTCGTCTCTGGATCATCCCTTGGCGAGGCGGAAGCTGATTTCCAAAGCAGAAATTGCCAAGGAGAAATTCATCGTTCGCGAACCGGGCTCGGGAACCCGGAACGTCTTCGAATATTTCTTCAACGCGCAACTGCTACCGCCGCCCAGAGTTATGATCGAGATGGGGTCAAACGAAACCATCAAGCAGGCGGTAATGGCTGGACTGGGAATTTCGCTAATCTCGGCGCACACCACCGCGTCGGAAATCGAGAGCGGGCGCGTGGTGGCCTTGAAGGTTGAAGGCTTGCCCATCGTGCGGCAATGGTTTGTGGTGCGCCGATCGGATCGCGATCTACCACCCGCAGGCAAGGCGCTGTGGAACTTCATCGGGACGAAAGGCTCGACGTTTTTGCCGAGTCATGCGGTAAGTCAGCGCCTTTCACATCGCCGAAAATGAACGGGAGCTAATCCGCTGCGGCAAAATGAGGCGCCAGTGGGCGGGGCCGGACAAAACCGGCCTTTGGTAGAGACTCCGTTGAAATGTAGTCATATTCCGGAACAATCCGTTTCACCTGATTCCTCACCTCCGTTTGCATGTGCCCGGCTGTCATCTGGAACAGAAGATTCAGCTGCGCCGTGAGTTCTGGCCAGCTATCGACCCGACCGTTGCTATCGTTGCGCGGAAGGAGCCGCTGAGAAACGATGAAGCGAAAACTCTTTGCTAACCGGTTGCGAATCGTGTGCTGTTCCGCAGCGGGAAAGATCCCCACGATTCGCTCCACGGTTTTCGAAGCATCGATCGTGTGCAGAGTCGAAAGCACCAAGTGCCCGGTTTCCGCGGCTTCCAGCGCAATTTCGACAGTTTCCTGGTCGCGCATTTCTCCCACCAGAATGACCTTCGGCGCCTGCCGCAATGCAGCCCGTAATGCGAGGGCAAAATTAGGCGTGTCGCTGTGCAGTTCACGCTGGTGAACAATCGAGCGCTTGTGCCGGTGCATGAATTCGATGGGATCCTCAATCGTCAGGATGTGATATGCGTGCGTTTCATTGATGCGATCGAGTACCGCCGCCAGCGTCGATGACTTGCCTGAGCCTGTGGGGCCGGTCACCAGAACAATGCCGTTATGCAGATCTGCGATTTCACCGAGTTGTGAAGGCAGATTCAACTCGTCGAAAGTAGGAATAGTCTTCGGAATCACGCGCATAACGATAGCGTGGCTCCCCCGTTGCTGGAATACGTTGACACGAAAACGGCAATCGCCGGGCAGCCGATAAGAAATGTCGCATGATCCTGAGTTCTGTAAGGACTCGAGTGCCTGTTTGTTTCCACTTATCAATTCGTGCGCGATTCGGTGCGTGTCTTCCGGGTTTAGAAGTCCCACACCACGGATCTTCACCGGGACCAGCTTGCCCGACAGTTCTACCGCGGGATATGTCCCCGGAGAAATGATCAAATCGCTGATCTTGCTCGAGACCTTGAGCATGGTCAGCAATAGAATCGGGGTAGGAATCGGTTTTGTTTGGGCGACAAACTCGGCTGCTGGCTTGGCTTCCACCGATACTTCTTCGAGAGCCGTCTTCACCGCAGTTTCCATGACTTGCACCTTTCGAATGCCGGGCGGCAGGAATGCTTGCCCTGACGAATCACTGCAAGTGATGCGCCATGAATGGACCGGAGGCGGTTTCGACGGCGGGGATCTGCCGAGTGCCGGAAGCGTTGGCACGGCGTGAGATATCTCGTTCCCGTGTCGTACTTGCAGCCCTCGTGGCATCGAATGGGCCGTGATTTCCGAACCTCGCTGTCTCAATTTCACACATCTGTTCAGTTGGGGAACAATCGGACGGTTCGGCACCCTTAAACCATGCCGCTTCGGACGCAAACGTGTGGTCCTTCACTTGCAATTTATCGGACGGAATGCGCTTGTCTATTCCTGTCGAAGCCAAGCATGCGCCAAGAGACCGAGCAGCGAAGAAGAATTAGCCCGCTTCGGAAGCATTCCGTAGCGCGTCACTTACTTTTCTCAGTAATCGTTACCTTGGTGTATGTACTGCTCAGTGAGCCAGGGGTCATCTTTGTTTCGCATCTGGGATGGTCGGCATGGTATCCAGCCACAGGCCTCTCGATGGCGTTGTTACTGGGCCTCAGTCCCTGGTATGCCCTGCTGGTCGGCTTAGCGGACTGGTTGGCGGGGCTGGCTTTGTACCACCAGCCGACGTGGTCTTTCGGCCAAACCTTTGGCGTTCTAGCCGTGGCCGTTTGGTATGGCGGAGCGGCGTACTTGCTTCGCGGACCACTACGCGTGGATCGCTCTCTGCGGCGAGGGCGGGACGTGGTGTGTTACCTCTTCGTTACTATCGCGGCCGCGATGTGCGCCACCGGGTCTGGGGTACTATGCCTGATCGGTGACCGTACGATTACTCTGCACGAAGCGGGGTCAGCGGCTACTGCCTGGTTTATCGGGGATGGAATTGGACTTGTCGGCTTAGCCCCGTTTCTGCTCATCCATGTTTTTCCGTCAGTTCGTAGCTGGTTGGGCCTCGAGGAGACTAACCGAAACTCGCCTTATGATCGTCCAAAGAGCGCAGGCTTCAGCGAATGGCAGGTCGTCGAAGCGCTTGGGCAGGCTGTGAGTGTACTTGCGGTTCTGTGGATTATGTTCGGGTCGCGCTGGGCTCACATGGAGCTTTTCTATCTGGCGTTTATTCCCATTCTATGGCTCGCGATGCGCTCCGGAATCAGGCGGGTCGCGGTTGGGGCCCTGGCGCTGAACTTTGGAATCGTGGTCTCGCTGCATCTGTTCCCCTCAACGTCCGCGCTATTGGCGAAAATCGGCCTGCTCATGCTAGTGGTTTCGGCTTCCGGGCTTGTGGTTGGCGCTACGGTCAGCGAACGCCAGCGTCTTGGGGCGGAACTCCGGGAGCGGACAAACTGTTTGAATTCTCTGTTTGAAAACAGCCCGCTCGGTATTGTAGTTCTGGATCCGAGTGGACAGGTTGATTTGGTCAACGAAGCCTTTATTCATCTTTCGCTTTATGAAAGCAGCGAGTTAAAGGGACGGGACCTGGACTCGATATTTCCGCCCGATGGATCAATCGAACCTTCAACCCTTTGGTCTGCCGACGCGCTGGAAGGACGGCCTAGACATTGCACTACGCGCCGGCTCCGCAAAGATGGTTCTCTCGTTGACTTGGAATTGCATGCGGTGCCGCTTGTGACCGACGGCCAGGTGCGCGGCGCATATGCCATCTGCAAGGACATCTCCGAGCAGGTCAGAGCTTCCGAGGCAGAGCGCGAACACGCAGAGTCGCTCAACCTCCTTGTGAAAGAGCTCGAGATTCAGACGGATCAGATGTACATGCTGAATGACATGGCTCGCCTGCTGGAATGCTGCGCCACCACCAAAGAGGCATGCACTGTGGTCGCGCAATCGATTCCCAAGTTCTTTCCAGAAGCGCACTCCGGCACCTTGTACACGTTTAAATCTTCTCGCAATCTCGTGGAGGCGGCTGTTTCATGGGGAAATGGGCCCCAATCCGAGCCGGTTTTTGCGCCTCAGGATTGTTGGTCGTTGCGGCGCGGCCAACCTCACCTCAGCGGCGGGGGCAAACAAGATATCAATTGCCGTCACCTGGAAGGCTTACCTTCCGCGCGACATGTTTGTTTCCCGATGGTTGGACAGGGAGAGGCGCTCGGAGTCATCTGCATCGAGTTCCTTCGCACGGGGGGGGCTGATGGACCACTAGAAGCGCAGACTCGGCTGGGACTCACGGTGTCAAGCCAGATCGCTCTTTCGCTCGCGAGTTTGCGCCTTCGAGAAAGCTTACGTGACCAGTCGATTCGCGACCCGCTTACTGGTTTGTTTAACCGGCGCTTCATGCAAGAGTCCCTGGAGCGGGAAATCATGCGGGCGCGCCGTAAAAATCATGCTCTGTCGCTTCTGATGCTGGATATTGATCATTTTAAGAGGTTCAATGACACGTTTGGTCACGACGCGGGTGATTTCGTCTTGCGTTCGGTGGCGGATTTGCTGCGCAAGAGTTTTCGCGGAGATGACGTTGCCTGTCGCTGCGGGGGAGAGGAATTTGCGGTGATCCTGCCCGAATCATCCGCGCACAACGCCGCTCTGCGGGCCGAGGGTCTTCGCAAGGCGCTGCGCGGATTTAACCTGCAACATGGCAAGACACGGCTGGGACCCATTTCCGTATCGATCGGCGTGGCTGCTTTTCCCGAGCACTCCGCAACTACCGAGCAACTGCTCAAAGTTGCCGATCAATGCCTGTATCACTCGAAGACCCAGGGGCGCGATCGCGTTACCTTGGCAGGCACCGCCCTGTTACCAGAGAATAGCCTGGAAGTTAGCGTGGCGGACCCCGCATGATCTGTTGTGCTCGCGATTCTTGGTGAACACAGTCACGTCCCAGACGCAGTCATCCATGTGCAAGCTACGACCCAGCGGAACAGCAAGTTGTAATCGAGCTGTCCCATTAGCCTTCGTTCGCTTCGCACCGAGTAGAGCGCTCGCAGCAAGAGAGCTCGCAACAACTTCTCCGGCGCAATCGACGGTCGCCCAGTTTTGGCGTGCAAGCGGTTGAACCGAGGCTGCGACCGCTGTAGTGCTTCATCGGTCATGGACCGCAGCGAACGTAGCGGATGGTCCTGGGGAACCCGCTGCTCAGGACTGATGTAACTGAACACGTCCAACTGCTGCTCGTCTCTTCCACGCATGCCTTCTTCTATCAGGTGGCATTGTGGAAACAAGAGAGTCTTCTGGTACCCTGCGATTTAACGATAAGGCTTCTGCCTAATGCTCTTGAAGTTTTAAGCTCGCTACTATGACTGGCCGCGGAATCGACGAACTCTTCGCTCAGGCGCTGTCCGGCGACTATGGGGATGACGCGCCGTCGGAAGCAGTCCATGCCTTGCGGAGTATCGGAACTCGGCAAGTCCTTGAAAGAGCTGCAGACTTGTGCAAATCGAACGATTCGCTGCCCAGGGCACGTGGTGCAGATGTGCTCGGCCAACTGGGCAAAACGTCCGATCACAGAAGCAACACCTTCCCTGAAGAGTCCTACTCCGTGATTACAGAGCTAGTGCAGCGGGAAACAGAGCCCCAGCCCCTCGCTGCGGGTATCGCTGCGCTGGGGCACCTCGACAACCCGCTTGCTGTTCCGCTAATCACGAGCTTCTCCTCGCATCCTAGTCGTGAAGTTCGATTCGACGTGGCGTTCGCCTTGGGCTGTTTCCCCAACGATCCCGTCAGTGCCGAGACTCTCCTCAGGCTAACGCAGGACACGGATGAAGATGTTCGGGACTGGGCGACTTTTGGCCTCGGCGTGCTAGGCAATACCGATTCGGACGAAATTCGTGAGGCTCTCGTCCGGCGACTTACCGACTCTGACGAGGACGTGCGCGAAGAGGCTATGGTCGGGTTGGGGAAGAGAAAAGACCAGCGAGCCCTATCGACCCTATTGATTGCATTGGAGCGACCCAACACGACGGTCAGGGTGATTGAGACCGCATACCAGATGCTCGGGATGGACAACGAACGGGAAGGTTGGGAAGGAATCGATTACGCGGCCGCCCTACGCCGACGCTTTTCTCTGACGCTCCCTGGAGAAGCTTCGAACTGAGTTTTTCCGCAGCCTGCTAGGATGCCAAACATCTAATGCCAAACATCTTGATGGATGTCGCCTTTGCCTTGAGTGACCCGATCAAGGGTGTACTGCACTACTCGTCGTACTTCGCTCTCCAGCGATTCGCCACAGCTGTGCAATCCGATACGTGGCCCTCGTTTCTCTGAGGCTTACGACAGCTTAAATGGTGCTATCTCTCTTGAGGTTGATTCGACCACTCGCGAGCCGCGAATCGTTCTTGCGTTGCGACAAGATCTGCTATGCGGAACACGGCAAAATTCTCGCGGACGTTCGCTTCACCCCCAGTTCCGCTTGCAATGGGTCCAGTGCCCCACCGTGGAAGCGTAGCAGGCTGCGACCGCAACATCGGACTTCGAATGTGTCCCGCTGTCGTCGCAGTAGAGGGTAAATATACTTGCGTCGATCATGCGCTCACCGGATGAGCGGGTCGAGTAAATCATTGCCCTCAGGACACTACCCAAGGCACACAACGATGCCCGCCCGGCAAGCCGAGCAGGCATCGTTGTCACCTTTAACTTTCCTTAAGGTTGTGCGTCCACCCAGGACTGTACTGCCTGAAAGGCATTGAGCTCGCCATTTCCCATGCCAGAGCCATCAATCGGCACCGCATGGGCAATGGCCGTCGCCGCCGCCTGCTGATTGACGGATGGCGAAACCTGCAGCAGAAGAGCGGCCGTTCCCGAGACGAAAGGCGCGCTGAACGATGTTCCCCACTCGGCAGCGTAGGTGCCGTAGGGATAGGTGCTGATGATAGCCTCTCCCGGGGCGGCTACCCAGACATCCGAACCATAGTTAGAAAAGCTGGATCGGGTACCCAGGTCGGATGTGGAGGCGACTCCCATCACGCCCGAGATGCCAGCGGGATATACCACGGTACTGTTTCCATTATTTCCCGCCGAGGCCACACAGACGATGCCTAACCGGTTGGCATAATGTATAGCCTTGGTCATTTCCGCTGATGGCGAGCTGAAGCTGAAGCTCATGCTAATTACATTTGCGCCATTCTGCGCCGCATAGTACGTAGCGCGGATAACATTTGACAGATAGCCGGTACCGTCGGAGGAAAACGCCACTAACGGCATGATGTGGGCCGTTGGCGCCACAAGATGCACAATTCCGGCGGTCATCGTGCCATGGCCGAAGTCAGCATTTCCGAAACCATCCAGCAGTGCGACCGAGGACTGATTAAGCATGGCAACAGTAGTTCCGTTCAGATAAACGGGGCCCGTTCCATCCAAAAGCGCAACCGAGGATTGGTTCAACGATCCCGTTTCATCTCCGCTGGGGGTGTTGTCAACGAAGTTGTATCCAGGCACGAGGACGGGCATCAACGCCGGGTGCTCCGTATCGGCACCCGTGTCGATCACGGCCACAACGCCGGCACCGGTTACATTGAATGCTTGCTGCGCCTGCGGCACACCTACGATTTGAGCCGCCGGTTGGTTCGCATAGCCGTCCCACACTGTGGCTCCATAATAAGGCAGCGGAGTTTCGTCCAGTAGAGATTCGGGAACCGGACCCGCTGTTTGCTCGATTAGACGCAGAGGCTGATCGAGCTCAGCGTTGACCACCCCCACTTGGTTAAGAAGCGCGGTCAGCAAGAAAGTTGGGTTTAGGGGAAGTTTCGACTCTACGAGAAAAACCTGCCTAGAGGGGTCTCCCAGGCTCGCCGACACTTGGCAATTCAGGAGAAAACAGGTTCCCTTGAGACCATTCGCTCCTAAGGTGTCGCTTACAATGATGCCGGTCTGCGCGTTTGCGGGACTTATGGCAGCGGCAAGTAGTGTGAGTAAGAAAATCCATCGGAAGTACTTCATAAGACTTCTCCTAATTTATGGACCTGGCAGTCGCTTGTTAATAATTTCAGCACCGCCATAGCCCGCTCTCAAGATTACGATTTACCAATCAAACTGGTCACCGAAGTCATGGGGGAGGGCGTCTTACGTCACCTGGTGGTTCGATTTTCGCTTTGTTTTCTCCGTCTTTGTATTGGGCACGGAAACAACGATGGTTCGGGTGTTGCCGATCCCAAAGACAAGCTGGGTATCAGCACCGGAAAGTTCGAGTCCAAAATCGAACTCTCCAGCCTCATTGGTTTGCTTGCTCGACAGTGTGTTTCCTCTGGATAAGACACTCACCGGTACACCACCGATGCCGTGGCCCGGATCCAATGAATCCAACAGTTGCCCCATCAAGACAACCGACTCCGACCCCGGAGTGGGCTCCATGCGCATGTCGATGCACATGCTGCCCGACTTGTACAGGAGCTGCCGTGCTGTCGCTTGACTGCTGCGCATTCCCACAGCAATGGGTTCGCGGTTGCTGTCAAACTCCAGCCTCGCTAAATCCAGCTTCCCTGAGGGAAACGGAACCACTTTGCGCAAGGCAAAGCTGCTTTTGACTGCATGGACCGATGAATCGGATGGCTCCATGCGACGAGATTCTCGCGTCTGCTGCATCACTGACCTCCAAGTATTTGCACTTTGCAAGCACTCCACACACTTTTCATCGAGATGCCGCTGCATTGTTACTGGCGCTGCGATCCCTCGAACAAAGTCGATCCAGTTTTGTGCTGAAAAATGTTTCATAGCTGCCCCACCTGAACCTGGAATTTACCTTCTATGGAAAAAGGGTTAAGAAATCCTCAGAAAATAGGCTTGGGTAGGCAAATCTGAATATCGTTGGTAACTAGGCGGCTATGTTACCTACGATGTTGAAGGCTGCCCAGTAATAAGGATGGGGATAACGCTGGCGGACACATTGCGCAGCTTTTTGCAGGGCCAGGGCTTTGTCGGCACCGGTTGTCAATGACCGATAAAACGCAGTCATAAACTCCAGGGTGCTGCGATCGTGAACATCCCATAGGCTAACCAACGCGGCTCGAACACCGGCATAGACCAGCCCCCGCACGAGGCCGAGTAGCTCATCGCCGCCTGCAACTGTGCCGGCTCCGGTAGCGCACCCGCTGAGCGTGACCAACTCCACGGGGAATTTCAGTCGATAGAGATCCATCAAGGTGAGCATCGAATCTCCTAGTCGAATTCCCGAAAACATCGGGCTGTCCTGGCGGAAGTGGCCATGCGTGGCAATATGAATGATCCGGCTACAAAGTCCTTTGCGTCGCAGCACATCGATGGTAGCGTTTTCGCCAAGAAATAACTCTGCACCCGGAATTGTGCCGGCGACGGCAGTGGCCTCATCGCCGATTAGAGGTGCAACAGCGTCCGGAATGCCAAAAACTAAAGCGCCTCCTCCTCCATTTACAGGCCGCTTAGAGCACAGGAGGTGTACGGTCGCACTGGGTGCATACGAGAGAGTAAATCTGTCGATCAGATATCCATTTCCATTGAACAAGGCCTGGAACGGCAAACGGTGAAGTAATCCATGCGGCACAATCACCAGATGCCGCCCTTGGAGCAACCCGTCGATAGGAGCAATTACCTTGTCATACAACTCGCGCAGGTGTTGCTGCACCGTTTTAAGAAGAGAGTCGGCGAAGGTATTGACGTACTCCGGCCCCATCCGAAACTTAGCAAGTTGAAAGTGCAATTTTTCAATCAGCGGAGCGACCAGGTGCGCCTCCGCAACCGGCACCACATCGAAGGTCTTCTCCGTCAGAACGGCTGCCATCAGGCGATCTTTAATCTGGAAATACTCCAGTAATGTGGAATCTGGTGGAAGGCTCTCACGAATCTCCTTCAGCGTTGCGGGCTTGGAAGATAACAATCCCGCAGATACGGCTTCGGAGACGGGCATTTCGCGCACCAGGCGAAGTATCTCGTTTTCGCGCGCGTAAATTGTGGCTTGAAGCTTTGCCATCACTTTCTGAGCAGCTGCGGGCCCGCGGAGTTGCTCTTCTGCCAGCTTGCGGGAATGCCAGTTGATTTCCGAACGAAGGTTGGCCACCTTCTTCTGTACCTCGCCCTCGCTTGCATCTACTGGGGAAATCTCTGGTAGGGACATGAGGTCCTGCAAAATCCGCGATTTCGATTCCTCGACGTAGCCGAAGGCTTCCTCAAGGTTGTGCCCGTTCTCCTTGGAGTCGAGGCATATCTGAATCAAACTCTCGTAAATCTCGAGCTTGTCTCCCATGAAAGAAATCTTCATCTCTTCACTGCGCAGGGCGAGACGAGTCTTTTCAAGGAAACGGCGTGCCTTTTGATAGCAGTCATACGCATCGCGAGTAGCGCCCATGGCCTGATGTATTTGTCCCATCAGTTGCTGCGCCTGGCAGGACGGAAGAGGTAACTCAACGGCCTGTAGAGTCGCCAGCGCCGCGGAACAGTGCCGCTTGGCCAGCAACAGCTTTCCTGCTAGAAGGGACGACCGGGCCAACAGTAGTTCGCATTGCACTCGCTTACTGGGGATGCGCGCAGTTTTAAAGAACCTATGGGCGGCCGAAGCCAATCGCTGCGCTTTATCGTAGTCGCCTTGATCAATCAAAATGGCGGCGCGATAGAGACTCGTCAAGAACGGCCACGCCGAGTTTGCCTCCTTGATGAATAGCTGCCGGGCTCTGCCAAGCATTTCCAGTGCGACCTCACGCTGGTTCTGTTGTGCGAGCGCGAGAGCCAGGTTGACCAGCGATCTCCCCTCCTCGTAGTCCATCCCAAGCTTCTTAAAGCCCGCCGCCGCTTCTTTCGCGATCTCCTCCGCCGGGCCGGCAAGGTGCAACTCGCCATATATTTCGGAGAGATCGAGATTGCATAACGCCACGTGATATAGGTCTTTGCTTTTCCGGCAGATTTCACGTGTTGCCAGCAGAGCGGCGATGGCGCGGCTATGCTCCCCACGCAAGTAGTACAAGGCCGCGATGTTGTAGTCCGCCTGCCCCACTACCACATGCAAACCATGTTTTTCAGCCAGCGTTCGTGCTTCTTTGTGGGCTGCGAGTGCGCCATGAAAATCGTTGAGGCTCACAAGACACATGGCAATATTGTGTAAAGCGGCCGCCCTTCCTTCCGGATCACTTTCGCCATCGGCTACAAAATAACGATGCCCTCGCCGGTACCATCTCAGGGCTTCCCTAAATCGGTCCTGGCGATGAAAAATGTTACCGATGTTAATGTCGAGCCGCGCCACGCGTCCTCTGTCTCCAAGGGACGAAAAGATTTGGCGCGCTCGATTCGCATTCGCTAACGCGCGAGGATACTTCCCCGTCAGGATCAATGGCTGTGTCGATGCGCTGAGAGTTCGGGCAAGCTCCATGCGATTGTGGAGCCCCGCGAACATTTTTCTGGCACGCTCATGGTAGGTGATTGCGAGTTTAGGCTGCCCGGAGCTGTAAAGTGCGTTTCCCATGGCTCGAAAGCTGCGAGCCAGTGCAGATCTGTCCTGCAACTTGCGAGCAATCGTGATCGCAAGTCGAGCCAATGGTATGGTTGTCGCGGTGTCGATTTTCGACTGGTCTCTCACCAGATCAGCCAGCCACGAGACCGCTTCAGAATTAAATAACTCGGGATGCTGCTTTAGAAACCTCGTTTGCGCGGACTCACGAGCGAGCCGTGGCAGATGACGGAGTAGCTCATTTCGAGAGGAGTTTTGCTCGGAAAGGCTGATTATCGACGCGCGGCTAATAACCCAGCACCTCCAGCCGCTCCCGTATTTTTTTCAGGCAGTCTCGCCGCGTGAAGCCGATCGATCCCTGAGCGAGTTCCAGTTCCCTGGCGACTTCTTCATAAGAGCGCGGAGGCGTTTCGAAAAACAGCATCTCGACGAGATGGCGGCAGCGCGAAGGTAGCTCTGATAACGCCTCTCGCAACATTTGCTCCTGCTGCACCTGTGCTACCAGATTGTCCGGGTCGTTCAGGGCGGGCGCCGGTGGGTCGAGGTCATCAATGCGCTGCACCTGGTGGCGCTGGAGAGTTTGTTTTCGGTGAAAACATTTGTTTCGCGCAACCTGGATTAACCATGCGGGCAGTGCTTTCGGTTCGCGCAATCGAGGTAGCTCCGCCAGCATGTCCAGGCACACAGCCTGGAAAATATCGGCAGCATCTTCTTCGGGAAAGCCATAGTGAATCGGGACGGAAAAAATCAGATTCTTGTATCTATCGATCAATTCAGCCCAGGCCGATTCGATTCCTTTGCGGCACTGCTCGATAAGATCAAGGTCCGTATGGCGTTGCGCGTTTGTGGATTTTGCCCGCTTCGGCGCAGTTGTCACGGCTGTCCACTGGCCCCCATTCCCGACAGGAAAAGCTCTTGCGCGTTCCACAGCGTATGCGGATCGAGTGCAGCGGGCTCGAAGTTGGCCAACCGGTTTCTGGCAGCAACCAGAATATTCGGACTCACCAGGCTGATCACCGGCAAGTTGTCTGCAATAATCTGTTGGACGCGGTCGTAGAGTTGTTTTCGGGCCTGAGGCTTGAGCGTAGATAGTTGCTTCTCCATCAACTGATCGATCTCAGCTTCCCAGCTTGTTGCCGGATGATTCTCGCCGATATCCCAAACGTGATCGTTCCCTGACGAAAGCCAGACATTCATCTGTGAGTTGGGATCTACATCGCCGCCTCCAAGACCGAGAATTGCCGCTTCGTAATCATGCGTCCGAAAGATTCGATCCACAACGGATCGAAACTCCAGGGGCACAACATCTGCGGAAATCCCCAATTCCTTCAGATCCTGCTGAATCATGGTTGCCATCTGTATCCGTTGACGGCTGGAGGCACTGGTTAAAATCGTGAATTTCACGGTCGACCGGTCCGAATCGGTCAGGTCTCCTGTCTGGGACCACGAGAATCCCGCATCCTGCAACAGCTTCTTGGCCTGAACGACGGATCGCGCGGGATGAGGAATTGCCGTATCCATCCAAAAGCTACTGGCAGGAGTGACCGGCGTCCACAAGGGCGTTGCCAGCCCGCGGTAAATCAACCGAACCATACTCGCGCGGTCGATGGCCAACGAGATTGCCTGGCGAAACTTTACCTGCCTGAACCACGCTTGTTTTTGTGAAATCGCCGAATTGCCGGGCAGAGCGCTGTTTAGATTGAAAAACAGAAAGTTATATTCAAGGCTGGCCCCGACATCATAAACATGGAATGCGTGTGCCGCTTCGTCGCTTTTCAGGAGAGAGTAATCTTCGGCACTTAGTCGATTGACGACGTCTGTATCGCCAGCTTGAAAGCGAATGACTTCCGCATCCGCATTGGGAACGAATAGAAATGTAATCTCGTCAAGATAGGGCAGTCGCTGCTTCTCGCGATCGGCTTTCCAGTAGTAGGGATTGCGCTCCAGTGTCAAATGCTGGCCGGCCACATACTCCTTCAGTCGAAAGGCGCCCAGCCCCGCGATTTTGTCCGGTGCGGTGCTCAGACCCCAGGTCTGCGCCAATTTGCCGTCTTTATATGCCTGCTCAAGAAGGTGTCTCGGTAAAATGGCAACGCTATCGAAAAGGCGCTCCGCGGCGGCATAAGGTTGAGCCAAATGAAATACCACTGTGTTGGAATCCAATCGGCGTATCGTGATCGGCTTTCCGCCAACTATGAGAAGGTCGCGTTGCGGAGAATTTACTTTGTCGTCTAAGTAGAGCTGAAAGCTGAAAAGAACATCATCGGCATCGAGGGGGTGCCCATCGGAAAAGCGAAGTCCGTGGCGCAACCTAAGAGTGTATTCCAGGCCGTCACGAGAAACCTTCCACGATTTGGCCAAGGCCGGTTCTACATTTTGTGAAAACCGGTTAATGTGAATCAAATCCCCCGTCATTTCGGCGAGGACTTCCCGCGAAGAAATGTCGGCGGAAGTAACTGGGTTCAATGTCTTTGGTTCGGAACGGAGAGAAACTACCAGCCGCCCGCCGCGATGGCCCACGGGATTGTTTGTAATCTGGAGTTCTTCGTTTGAGGGACTCGACTGCGCCGATGCCTGGCAGGAAAAGACGCAGACACAGGTGGTCAGCCAGAAAAGGGCGGTCAACTGCTTGGACAACTGCCAGCACATAACCCAGGGTATAGGCTTCTGTTACGACGCTGCTGTCTTCCGCCCAGACTGCAGTTCGCTTGCCAGAAGTACGTATCCGAAAAATACCGGGACCAGCACAAGTCCCGGTATCAACATCCACCAATACGAAACGAGTACAGAATACTGTTGAAGCGTTGACAACATACTACCCCAACTTGGCGTAGGTTCACCTGCCCCCAGACCCAAGAAAGATAACGTCACCTCCGCCAGCACATATTGTGGAATTAATAAGACGGCTTGCGTCAGAAGAATGCTGTAAGTATCTGGCAGTATATGTCGCCGCATCAAGTACATGTCCGATGCGCCAAAAAGCCGGGCAGCGAGGACGTAATGGTGTTCCCGGCTACTCAAGACGACGGCGCGGATCAGCCGGGCGGGCCGAGCCCAGCCTACAAAACCAATCACGGCTATCAGCATGACGAAGGCGTCTTTAGGGCTTAGGCTGAGAGGCAGGAAAGCGCGAACTGCGATCAGGAAGTATAGCCACGGCAATGCCAGGAAAAGTTCCGCGCCCCGCATGATCCCGGCGTCCAGCCACCCACCGTAATATCCGGCGAGAGTACCGAGAAGCGCTCCGAGAACAAGCGTCAGCACGGTTGCGATGAGTCCGGCAAATAAGGAGATCTGGCCGCCGTAGAGAAACCGGGAAAATACGTCGCGTCCGTACGCATCGGTTCCCATCAGAAAGATCGTTGCGGGAGCATCGACTCCAAACAAATGTACGTTCGACCTCATGAGTCCAAATAGCTTGTAGGGCGCTCCGCGCACCAAAAAGCGAACAGGAAAACAATGACCTCGGTCCTCGAAGTACTCTGCGAATGCGTCAGACCGTTCTACCAAAACGCATACCAGAGGCCGCGGATGAATCTTCCCCTGAATGTCGAGAAAGTGAATGTGGGCGGGAGGTGCAAATGGCAGATCGCGGTTCTGCAGGGAAGTTTCATAAGGCGCGAAGAATCCGGCGAAGAAAACTATCAGATGCAATCCAAGCAGCATGACACCGAGCATCCGCGCTTGGATGCTGATTTTCATGCCAGCTTCTCAGTGCGAATGCGGGGGTCGGCAGCAAACAGCAGACAGTCCGTTATCAACATACCGCCGGCGAGAAACAAGGCGGCGAGCATGACTGCGCCAATCACAAGGTAGACGTCACGCGCGAGTATTGCTTCCAGGAGCAAAGGCCCGAGACCAGGCCAACTCATCACCACCTCGACTAACAGTGATGCGCTCAGCAACGATGCCAATGAAAACCCGAATAGGGAGACCAGCGGAGCCGCAGCGAGGGGAAGACCATGACGAAAAAGGATTCTCACCCGGGAAATTCCATGCGATCGGGCGGCGCGGATACAGGGTTGCTGCAGGGCATCGATCGCGGCAGCGCGGATGTGACGAACCAGTACTGGCAAACCGCCGAGCACGAGGATCGCGACCGGAGCCATCAGGTGAAAGGCTACATCCTTGAGTTTGTCCGCGTGAGCACTGGATGATGACAGCGATTGCATTCCTCCGGCTGGGAACCAATGAGTTCGCAACGCCAGCCACAGCAAGCCCAAGGCCAGCAATAGGTCAGGTGTAACAAGCAATAGCGAGGTGCCGAGGCTGAAAAAATTATCGAGCCAACGGCCACGTTCGGCTGCGCCTAAAAGGCCAACGGGAAGAGCAATCATCCACGAGAGCAGCATAGCCAGTCCCGTGAGTAGCAAAGTATTCCGCGCCCGGGTCCAGATTAGTGGGGCGACTGGACTGCCGTATGCAAACGAGACTCCCCAATCACCCTTCACCGCCGACCTCACCCACGCGAGATAGCGCTCAGCAAATGAATGGTCGAGCCCGTATTGTTTTTCAAGATGAACAAGGGTGTCGTGTGAAATTTGTGGATTGAGCCGCATCTCGTCGAAAAAATTGCCTGGAGCGAGTTCGAGAAAGGCAAATGAAAGTAAAGAAATGCCCACCAGAAGAAATATGCTGTGTAGAAGGCGATGTACCAGAAATCGCATATACCTCTAGGCTCCCACGTAAGCTTTCTTGGCGGATTGCCGTAGTTCGCTGTTCCATTCCGAGTTCGATACCGCTGCGTCCGGCGGCAATGTGCTCGTAGTCATCTGCTCAACAATCCGACCTTTATCCATAACTACAATTCTGTCGGCGATCTGGGTGGCCAATGCAATGTCGTGCGAGATGCAGATGTAACTCAGGCCGTGGGAGCTCTGTAGATCAAGCAATAAATTGGCGATCTGCCCCTGGATGGAAAGGTCCAATCCAACAAAAATTTCATCCAGAATCAGGACTTTCGGACGAAGTGTGAGCGCGCGCGCAATGGCGAGGCGCTGCCGTTGCCCACCACTGAAATCGTGAGGCCGCCGCTGCGCCCACTGCGGCGAAACTCCAACCCGTTCCATCATCGCCATTGCCAATTCGCGGCGCTCCTTTCGGATACCGTAACCGCCGATCAACAGCGGCTCTTCCACAATTTCAATAGCAGACAGGCGAGGATTGAGCGCTGCGCTGGAATCCTGAAAGATGAGTTGCATCTCTTTTCGGAGGGAAACCCTGGAGCGCCTGTCGAGGGAAGCGATGCTCAAACCATCGAGCAAGACTTCTCCGGCATCCGGCCTCTCCAAGCCAACCAGACACATTGCCAGGGTGGTTTTGCCGGAGCCTGATTCTCCGATTACGGCGAGCATTTTCCCCCGCTCGAGAGAGAGGCTGACGTGGTCGAGAGCGCGGTGACGGAACTGTTTTTGCCACCATCGTCCTGAGGTGAAGGTCTTGCTCAGGCCACGCGCCTCCAGCACGAATTCGCCCGGGGACGGCAAGTTAGTTCAACTCCTCGCCTCGTATTGAAGGCAGCGGACCGATCGCGAAGAAGAAATCGCATAGAGCTCTGGATGCCGCTGATCGCAGACCTCCATTCGATCGGTACAGCGGCAGGAAAAGGCGCAACCCGCCGGCGTTTCAGAGGGGTCGGGCGCATTGCCCGGAATGTAGGGCAAGGAGCGCGGTTTGGTCGTTATCTGTCGAGATGTGCCCCTCTGCGTTCTGCACTGCAATAGCGCACAGGTATAAGGCTGCCTGGGTTGCTCGAGAATCTCACGCGAAGGCCCGTCTTCGACGATCTCCCCGGCATACATAACAAGAATCCGGTCGGCGATTGCCAATGCACTGGGGTCATGACTGATCAGGAGAAAGGCAGTATCGTACATTTCTCGCAGTTGGCGGAAGACAGATAGAATTTCGGAGGTGGTGCCAGCATCAAGCCAGGCGGTAGGCTCGTCCGCAATCACCAAGTGGGGCTTGCACACCAGTGCCTGTGCAATGGCTACGCGGCGTCGTTCTCCTCCACTCAGTTGATGCGGAAAGGCGCGATAAACCCGGTCGCAGTCCGACAGGCCTAAAGCGGCGAACAAGCAATAGATTTCATCGCGCATCTGCGCGGCTTTGGCGGGTCTGTGGGTACGCAGAACTTCCATCACCTGATGGCCCGCCCGCAAGACTGGGTTCAACACATCGGAATCCTGATGGATGATCGAAATCTTCAGGCCTCGAACGTTGCGCATCTCGCGTTCGGTCAGTGTCAACAAATCCTGCCCACGGAAAGAAAGGGAACCGGCTCTGAGGCTCGCATTCTCGGGAAGCAATCGCATCGAAGAGAGCGCCATGGTTGTTTTCCCCGAGCCCGACTCGCCCAACAATCCAACAATTTCGGAGCGACCGATGGCAAAGCTCACCTGCTTCAGGACATTCGATTCGCGCTCTCGATCGAGGCGGAAGTGCACCGTCAAATCGCGAACGTTGAGTAGATTGCCCCGGGTAGGGACGCTCGGGATGAGCCGAGCCTGATTGGCGTCCAAGACTTCCATTTTTGGCCGGCCGGACCTGGAGACCGAATCGTTCCGGCAGGAATGCAGACACAATTCCGGAGACTCGTCTGACATCTTCTTATCGCGAACAAAACCTCGGCTCAAGGGTACGACGGTAACAAGGTGCATTTGTCCGGCAGTCCAATCGCGGCGGTACTGATCCCTGTTCAAAATTTGTAAATCAGCCACGCTTTCAAGGCTGCTTTTGGGGCCTACGCTTGCTAAGCTATTGGCCCCACTGGCTCATGCTCACTTCCGCAAGGGTGGTGCGATGATTGCTTCATTCAGAAGCATGACAAACCTAGCCCTCGGTTCAGAGGATGGTTTTGAGGCTTCCCGTGTACAGGATCCGGGCGGCGACACGCCGGGTCCGAGCCCTGCGAACGATTCCCCCAGACGCGATTCTGATTTCGATTCCGGCCGGATAGGACCGGGGGTGTTTTCACCCTGGCCTCTCGTCGCACCGGGTACTAAAACGGCCGGAGATGGCATGAAAGTTAGTAAGGGAACCGAAAAGGAGCAGCAATGAATACGTCGGAACTTAGCCTCGTGCCCCTGCAGCAGGCCACACTTTGTTTAGATTGCGAGATGATCACTGTGGCGCACACACGCTGCTTCGCATGTGGTTCTGTGGCTCTGATGAGCCTGGCGAGAGCATTAAATGGCGACACGAGTACGCAGCAGTTGCCGAAGGAGATATTTGTCGTCAAGAAGAATTCTCCGCGGCCAAAACAACCCGCTGCCTTCGATGGTGTTCGATGCCAACGGCGCTCCAGAGTTGAAGGTCGCTATGCCAATCTTCGCAGCGTTCTGTCTTCCGTAATTGTTCGCCCCGTGAGGCACGCATTGGCTCAGAGGTAGTTAACTTCTCATTTTCGAGAACGAATGGACCGAAGAAAGGGTGCAATGGCGCTCAAACTTCTTATCGTGGAAGACGACGTGGCAAGTCTGGAACTGATGGAGGAAGTCTTCCTCTCACTAAATGCCGAAGTGCGCGCTGTGGGCGAAAGCAGCAAGGCAGCGGATTTGGTGAATCGCGAACGTTTCGACGGCATTTTTCTTGATCTGGAAATGCCGTACATGAACGGTTTCGACTTAGCACGCTGGATTCGCACCTCTTCGCGCAACCGATCCACACCGATCATTACGGTGACGGGACGCGACGACCGGCAAACCATGCAACAGGTCTTCGCCAGCGGCGCAACTTTCTACCTTCAGAAACCGGTGGACAGGCAAAAGCTCAGCAACCTGTATCGCACCGTGCGGGGATCCCTGCATGAATGCCGAAGGCGATTCGTGCGAGTTCCGTTGCACACGGAGCTGGTCTGCTCGGTTGACTCGCAGTCGCTAAAGGGAGTGTCGTGGAATGTCAGCCAAGGCGGCATTCAAGTGGAAGTGGAGGGTCTTAAGACCGGCCAGTCTGTGCGTTTAACCTTCCGGTTGCCCTCCTCCGGCGCCTCAATCGATGCGACCGGGACAGTTATCTGGGCGGTTGACCAACGTCAGGGAATTCGTTTCAGTAACGTCAAAGGTGACCAGGCAATCCGTGACTTCATTGACGCGATGGAAATCACTGACAGCCTCGATCGGTAGGGAAGAGGCGGTTCCAGGACCACTTCAGAGGCAATCCCTCCCCTTGCAGCTCAGCCGTTATCAGACTGCTGTATCGGCGTCCCCAGCCTTCATTGGGCCGGTCAAACGATCGATCTCCTGAGTCAGCGCCCTGGAGTCAATTGGCTTGGAGACGTATCCGTCGAAACCTGCCTGCAATACCTTGTCGCGATCTCCTCTCATAGCATAAGCGGTGGCCGCGAGCACCGGTAGGCTCATGAGCCGGGGGTCGGCGCGAACCTTCGCGATGACGCCAAAGCCATCCAGCACCGGCATACCAATATCGAGAATGAGGAGATCAGGCCGCCCCTGCGCGATCATGTCCAGCGCTTCCTGGCCGTTAACTGCCTCCAACACTTCGTGCCCTCGCATCTCCAGGAGTTCACGCAGCAACTCGCGATTGACCGGGCTATCTTCTGCGATGAGAATTCTCATGATTGTCTCGCAACCTGCGCCAGGGTCCGGCCGGCTATGGCCTGTCCGATTTCGGAAAGGAGTTCCTCGCGCCAGGATCCATCCTTCTGGATCAGCCCTTGTGTTTCTGAACTCAGCATCGCCAATTCATCTGCGCTCAAATTCTTTGCCGTCATTACGAGAATAGGCAGTTTTCTGAGCATAGGTTTCTTGCGAATATGTCGGATCACCTCGAATCCGTCCATGCCTGGCATCATAAGATCGAGAACAACTCCTCCGACTGCGTCGGATCCCAGCACTTCGAGGGCCTGCGCGCCGCTTTGCACGCTCTTTACCTTGTACTTGGCGAACTGCAAAGCTTCCTCCAACAGTTCGAGCGTTCGGGAGTCATCATCCACCAACAAAATCCTGGAGTCGCTCTTTGAGGCATGCGGAATATGTTTGCGCATCGACTCCAGCAGCCCACCCTTATTGACAGGCTTGATGAGATAGTCCGCCGCCCCCAACGCAAACCCCACCTGCTTGTTATCGACAATTGATACCACGATAATCGGAATATTTTCTGTTTCCACCGCGGCCTTCAAAGCAACCAACGCCTGGAATCCGTTACCACCAGACATCAACACGTCGAGCGTGATCGCGTCGGGTTTCAGTTTCTTCGCCGTTGCGATTGCATCAGCGCCGGAATCGGCCATGGCAATTCTGTAATCCGATTCCAAATAACTTGCGATTAATTCCCGCGACGGCAGTTCGTCATCGACAATCAGGACTAGCGGCTTCTTGTCCCGGGGTACCCCGATACCCAAACCCGCCGATGGGTTGTCGGAGTCCATCGCCTCATAGACTGCCCCGGCCGGAAGTGTGAAGGTGAAACAACTTCCAATGCCGAGTTCACTCCGGAGCGCGATCGTTCCTCCGTGCTGCTCGATCAGTCGTTTCGTGATCGCGAGCCCGAGTCCGGTACCCTGTTGTGCCGCGGCGCCTTCGACTTGACGAAATTCCTCGAAGACCATCGCCTGGTCTTGCGGCCGTATACCCACGCCGGTGTCGGTGACAGAGATGCCAACGAAATTCCCTTCCTTGCGGCACACGATTCCTACATGCCCCTCTCCGGGCGTGAATTTGATTGCATTGCTCAGCAGGTTGTAGAGAATCTGCTTGAATCGCACTCGATCAGCGTAGAGTGTGAGGCTGCCTTCCAGCTTCTGATCCACCTGAATATTCTTAGCCATCGCCAGCGGACGAATCGTGGAGAGCACTTCCGGTAACGCCTCCGCGAGGTCGAAGTCTTCCGGCCTCAGTTCGAGGAGGCCGGCCTCGATTTTGGAAAGATCCAGAATGTCGTTAATCAGTTGCAGAAGATGCTCGGAGCCTTGTTTGATATGGGTGACGAAGCGCTTCTGCTTCGGGTTGAGTGGGCCAGGAGTTTCATCGGACAACAGATCGGAAAATCCGACGATGGCATTTAGCGGCGTGCGCAGCTCGTGACTCATGCTTGCCAGGAACTTGCTCTTGGTGTTGGTAGCCCGTTCCACCTCACGATTGCGAAGTTCAAGCTCGCGATTTGCTGTTTCGAGGCTAGCCGTGAATCTGGCCCGTTCTTCCTCCCCCAGCCTGCGCGCGGTGATATCTTCAGCGATCACAAATTCGGCGGGCCGGCCCTCGAATGTCAATGAGTATGTGGTGAGATGGACATAAATCAGGCTGCCGTCCCTCCTTTGATGACGATATGCTCCGTTGCTCCTCGCATCCTCAGGCTGTGGCGACATTGTTTTCGGGGAAGCTCCTGCATCCTCGGCAGGAAGAATCTCGTCAATCGTCATCGTCAGAAAATCTTCACGTGCGTATCCGTATGCCGTGACAGCCGCCTGGTTAATCGCCAGAAAACGTAGCGTTTCGCGATCGTAAATCCACGTCGGTTGCGGATTCAGCTCGAAGAGCTTGCGGTACCGTTCTTCGCTGGCAAGCACATTGGTTTCCGCATTCTTTCGGGTGGTGATATCGCGAGCAACCGCGTAGATAAGTCGTTGTTCGGGCACACACACTGCATTCCAAAGAAGCCACCGATAGCTGCCGTTCTTGCAGCGGTAGCGGTTTTCAAAAGCAACGGTACACTGGCCGTCTTGCACCTGGCCGAACTCGGCCGAGGTTCTCGCCTGATCCTCCGGATGAATAAACTCCATGCGTGATTTGGACCTCAGTTCCTCTGGACGAAAACCCAAGACCCTTTGCCAACTGGGGTTCAGACTGCGAAACATTCCATCGAAACCGATGGTGCACTGCATGTCGAGGGAAAGATCCATGAAGCGATTGCCGGTATCGAGCTGCGAGTAGAGCGAAGCCATGAAAGTGCTCAACGGTAAACCGACCAGCAGAAGGACCAACGCCAGGATCCACACTTGGTTTTGTACCAGCCAGATTGAGCGCTGCTGTAAGGCCAAGGGTTGCTCGGTAATCACGCCCCAGTGGAAGTCGCCCACCGGTTCATAATGCGCGAACAGAGCTTTCCCATCGCGGGCAAAGATTCCATCGCCCGAGTGCCCTGACAACAGTTGTTTCACCGGCCGATCCCTGGCGAGGCCGATAGCCGCAGCATGCGAGTCGAGGCTCTGCTGTGCCGCCATTTGACCATGCTGGTCGACAAGCAGAATGGTCCAGCCGCCATCGAGGTGCGTTGCCACCAGGCGCTGGTTGATGGTATTCATAGCGTCGGCGCCCATCAGAATTCCGACGGCTTCGCCCCGGTCATTTAAAATCGGCACGGCAATCGCGACGACGAGTTCGTAGGGAGCAACAGCTGACTGATAGACCTCGGAAACGTACGGCTTCTTTTCCCGGGCAAATCCTTCATACCAGTCACGATAGGCAAACCTTTTGCCGATCAATTCAGGCTGGCCGGGATAGATCCCCTTCATTGTCCCGTTGAGGTCGTAAACGCTGACATACGCAAAATCTGGGCGAAGTCCTCTTGCGTTTTGGAGATGCCACGAAACGGTATCGTAATCGCGATTCTCCCAGGCTCGAAGAAAGGTGCGGCGCGCGGCAATCGACTTCAGAAATGTGATGCTTCCGCGAAAGTGATCTTGCGCCAGAGTGGCCGATATCCGGGCGATTTGCGTGCTCTCTGTACGAGCCTGGGTTTCGGTCTGGTGACGCAGAACTTGTCCCGTGAAGTAGGCGAATAAAGCAAGCGGCGCCACCATGAGCAGCAGGAACAAAAGATAGATTCTGCTCTTAGATTTCGACACCCACTGTCCGACGCCGGCTGAGTAACTCACCTGTTGTCCTCCCCTGGCCTACCCCCGGTCAACTCTGGTTGCGCTGGAAGTGCTCACTTCTCGGACAATGTTCTGGAATCGGGACCAGATAGTCGGCCGAATCGCTTTGCTGTAATTACGGTTTTCCCCAGCTACTTGCTGGCAAAGCGGTGGTTGCAGTTGGGATGCCAGACTACAAAAGCAGTGCCGACCAAAATTGCGAATCGCCTTTCTCTGGGGGCAGTTACGAAAGTGATCTGTCTCCTTACCGCCAGGGGAAATTACATTCTTCTAAAGGTCGCACTCTGCTTGATCAGGATGCCCGGTGTCCCAGAGCCGTCTGCGATTCCGAAAATCGAGTTCCTATGTCGAAGAAACGAATTCTCGTGGGTGAGGACGACGGATCCATCCGATTTGCTCTAACCGAATACCTTCAGGAAAACAGCTATCAGGTAACTGAGGCCAACAGCTGCGAAGCCATTCGGCAGAGTTTTCGCACTGCTACCCCAGATGCCGCGGTACTCGACTATTCGTTGCCCGATGGAACCGCCCTCGATCTGTTGCCATTTTTAAAGCAATCCTACCCCTCGGTTCCGGTGATTCTTCTCACGGGCAATGGGACGATTGAGCTGGCGGTACAAGCGATGAAAGAAGGCGCGGAGCAATTCCTCACTAAGCCAGTGCAGATGTCCGCGATTGCGGTGGTACTGGAGCGCGCTTTAAAGAACCAGCGCAACTATCAAAGACACCTTGCCGGCAAGGTCAAAGAAAAACGGGAGAGCGTAGATCCGTTTGTAGGCATCAGCGCTCCGATTCGGCAAGTGGCGGAAGAAGCGGAGCGGATTTGCGGCAGTCATTGCCCTATATTAATCACCGGAGAAACTGGGTCCGGCAAAGGGGTTTTGGCGCGGTGGATTCACGATCACAGCCTGCGCGCAGAAGAACCTTTCGTGGACATGAATTGCGCCGGATTTGGAAAAGACCTTCTTGAGACCGAACTTTTCGGTCACGAGGCGGGTGCATTTACCGGCGCTGTGGCACGCAAGTTGGGTCTGCTGGAAGTGGCGCAGAAGGGGACAGTGTTTCTGGATGAAATCGGCGACATGGATGTTCAAATCCAGCCAAAGCTGCTGAAAGTTCTGGAGGAAAAACAATTCCGCCGGCTGGGTGACGTGCATGAGCGTCAGCTGGACATTCGGCTGATTGCGGCCAGCCATGCCGATCTATTGCAACTGATCCGCGAGAAAAAATTCCGCAGCGATCTGTACTTCCGCGTGAGCACGGTGGTAATACGAATGCCGGCGTTACGCGAACGCGCCGACGATATTCCTCTCCTGGCGCAGCACTTCTTCCAACGCATGGCGGTAGATTTAGGGAGAATTCATCTCACCCTTGCAGAGAAGACTTTTGATGCGCTTAGTACCTATACGTGGCCAGGAAACATCCGGGAATTGAAGAACGTGATGGAACGAGCGGTTCTGTTGGCGACCGGGGATACGATTCAGCCCTGCGATTTGCGCCTGGACTATTTCTCGGCAGCACCCGAGGAAGAGTCCGATGAAGCAAGGCTAACGTTCCGTGAAGTACAGCGGAGGCACCTTCAAAAGGTGCTTACCACAGAACGATGGAATGTGGCGCGCGCGGCCACCCGTCTGGGTATGACGCGCAGTTCCCTTTATAACAAAATCAAGAGTTTCGGCATCCTACATCCCGACGGCCGTAATTAAGACACGAACCTGGATTTCCCGATGGTGCCCGGAGCGGCAATTCTATCGAGCCGCCGCAGCCAAACTTTCTGCAGCTCCAAAAGCCAAAGCCGGCTCCCCAATGATCCCGGACGCCATTAAATCAGGGAGGGGAAGGGCGGGACAGAGAAGATTGCACTGCGCAAATTCGACGCCCATTTCCGCCACCAGGGCGATATCTTCCATCGACTCCATACCCTCGGCCACAATCGCGGTGTGCAACGCCCGGCCGAAGGTTACCACGGACTCGACGACTGCGCGCCGCTTAGAATCGTTTCGCAACCCGCGTACGAAATAGGAGTCGAGTTTGAAGTACTCCGGGTGACAATCGAGCATCATCCGGTAATTCGACTGGCCCAGGCCCACGTCGTCCAGGGCGATGCGAACCCCCTCGCTCCGTAATGCGGCAAGCGTCGCCAAAAGCTCGGGAATATCGCAGTTCGGCGCATATTCTACGATCTCGATCGTAAATCGGTCCAGCGATAGCGAATGTTTATGAAGCCGGCGGCGGAAGGATTCGAGAAAGCCCGGGTGTTGTTCCAGCGTTGCAGCGTGGACATTGACATTGATTCTCAGATGTCGGGGTAGCTTTGTCGCCTCGGCGCAGATTGCCGCCAGGCAACTGTGGTCGACGGCCTTCTCCTCTTTCTTGCGATGCACGTAGTCAAACAGCATTAACGCCGATTCAAAGTGCGTGCCACGCGGCCCACGAATCAAGGCTTCGACGCTGTGGAGGTGATTATCTCCGTCGCCGATGCGAAAAATCGGTTGAAAACGAACCGAAAGTTGTTCTGGATTTAGGATCGTCTCAAGCAGGGATTTCCTCATGCGGCCCTCCTGTAAGCACTGAAATGGTTCTTGCAAGATCCGACAGGCGCATCGGCTTACGATGGAACGCGTCGATGCCCTGATTGGCGGCTTCAGCTTTGAGTTCCGGCCAGCCGTAGGCCGTTAACACGACTACGCGAATGGGTAGTCCAGCGTCCCGGATAAACTTCACCAGCTCCAGTCCCCCAAAGTTAAGCCGGCTAAGGCGCAGATCGGTAATCACTAGCGAATACTCAAAATGGGTCAGCAATGTTTGCGCCTCTTCGGTTTCCATCGCGCAGTCGACGTCATACCCCAGATTGCAGAGATACTCCCGGTAAGCACCGATCAACTGCTCATCGTCGTCAACAATCAGAATCTTTTCTTTCATGCCTTGAAATAGGCAAGTTATGCGCCAAAGTCGGCGAACCACAACTTATTGACGACAATGGATCATAAATCCGGTACCTGATTACCTGTCCCAAGCTTTGACACAGTTTTGAAACCGAGACACTACCTAGAACCGTTTTAAGTGGGCTTTCCAAGATTCACTTACAGACTCTACCCGATTACAACCGTAATTTGACCGGACCTTTTGGACCTAGTACCGTCGTGAACAACACGACACGAAACAGTTTAGTTTCAAAAGGTTATCAACATGACCACCAGTTTGGGCACCAAAATGGGACGTGTTAGGAAAGAAGTTACGAAAAAGTCTTGCGCGCACAATCTTGTGGCAGAAAAAGACGAATTGATCAGTGAGCTCGCTCAAGCCGTGGCCAACCACTTCAACAACATCATGATGGCGGTCACGGGCTACGCCGAACTGGAATTGAAGAAAGTCAGCGCAAAAGACAAGCGTGCTCTGGATCAGATGCTCGCCAATGCTAATCGCGCCACATTACTTATACAAACTCTCTTAGACTTCAGTCGTGGATCGACTTCATCGCCGCGACCTATCGAGTTGAATGCACTTATAAACGATCTGAGCGAATTACTAAGGGGTCTGCTGGGCGAGCGTGTGGAGTTATCCCTAAGACTCGACGCCAACCCCTCGACGATTTATGAAGATCGAATCGACGTGCAACGGAGTTTGTTTGCATTACTGATAGTGGCGCGAAATGAAATGGCCGGGGCCGGGCAATTGAGCCTGGCGACATCTTTGGTTGAGCTCAATCGGGAGTTTATTCAAGGTGATCGATTCGAGCCGGGGGAATATGTCGCGCTTAGTATCGAAAACCAGTCAGCAGTAGTCAAACACAGTTCATCGTCCGACGCGAGCCTCAGTAAGAATGAAAAGCCAAGCCTGTCGCTCGAAGGTGTAGAGGCTATTGTCGGCGCGTGCCGGAGTTTTCTGAGAGTGTCGGGCGAGTCCGGAGTGAAGAGCAATTTTAAACTGTATTTTCCGCTGTCCAAGAAAGGAGCCGACGCGGATTCCGGCCCAACGCTGCCCCGCTACCCGGCGATGGCGCGAACTATTCTGGTCGTGGAAGATGACGATGCGGTGCGTTTGCCGGCCGCGGAATTTCTGAAAATGGAAGGCTTCAAGGTTTTGCAGGCAAGAACCGGCAACGAAGCGCTAAGCCTGGTGCAGCAAAGCCGCTCATCGCCGGATATTCTGGTCGCCGATCTGTTCATGCCGAAAATGAGCGGCCACGAAGTCGCTGCAAAATTGCTGGAACAGTATCCCGATCTCAAGGTCATCTATATGTCGGGAGACCCCGCGAGGACCGTTGCCCCGGGTTCCGGGAAGGCGTCTCAGAATGCCACCTTGCGAAAACCTTTTCGCCTAAACGTGTTGAGGGACCGGATCCACGATCTCCTTGGGGAGTGACCGCAGAATTACTCGTTGATACCTGAAAGCGATTCCCACTTCTCGCAAGGTTCGCTGAGCGGAATTTATGTCCATGATTCCAAGCACGCGCAAAAACAGGCGCACCAATAAGCTGCCGGAGGAGGGTGAAGCTCGTTATCGCGCGCTGCTCGATTCAGCTCTTGATTGCATCATCTGGACCGACGCCCAGGGCAAAATCATAGAATTCAACCCAGCTTCAGAGAGAACCTTCCGCATCCCGCGCGCCAAGGCCCTGGGCAGAGACCTATCCGAGGCCATTCTTCCCCCTGCATTGCATCCTCATCTGCGCGGTGAGCTTTTCGCTTCGGTAGCCTCGAGTGGTATGGAACTGGTCGGCAACCGGCTTGAGACCAAAGTCTTGCGCGCCAGCGGAGAAGAATTCCCCGCGGAACTCACCGTGACCAGCGCTCTCATCAGAAACCGCACAATGTTTGTTGTGTACGTGCGTGATCTTACGGCCCGGCGACTTGCCGAGGAAACGCTCGTTCGACTGGCCGCGATCGTGGAATCATCCCAGGATGCGATTATCGGCACCGACCTGAACTGCCGGATTACCAGTTGGAATAAGGGTGCGGAATCGATGTACGGCTATACCGCCGAGGAGGTTGTGGGGAGAAAAAATATCTCGCTCATCACGCCTCCCGAGCGGGTTGAGGAGGCGACACAAATCCGCGAGCAAGCGAAGAGCGGATCACAAATCAAAAGCTTTGAGACCGTAAGAATCGCCAAAGACGGACGACGGATCGAAATGTCGGTGAGCATTTCTCCGGTGCGCGACACGGATGGGATAGTGATCGGCGCCTCGTCGATCGGGCGCGACATCACGGTTTTTAAGAAAACTCTTGACGCTTTGCACAAAGCGAGTCAAACGAGCATTTATGCTTCTCCGATCCCGATCGTTGGAGTGGATCTGGACCGTCGCGTCACGTTGTGGAATCCGGCGGCTCAATTGGTTTTTGGCTGGAGCGAAGAAGACGTCCTGGGTAAGCCGAGCCCGATCATGGGGCATAGCGGTACCCAGCACTCCATCGCGCTGCACAAGCGAGTTCTTACCGGTGAACATCTAACCGGCATCGAGTTACAAGGTCACAAATGCGACGGAACCTCGGTCATCGTCAATCTTTCCGCGAGTCCGCTCCGGGACGAAAACCACAACATAAGAGGCATCATCGGTTTTCTCACGGACATTACGGACAGCAAGCGCGCTGAAGAGGCGCTTCGCAAAACTGAACAGAAGTTCAGAAACATTTTTGAAAATGCGCTCGAGGGAATCTACCAATCAACCCCACAGGGTGGATACATCTCGGCCAACCCGGCGCTGGCTCGCATGTTTGGATTTGAGTCTCCAGAGGAAATTATCCAAACCCGAACCGATGTACGAAAACAGCAATATGAGCATCCGGAGATGCGCGAAGAATTTGTCAGCCTTATGAGAAGTAGAGGCATCGTGCAAAATTTTGAATACCAGGCCCGCCGCAAAGACGGCAAACTCATCTGGGTTTCAGAAAATGCCCGTGCGGTGCGCAGTGAAGACGGGCGTCTCCTTTACTTTGAAGGTACGCTGGAAGATATAACCGAGAGACGCGAATTAGAACAACAACTGCAACAGATGCAAAAGATCGAAGCTGTAAGCCGGC
The DNA here is from genome assembly GCA_036490235.1 of Candidatus Sulfotelmatobacter sp. GTDB lineage: Bacteria > Acidobacteriota > Terriglobia > Terriglobales > Acidobacteriaceae > Sulfotelmatobacter. Next base: position 15,793 of record DASXEG010000156.1, on the reverse strand, counting down.
TCGCTGGAGGTGTTGCGCACGATTTCAATAACCTCCTGATGGCCATCAGTAGTTATACAGAGCTACTACAGCTCAAGATCTCTGAGAATGAAACGGCGAAAAAATACCTGGATGAAATTGGCAAAACTGTCGACCGCGCAAGCTCGCTAACCAAGGGACTGCTTACCTTCAGCCGCAAGCAGGTGATCTCTCCGAAGGCCCTCGACTTGAATGCGCTGATTCATGAGCAGATCAAGATGCTCAAGCGCTTACTTCCGGAAAATATCGATCTCGACTTCAATCCGGCAAGCGGACAACCGTTTATTAAAGCGGATTCGACGCAAGTAGAACAGGTAATGATGAACCTCGCCATCAATGCGCGTGATGCCATGCCCGATGGCGGCCGAATTCTGATCGAAACTCACGACAGCGATGGCGATTCGGAATCGCCGCCCGATCTCTCCGGCCAAGTCATAATTGCTATGAGCGACACTGGTTGCGGCATGGATGCGGGCACGTGCTCACAGATCTTCGAACCATTTTTTACGACCAAGGAAGCTGGGAAAGGAACCGGACTCGGTCTGGCGATTGTGTTCGATATTGTGAAACAGGGCGGCGGGAAAATTTCCGTTGAAAGCGAAGTGGGGCGAGGCACTACATTCAGGGTCCATTTTCCGCGCGTCCAGGCGGAGAATCAGCGCGATGCTCACGAGAACGACGAACCACTGCCTCCCGCGACAGAAACTGTCCTCCTGGTCGAGGACGAAATAACGGTTCGGGAGTCGATTGCGGAATACCTAGAGCAGAGTGGATACCGCGTTCTTAGGGCGAACTGTGGGCCTCAGGCCATGACCCTCGCCGACGAATCAGAAGGATCAATTGACCTGATGTTGACCGACGTGATTATGCCGCAAATGAGCGGGCGGGAACTAGCGCAACGGATCACGGCGATCTATCCCGCAATGAAGGTCATCTTCATGTCTGGGTATTCGGATAATCTACTTTCGACGCGTCAGGTTCTGGATCCGAAACATGTATTGTTGCAGAAGCCTATTCGCCTGGCTTTACTCGCGAAGAAAGTGAGGGAGGTCCTTGAAGCAGGCGAAAACGCAGTTGGCGCTGCTGCAGGCCGGTAGTCATGCCTTCTCCTCAGCCCAGTCAAAGTTCTCTGGCGGATGGCGTTTGAATCGGCAATCATCCGAGAGAGCAGCTTGCGGCGGCAGCAAGTGCTACGTCCCCAACACCCGCAACCGGATATTGAGACCTCAGGAGTAGCTCGCTGGATGCCGCATCAACTGGCTTAGAAAAAAGATATCCCTGTCCCAACTGGCAACCCATCTGCCTTAGCATCGCGACTTGGTCCGGGCGTTCGATACCTTCGGCCACAACTTCCATCCCGAGGTTTTTCGCAAGCATGACGATAATGCGCACAATTTCGTGCGTCTCGGGATCTCGGTCCATTTCTGAGACGAAAGTTTGATCGATCTTCATCACGTCCACCGGAAATTTCTGCAGGCGGCAAAGCGAAGAATATCCCGTGCCAAAATCGTCGATGCTGAGCCGCACGCCAAGAGCCTTAAGCTGCGATAAAACTGTGGCCGACCGTTCCGGATCCGCCATGGTGACATTCTCAGTGATTTCCAGATGAATACACGACGGATCGGTTCGCGTTTGATTGAGAATTTCGGCGATCTGGTGAGCCAAGTCGGGTTGGGTGAACTGCTTGGCCGTGATATTTACGCTTATCACAAACGGACGGCCAGCCTGGAACTGCTGATTCCAATGTTGCAGTTGTTTGCAGGCGTCTTTCAAAAGCCTGCGGTTCAACTCCAGGATGATTCCACTTTCATCGGCAGCCTTGATGAATTCTCCTGGCATTACGATCCCATACGGTCGCTGCCATCGGCTTAATGCTTCGAATCCAATAATCTGGCTGTTCTCCAACGAAACTATAGGTTGATAATAAACGCGGAATTCGTCTTGTTGCAGGGCCCTGCGCAGGTCCGACTCAAGTTGCAGTCGTTTGATGGCGTCGCTGTGCATGGCGCTGTCAAACACCTCACAACGCGCCTTCCCGGTCTGCTTCGCGCGATACATGGCGATCTCAGCATCGCGAAGTACATCGGTCGCTTGCGTCCAGGCACCGGCGCTAAGAGCGATACCGACGCTTGCGCTTACTACAATATCGTTCCCCTTGACCTCGAAGGGGTGGGCCAGCCGCTCTCGAATGACCTCAGAAATGCGAAGGCTGTCGCTGGCGTCGCGAAGGTCCTCCACGAGCATTAGAAATTCGTCGCCTCCGGGACGGGCGAGTGTGCTCTCGCCCGATGAAGGGCGGCCACTTCCGTTGGCTCGTATACCGCAGAGCATATCGTGGTCGGACAATCCCTTTTTCAATCGGCTCGCAACCTCGCGCAAGATCTGGTCCCCGGCGTCCTGCCCAAGACTGTCGTTGAACATCTTGAACTCGTCGATATCAATAAAAAGAACGGCAAAGCGAAAATCACTTCGGCGATGAGAACGGGCGATCGCCTGCTGCAGCCGGTCAACAAACAATGAGCGGTTCGGAAGGTCCGTAAGATCATCGTAGAAAGCGTGGCGTTCCAGCAATTCCTCCGCGCGCTTGCGTTCTGTAATGTCTCGGTTGACGATCACAAGTTTTTCTACATTACCCTTTTCCCCCAAAATCGGATTTGACGTGGATTCAAGAACTCGCCACGAGCCATCCTTGCGGCGAATTCGATATTCCAACCGCTCGCCGCGACCCGTCAGATAAGCCTTCTCGCTCGCCTCGAGCACGCGGGCGCGATCATCGGGATGTATCTGTTCGATGGATGAGGTCGAAGCCAGTTCCTCGGCGCTGTATCCCAGAATTTTTCCGTATGCCGGGCTGTTATAAAGGCGCCGCCCTTCCCGGTTTATGACAGCGATCATGTCGGCCGCATTCTCTGTAATCAGTTCAAAGAGCTGTTTCCTCTCTGCCAGCTCGCGTCGAATGCGCTCAAATCTCAAGTGTTGGTAAACCATGTAGATGTCGAATAACAGGACGAGAGCCGCCAGCCCTCGAACCCATTCCTTGAGCGTTAGAGAATAGGTCGGGTCATTAGGCAGCCGGAGGCCTGGAATGGTAACGGAAATAATGCCGAAAGTAAGTACCAGCGTAACTGCAATGGCAAGGCCCCAAAGCCGCCACTCGGAACCTTCCTTGAGGGCAACGCGCTTTGAAGATGAACAAGCTAAGTATCGACTTGCCTCCCGCATAGGACGAATCCTTTCTTCCTGTGATGGCTCAACTTCGAAAAAAGCGCGCAGAAGCGCCGAATCAGCTCAAAGGGGAGGGGAAGAGTGCCGTCAAAGGAAATTGCAAGCCTTGGGCCAAATTTCGCACCGGCAAGTACGTGGGAAATGAGAACGGAATATCGGTATTCTCATTGCCGCTCTGTTCAATATTCATAAAGATGTACAGGATCCGGGTGCGGCTCGATTGCTTGCGAGCCTCGGATGCTGATAAACGCCGCGATGTGCGAGCGAAAAGTTCTGGCTCTTTCACTCCTGCCTCAAACACTCGCTATTTCATAGTCACTTTCTTATCGGGCGACTCGGACCGCTGAAGGGTCTCCGGTATAGCAGTCGTGAGAGTTCCATTCGAGGTACGTTAGTACCCAATATCCCGCGAACGACATTTAAGTACCTGTCCCATCCCTTGACCTGATTCTCGATTTTGGACGATTTGCGGAGGTCCGCAAGCCGCAATAGCTCCTCTCAAGTCCCTCAAAGCAATGGAGTTTGCCAATCCATCGGGTTCGGTATGGCGCGTGCACCTCGCCCCTGTGCGTTGAACACGACGATCCCGCGCAAGCACGCGGCAAATCTTGAAGCGCTTTTATCGGGGTAAAACACAATGCGAATCAAATCTGTGATGGTGAAACTCCTGATCTTGATGTTGGCTGACTCTATTTGCTTGGAGTCGCGGATTCTGGCACAGGTACAACCCACTCAATTACAGAAACAGCAAGCCGCGGTCCGCCTGGGTGGATTGCCTTTGACCTTCGAGGCCAATCAGGGGCAAAGCGACCCCAACGTCAAGTTTTTCTCTAAAGGCAAGGGATACACGGCGTTCCTCACAGCCAACGGCATGCTCCTGACGCTTCGCCCATCCTCCGGGGTCGCGCGTCAACCGCTTTCCGGATCTGCTGCCCCAGTCGCCACGCTGCAATTCGCTCTCGTCGGCGCTTCGGCGAATCCTACAGTTGTCGGAGAAGACCTTCAGCCCGGCAAGATAAACTACTTTTTCGGCAATGACCCCACCAAGTGGCGCACTGGCGTGGCCACTTACGCCCGGATTCGCTATCACAACGTCTATCCGGGTATCGACATCGTCTATTACGGAAATCATCGTCAACTTGAATTCGACTTCGCAATTTCACCCGGGGCAGATCCAAGTCAGATCCAGTTTCAAGTTCAGGGCGCCAAAGGTCTTGACATAGATCAACAAGGTGACCTCGTTCTCGACACAGGCAACGGCGAACTACACTTTCGCACCCCCACGACCTATCAGGAAGCAAACGGCACCCGCGTACCGGTCCAAGGATCGTATGTCCTAAAAGATTCGACACATGTTGGTTTCCAACTCTCGCGTCTTGATCCAACCAAGCCAACCGTGATCGACCCAGTCCTCGTTTACGGAACCTACCTAGGCGGCAGCGGTGACGACGAAGCCAGCGGTGTCGCTGTCGATTCCAGCGGGAATGTCTACATCAGTGGTACCACCGACTCTACTGATTTTCCGCTTGCGATTTTCGGATCGCTACCTGCCGGCAACAGCCATGTCTTCGTCGCGAAGCTCGACTCAACCGGGTCGACTCTCTTGTACGCTGACTACCTGGGCGGCAATACCGACGACTACGGATATGGGCTCGCTGTAGATGGTTCGGGAGAGGTCTATCTAACCGGCAGCACCACGTCCAGCGACTTTCCGATGGTTAACGCCTACAACCCCACGTACCCGGGAGGCACGAACGCTTTTGTTACGAAGCTCTCGTCCGATGGCTCGATTCTTCTCTACTCAACCTATTTTGGCGGAAACGGGTCGGATCTCCCGGCCACTATCGCGGTCGATAGTTCAGGCAACATGCTGATCGCGGGGAGCACCACCTCCACGAACCTTCCGACTGTGGATGCCTATCAATCAACTGCTTCCGCCAATCAGGGTGGTCAATTCGGAACCTATGGTTTCGTGACCAAATTCTCTCCAGACGGGTCGGAACTGGTCTATTCGACCTATTTTGCTGGCAGTTCGAATGTCTCCTACACTTGCGGGGTTAGCACCTGTTGGCCTCAGCCCTATAGCGCGATCGCGAGCATGGCGGTTGACAGTAGTGGAAACGCGTTCGTTGGCGGGAGCACTACGACCTACAATTTTCCGACCACTGCGAACGTGTACGAAACATCGAGCTACGCATTGCAAAACGGCCTGGCAGGATTTTTAGGAAAGTTCAGCAGTTCGGGCGAACTGGTTTACTCAACCTATCTGGACGAAACCAGCGGAATCGTAACGACCATCAATGCCGTTGCCGTGGATGCATCCGGGTCGGCCTATGTAACCGGCGGCGCCTTTAGCGATGGTTCGTTTCCGCTGAGCTCGACCAGCATCTGCGATCCCTCGGTTTATTCCCAACTGTGCGGATTCGGCTTCGTCACCAAATTCAACGCCACTGCCTCCAGTTTGCTTTATTCGACTTTTCTTGGCCCTAACAACCTTTCTACGCCCGTAGCCATTGCGCTTGATGCAAGCAACAATGCTTATGTCGCTGGTTCCACCAACGACACTTCGTTTTCGTCAGAGAATGGAATTGAAGCGTTCTCGACCGAGGGTTCGCAGTATCAGGCGGGCATCGACTACGATGTGCTGCTGGCCGAGATCGATTCACAGGCATCATCTGAGCTATTCGCCTCTTACCTTGGCGGAAGTGGAAATAACGTTGTGGCATCGATAGCACTTGACGCCGATGCCAACATCTACGTTGCCGGTTCCACGGACTCGATCGATTTCCCAATTTCGCAAGGAAGCTACCAGGAGGTTGTCGGTGGGAATACAGACTCCTTCATCGTAAAGATCGCACCGACTGACGCGGCTGCCGTCTCCGTGACACCGTTCAGCCTCGATTACGAGGTGCAATCGCTCGGCACCAGTACGGCTCAGACCGTCCTGCTGCGCAACATGGGGAGCACCGCGCTGAACATCACTTCCATCGCCGCATCGCCCGACTTTACTCAAACTAACAATTGCGGGAGTAGCGTTCCCGCCGCCGGCACTTGCACCTTATCTGTGACCTTTACCCCCCGCGTCGTGGGTGCTGACTCCGGCAGCGTGTCGATCGTTGATGACGCTGCCGGGTCGCCTCACGTGATCAATCTGAGCGGAACCGGCACGGGTCCTGCGGTCACTCTCGCCCCCGCCAGCTTGACTTTTGCTGCGCTCACCCTCGGAACATCAAGCGCAGGGCAGAGCGTGATCCTTACCAACAGTGGCGACCAGTCTCTGACTATCGGAACCATCCAGGCTTCGGGAGACTACGCCCAGACAAATAACTGCTCAGTTCTGCTCGCTCCGGAGGCCAGCTGCTCAATTCAAGTTACGTTTACCCCTACCGTAGCCGGCACCAGGGCCGGCGTGCTTACCATTGCGGATGGGGCGTTCGATAGCCCGCAGGCCATTACCCTTACGGGAACTGGCCAGGCTACTCTCGGAATCACAGTGAGCTCCGCAACTTTGAACTTCGCCACCCAACCGCTGGATTCGACCAGCGCCGGCCAAACCATCACCGTAACCAATGAGGCAACGTCGGCGGCGGTGATCTCAAACATTTCGATCGCCGGAAACTTCAGTCAGACCAACAACTGCGGCACAGTGGCCGCAAACGGTGGAACCTGCTCTGTGATCGTGAAGTTCTCGCCCTCTACGTCAGGAGCGCTGACCGGCACTTTGGCGATTACCAGCGGCAGCTCGATTCCGCCTGTGAGCTTGAGTGGCACGGGGGTCGACTTTAGTTTGACAAGTTCTACAAATAGCGTCTCCATCTCGGACGGTTCCACTGCGACCTATAAGTTGACCGTGACTCCGGTTAAAGGAAGCTTCGCGAGCGCGATTCAATTGAGTTGCGCGGGGCAACCAACCGGTGCGACATGCGCATTCTCGCCGAGTGTGGTGACGCCCGATGCCAGTCCGGTAAGTGTCACTCTGACCATTACGACGGCTGCGTCTACATCACAGTTGGCGCCCAGCCGCCGTTCCCCTACCTACCTTGCCTTCGCCACGTGGCTTCAATTGCCCGGGCTTGGACTGATGGGCATCGTTTTCGCCGGTCCAAAACGCCGCTCGAAGAATCGCACAATGCTGGGTGCGCTGATTTTGGTAATTGTTGCGCTACTGTTTATGTCGGCATGCGCCGGCGGCACAGGCATCGTCTCGTCTGGCAACCAGAACACGCCTCAAACGTACTCAGTATCGGCGACTGGAACATCTGGCAGCTTGAAGCACTCCGTACCTCTCACCCTCAACGTGCAGTAGCAGCGGTCACGAACAGCAGGGCTAGTTGCAGTTCACCATGTTCTGCGCTACGCCCTGCGCCCCAATGATCGAGTTCGTGATCAGCGGCAGAGACCACAGCTTGCTGTGGTGCTTTCGGAGATAGTACGCCGCGAAGAGCGCCCCGCCGGTTTTGATCGAAGCCACCGCGTATGCGCGCCCCACGGTTGGATGCGTCCCATAAAGATAAGCTGATTCGACTTCGGCATTGCAAACGCCCTGCTTGTGAGCCAGCCAATTTTCTCGCGCAAATAGGGTTGTGTACGAGTCTGCGAACGTCAAGCCGGTGGAAACCACGGCCAGGCTCAGGAATTTCTTATCGACGATCCGCGTCTCGAACCGCGCAGTTGTGAAGCTCGCGGCAGGTGTGGCTGCTACGCTGCTGCTCATCGCTGAGGCCGGTTCTGGAGCACTCGGCAATTCTTTGGCGGCGACTGTGACTCCCAACGCGACTACGATTAGTGCTAAATGAATGATCGATTTCATAATGCTCCTCTTTTCGCTTTGCCAAATGAAGGACGCGCAGAGCCAATCACTGCTACAGCTCAACACGCCAGCTTTGGGGGGTTGCTTCATGAACCGAGAGTACATGTCCTGTAGGACAGGGCACAATTGCTAGAACGTAATCGAAGGTCGTAATGTGGGTAACTAACTAGGGTGCTATATATCAGGAAGTAAATAGCGAGGACGGGCTATGCGCGGTCACTCATGTGGAGGCTCACCGCGGTTCTTCTCAGTTGGTCGGGATGGAGGCCAGCGCATCGTTTACGAGGCTCCGACCGAGCAAGGCGACTGGGAGGGAGACTTTCACGCAACAGATCGCCGGCTCGCTGGTCCACATCGCGCCGCAGGGACGAGATCCATTTCCTGTGATCTCGCCGGATGGCAAGGTTGTGGCGATGGACCAGGCACAGGGTGGGATTTCCCTGTATCCGGCAAATGGAGGCCAACCGGTTGCGATGAAGGCGCGCCCGATACCGAATTGCCTATACGCTTGGCCAACGGCGGCAAATCGCTTCTTGTCAGTGACGCTACCGGTCACCAGTTGGTGCTTACTCCTGTCGACCCATCCACTGGCCGCCGTCAACCATGGAAGCGGGTCGCGACCGAATCCCATGCCGACCGGCTCTCCGAGGCCACTCCTGATCTGAACGATTGCGTTTATCCGTTTCCCCACTATTCTTCAGTCCCTATATACCGTCGAAAACTTGAGGTAAATCGCTGAAATCACTGAGCCCGCTTTTGCGCCGCTGCAGTGGCGTGATAGCCTATCCCAACGGGCGCAGGGGCGCTTTTACTTATTGCCGGAATGCTTCGTGCCCAAAGTAACCCTCATGCCGGATAAGCCGCCGCAACCTGTTGTGCCTGCTACATCTTCCGGTATATCCGGCGGCCCAGCACAAAACGAAAAACAGAAACTTTCTCGTCACAACGGGGTTCGAAATATTGTGAGTACTGCCGCCATCGACGGGGGAGTCCTGATGGCTGCGCTGGGTCCGCGCGGAACGTCGGAGTTGCAACCCGAGCTTGCCGGAGCTGAAGGATATACGGACGCAGAAGTGATGCTGCGGGTAAAGACCGGAGATCAGTCCGCCTTCGATTACCTGGTGCAAAAGTATCGCAGGCCGCTGGTGAGTTTTATGTATCGCATGGCGCGCAATGCGGCGGTTGCTGAGGATTTGGCGCAGGAAGTTTTTCTGCGAGTATACCGGTCGCGGGAGACGTATGAGGCGAGCGCGAAGTTTACAACTTGGCTGTATCGCATCGCGACCAATCTCGCCGTGAATCACGCGCGCGATACGCGGCATGAGCGACCTGAGGTTCAGGTGAGCCTGGACGAGCCGGATGAGGAATCCGGCACAACGCTGGATGTGGCCGACAATAAGATCACGGCGGAGCAGGCTTTGTTGCGGCGGGAACGGCTGTTGGCGATCCGGGCGAAGGTGGAAGCCTTGCCCGAGCGGCAGAAGATGGCCGTGATTATGCACAAGTATCAGCAGATGGATTACAAGCAAATTTCCGAAGTATTGAAGTTGAGCGAATCGGCGACGAAATCGTTGCTGTTTCGCGCTTATGAGACTTTGCGGGAACAGTTGAAAGAATTTATTTAGCAAGTTTTGATTCTGTGAAGTGGGCACTGGCGAAGAAAATAAGGGGAACGAGTATGAAGTGCGAGGAAATGCGAGAGTTGATGCCGGATCTGGCCTCTGGATTGGCGGATGCGACGCCGTCGATGGGCGAGCATTTGGCAAGTTGCGGCGCGTGCGCGGGGAAACTGGAAGAGTTCCGGCAAACGATGGCTCTTCTGGATGAGTGGAAGACGCCGGAGCCGTCGCCGTATTTCGATGTGCGGCTGCAGGCGCGTCTGCGGGAAGAGATGGCTAAGCCACGGGCAGGATGGCTGGCGTGGTTCCGGCGTCCTGTGCTGGCGGCGGCGCTTACGGTATTGATGGGGGTTGGTGTCGGATTGTTCTTGACCAATGACGGCGGAAGATACACACCGGGCAAGAACGTGGTTGCCGTGGTCGAGGCTCCGGTGGCATCGGAACCGGGAACAGCGGTGAGCGACTTGCAGTCTCTCGAGAGCAATCACGATCTATATTCAGATTTTGATTTGCTTGACGATCTGCAAGTACAGCACGACGTGGTTGCAAATCCGTAATAAGCACCGACGAAGTGGAGTGAGCGGTTTGAGCTTTTGCGGTTATAAGGCAGAGGTTGGGGAGAATGCAGTTGAAAAGCACGAGAGGCTACATCGCGGCGGCAGCGCTGGCTGTGGCGACCGTTATGCTCTCCCCCTGTCTGGCGCAGCGTGGCGAATTCCGGCCCGTGCAGGGGCGGGGACAAAATCAGATGCGACCGCGCCCGCGAGGACATGCTGGCGACTGGTTGCGGCATTATCAGGGTATGTCGCCGAGTGAACGCGAGCGGGCGCTGCAGAATGATCCGGGTTTTCGGCGGTTGCCTCCCGAGAGGCAACAGATGTTGCGTCAGCGGCTGGAGCACTTTTATAGTCTTCCGCCACAACAACAAGAGCGCATGCTCAATCGCATGGAGACGTGGGAGCACCTGACGCCAGGACAGAAAGAAGAGGCGCGGGGATTGTTTTACCGGTTGCAGCAGCTTCCTCCAGCCCGGAGGAGAATGGTCACAACGGCGGTGCGCGACCTCAGCGCGATGCCTCCGGGACAGCGTGAACAGATCATCGATTCTCCTCGATTCCGAGGAATGTTTTCGCCGGAAGAACGTGACATGATGCGCCGGGCCACGCGGTTGCCGTTGGCGCCTCCGCCGGAAGGGGCAAGGCCCGAAGATGGGCCGTAATCCCGCGCTTGCCCAGGTTTGTGAGAGTCAGTGAAAATCGTGCGAAGTAGTTTCCGCTTTTGTAACAAACAGCGGCAGCACCCTTTCTGCTTTCACTGAGATTACGTTGTCCTGATTCTGAAGAATTCCTTCCACCGCCAGAAAACGTTCTGAAGTAATCAGCAGGCGATTGCTGTGAAACAGGTCGGGTGCTACGATCGCATTCGCCACTCCGGTTTCATCTTCCAGGCTGAGAAATACAAAACCTTTGGCGGTTCCTGGACGTTGGCGTGTGATTACGCAGCCTCCAATGCGAAGCCGTTTGCCATTTGGGATGTCACGAAGGTCGATAGCTCGGCGAATTCCCATTGCATTAAGCCACTCTCGCCGGTAGGACATGGGATGCGGGCCGACAGTGAGGCCCGTGCCGCGGAAGTCGGCGACGAGGCGTTCTTCGTGATTCATTGGCTGAAGGGGAGATGGGGAATCGGGTTCCGGCAGATTTTCCAGCAGTGGCCCAGAAGGTCGTACTGCACGCTCGACTTGCCAGAGGGCATCGCGGCGGTGGAGTGAGTTGCGAGTACCGAGTTGCGAGTACCGAGAACCGAGCAAGTCCTTTGTCATTCCGACCCCCGAGCGCGAGCGAGGGGTGGAGGAATCTCTACCTTCGCGACTCAGAGTTCGTAACTCAGTTCTCGATACTGACTCTAGTGGCTGAGAACTGCTAATTGAATTCAATGCTCCAATTTCTGCGAGCGTGGTGAGTTCGTCTTTGCGCAACTCGGGGACGCGGCGGGTAAAGTCGTGGATGGAGGTAAATGCAGCGCAAGTGCGTGCGTGGATCAAAGCTTGAGCAGCCTCTTCGCGGAGGCCCCGCACGTAGCGCAGGCCGAGACGCATGGCAGGCGAGTTACGAGTCCTGAGTTGCGAGTACCGAGTGTCTTGTTCCGGGTTAGGTAGGGATTCCTCCACCCCTCGCTCACGCTCGGGAGTCGGAATGACAAAGGATTTACTCGGTACTCGCAACTCGGTACTCGATACTCGGGGTTCACTGGCAACTGGCAGCTGGCAACTGGCCGCTGCTTCCAACGTGCACAGCCACTCCGAGCACGTTACATCCACGGGCAGAATTTTCAATCCGTGTCGCTGCGCATCTTTGGTGATAGTTGCCGGGGAATAAAATCCCATTGGCTGATTGTTGAGCAGGGCGGCGGTGAATGCTGCCAGATAATGGCATTTCAGAAAAGCGCTGGCGTAGGCGATCAACGCGAAGCTGGCGGCATGGGATTCTGGAAAGCCATAAAGCGCGAACGATGTGATGGAAAGAATAATTTCTTCCTGTGCTTTCGGCGAAATTCCGTTCTGTGTCATGCCTGCGCGCAACTTGGTTTCGATCTCTTTCATCCGAGCTTGCGAACGTTTGAAGCCCATAGCTCGGCGCAGGTCTTCGGCTTCGCCACCTGAAAAGTTTGCGGCTATCATTGCGATGCGCAGCAGTTGCTCTTGAAAAAGCGGCACTCCGAGCGTGCGCGAGAGTACGGGTTCGAGCGACGGATGGGGGTAAGAGACTTCTTCGCGCCCTTGGCGGCGCTGCAGGAATGGGTTGACCATCTGCCCGACGATCGGACCTGGGCGAATGATCGCGACCTGCACCACGATGTCATAAAACCTTTTTGGCTGCAGGCGCGGCAGGCAGGCCATTTGCGCGCGGCTTTCCACCTGGAACAACCCGATCGTATCGGCCTTCTGCAATGCCGAATACACTTGCGGATCGTCTTTCGGCAGATGGGCTAAATCAACCTCGGTGGGATAGTGCTCGCGCACAAGCTCGAGCGAATCTTTGAGCACGGCCATCATGCCCAGGCCCAAGAGATCGACTTTGATGATGCGCATGTCGGCGCAATCTTCTTTATCCCATTGCACGACGACGCGGCCGGGCATGGATGCAGGCTCGAGCGGAACGACGGAATCGAGTTGCCCCTGGCAGATGACCATGCCGCCGGAGTGCTGGCCGAGATGGCGCGGCATATCCTGAACCGCGAGGCATAGCTCGTAATATTTGCGCAGGCGGGGATGGTTAAGATCGAGGCCGGCGTCGCGGAAGCGGCGGTCGAGCGCGTCGTTTTCGTCGCGAAATTCCCAGGTGGCGACGGCGGCGGAAATTTTGGCGAGAGTTTCAGGATCGAATCCGAGAGCCTTGCCCATTTCACGCGCGGCCATGCGATTGCGGTACGTGATGACGTTGGCGGTCATGGCTGCGCCGCGCTCACCGTAGCGGCGATATACGTACTGAATTACTTTCTCGCGCTCGTCGCCGCTGGGAAGATCGAGATCGATGTCCGGCCACTCGCCGCGCTCTTCGGAGAGAAAGCGTTCGAAAAGAAGCTCCATGCTGATGGGATCGACAGCGGTTATGCCGAGCGAGTAGCAGACAGCGCTGTTGGCGGCCGATCCGCGGCCTTGCACGAGAATTTTTTCGTCGCGGCAGAAGCGGATGAGATCCCAGACGATCAGGAAATATCCGGCGAGTTTGAGCTTGGCAATTAGAGTTAATTCTTTTTCAATCTGGCGGCGGGCGCGGAGTTGGGTGTCTTTATCCTTGCGGCCATAGCGTTCGCGGAAACCTTCCCATGTGCGGTCGCGCAGGAAGGAATCCATGGATTCGCCTTCCGGAAGCGGATAGCGCGGGAATTCGTAGCCGAGATCGTTGAGCGTGAATTCGAGACGGGAGGAGAGTTCGAGTGTGTTACTGATCGCTTCGGGGATGTCGGCGAAGAGTTGCTGCATCTCCTGCGGCGATTTCAAATGACATTCGGCGTTTCGCGCCAGCAAGCGGCCAGCGGTGGATAGCGTGCGGTGATTTCTGATGGCGGTGAACGCGTCACAGAGCTCGCGATCTTTTGCAGTTGCGTAGCAGACTCCGTTTGTGGCTAATAGCGGAAGATTGAGTGAGCGGGCAATTTGAATGGCTGCGCGATTGCGATTTTCCTCTTCGCGATGGAAATGGCGCTGGAGTTCGACGTACACATTTTCGTGGCCGAATATTCCGGTTAGAAAATCGACTTGCTTGCAGGCTTCTTCGATGCCGCCTTGCTGCAATGCAGCGGCGAGTGGTCCATCTGCGCCGCCGGTTAGACAGATGAGGCCGTGGGCGTGTTCCTCGAGTTCTTGTTTTTGAACCGTGCCTTCGCCTTTTTTTGCGCTTAACTTCATCTTGGTAATGAGTCGGCAGAGATTTTGGTAGCCGGGACGGGAAGAGGCGAGAAGCGGAAGACGAGATGGTTTGTCATTTCGACTTAGTCTTTTTTTGTCATTCCGAGCGGAGCGAGAAATCCCTGCCTCCTTTGCTGCTTGATGGGGATAGGGATCCCTTCGACTTCGCTCAGGGCAGGCCTTCGACTCCGATGACGCTGCTCTATGCGCTGCGCTATCTCCGCTCAGGATGACAGGTGCACATGTGACTTCGGCCCCAATGTGGGCTTTGATTTTTATTTTCTCAGCGGTGTGGTGAAAACGCGGCGCGCCGTAAGCTCCGTCAGAGTCGAGCAACGCCATTGCCGGCATGTTCAGCCGGGCACACATTCGTGCGAGGTCCTCGGGCAAGGAAGAACCTTCGAGGAAGCTGAATGCAGAACGGGCGTGAAGCTCGATGTACATTTATTGTTGGAAATCTCTCCACGGAACACGACACGAAGAAAAACTTAAAATGATCTTTCTTCGTGACTCCGTGTCTCCGTGGTGATGTCAGTCATATGTTCCTTCTACAAACCATCCGCCGCCGAGGAGATCGTGCACGAGCCGGTAGAGAGAGATATCGTCTGCGCTCTGCAAGGCGATGTCCCACTCGTCGCGCGACCAGGGATCACACTCCCACCAGTCGCCGGAACTGCGCCAGGGGCCGGCTTTCCAGAGCACGTTGCCATGGATTTCTTTTTTCTTCAGGCAAACCACGTGCATCAGTTCGTGATTCTTCACAGTTACTTTGGCCTTCAATGGAGGCCGGAACATGCGCAGTGCAGCCACTGCGGGTTTTTCTTCCTGGGTTTTAGGATTTTTCTTGTCCCAATTTTCTTGCGCTGGGTTAAAACGCCGCATACGGAAAGCATCGGCGCGGTGAGTATCCAGCAACTCGAGCGAACCAACGCGGGATTCGCCAACAATTCCCGCAATGCGAGCGAGGGTCAACTCCAATTTTTCCGGCTCCGGGGATGGAGGGAGGAATAATCCCCCTTGCGCCGATCGCGGTCGCGCCGGCTCCGCTGCGAGATGAATTTTTAAAATCGGCGCGCCCGGTGGGTGCGCATTCAAATCTAGTTGCAGCAGTTTGAGAAAGAGTTTGGGATCGAGCATGGGAAGTGGAAGATTCAGGGTGCGGTGAAAAGGGGTTGTGGTTTGTCGATGGTCGAATGTCGATTGGGAGTGGGGCTGCCGATGGAATGCTGAGAAGTTTTCCAGTTGCATCGTTAGACGCAGTTGCTGTGTGTTCAGTGCGCGCGAGGAAAGGCGAGCGCAGATTTGTTCCAGCAGTCGATTCAGGAGAAAAGCCAGCGGTTCCAGCAACAGAATGGGATGGTCCAACTCAATGGCTTCTTCGAATACCATCGGTTCTTCGACTGGAACCAGCGTGCGCGATGTTGTTCCCCGCGATAGTGCTTGCAATCGCAAGCCTTCCTGCCCTAAGCGCTCGCTCAACGCAATTTCTGGCAGTGCTGCTAAAGCTTGCAGGTTGCAAATTCCCCAACGCCCGAGAGTTTCTAGAAGTTCAGTTGCCCTTTTCTTTTCTTCCTCCTCCCGTTCTGTCTCCCGACGACCGGCAAATAAAATTTCGATTGGCAGAGAACCGAGTTGCTCCGATTCTTTTCCTGATGGGATTACAGTTACTCCAGAAAAACCGCGAGCAGCGAGTGCGGCTGCATCCGGATT
>DASXEG010000102.1:0-18045 GCA_036490235.1 Candidatus Sulfotelmatobacter sp. | reverse complement strand
GTCAAAAGGGCCTTTTCATACGGGAAGTATATTCTTGCGTCTAGTCGGGCCCAGCCGTAGTGAACCTGTCCGTGAATCAGAAACTTCACTCCCAGGTAACGGTTGATTTTTACGGGCGCCCACAAGCCCCAATACGTGCCGTCATAGGCGCTGCTGTACCCGATCATTGAGGCGGGTTGAGTACAGAAAATCTTCCCCGGTCCGATCCGTGCTCCGGACCGCAGAGCGCTGGCGTCGCAGATAGCTTCGTTCGCGAAAATACCGCCGCCGTGTGCGGGTACCGCTTGCAATCTGTACTGATGGAACCCAGTCTGAGTGCGGAAGGTCTGGCGGACGCCAACGTCGTTGATGCCATCGCCGTTGAAGTCGATGGGAACCACGGAATTGCGGTTCACTTCCTTGTGGGCCGGGGTATAGATAACCTCTGCCTCGGACGGCGGTGTGAGCGCGAGCAGACTGACTCCCGCTGCGGTCGAGGCTAGACCATATAGGTGAAGATTGCGGTGTAAGAAATTTGAAATCCGTACCGGTTCTTTGCGGTTTGCGGACTGTAGCATATCACCCTCCCCCGAAGGTGAGTGCTATTCTTTCTTCGCAACAGCCCGTTGTCAAGGCGAAACCAAGGTATTACGGGGGCATTCTCAACAGATGGGTCGTTATCGCCATCCCGTCTAGAACTCAGCCACGATGAAGCATTTCAGGTTACATGATCCGATCGCGATGGCGGTTTACATCGCCACGATTTTTAGTTGGCTGGTATTTTTCGTTGGGTTTCGTTGGTTTCGGTTTCGAAGACCGAAGACACTTGAAAAGCGACGAGACCTGGCTTCTGTAATCGGCATCGTTTTGCAAGGGGCTGGATATGCGTTCCTATGGAGCCTTCAGCGTCCACTGTTTGCTCCTATCGTGCCGATGCCGGAGTGGGCTGAGGTGGTGCTGGCGGTTGTTACCGTGAGCGTTGAGATCGGTTCGATTTGGCTCGCGTTTTCGGCTGTACGAACGCTTGGAGCACAGTGGGCGTATGTTGCCAGGGTGAGGGAAGGACATCGTTTGATCACGACGGGGCCTTATCGCTGGATACGAAATCCTATTTACACCGGAATGCTGGGATTGATGCTCGCGTCGGGATTGGCTCTTAGCCGTTGGATCGCATTTCCGATTTTCATCTTCTTATTTGGGATTGGAACGTATATCCGTGTGAGCAGGGAGGAAAAGCTGCTGCGCGGAGAATTTGGCGAGCAGTGGGATGAGTACAGGCGGCGCGTTTCTGCGGTTGTGCCGGGGGTGTTCTGATGACGGATCGGAGCAAAAATTTTCGGTTCTCTAAAAACTTTGGTTCTTCGTTTTCGCCCAGCGGCTAAAGCCGCGTTCTCTCAAAACTTCTGGTTTATTCTCTTTGTCATGGACGCTATCACGCTTACGCGGCAACTTATCGATATTGAATCGATTTCGGGCAATGAGGTTGCCGTTGCTAATTATCTTTATGGGGAGTTGTGCCGGGTTGGATACAACGTTAGAAAAATTCCGGTGGAGGGGGATCGCTTCAATCTTTATGCTACTTCGCCGGAGCAGGCGCATCCGGAGCTTGTTTTTTCTACGCACATGGATACGGTGCCTCCGTTTATTGCTTCGTCGGAGGATGAAGGGCGGATTTATGGGCGTGGGGCTTGCGATGCTAAGGGGATTATTGCGGCTCAGATTGCGGCTTGCGAGCGGTTGCGGCGGGAGAATGTTTTTGCCGGGCTGTTGTTTGTGGTGGGTGAGGAGCGGGATAGTTTAGGGGCTAAGGTTGCGAATGAGTTTGCTGCCGGTGATCGGAACCATCGGTGCAAGTTTTTGGTGAATGGCGAGCCTACGGAGAATCGGCTGGCGATTTCTTCGAAGGGAACTCTGCGCGTGGAGGTGACGGCGCGGGGGCGCATGGCGCACTCGGCTTATCCGGAGTTGGGGGAGTCGGCGATCGATAAGCTGATTGCTGCGTTGAGTCGGCTGCGGGCGATGGACTTGCCTGCGGATGCGGAGGCTGGACCTTGCACTTTCAATGTTGGATTGATTGAAGGCGGGCGCGCGCCGAATGTGATCCCGGATTATGCGCATGCGGATTTGGTTTACCGGTTGATTGGTCCGACGGAGGATTTGCGGAAGCAGATTGTGGAGACTGCGGGGAGTGGTGTCGAGATTACTTTTCCGCTCGAGCTTCCCTTCATGCGCCTTGGAAAAGTGGACGGGCTGCCCACGATGATTGCCGCGTTTACTACGGACATTCCGCGGCTTACGAATTGGGGTACGCCGTTGTTGATCGGGCCGGGATCGATTCATGTGGCGCATACGGATGGAGAGTTTATCGAGAAGCGGCAGTTGGCGGAGGCGGTGGAGTTGTATTGCGGGATTGGGAGGCGGTTGGGAAGATGAGGGTGCGGGGGACAGCGGATTCCTCCTTGCTCCCTTCGGTCGCTTGTCGGAATGACAAAGGTAGATTCCTCCTGGCTTCTTTCGGTCGGGTATCGGAATGACAAAAGCAGGTTCTCCTTGCTCCCTTCGGTCGCGTGTCGGAATGACAAGGGCGGATTCCTCCCTGCTCTCTTCGGTCGGGTGTCGGAATGACAAATTGCGAACGTGCGCTTTTCCGGCGAGCTACCAGATCGTAGGGAGGAGTTCGGACTGGCGAATGCTTTTGTCGGCAGTGATCAGGGGTGCTCCTTCGATTAGGGCGGTGGCGGCGATTAGGCGGTCGGCGGGATCTCTGGGGAACTGCCTGGGTAGGCGGGCGGCTTGGGCGGCGATTTCAGGGGTTATTGGGCGGAGAATTACTCGCGCTACCGTTTCGCGGACGAAGGATTCGACGCTGCCGGTGACTACGATTCGGTTGTTTTGAGCGAGCCAGGACAGTTCCCAAAGAGTGATGGCGGCGACTGCGATTCCGGATTGCTCGCGGTTGCGGCGGATGGCTTCGCGGGCGGCCCTGGAGAGGCAACTGGGATCGCTGGCCATCCACAGTAGAACGTGGGTATCGAGCAGGATCACTTGTATTCCCAGTCTTCGATTGGCGTGATTGGCCCTACGATGTCGCCTATGATTTTTACTTTGCCGGCCATATAGCCGAAGATCTCGTCGGCATGCTTTTCTGCAGGTACTAGCTTTACTACCGGCTTGCCATGTTTGGTGATGATCAACGGCTCGCCGGTGTGGGAAACCTTGTCCATTACGGCGAGACATTTGGCTTTGAATTGGCCTGCGGGCATTTGCTTCATGTGGTCATATTATTATGACTATGGGCATAAAGCAACCGGAGCCGCGAGATGAGATTGGCAAATTGAATTTATTAGATATCTTTACGCGATTAGACATCTTTACGCGCCGCTATTTCAGTGCTGACTGGAACGCCCCACCTCTCGCAGAAGAAGCGAGAGCGGGGCGTCTTGGTGATGCGTTGCGCAGATGTTTAGTAGTCGTCCGGGGGTTGGGGAGTACCGCTGTAGTTGATGAAATAGTCGGCATTGTATGGGGTTGAGATCGGCGTGAAGGTAGCCGGAGGCAATGCAAAGTTGAAAAAGTCTGAGAGGCCGTAGGGACAGGTAGCAAGTTTGCAGGTCGGACTGTTGGCGGTATCCAGAGCGTAGTAGTCGGCGTAGTGGTAAGCGGGGTAGATTTCGCCCAGCGATTTGAGGTTCTTGCCGAAGGTGAATTCGACGAAGTTCAGGATGCTGCCAAAGTCGTGGCAGAAACGGGAGCTCGGCGTTGTGGGGCAGGCTGTGACTGTGTTGCTTGCGGCCGGACCGGAAACGTAACCTTTTTTCGGCGAGTAGGCCGAGACTACGAGAAGCGGAACGCGGAATCCGTAGACGTATTGCGAGCCAACGCCGCCGGTGTAGCCCAGGCTGGGTGGCACGACGTGGTCGTAGAAGCCGCCCCAATCATCCCAGGTAATAAGAATGACGGTGTTCGCCCAGTAAGCTGGCGCGCCGATGGGATTGCAAGTGCTGCCGGCCATGCCCTGGCCGATGGCATTCACGATGCTGCCCACCCACGAAGGCCCGAGCGTAAGCCCCGGCGCATCGCTAATGGCGCCGGAATGATCGGACCAGGCGCCATCGGGCGTGACCCAACTGACTTGCGCGAGATTGCAGTTCTGGATGTCTTCGAGAATTTGTCCGGCGTTGGGAGGATTATTGGTGCCGTTGGCTTCGACGACGTTGTTCCAGTCGGAGTTTTCCGGCGTGGCTACACAGCCGTCACCAGCGACGGTGGAGTTGCAGATCGCCTGGAAGGCGTTGGGAGCAGTCCACAAACCTTCGGCCGCGGGGGTGTAATAGCGCCATGTGATCCCGGCCGGGTCGAGTAAGTTAGCCATGGTGTTGTGGTTGTAGCAGGTGTAGCCGGCAGTTGCGCCGGAGAGGTTGGGATTCGTCCAACCCGGTTTTTCCTGGGTTTGCCCGGGACCAAGTTGAAGGGCGATGTTTTTGGGTGCGCCGAAGCATCCGGTGGTATTTGTGTCTGCCGCATTTTCTGCCACGAACCATTCCCAGTACGGAGTGCTTTCGCCGTCGTTGTAAACGGGGGCGGAGGTTCCGGAAAAAAGAAACTGGTGGGCGGGAAAGCTTGGCCCTTGATTGGTTTGGAACATGTAGTTGGCGAAGCCGAACTGGGTAGCGATGTCGAAGTAGGGCTGGACTGAGTTCGGGGGGTTGCTGGTGCTGCTGTTATCGACGAAGGTGTAGGCGGGATCGGCCGGCGGGGTGCAGCCCTTGCCCGGGTTGACATTATTTAAATATGCGCCATCCATTGCGCCGTTGTCCCACGCCTCGGTAAAGGAGAGATGGGTGTGGCCAATGCCGTAACAGGGCAGCATGGGTTGAGAGTAGAGGGTTATGTTGGGCTGGCCTTTTATTTTGCCCGTGGTAGCAATATTTGCGCCTTTCAGGAACCTGGGGTTGCTGGCGTAGATGTTATCGGGAGTACGATTTTCCTGAATGACGATGATGATGTGCTTGATGATGCCCTGCGAGGTGACAGGGTGCTCCGGCTGCGCCGCATAGACTACGGACGTTAACGCTAAGGACAAGAATAAGGATCGACCTGCAAAGTTCACCGAAAGTCTCCAATGCGATTTTTTTTTAGGCCCAGCTGTGGGGAGGGAAGGGCTGCAGTCCGTGAAAGACCGCTGCTGGTGCAGCTTATGACGGGTTTGGAACGATGTCAAGCACCGAATTCCTCTTCGCCTAGACTGCCAGCTTCGAAGGCTGAAGTAGCAAAATCTTGCAAACTTTTACGGTGGGGAAATTTGCCGCATACACCTTGACACGATTGATTCGCTCCCTCATACTCTCGAAAGTTCCCCCCTTGAGCGCCTCGAGACTACTCCTGTCTTCACCATTATCAAATGGTTCGGCGCGTTAGTAGTGCTCTGCGCTCCTGGATGGCGAGCGCGAATTTGGGGTACCGTCCTCCGGAGACTTTTCGATGATGCTATTTCTTCGCGCCGCTCGCATTCATTCGCGGGCCGTGCCGCGCTTCGCTAAATCAGAAGAAAATCACAAAGTGGACCGGAGATCTCGCGGGATGGATGGGTCAGTTGTCCCGGACTTTTTTCACAGGTTGCCAATTACCTTCCCTGCAATAAAGCCTGAACTAAATGGGGTGAGACGGATTATTCCTTGGTGAACAAGGCGAAGCTCGACAGTCATCGTCAACGCCCGAGGGCGAGTTCGCATTACGCGTTTGAGAGATTTTCGGACTATGAAAGCGAATAAAAGCTGCTTCATGGCGCTTCTGTTGCTGAAGGCGGCCGCACAACGGGGCTTGAAAAATACCAGATCAAGCCGACTGGCGATCCGCGGCGTTTTAGTTGTGATGACGAGCTGCGTGCTGATGACGGCACAGAATGTGGTGTTGACGGGTTCAATTTCCGGCCGCGTCACTGACAAGAGCGGAGCCGTGATTCCGGGCGCGGCTATTGTGGTGAGGAATCTCGACACCGGGGTGGAACGATCTGCCACAACCAACCACAACGGACTTTATCGGCTTCCGTCGATTATGCCAGGCAATTATTCGATCGCGACGAGCGTGAAAGGGTTTCGCGATGCTCAAGCCCTGATACGAGTCGAGGTGGGAAATATCACGGTTCAGGATATCGAGTTGCAGGTGGGAGCCTTGGGCGACACGGTGAACGTAACCGCCACTGCGTCGATGCTGCGTCCCGAGGAGTCCTCGGCCAGCACGGTGTTGGATCACCAGTTTATTGACGATTTGCCGCTCAACGGACGGCGTTATACCGACTTTATGATCCTGTCGCCGAATACCAGTTACGACGGGGATACCGGCCTGGTCAGCGTCGCGGGACAACAGGGTGGAGAAGATTCCGGTTACTCCAACGGAAATGGCTCCAACGCTTTTACGGTTGACGGAAGCAATGCCACCAACAATTATTTCGCCGACATTATCGGGCGCTACCGCATGCCTTACCTGTACGGTGAGGAGGCCATTCAGGAATTTCAAGTTTCGGTAAGCCCGTATTCGTCCGTCTATGGCAGCGCCGCGGGGTTCGTGAATGCGGTGACGCGCTCGGGAGGGAACGCATTCCATGGCAGCGTGTTCTATTACAACCGCAACTCCGCCACCGGAGCCAACGATGCTCTCGATGAAGCCGCCGGCATCCCTAAACCCGAAGATGCTTTGCAGCAGTTTGGCGCCGGAGTCGGCGGCCCCATTGTGCGAGACAAGTTATGGTTTTTCGTGGATTGGGAGCAGCAACTGCGGAACAATCCGCTTCCCGTCATTAACCCGGTGCTGGCGACGAACTCGGCAAATCTGCCGGCTTTCCTGAACACGAATTTTGGAGTTCCGTTCGGAACGACTCTGCCCGCGCCGAACGGATCCTTTCCGGTCCCGAACTATGACGCCGCTCCGGAGTTCACCGATTCCATATACCTGCAACAGGTGTCGAATGCGGTGAATGCACTGAACTTAAATCTTGGTGTGCATCCCAGAAAACGCAACGATCTGGTGATCACGCCCCGCCTGGACTTTCAGGCCGACGCGCGCGACAGCCTTTTCCTTAGCATGAATTTGAACCGCTACGATTCGCCCGGCGGCATCATTACCGATCCGACGGTGGGTAACTATGGCTTGCAAACATTGTCCAACGCCAACGTGCATACTTTCCAGGCCACCGTGGGATGGACGCACACATTTTCTTCCGTGCTGCTGAATGAATTCCACGTGAGCACGTCGACCGATAATGAAATCGCGACGCCGAACGGTTTGGCTCCCAACACTCCGAACGTATTACTGGATAGTCCCGCGTCTTTCAATATGGGCACGGCTCCTTTCTCGGTGGGGAGTGTGTTTGAACGGCAATATTCTCTGGCCGACCGCGTGGACTACGTGTTGGGCAAACACACGCTGCAATTCGGTTTCGACTTTAACCGGGCTTGGGACGCCGACACCAACGATGGCGGCGCCGATCCGAATAACCCGGTCGATTTCGGATCGCCGGTGCCCTTGTATGAATTTTCGAATCTGGAAGATTTTGCGCTTGGAGAATACAACAACTTCAGCCAGGCCGGTGGTAAGCCGACTTTTTCTTTTGCCGTTCCGTTCTACGGTTTCTACGTACAGGACTCTTTCCGGGCTTTGACAAACCTAACCCTGGACATGGGATTGCGCGAGGACTTTCAGGTTTATCCGCAGCCGAAGGAGAATCCGCTGTCTCCGCTGACCGGACAGTATCCGAATCAGTACCGCCGCATTGCGCCACGGCTGGGCTTTTCCTGGCAGCCGGTCGCGAAGACTGTGGTGCGCGGCGGATTTGGCGATTTCTACACCAATATGAATGGACTGAACTACCGGAACGCCGTGATCTCGAATGGGCTTCCGTCTCAGCAGGGCTTGGCCAGCGCCAGTTACACGGGGGGCCCTCCGAATCAGCAGGCGCCGACATTCCCGACTATTCTCCCCTCAGACTCCCCTCTGTTTGCGAGTTCTCCGGATATTTCCCTGATACCTCCTCAATTTCGGGCTCCGTATATATTGCAGGCGAGCTTGCAGATTGAGCGCGAACTCTCGGAGAACACAACTCTAAGTATCGGCACCATGTGGAATCACGGCGTGCACCTCCTTTCGGGAAGCGCGTATGACGCAAACCTGAATCTGTTGCAAGGGACCACGACATACATCACTTGTCCGCCTTCAGCGACTACGGCGCCGTGCAGCGGTCCGACCGTCACTCTGCCCACGATGGACAGCGGCCTGCTAACCGACGGGCGAATCACTTCCAAACTTGGCGAGATCCAGGAGCTCATCAGCCCCGGCGAAAACTATTACAACGCTGTATTTGTGCAGTTGCAGCGCCGCATGTCACGAGGGGTTTCCCTGCAATTCGGTTATACCTTTGCGAAAAGCATCATGCTGGATGGGATGGACTTCAACAATCAGTTCGACTTCAGCAACACTCATGCTGCATCCCTGCTCGATCAACGGCATCGCATCAGCTTTGCCGGCGTCTACCGGCCCGGGCTTGAAAGATTCACCAGTTCGAGCGCAGGACGCGCGGCACTCTCCGGCTGGGTCCTGAGCAGTGTGGTGGAATTGTCGGCGGGTCGTCCGTATGCGGGTTTGTTGAGTCCCGCATGCACCAGTTCGACCCTGTCATTCAGCAACTGCGATGGCGCCAACGAAAACCTGAACGACACGGCGTTTAACGAGGACACTGCGGCCACTGCCGGAGGGATTGATGGCTCCGGACCGACGCCGGGAATTGGATTGAATACCTTCTACGGTCCGTGGCTGGAGAGAATCGATCTCAGCATCGCTCGCGACTTCAAAATCAGAGAAGGCAAGACACTGCAACTTCAGGCGCAGGCATTCAATCTGTTCAATCATCCCAACTACTTCGTGCAGAATGGCAGCGGCATCAACCAACTCCAGTACAACCCGATCGGAACCAACTGCGGCGACGGGACATCGGTCAACCAGACCTGCTACCTTGTGCCGAACTCGGGCCCAGGAAATTTTGGCGCGCTCCAGGAGATCAGCCCAGACGGCCTGCCGCGTGTGCTGCAGTTCTCAGCACGATTTACATTTTAGGGATGGTTGCGCGGGTACAGTGCTGTCGAGACGGGAATGTAGATTCTCGCCGGCGAAGCGGATTGGGCGAATAACTTTTTCGAGAAAACTAGAGGAGCGGGGAGGCAAATCTGTGTTTGAGACGGACGAGAGTTGCGTCCCCCGCGGATCAAGATAAGTCGTCTTGGCGCTCCGGCTCTTATGCCTGGTGCGCAGAATTGCAGGTGCGCCTGTCGAAGTACCGCTTGATGGCGGCTATGGCAACGGTGGCGACGGCGGCTAGCATAAAGGCCCAGCCTGCGCCTCCATCGGGCACGTGGGTTTGCTGCTGATTGGTGAGCGGCTGATAGGGACGCGGATCCGGCTTGATGATCGTGTGCTGCTGACTCTGCTGCAAAACCACGGCTAGGTATTCCACGAACGGCTCCTGAACTCGACGATGTGGCTTGCTGAACAGCTTTGTGACTCAACAAGTTGCGAAGGTTATTCCGAATTTCGGTGG
Source organism: Candidatus Sulfotelmatobacter sp. (assembly GCA_036490235.1). Taxonomy (GTDB): domain Bacteria; phylum Acidobacteriota; class Terriglobia; order Terriglobales; family Acidobacteriaceae; genus Sulfotelmatobacter. Next base: position 8,480 of record DASXEG010000102.1, on the reverse strand, counting down.
CAGTTTTGCCAGCTACCCGAATCCTTGGACCTTCGGCAAGAATGATCCTATCCGAATGGGCTAAATCGTTGGAATGGCCCGGTAGCGGCGGGCGGCAGGCACGAAAGTAAGAGTTACCACGCGGCATTCTCCTCAGATCAACCTTTCCCCTTGGGACAAGAAGGTCGAGTGATTTCATGAAGTGATTTCAAAACGCACGCTGCGGGTTGTGAGCGAATCATTGACTGTGAGTTCCATTTCTTTTACCGCACATTTTCTTGACAGATCGCGTCGAGTGTCATAGGTTTTATGCGCGCAACCGCCTCTGCGCGTTCCGAATTCTTCTTTTCCCGCCAGGAGAACCAAATGGACCCGACTGTGTCTTCACCCGCTTCCCGACGCCGCATGCTCACGACATCTCCGCTGTCTCGAAATCTGGAGAAGAATTTATTGGCTTACACGGCTGCCGCCGCGGCGCTGCTTGCCTTCGCGCCTTCCGCCTCCGCGGAGATTATTTACAAGCCCTCCAACACCCCGCTGGGAACGCCATTTGCGGGAGGAGTGAACACGCCGTTCGACATCAACGGCGATGGCATTAACGACTTTACCTTCGACAACTACTCTTACTTCAGCCACGGCTTCGGAGCGACCGACCTGAGCATTACCGCGGAACAGACGGGAAATGGAATCGTGGCGGTCACTTTGCAGGGGCAAGACCGGCCGACAGCCGCGGCGTTAAAGGCAGGTGTTGAGGTAGGTCCGACTCAGAGTTTTCAAGCGCCACGCGTGCTTTTGGGCGGCATATACGAAGGATCGGGCGGGGGCGCCTTTGGGAGCTGGTTAAACGTGGAGACTGCCTACCTTGGGCTGAAGTTCGTGGTCAACGGAGAGACGTATTACGGCTGGGCGCGAATAAAGTTTGCCGGCCCGGACGCCGTCAATAGCGGAAGCATTTACGGCTATGCCTACGAATCGGTGGCGGGTGAGCCGATTGTCACGGGGAAGACCAGCGGCGGCGCGAAGCAAAAAGTGGGACAAGTGAAAGCTGCGGACTCACACGCGGTTGGAACGCTGGCCATGCTTGCAGCAGGAAAGAAGTAGGAAGCGGCGTGGGCTATGGAGCGGAGAAGTTGGTCCTATCGGACCGAGCAAACCGAAAATAATCGGAGACCATTTATGAAATTGCGCGGCAGAATATCGAGCATTCTTCCAATTGCGATGGTGGCATTCGCTGTGGCCCTCAACACCGTGAGCGCCGGCGCGGCAGAGGATACGATCTTGCGGTTCAATGGACGTGACGGCGAGAGAACGCAGAGCGGCCTGATATCCGACGGGAAAGGCAATCTTTACGGTACGACGCCCGAGGGCGGGAATAACGGATGCCAAGACGGGTGCGGCGTGGTGTTCGAATTGTCTCCCGCAGCGAACGGCGCGTGGACGGAAACGGTGATCTATGCCTTCAAGGGCGGCACAACGGATACGAGCGTGCCGACCACGGATTTGATTTTCGATGCGCAGGGAAATCTTTTCGGCGGCTCCAACGGCGCTCCGGCAATTTACGAACTGACGCCGGGCGCAGGCAATACCTGGAGCGAAAAAGTGGTGTACTCGTTCACCCAGTATTATCAGCCAGGAAACCACCTGGCCTTCGATAGCAAGGGCAATCTCTACGGAACGTTGTTTGAGGGCGGCGATGGCGGAGTTTTTCAATTGATCCCGCAATCGAGTGGAAGCTGGACCGGGGGCGTGATTTACGCTTTTACCGGCACCAATGGCGATGGGAACCGCCCGTTCGGCGGCGTGGGGCTGGATGGCGAGGGAGATGTTTATGGCACGACGCAGGAAGGCGGCTCATCGAACGAGGGCACGGTCTATAAGCTGACGCCGAAGGGAAGCGGATTTACGGAATCCATCATCTACAACTTTACGGGCTATCCAGCGGGAACCGGATCGTATCCCATCGCGCCGCTAATGATTGATGCCAGCGGGAATTTGTACGGCGCAACTCCCAGTGGCAGCACGCAGGGCACCGCCATGGTGTTCAAGCTGAGCGAGAGCGCGGGCAAGTGGACGGAAACCGTGCTTTACATTTTTGGCAGTTCACCCGACGGCGCTTATCCGAATGGCGTGGTTTTCGATGCGAAAGGCAATCTTTATGGCACAGCTAATGGTGGAGGAAGCGGGTGCAACTATCCCGGCTGCGGAATAGTTTACAAGCTGACGCCGAGCGGGAGCGGGCCTTGGCGGGAGACGATTCTGCATAACTTCGAAAGCTGGATCGACGGTTCGGGGCCGGGAGCGAGCGTGTACGTGGATGGCAGCACCGGGGTTTTGTATAGCACGACCATAGTCGGTGGCGGTCGGTATGGTTACGGGACGGTGTTTCAGATCGTTCCGTAGGTAGATTGGCCTTGCGCGGATGCAGTTCGAACCTCAACGGCACGAGTAAAACTCGTGCCCTTCCCTAGCTTCGGGGAGCAACGTTACAGGGTAATGACGATATACAGAAATGCGCCCCGGCGGTTCCTTAGGGAGTAATCTCGAAGACCGTGCCGTACGCGCTCGAATCTCCGCCGCGCGTCGTGGTGCCATAGAGGTTTCCCGCCGTGTCCACAATGAGGTTGCTAAAAGGATATTCACCGTGGGTGATGTCGAACGAATAGACGGTGCTCTCGGTCCAGCCGCCATCGGTGGCGGGCGTCAACTCGAACACAGTTCCATAAGAGGCGTTGAGAATACCGCTGGAGGTTCCATAGAGATTGCCGTGGGCGTCCCAGACAAGGCCGGCCTCCGGTTGCGCTCCATCTCCGTTATTGGCGAATTCGTAAAGAAGGTTCTCGGTCCAGTTTCCGGCGCCGGGGGACAATTCAAAAACCGTGCCGCAACCGTTAATGGGGGGACAGTTCTTTATGCCTCCTATCGATGTAGTGCCGAAAAGATTGCCGTTGGCATCGAGGATGAGGTTACCTTTGGGAATAGCGCCATCGCCGGGCGCGCCGGTGAAGGAATGCAAAATCGATTCCGTCCAACCGCCGCCGGCCACGGGTTGCAATTCAAACACGGTGCCGCAGCCGATAGGATTTCGCGCCGCCCCTTTGCAGCTCGTGCCAGGGCCGCCCTCGCTGGTTGTTCCATAGAGATTTCCCGCGGAGTCGAAGGCCAGTGCGGCCGTGGGAATTGCTCCATCAACGGGATAGCCGCTGAAGCTGTAAAGCACAATCTGTTTATAGGCGCCGTTGGCTTGTGGAGTTAATTCAAAGACGGCGCCGAATCCGTGAGTGCCACCGTTCTGGGTAGTGCCATAGAGATTGCCGGAATTATCGGCGATCAGGCCTCCGGATGGGTGATCGGTCGTTCCCGTCATATCGAACAAATCTTTTTCGCTGTAGCCGCCGTTGGCGCCCAAACTGAGCTTGAATACGGAACCGTCTTCCTTGGTTCCAGTCTCTTCCGCTGCGCCGTAAAGATTGCCTGCGCTATCAAGAATCAAGCTTGAAGGGTAAGCGCCGTAAGTCGCGATACCGGTGGTGAAGTTGTAGATATCGGTTTCAGTCCAGATTCCTTTTGCGGAGGGGGAGAGCTTGTAGGCCATGCCGAGGTTGTTGACGCCGTACTGATTTGTGGTGCCGTAAAGATTACCGGCGGCGTCCATGGCCAGGCCCGCGTAGGGGTAGCCACCGTCAGAGAGAGGGAATCCGTAGAGATTGGTTTCCTTCCACTTGGAGCCTGCGGGGGTGATTTCGAAAACTGTGCCGTTTATTCCAGTAGCCCCACCGATTGTCGTAGTGCCATAGATTTGACCGGCTGAGCCGAAGACAATTCCGTTGTTGACTTCGTAAGCGTCGATCTGGGGAGAAAATACGTAAAGGTTGGCCTCGGTCCACTGACCGGACGCGAAAGACAGTTTGAAGACCGTGCCGCAGCAAAGCTCGCCACCGCCGCCTTCAAACGTGGTGCCGTAAAGATCTCCGTCGCTGCCGAAAACCAAGTCCTGGGGACTAACGCTGGTTTGGCTTTTATTTGGAAAGCTATAGAGAGTGGTTTTGGTCCACGTTCCTGCGCCCGCAGGTTGCAGTTCATACACAGTGCCGCAGCCGCCGGAACCGTTACAGCCGGCCGAACCGCGTGTGTTGGTAGTTCCGTAGAGGTTGCCGGCGCTATCGAAGGTGAGTGCGGATGCCGGCTCGCTCCCGTCAGTTCCGCCGAGAAAGTCGTGCAGAATGGTTTCCGTCCAAGAACTTCCCGAAGGGCTGAATTCGAATGCCAGGCCATCATTGTTGATGCCGCCCTCTTCGGTAGTTCCGTAAATATTTCCGGACTGGTCGAGCACTAACTGGCCATAAGGAAAACCGCCATCAGAGCCGCCGGAGAAAACGTGGATCACGTTTTGAGTGAAACCGCCGGCGCTTGGCACCAATTGAAATATGGAGCCGTACGTGGGGCCGTAGTTGTAGGTGGTGCCGTAAAAATTTCCAGACCTGTCTTCGACGAGGCCATAGCTCACGTATCCGTTGGTGCCACCAAAGTTATAGAGGATGGTTTCGCTCCATTGGCCGTGCGCCGTGGGCGTGAGCTTAAAGAATGTGCCATCGTTCTGGCTTCCGCCTAAGGCGGTTAAGCCACACAGGTTTCCCTCCCGGTCGAAGAACAGGCCGATTGGGCGGATGCCGTCGGTGGTGCCGCCCTTCATGGTATAAAGCACACTTTGCTGAAAACCGCCTTGCGAGTTGGGGGTGAATTTGAGCACCACGCCATCTGCATAGCGTCCTCCTTGTTGTGTAGCCACGTAGAGATTGCCGGCGCTGTCGCCGATTGCGACGGCGGGATAGTACCCGTTCAGAAAGGGTTCAAAGCTGTGCAAGACCTTTTCAGTGGCGGCGAAGGCGTGGTTCGCGCCGAAGGTGGTTGTGACAATAGAGGTAGCGAGTATGGCAACGAGCAAAGACAACGAGGGCAGTCCGCGGGACATTTTTAAACGGGTCATGGAAAGCTCCTGGGGCAAGAATCTTGCAGGGACCGCTGGGGAGACGGCTTCAGGCAGTTTAGCTCAAAACGGGCTGCGGAAGCACGTTTTCAGTCAGGCAGGTTCGACGGGGATCGGCCGATTACCGTCGAAAATTCCTGCAAAGAAGCGTGGTGAAATTCGTTTACAAGCTGGCCCCCTTTAGAGCGTGCGATCATCTCGTAATTCCGCATAGGGTGATGGCCTGGTTCCCACGTGGGCCGGTTACTTAGGTCATCTTGGGGAAGGTGACGATTCGGTAGATCATAGGCACAGCTTGCAAGGCGGAGCTTTCCGACTTTGCGGGCGAGCTCTCCGAAAAAAGACCCCTCGATGAATATTGACGACCTGCTGCGCATTGCGACGGAACGGAAGTCAAGCGATTTGCATTTGAAGGTGGGGAATTATCCGCACCTGCGTATCGATGGCGAACTGGTGCCGCTAACCGAGCAGCCGCGGGTTAGCGCCGAAGACATGCTGACTATGGCTTTCAGCATGATGTCGGCGCGGCAGAAACAGAAATTCAAGGAGACTACGGAAATCGACATGGCCTACGGCGTGGCCGGGCTGGGACGGTTCCGTGTGAATATTTTTCAGCAGCGCGGCAATGTGGGATTGGTGCTGCGCGTGATTCCCACGAAGATTCGGGCTTTGGATGAATTGTTTTTGCCGAAGGTGGTAGAGCAGATTTGCGAGATGCCGCGCGGGCTGGTGCTAGTGACGGGCGTGACGGGTTCCGGTAAGTCAACTACTTTGGCGGCGATGGTCGACCGGGTGAACTCCAGCCGCGCAGAACACATTATTACGATTGAAGACCCGATCGAATTTCTGCACCGCGATAAGAAAGGTTACGTGAACCAGCGCGAGATCGGCGTGGATACGCCGTCGTTCAGCGCGGCGTTGCGTGCCAGCTTGCGTCAGGATCCGGACGTAATTCTGGTGGGCGAAATGAGAGATCTGGAGACGATTTCTACGGCTCTGCACGCGGCGGAAACGGGGCACATGGTGTTCTCGACTCTGCATACTTTGGACGCGGTGGAAACGATTAACCGTATTATTTCGATTTTTCCTCCGCCGGAGCAGAAACAGATTCGGTTGCAGCTGGCGGCGGTGTTGCGGGCGATTGTTAGCCAGCGACTGGTTCGACGCAGCGATCAGGATGGGCGCGTGCCGGCGGTTGAGGTGATGATCAATACGGCGTTCATTCGGGAGTCGATCCTGGTACCGGAGAAAACGCGGTCGATTCGCGATGCGATTGCGGCTGGAACATCGCAGTACGGTATGCAGACATTCGATCAGTCGTTATGGGATTTGTTCCAGGCTGGGTTGGTGGCTTACGAGACTGCTTTGGAAAATGCTTCGAATGCGGACGACTTCAAACTGCGCATGCAGGGGATTGCGTCGACTTCGGATATTTCGCGGCAGTCGATGCAGTCGGCGGGGTTTGGCGCGAGGTAAACGCAAAGTTTAAAAGTGCAAAGTTTCAAAGTGGCAAGGTTTCAAGGTTTCAAGTGGCAGATTGGGCGCGAGTGAATCGCGCCCTTTCATTTTCTCGGTACTCGGTACTGGGTACTCGGCACTGGTGTGCGCTATCGTTACTGTATGGCGTTTTCGCGGCCGAAGAGGAAACACTATTCCGAGGACGAGTTGTATGAGTATGCGGTTTCCGCGCTGGCGCGGCGGATGCGTACTGTGGCGGAGTTGAAGCGCTTGTTGCGCGGGCGCGTGGAAGAACCTGAGTCGGAATATGGGCAGACTTTGGTTGAGCTGGTGATTCGGCGGTTGAAGGATCATGGTTATCTGAATGATTCGTCGTATGCGGCTTATTTCTCGTCGCTGCGGCGGGACAATCAGCGGCTGGGGCGGCGGCGCGTAGTTACGGAATTGAAGATGAAAGGCGTGCATGGGGACGTGATCGACAAGGCGGTGGATGCGGCTTTTGAAGGAGTGAATGAGGAGAAGCAGGCTCGGGAATATTTGCGGAAGAAGCGGTTGCAAAAGCCAGAGAAGGGCGATCGGAAGGCGGCGGCGCGGGTGTTTCGTCAGTTGGTGCGGGCGGGGTTTGGGGCTAAGACGATTTTTGCGGTTTTGAAGAAGTGGGATGTAGATGAGGAGACTTTGGGGGTGCTGGAGGGGGAGTGAGCGCAAAGTGGCAAAGTTTCAAAGTGGCAAGGTTTCAAGGTTTCAAGGTTCAAGGTGTCGGCTTCGCGGTTTCGTTTCTGCAGTTGAAAACTGATTCATATTCTTAATATGTCGGCTACTTGGCAAGGGGTGCTGCGATCAGGCATACTCCTGCCGTTCCTGATAAATCCGCTCTGAGGAGAACGTTCGATGAAAACCTTTGTTAGGTTTGCTTTTGCTGCGTTGTTGCTGGCTGCGATTCCTGTGGCTTTGGCGCAGGATGCCAGCTCAGATGTGAAGAAGACTACTAAGGATGTTGGCAGCGATACGAAGAAGGCTGCGACTAAGACTGGTCACGAGACCAAAGTCGTCGCGAAAGATACGGCAAAAGACACGGGGAAGGCCGCGGACAAGACTGGACACGAAACTAAAGTCGTGGCCAAGGACACGGCTAAGGATACCGATAAGGCTGCGAAGAAGACCGGCCACGGATTGAAGAAGGCTACGGACGCTACCGGGCACGCGGTGAAGAAAACTGGAGAGAAGACTGAGGATGCGGTGAAGTAGGAGTTCGCTGGCGAGGAGAGCAGTTCTTCAACCACGGAGTCACAGAGGCACGGAGGAATCAAGTCTTTCTCCGTGTCTCCGCGGCTTCGTGGTTCATTTTTATGCGATGCTAAAATCTAAGTTCGTCGAACATGCTGACTGGTTCTGAAATTCGCCGCAAGTTCTTGGACTTCTTTGTGTCGAAGGGACATAAAGAGGTGCATTCGTCGTCGCTGGTGCCGGCGAACGATCCTACTTTGTTGTTTACCAATGCTGGGATGAACCAGTTCAAAGACGTGTTTCTTGGGCTGGAGAAGCGCGATTACAACCGGGCTACTACTTCGCAGAAGTGCGTGCGGGCTGGCGGGAAGCATAACGATCTGGAGAATGTTGGGTTCACCAACCGGCATCATACGTTTTTTGAGATGCTGGGGAACTTTTCTTTCGGCGATTACTTCAAGGAAAAGGCGATTGCTTATGCGTGGCAGTTGGTTACTTCGCCGGAGTGGTTTGGGATTGATAAGAGCAAGCTTTATGTGACCGTTTTCAATGGCGAAGGCGGGGTGCCGCGCGATGCTGAGGCTTACGATTTGTGGGTGGAGCTGGTGCCGAAGGAACGCATCTTTGAGATGGGCGCGAAGGATAACTTCTGGCAGATGGGCGATACGGGGCCTTGCGGCCCTTGCAGCGAGATTTATTACGACATGGGCCCGGCGGCATCGGACGCGGGGCATGCGGATTGCGCGTTTCCTTGTGATTGCGGGCGGTATGTGGAGATTTGGAATCTGGTGTTCATGCAGTTTGACCGGGATGCTTCGGGCAAATTGAATCC
>DASXEG010000064.1:0-5855 GCA_036490235.1 Candidatus Sulfotelmatobacter sp. | reverse complement strand
TGTCCGCCGGAAAGGTGGCACGTGCATCGCCTGCTTTCGCCCTCCGCTAGTATTGAATGTGCGCGAAGGTGTGAAGGTGAGAATGATGTTCGTGAATACGGAGATGATCGAGGCGCGCATCGAAAGTAAAGTCTGAATCGCAGACGAGTTTCAGAACTCACCACACTCGGTAGCATTCCTCGAACTTCAGTTGAAGATTTTAATTCTCTGTTTTTGTTTCATCAATGAGAACCGCACCGGCCCGAACCATCGAGGCCGATGCGGTTCCAGAATGCCTAGCCGCGATGCAGGAATGTCTCGTAACCTCTGCGGAACCCGCGCCGATAGTCTTCGAAAGCCGCAGGTGGCACCGGAGGATTGCGGAAGCGCGGATGACGCTCGATGTCTGGCGATTTTCCCTGGTCGACATCGCGCCGTGCCGCGGCGAATCCATCGTGGAAACCTTGGCGTGCAACCTCTGCGTAGTCCGGCGGTGGCGGCGGCTCTTCCACATAAACCGGATGCGGATGAGAGCAGCCCGCCAAGTAAAGTGGTAGCAGCAAGGCTGTCAAGGCAAGCCATTTCTTCATATTGTGTCCTCGGATGTGTGCTCGATATCCGCCGCTACAGCTGTTGCGACGATCACAAGTGTTAACACGTGCGCGGCAGAAGAGTTGTTCGGCAACATCGCTTTAGGAGTTGAAATGCCGGGCTATTGTCAGGCGCCTCAGAAGCACAGCTTTGTCTAATCTCCGCTGAACGCAATCCATTACAATCATCTCTTCTTATGAAAACCTTCGAGCAAATCGCCGATCTTGAACGCCGCTATCTTCTCGGAACCTACAATCGCTATCCTGTCGCCCTGACGCGGGGCAAGGGCGTGTTTCTTTACGACATTGATGACCGCCGTTATCTCGACTTTGTATCCGGGCTCGGCGTGAACGCACTCGGCCACGCGCATCCACGGATTGTGAAGACGATCCGCGAGCAGGCGGCCAAGCTGATTCACGTTTCCAATTTGTATTACCACGAGTATCAGGGCGAACTGGCGGAGAAGTTGTGTACGCTTTCCGGACTCAACCGCGCGTTTTTCTCGAACAGCGGAACGGAGGCGATTGAGGGATCGATCAAGCTAGCACGCCTGGCAGGGCATCGTGCAGGTGGCGAAGCCAAGTGCCGGTTGGTGGCGCTGGAAGGCTCGTATCACGGCCGCACTTTTGGGGCACTCTCGCTCACCGGCCAGGCAAAACACCGCAAGGGATTCGAACCGTTACTCGAGGAAGTAACATTCGTCGCTCAGAATGACACTGAAGGCTTGCGTGCGGCAGTGAACGACAACACGTGCGCGATGGTGCTCGAGCCGATTTTCGGCGAGGGCGGAATCTATGAGTGCTCGGTGGAATTCTTGCAGGAGTGCCGGGCGCTGGCCGATCGCTTCCAAGCCGCGCTGATCTTCGATGAAATTCAGTGCGGGCTTGGACGTACGGGAACGATGTTTGCTTTCCAGGCCTTTGGCGTGAAACCTGACATTGTTGCGATTGCCAAACCGATCGCTGCGGGGCTGCCCCTTGGAGCGTTCATTGCCAAAGAAGAATTCGCGTCGGCGATCTCTCCGGGGCAGCATGGAACTACATTCGGTGGAGGTCCGCTGGCTTGCCGCGTGGCGTTGGAATTTTTGTCGATCGTGGAAGAGGAAAAGCTGCTGGAGAATGTAAACAAAGTGGGCGCGTATCTGCAGCAGGAGTTAAAAACAGTAGCCGAAAAGAGCGCGGTCGCGAAGGAAGTTCGCGGGCGGGGATTTATTCAGGGGATCAACCTGGAAATTCCCGCGCGGCCGATCGTGGATGAAGCTTTGAATGAAGGAGTGTTGTTCAATAGCACGCAAGATACGGTGGTGAGATTTCTGCCTCCGTTTCTATTGGAGGAGAAGCATGTGGATAAGGGGATCCGGGTGCTGAAGAAATTACTGAGGAAGAAGCGTGCGAAGGCGGCATGACGCGCGAACGCCTTGCTAAACCAATGTTGCCCGGGGGGAACACGGATCCTTCGACCGGCAGCTTCGCTACGCCCAGCGGCTACTCCGCTCGTGATGGAAAGGCTTGGAGCTGATGAAAAAACGGGGAGCCGAAGCTCCCCAAGTGAAGCGAACAGAGGCGATGTTCCCTTAGATAGAATCTGACCGCCAAAAAAGAGTTGTCCGGGGACAAGTTAAAGATAAAAAATCTGGATCAAAAAGAATTACAAGGAACGGCGGCAGATCGGGCAACCAAAGTGCCTTTGCCTGGCTACAGCGAAGGGATTGAAGAATGCTGGATGGAGATCGACGGCGGGCGCATGCGGTATCTGCGCTCCGGGTCTGGTCCGGATCTCATTCTGCTGCATGGCTTGCTGGGATATTCCTTTTCCTGGCGCTTCACCATACCGGCTCTCGCGCCCTTCGCAACTGTATATGCTCCTGACATGTTGGGGGCGGGATTTTCCGATCGGGTTCCTGGCATCGATCATTCGCTGCGCGCCACGGCAAACCGCCTTCTGCGGTTTGCCACAAATCTTGGGATAACCTCGTTCGACCTGTTGGGAACGTCCCGTGGCGGAGCGGTCGCCATCATGGCCGCTGCTGAAAGTTTGGGTCAACAAAATGGTCCGCGCGTACAGAGGCTGATACTCGTCGACCCTGTGAATCCATACTCTTCGCACGGGCGCTGGCTTGCTCCGTTCTTCGGAAGTCCGCTCGGAGCGGTTTTGTTTCGGATGACGGTTGGGCGGATGACGTCTCTTTACCCTTACTGGCACTCCCGCATGTACGGTGACTCGAGCCGCATTCCGCTTGGGACGCTCGAAGGTTACACAGCGCCATTGGCTAAGGCGGGGTTGTTCGAGCACGCCTTGGGCATCGTGAAGACTTGGAAAGCAGATTTGCGCGTACTGGAGGCGACCTTGCCCAAGCTCGCGAATACCCCTATTTTATTGATGTGGGGCAGCAAGGATACCGCGGTCTACTCCTCATCGGCCAAGCCGCTGATGAAGTTTTTTCCAAACTCGAAACTGATTGTCTTTCCAGGAATTGGCCATCTGCCGTATGAGGAGTGTCCGGAGAAATTCAATCAGACATTGATTGAATTTCTCAAGCATTAGGAGCATCCTGTCTGATCCTCTCCGAGCGCATCGAGAATGACCCATCACATTGTCAATTTCCTTCGCGGCGCGCTCGTACACTACGGGTATTGGGCTGTGATTGTCACACTGCTGCTGGAAAACGCAGGACTGCCGCTGCCAGGAGAAACAGCGTTACTGCTTTCGAGTTTCCTCGCATATTCGGAGCGCGATCTCCATTTGGGCTGGATCGTCGTTGCCGGCACGATTGCGTCTGCGCTGGGATGCAGCCTGGGATATGGGTTGGGATATTACGGAGGACGTCCTTTGCTCGATGGGATTCAGCGAGTCTTTCAGATCAAGAGGGCCTCGATTCAGCGCGGCGAAAAACTGTTTGAAGATTATGGCGGGGTGACCATTCTGTTCTCGCGATTTGTTTTTGGTATGAGAGTGTTAGCCGGGCCGATCGCAGGCACACTGCGCATGCCATGGAAACAATTCGCAACTTTCAACGTGTTGGGAGCGGTGCTGTGGGTAAGTGTAGTTTCCTGCATCGGATATTTTTTTAGCAGCCGCTGGAACCTTCTAGTGAGCTTTATGAAACGGTTTGACCAGGCCCTGGTGGCGCTGTTCGTCGTAGCAGTGGTCGTCTTCTGGTGGCGAAGTTGGCGTATCCGCCGAAATCGATTGAGCGTCTGACAAGCGCCTCTTGTGAGAATCAACTTAGATACATCGGATTGTTCGACGCGCAGCTTATACTATGCCGGTATCGTGGACGCGCCATAGGCAAATAAGCGTTTGCGAGCATAGATTTTTGAGGCGGCGTCCGCGCCGTAATTCGGACGAGGAGGAATGTGTGAAGAAAATCGGGTTCTTGACTCTATTGGTCCTGGTGACAGTTCTGTTAACCCTGGCCTTCTCAGCAGCAGCCGCGAGTCCGAAGGCGGCGATGCCCGCGGTAGTTCTCGCGGTCCCAGCGCTGGCAGCTCCGGTACCGATGCCGCATCCGCATATTGATGAAGCGCTGGAGGCAATGCATAGCGCAAAGCATCATCTTGAGGAGGCTGTTCCGGAATTTCATGGGCATCGCGCGAGGGCCATCGAACATCTGGACGCCGCGATTCACGAAGCTGAAATTTGCAGAGATGAACGTTAGGCCTGATTTGGGTCTCAGAAAAAAAGCAGCGTCGCTTCCGGCGCTGCTTTTTTCATTGGTAAGATCGTTGGCTGGTTCCCCGAACCCTAATCCCGCGGACCGATCGTCCACCCAATCGAGGCTCCAACCCGCAACACGTTATCCGAGCTGAACCCCCTATTATCCTGCACATGGTAATAATGAGCCTCGGGTCGCACAAAGAAATGGCGCCAGAAGTAGTAGTGAACTTCGAAGCCGAGGTGCTCCGTGAAGTGCGTGTAGCTGGTGTAGCACGTCCCGGAAGGTGAAGAACACGACGTTACAAGCGGCAAATAAAAGCGCGTGCTGTCCACTCCAATGCCCGCCAGCAGGTCGATTCCAGTTTTCCTGGCTACATGCCGCTGGTAGAGCCCGTTGGCATCGATAAAGATCGGGCGGTAGGTTTCGTAACCGTAATAATAAGCCTTCTTGTCGCGCCACGAACCCTCGACGTTCAGGCCATAATGCTTCTTGACGAGGTAGTTGAAGCTGATGGCAGGGTACGTCCCGCTCCGCTCTGGCAAAGGCACATAGGCCAGAGAAGGACCTTTGATGGAAGTGGAAAAAAGAGTGCCACCCCCAATGGCTATATCGATGTTTTCCTGGCTATAGGCGAGAGAGGCGAACAAAATAATAGTGCACGCGCTTGCTATCGTTGCAAACTTGCTCAAATACCGTCCCCTTGGTCCGTCGTCGATTTTATGGAATAAGGCAGCCTGCGAGACCCGAACTCGCAGATCGCTCAGCATGACCTTGCATGCTGAGTCGGCCTATTTTACAGGTTTCCCTCGTCCGAAGTTTGTCTAGTCGCCGCCCAATGTATACCCGACTGACGCTCCTACGCGGAACAAGTTGTCGGTGTTGAAACTGTATGCTCCGTTAACCGTGACGCTGTTATTGCTCTGGACGTGATAGTAGTGAATCTCGGGTCGCACAAATACGTGCTTCCAAACGTAGTAGCGGATGCCGCCGCCAAGATGCTCCATAAAATGATCCTGGCTCGCGTAGTTCGCGTATCCAGGGGAAGAGGGGCCGGGTTCATAAAAGCGGGTTGCACCCACTCCGATTCCACCCATCAGGTCAAGCCCCGCGTGCGCGCCCAGTTTCGGCTGAAACAGCACATTGAAATCCGTAAAAATAGGACGGTAATTTAGTCCGGTGTCGTCAAAGGCTCCCTGCGTAGCTCGCCATGCGGTTTCCACGTTAAAGCCGAACCGGTTGTGGAGAACGACATCGCCGCCCAGATTAATGTAGAGTCCGCCGCTCTCTGACGGAGCAGTGCCGTTAGAAGAGGACGAAGACACGAGGCTGCCGCCTCCCAGGAAGAAATCTCCCTGCTGTGCAGTGGCAAACTGGCAAGCGAACAACAGAACAGCAACCGCAAAAGATGTGAGGAACGCGAACTTTCTCAAAGGAACCTCCAATTTGTCGTAATAGCCGCTAAGATGCATCTACCAAACCATTCGGATGTAATCGGGTCGATAACAAGTCATCATAATTTCAAACCCGCACCAATTCAACTGAGCGCACCAGCTGTAAAGAAATGTCAAGGGTTCGGCGAGACACAAACCCAGCGAAATCAAACCCACAATTTGGATACGAGTTGCGG
>DASXEG010000063.1:0-7659 GCA_036490235.1 Candidatus Sulfotelmatobacter sp. | reverse complement strand
CAGGAGTGGGAAGAGATGGTCGGCACGCTTGCGGGAGACGACACGATCTTGATCGTCTGTCCCGATAAGGAGGCGGCGAAGAAAATCGCTGCCAGAATCGAGGAGATGCTGGGTTAATGGCGAAGTTGAGAACAGCTGTACTCGGCGCCAGCGGATACTCGGGTCTTGAGTTAACGCGCCTCCTGGAGCGCCATCCTCGCCTGGAAAAACCGTTTCTTTTGCGCCGCAATGGCAGCAATGGCTCCGGACATTCGGCCAGGCATGGGGCGGAAGACCTCGCCGAGATATTTCCTGAGTTATCCGGCAACGGCGGCTATCCGCTCCATCCGCTTTCGTGGGCCGAACTTAAGAATCAAAAAGTGGAGCTGCTTTTTCTCGCGACCCCACACGAGGTTTCGCGTGCGCTCGTACCCGAGGCAGTGGCCCAAGGCCTGCGTGTGATCGACCTCAGCGGAGCCTGGCGTTTGCGTGAGGCGCGGCATCGCGCGATCTATTCGTTTGAAGATGCGGACGCCGTTACAGCGGCGCAATTGACGCAAAAAGCCATTTATGGTCTTCCGGAATTGAATGGCGATCGCATGGCCTCGGCACAACTCGTCGCCAATCCCGGCTGCTACGCGACTTCAGTGATTCTCGCTCTCGCGCCGCTACTTAAAGCCGGTCTGATCGATTATTCGCGAGGAATTATTTCGGATTCGAAATCTGGAGTATCCGGCGCCGGGAAGAAGCCGAACGCCCGCACACATTTTGTCTCGGTCGCGGACAATCTTTCCGCTTATTCGGTGTTCAACCATCGCCATCTCGGCGAGATGGTGGAACAACTTGGGCTAGCGGATTCCGATCTGACGTTCACGCCACATCTCTTGCCGATTCCGCGGGGAATATTGTCGACCATCTACGTGCAACTGAATCGAATTGCGACTGCCAGGGAGATCGATTCCTGTTTCCGAGATTTCTATGCAGGTAAACATTGGGTACGCATCTTTGCAAACCCCAAATTGCCCGAGCTGCAATTTTCTCTGCACACGAATTATTGCGATCTCGGATATTGCCTCGCCGAAGATGGCCGGCGGCTGGTGCTGATTTCGTGTCTCGACAACTTAATGAAGGGTGCGGCCGGACAAGCGGTTCAGAACATGAACCTGATGTACGGATGGGAAGAGCAGGAGGGATTGCGGTGACCATCGTCATAAAGATCGGAGGCCGAGCCATTGAGGAAGAATCGATCCTCCGCAAGTGCGCGCAATCGATCGCAGAACTCGCTCGCGATGGCCATCGCGTGGCTGTAGTCCATGGCGGCGGCAGCGCCTTGACTCGGCTGCTAGAGCGCCTTGGGAAGAAAAGCGAATTCGTCGATGGCCTGCGCGTTACCGATGCCGAGACTCGCGATACGGCTTTGATGGTGCTGGGTGGTTTGGTGAACAAGAAGCTGGTGGCGGCGATTCAATCTGCCGGCATGCCCGCGATTGGTTTCAGCGGTAGCGACGGGATGTCGTTCCGCGCCCGCAAAAAACTGGTCCGCGGGCGCGACCTCGGTTTCGTCGGCGAAATTTGCTTCGCTGACCCCTGCTGGATTGAAGCGCTCTGGGCGCACGGCGGAATTCCGGTGCTGGCATCGATCGCGATGGGGGCTGACGGCGAATACTACAACGTGAATGCCGATGAGATGGCAGCATCCTGCGCCGCTGCGTGCCATGCCGACAGCCTCATCTTTCTAACCGACGTCCCCGGCGTGAAAGATGCCGCCGGCGCCGTGATGCCGTGGTTAAACACCAGACAGATCGCGGATTTAACCGCAAGCTCGGTGATCCACGGCGGCATGTTGCCCAAGTTGCACGCTTGCGGCCAGGCGCTCAAACAGGGTGTAGGTCGAGTGCGCATTCTGCCCGCCAGCCACGCGGAAGGGTTGCAGCACTTTTATTTGACGAAATTGTCGTGTGGAACGGAGGTCACTTATTCATGAGCAGTTCGGCCATTGTAGCTAGAACATCCTCGCGGGTTGCCAAAGTGGCGAAGCAGTCGCCGGCCCAGCAGTTGTTTTGCTGCCCCGACTTGATCTCAACGCGCGATCTAGGGCCAGCCGGCGTCGAGGCAGTTTTGAATCTTGCCGGCGTGATGAAAGCACGCGCAACCGATTTTCGCCGCGCACTGGTCGGCAAGCAGATGGTGATGTTCTTCGAGAAACCCTCCCTGCGCACTCGCCTGACGTTCGAGTCCGGAATGATCGCCATGGGCGGATCCGCAATGTTCGTCGATCAGACGCATGAGCGCCTCGATGCGCGCGAGAAGCTGAGTGACGTGGCTCACAACCTCGAACGCTGGGTCGATGCAATCGTGCTGCGCACCTACTCGCAACTCACGATTGATGGTATGGCGCAACATGCGCGTGTTCCGGTGATTAATGCTCTCAGCGATCTCGAGCATCCCTGCCAGGCTCTCGCGGATTACTTAACGTTGATCGAGTGCTTCGGGGACGTGAAAGATCGATGCCTGGCATACGTAGGCGACGGAAATAACGTCGCCCACTCACTGATTCTCACGGCCGCGTGCCTCGGTTCATCGATTCGCATCGCGACTCCACGCGGCTACAAGCCCGACTCGCAAATCGTTTCCGATGCGCGGGAGATCGCAGAGGAGACCGGCGCGCGTATCGAACTGATGGACGATCCTCACGAAGCTGTTACCGGCGCAGACGCCGTCTACACCGATGCGTGGACCAGCATGGGTCAGGAGCGCGAAGAAGAGCACCGCGCGAAGATTTTCCCGCCCTATCAGGTGAATGCTAAGCTGATGGCAGAAGCCGCGCCCCATGCGGTGTTTATGCACTGCCTGCCGGCGCATCGTGGACTCGAAGTTACCGACGAAGTCATGGACGGGAAACAGTCCGTAATCTTCGAGCAGGCGGAAAACCGCCTCCACGTGCAGAAAGCCATTCTCTATCTATTGCTGGGCGGCGGAGATCGCCTGCCCGCGAGGAGCGCACATGCCTGAAAAAATCGTTCTCGCATATTCCGGAGGGCTCGATACCTCCATCATCATTCCCTGGCTGAAGGAAAATTATTCCTGCAACGTAATTGCTATGATCGCTGATGTCGGTCAGGGCGATGACGTCGATGCGGTTGTCGAAAAAGCCTATGCCACCGGCGCCAGTAAAGTAGTTGTCGAAGACCTGCGTGAAGAGTTTCTGACCGGGTACGTATTTCCTGCATTGAGGGCCGGCGCCGTCTACGAGCACAAATATTTGCTCGGCACATCGCTTGCCCGCCCTGTCATCGCGAAGCATCAAGTCGAAGTCGCTCAACGCGAAGGGGCGACCGCGGTCGCGCACGGCTGCACTGGAAAGGGAAACGATCAGGTTCGGTTTGAGCTCGCTTATCAAGCGCTCGCGCCCGAGTTGAAAGTCATCGCTCCATGGCGCGAGTGGACACTGAAATCGCGCGAGGATTGCCTCGACTACGCGGAGCGTCACGGCGTCTCAGTAACTGCAAGCCGCGAAAAGATTCACAGCCGCGACCGCAACCTGTGGCATTTGAGCCATGAAGGCGGCGAACTCGAGGACGCCGCGAACGCTCCGCTTGATACCACGTGGCAAATGACCCGTTCGCCGCAAGACGCGCCGGATAAGGAAGAGAAAGTCACGATTGGATTCGAAAAAGGCACGCCGGTATCGGTCGGCGGAATTAATACCGATCCAATTTCTCTGGTCGAACTGGTGAACGAAATCGGAGCACGCAACGCGATTGGCCGCGTCGATCTTGTCGAGAATCGTTTCGTTGGGATCAAATCGCGCGGTTGTTATGAAACCCCAGGCGGAACTCTGCTGATTGCCGCCCATCGGGAACTGGAAGCGCTCTGCCTGGAACGCGAAGTCGCACACTTCAAGCAACACGTTGCATTGAAGTACGCGGAACTCGTTTACTTCGGTTTGTGGTTTACGCCGCTGCGCGAAGCGCTGGATGCGTTTGTCGAGAGCACCCAAAAAGAAATGACGGGCAGCGTGACCCTCTCTTTGTACAAGGGTAATGTTTCGGTGGTGAGCCGCAAGTCGGAGCACTCGCTCTACCGCACCGATCTGTCTTCTTTCACCATGGGCGAAAGCTACGACCAGAAAGACGCCGCAGGTTTTATCCGCATTCTCGGCCTGCCTTCCCGCACGCGGGCGCGTACCCGCATTGAGGTCGAGCGATGAAGATGTGGTCGGGGCGCTTCCGGCAACCACTCGATCCTGAGTTCGAGCGTTGGCAGCGCTCGTTCGATTTTGACCGGCGCCTGCTGAATTACGAATTGCAGGCGAGCGCCGCGCACGCGCGGGCGCTGAAGAACGCTGGAGTCCTTTCGTCGGAAGAGTTGATAAGAATTCTCGAAGGCCTGCAACAAATCGCGAAGGCCAGTGTTGGGACGCCCGATGTTTTGCCTCCTCTGCAACACATGGGAAATGATGACGAAGCTGAAGATGTTCACCACTACGTCGAGAAACAGCTCGTCGAGTTGATCGGTGAAGCCGGATACAAGCTGCATAGCGGCCGAAGCCGGAACGAACAGATCGCCACCGATTTGCGTTTGTATGTTCGCGCCGCCATCGATGAGTTGCGCGTCAATCTAACGCAAGTAAGCATGGCCTTTGTGGAATGCGCCGAGCAGGCCGGCGATGCTGCGATGCCCGCATACACGCATCTTCAACATGCCGAACCCGTGCTGGTCGCGCATTGGCTGCTTGCCTATGTCGAAATGTTCCTGCGCGATGCCGGCCGGCTCGCCGATTGCCGCAAGCGTTTGATCAGTTCTCCACTTGGTTCGGGAGCGGTTGCCGGCGCCACCTTACCGCTCGATCGCGGATTCATGGCCGACGAACTCGAATTCGACGGCCCCACGGCAAACAGCATCGACGCCACCAGCGACCGCGACTTCGCAATCGAGTTCGTCAACGGCCTCTCGCTCTTGAGTCTTCACTTGAGCCGATGGGCGGAAGAAATGATTATTTTCTCGACGCAGGAATTCAGCTTCGTGCATTTGCCTGAAGCGTATTCAACCGGCAGCAGCGCCATGCCGCAAAAGAAAAATCCGGATCTTTTGGAATTGGTGCGCGGCAAAACCGGCCGTATCGTGGGCAACGCCACGGCGCTCGCAGTTACGCTGAAAGGGTTGCCCCTCGCCTATAACAAGGATCTGCAGGAAACGCAGCAGCCTCTCTTCGACTCTGCCGAAACGATGCTGGCGCTGCTGCCGATGGTTGCTGGATTCATGAGGGCAGTCGAGTTTGATCACGAGCGCATGAAGCAAGCTGCGGAATCGGGATTTACGAATGCCTGGGCTGCAGCCACCTACCTGGTGAAGCGCGGCATTCCTTCGCGGCTGGCGCATGAGCAAATCGGAAAAGCAGTAAAGCTTTGCCTTGAAAAGCAGTGCGCGCTGCAGGATCTCACGCCCGAGGAATTGCGGACAGTAAGTCCGGCATTTGACGAAAGTTTTTATGATTCCTTAAAGCTGGAATCCGTCCTGGCGATTCACGACGTGGCCGGCGGTACCGCTCCCGCCCGGGTCCGGCAGGCAATCGCGTCCGCGAGAAAGAAAATCGAATCTCTGAGTGAGGAGGTCAAGATTCATGCGCACGCGTAAAGCCATTCTGACCGATGCCGGGCATATTCACGCTCTCATCTTGAATTATTCAGGCGATGGCACCTTGCTTCCGCGCACTTTGCCGGAAATCTGCGAAAACGTCCGCGATTTCGTGGTGCTCGAAGAGCAGGGCAAGGTCATCGGCTGCGGCGCCTTGCACCTCTACGGAACGCATCTGGCGGAGATTCGCTCCATCACCGTGGAGCCTCGGATAAAAGGTGGCGGTGGCGGAACGCTATTAATGAAAGCTCTCATGGCTGAGGCGAAAAGGCACAAAGTGGATTGCATCTGCCTGTTCACTCGCGCTCCCGAGTTCTTCGCGCGCCAGGGATTTCAGATTGCGCAGCGCGAAGATCTTCCTGACAAGATCTACAAAGACTGCCACGTCTGCCCGCGCTACCACCGCTGCGACGAAGTCGCGATGGTAAAAGGAAAGCTGCCAAGCTTTGCGATTCTTCCCGAACCTTCAAACTGGCTGGTAAAGCTGCAGGTCAGCGGGTAAGAAAGTTTTTCCGTTAGCGCCAGTCTCCGGCCGGTCGACCTCATACCACCTCCGCTCGGCTACTCGGCAAGATGCCGCCGAGAGGGCGGCGACCGCAATACCAATGCTATGATGTGCGGTCATACTAAATCTGCACACGGAGTGTGCCTGCAATCATGCCCATCGGAGCCGCCCCTGACAGCCCCGCTCCATCCACCGGTCCGCAAAATCAATCGAGCTACGGCGGCGCGTTGGCAGTCGTCACCACACTGTTTTTCATGTGGGGATTTCTCACGTGCCTGAATGACATTCTGGTTCCGCACTTGAAGGCCATCTTCGATCTGAACTATGCCGAGGTCATGCTGGTCCAGTTCGCATTCTTCGGAGCGTACTTCATCTTCTCCATTCCCTCGGCCAAGATCATCGATGCCATGGGATATCAACGTTCAATGGTCGCTGGTTTGATCACCATGGGCGTGGGAGCGTTCTTGTTTGTGCCCGCAGCGAGCGTTCCTTCCTATCCTTTATTTCTAGTTGCTCTCATCGTTCTGGCCGCGGGAATTACTTGCCTGCAGGTCGCAGCGAATCCCTACGTAACCGTGTTAGGAAAGCCTGAGACCGCCTCCAGCCGGTTAAACCTAACGCAAGCATTCAACTCTCTTGGAACTTTTCTTGCGCCTTTCTTCGGCGGACTTCTGATTCTAAGCGCCGCTCCAAAAAGCATGCAGGAGATACGCGCGCTCCCCCCCGACATTCTCCACGCCTATCGCTTGCATGAAGCAGCAAGCGTGAAGCTGCCGTATGTAGGCTTGGGAATCGCCCTGGTGCTGCTGGCGGTAGCCATTGGCTGCTTCAGGCTGCCGAAAATTCCGCAGGCGCAGCATCAGATTGGAGAGAAAGTCGGCGACTCGATCTGGAAACATCCGAACGTGATTTTCGGAGCGATCGGAATTTTCGTATACGTTGGGGCCGAAGTTGCGATCGGCAGCTTCCTTGTGAACTATTTCAGCCAGCCCGAAATCGGAGGGCTGACTGAGAAAGCCGCCGCCAGCTTCGTCGCATTTTACTGGGGTGGAGCAATGGTCGGGCGCTTCATCGGATCAGGCTTGCTGCAAAAGATGCGGACCGGAAGCCTGCTGGGCGTTTGCGCGATTTGTGCCGCCATCCTCGTCACAGTCTCGATGTTAACGACAGGCCACGCCGCCATGTGGAGCATCATCCTCGTTGGCTTTTTCAACTCCATCATGTTCCCGAGCATCTTCACGCTCGGGGTAGCCGAACTCGGCCCGCTCACGGGCGACGCTTCAGGCCTGCTGATCATGGCTATCGTCGGCGGGGCGATTATTCCTCTGGCGCAAGGCGCGATTGCCGACAGCATCGGAATTCACCACGCCTTCTTCCTGCCGATCATTTGCTACCTATACATTCTGTTTTTCGCTCTGAGCGGTTCCAAGCCGAACAGCGAACGGTACGCGCACGCTCGATAAGCGGACCGGAATGAAAACCACAGAATGCAAGGTTCGCTTTGAGGATAGAGTCTTACGCCGCCCGCTCCACCTTCC
>DASXEG010000029.1:0-41139 GCA_036490235.1 Candidatus Sulfotelmatobacter sp. | reverse complement strand
GCGCTCGACTTTCGACAGTTCTCTTCTAGTTGGGCTGGATGTTCTTTGCGATGGCCGCCGAGCTTTTATGAATTGCACTCGCGAAACGTTGATTGGCGGGATGGTTTCCCTGCTGCCATCGCATTCGACCGTGGTCGAGATTCTGGAAACTGTCCCGGTGGATAAAGACGTGATGGCCGCATGCCAGCGCTTGAAGGAGGCGGGATATTTGATCGCGCTCGATGATTTTGTCAGCGATGATCCGCGCGAGCCGCTGGCGGAAATGGCAGACATACTGAAAGTGGACATCAAACTGACAACGCCTTCGCAACGCGAGGCTTTGATCGAAAAATACGGGCCGTGGCGTTGCCGGATGCTGGCAGAAAAGGTAGAAAACCAGGCCGAGTTTATTGCCGCCAAGGAACAAGGGTTTATCTATTTTCAAGGATATTTTCTGCGGCGGCCGGAGATGCTGGCCACGCATGATGCCCCCGCCAACCGGATCAGTTATGTGCGAATGCTGCAGGCGGTTTCCCGGCCAGAAATCGACGTTCTAGAAGTTGAGAACGTGATCAAAAGCGAGGCGGCGATCTGCTATCGCCTGCTGCGCTACATGAACTCCGCCAAGTTCGGTTTTCGCAATGAGATTCATTCGGTGCGCCACGCGCTCGCGATACTCGGCGACAAGGAAGTGCGCCGCTGGGTACGTTTGATCGCGACCGTCGGAGCGGGGCAGGACAAAAGTAGCGATCTGGTACTGTGTGCGCTAGTACGCGCGCGTTTCGGAGAACTGCTTTCGCCGGCGACGCGTCACGGGGAATCGGACCTGTTTTTACTGGGATTGCTTTCCATGCTCGATACCATGCTGGAAATGCCCATGGCGGACATATTGGAGAAAATACCGGTAGATTCCGAAACCAAGACGGTGTTGCGGGGGGAACCCAGCCTTCTGCGTCCTATCTATCAGCTTATTTTGGCTCACGAGAGCGGCGAATGGGACGCAGCCCGCTCACTTTGCGATAATCTCAGTCTTGACCCGGATAGCGTAGCCGGCTGGCACTGGCAGGCACAGGAATGGGCGCGGCAAGTCGCGGCAGGAGCGTAAAAGGGCCGTCGGGTCCGGGAGACGGATCGTTTTCGGAACCTTCTGTCCGGCAGTTGTGACCTTTGTGCAAAACACACCCATTTTGCCCCTTGCGCAGTTGGCGCGGGGCTAGTACGATCAAGATGTTCTCATTGGCCTCGTTCCCGCGTAGGCCTTCCGCGCCCCAGGCGGCTCCCGGCGGCGCGACGGATCCGGCAACGGACAACCGATTACGTAAGACATTAATATTTTTTCACCAACACGACTTTGCTTCATCGAATAGTGAAGAACGCTTGCGCCGAAGATTGTAGTGCGACCAGCCTGTGGTTTCTCATGGGACGTGCTGAGTGAAAAGTAGTGCCGGCGAGCGGGGCCGCTTCTCCGGAAGAGTTGCGGCACGCAACATTGGCGCGCTCTGCTGCAACTTAATGCAATCTGAAATTGCAGAACCCGAAGTAGGGAATCTTAAAAATTGAGTGCTTTGCTGTCCGCATGCAAGTCCGTGTGGCAGCTTTTGAGAGGACTATGAACGCAGGACCAAACAGGCCCTCCGGTGGCGGAGGGAGGAGACGGCGACGCGGACGCCGTTCCAATCACCCACGTGGAGAACGCCAGAACGGACCCGCGCAGGCGCGACATAATCAAGACGGGATTTATACAGCTCCGATGGACCATAGCTATCGCGCGGCACTGGCTGGAAATGGCAATGGACAAGGAGCGCGCCGGCAGCGGCCGGGATTTGCCGCTTCGTTTGCTCCCGTTGAGCCCGAACCTTTACCCGCACGGGAAGATACGAACTCGAGAATTTTCGCGTTTGTGGACGATTTGTTTTTCGCGACGAAAATTCAGGAGACCGCGCGCAAGCTGAATGTGAAGGTCGAGTTCGCGAAAAACGATAAAGATCTTGCCGACCGCATGCAGCAGAACGGGGAAGAGAAGCCGTCGCTGATTATTTTCGATCTGAACAACGCGAACGCCAAGCCGCTTACGTTGATTCCGAAATTGAAGAGCAAGCTCAAGAAGGGAACTTCGATTATCGGATTTCTATCCCACGTGCAGGGCGATTTAAAGCAGAAAGCGCATGAGGTGGGATGCGACATGGTTCTGCCGCGGTCGGCCTTTTCCCAGAACCTTCCGCAATTGCTGCGCCGGCATGGAGCTCCGGAAGAAGAAAATCCCGCGGTGCAATAGCCAGTTTCGTAGATGCGGCTGCTTTATCCTGGCGGCCACGCCAGGGAACGCCCGCCTAGCAGGTGAACATGCAGATGAAATACGGATTGCCCTGCTCCGGGGCCGACGTTAGTCACCGTCCGGTATCCATGCTCAATGTTGCGGCGGCGCGCAATCTCGGCTGCCGCGAGATGGCAGCGGCCGATCAGCTGGGCATCTTCGGCCTGCGCTTCTTTTAATCCCGCGAAGTGTTTTTTCGGAACGATGAGGACGTGAGTGGGCGCCTGCGGGGTAATGTCTTCGAAGGCGAAGACGTGCTCATCCTCGTAAACTTTTTTGCCGGGAATTTCGCCGCGAATAATGCGGCAAAAAAGACAGCTGCTTGTGGGATCTAAGGTTTGTGGATTCACATAGGCGAAGATATCATCCAGACGTTGCATTGTCAGCGGTGCCTTGGCACTAATCCAGCCTTACGAGGAAGACTGCACCTTCCGGCGTCTTTGTTTCCGCGATGAGTCGCTGCGCGCGCTGACGATCGTCATCAAGTACTCTCACGCGCACCCACCAGTCGCCCACCGGGCTGGGGAAACACAGAACCTTGGCCGTGCGATAGCGGCGCGTAAGGTGATCCGCTAATTTGCGCGCGTCGTGCTCGTGCGGAAAACCACCGATTTGCACCGCCCATTTTCCTCCCGTTCCTATAGGCTCGGGTGTTTGCATCACTTCGACCCTGACCTCTGCTGTGCCGGGCAAGTAGACATCCAGCTTGCGTGCGGCGGCGAGCGAGAGATCGAGGATGCGGCCGGGAATGAAAGGCCCACGGTCGGTGATACGGACCAGCGCTGTGTGGCCGGTCTTGAGATTGGTGACGCGCACAATCGATCCCAGGGGCAAGGTGCGATGGGCCGCAGTCATGGCATGCATGTTGTAGATTTCACCATTCGATCCCTTGCGATTGTGATAGGGAGGGCCGTACCAACTGGCGAGGCCGGTTTCCGTTTCGACCGGTCTGGCGCCGGAGGGAATCGTGGGCTCAGCCAGGTCACCTTCGCTCGAACCGTTTGTCGGTAAGCGGTCTCTTGGAGTGGCGCCCTCTGGGAGGGAATTTGGATTTGCAGGAGACGACTCCGGAGCCATCGGCGGCGGAGGCGGCACACTTACTTGTGCCTGCTTTGGGTGCCCGCAACTCGCAGACAGGATGATGAGCAGGACGAGAGGCCCTGCTTTATGGATAGAAGATTGGCTCCTGCCGGTCATTTCTGCGCAGCTTTTTGATTCTCCATGTAATCGGCGAGCTCGCGGAGTTTCTCGCTGGCGGTGCGCAGGGCTTTGGTCGAGTGCTGGCGGACGGTGGGAACGACTTCGTCGTTCAGATACTTGATGAATTCGGGAATCTCCCGCTCGATGCGATCGGCGGCGTCGGCGACGGCTTTGCTGACGCGCGCGGACGTGTCATCCACCTTGCGGTTGAAATTATCCATAGTGCTCCTCGCTGGTCGCAAGTGCGTTTGGCAGACGGCGGTTAGTAACATTATTATTTCTTGCGCAGAAGGTCGGGGTCAATGTCGTGCCCGGCACCTTCCGCTGCGGTCATGGGAATGCGAAACGGAAATTCGGTAGTGGGCCAGTTTCATTTTCCACAGGGGCGGTGCTAGGATGCTAGCCAGTAGGCCGCTCCTACCTCGTTTCCACCGCAAATCCCGTCCGCGCTTATTGCCGCCAAAGCGGGAAATACTTGGTGGCAGACAGCCTATACGCAAGCCAAAGGCTATGACCGTCTGCATCGCCGCAATCACGCTGGGCAATGAAATCGTTACCGTTTCGGACACGATGATACACGGGCTGATGTCCTCTGCCGATGCCAACACGGTGAAGATGAGTGCCTTAGCAAAAGACTGGAATGTCATGTGGGCAGCAGATGACATTACCCAATGCATTCCGATTGTTCAGCGCGCAGAGCAATACTTCACGAATCGTGACAACACACTTCGGGTTGCGCGGTCCTGTCTTAAGCGTGCCTATCAACAACACCTCACAGAGATGAGAGCAGATCAAGTCTTGGGCGCGTTCGGCATGGACATGCGGACTTTTTTGGATACGAAAGCGACACGGTTCAGCGAAAAGGAATCGGAAGCCTTAATGTCTCGAATGGACCAGATAAGAGGCGATTGGGAATTTTTGGCGTTCGGATTCGACGCAAGGAAAGAACCGCATTTGTTCACTGTATCTGAGCCTGGGGCAGACTGCACTTATGACGTTCCTGGATTCTGTTCGGTTGGCTCCGGCAAGTATGCGGCTGATAGTCTGCTGTTCCAGCTTGAGCAGAGCCGCGCTTGCACTCTGGAGAAAACACTCGTCAGTCTTTTGTTTGCGAAGTTCATGGCGGAAAAAGCCGGAGCGGGGAGGCACACGTTTATATGTGCGGGAAACCACGGCTCGACACTATGCCATATGTCACCAGAACTGGAGCCAACCGCAAGGCGCATTTGGGAAGATAGAGTCAGCCCGAAAGTTACAGATCAGATAGTGGATGAAATCTGTAGACAGCCGATAAGGCTAACTTAGGCGCTTTCGCCTAGCGCCTTGCGTACTAGATCGCTGCCAATCGTGGAAGCCTTGACGGTCGGCTTTGGCAGAATCGAGCACAATTCCTCAAGAGTCCAAACGTGATCAGTGAGGCCGCTTTCCATTGCTGGCGTGACCTTCAATGTCTGGTGAATCCGGCAAAAGTTATAGAACATGTAATGCAACGCGACGGAGTGCGCGTGGTTGTCTACTTTCTTACTGAAGGCATTGGTCAGGCGGGTAAAGCGGCGCATGTGCATACGCATCGTGAGATTCTGGCGTTCAACATAGCTGGTGCTGACATGCTTGGGGTCTGGATTGCCGCTGACTACTTTCATATCGCAGCCAATGCATTTCGCTGGAGAATAGCGGGCGTGGTTCTCTGCGGGAGCGCCGTAAATCTTTTGCAGCATGGCGTAGTCGCAATCCATTCCGAATGCGCCTTCAACTGCCTCAAGGTATCCCCTGTGACCGTCTGTCGTGACTTGCACGCGGCCCTTGATGCGGCTAGCGCAATCGTTCATAAAATCCATTGCCCATCCCGCATCCCGTCCGCCCACAAGGTACGAAACAACCAGTTTGGTATCCGCGTCGATTCCAATCCACGTCCAAACGTCGCCCCACCCTTCCTGCTTCTTTTCTGAGCTGGTGTTCTTTGCCTTGGCTCCAACGAATTGCCATATTTCGTCCGCTTGGAGTCGGCGCACTTTCAAGTTGCGCACATAACGGTCATGGTAGACAGCGCAAGCGGCTCCTAGATCGGCAACCAGTTTCATAACCGTAGTTTTGGAAACTCCGGTCATGCGTACCGTTGCGCGAACGGAGCAACCTTCGATCAGGCAACCTACGACTTTGGCGCGGGTCGTATTGTCTAGGCAATTCATACTTACCCTTATACCAAAGCTGCTTTAGCATGTCAAATAAATAGTAACGGTTATGATACTTTCCATTCAACGATCTGCTCTGATAGCATTACAGCAGGGACGGGTTCGCTTTTTCTTCTATGCTCTTAGACTTCGACATTCGAAAGGCAATTGCGGCTTCGTCCTTCATCTTGCAGCGTCAAGGTGGCCGGGATAGCATGTTTTTCTTGGTGAAAAAACTCTATTATGCTGATCGAACTGCCTTGATTTGTTGGGGAAACTCGATTACTGGCGACGAGTTGTCATCCCTACCCAGTGGCCCAATTGTCAGCCACATATACGATCTAATGAAGGGCAGCGGCTCAGCGCTCAATTTGAAACTGTGGGATGCCGCAATCAAACGTGAGGGGAACACCATCTCCTTAAAAAGCGGCTCCCTGGAAGGCCCTTTGTCAGAGCGAGAGAAGGAAGTACTGGAGAAATCCCGAGAGACTATTAACAACATTCGAGGCATCAAGGTTTCGACTTGGTTCCACGATAATTGTCCTGAATGGACTGACCCCGGTCACAGTTCTTCCCCTATAGACCCCAGCCAGATTCTCCGCATCGCCCACAAAACAGAAGAGGAAATCAGGAAACTCGAACACGCAAACGAGGAACTGAGATTACTCAATTGCTTGCTTGGGTCGGCCCACTAAGTTTTCCCGCGACTCGATTATGGAGCTCGGCGATACATTCGTCATGGGCGAAGGCGGCCACTTGTGGGTGGTCATCTCTAATCCTGCCCTGAACCGGGAATTCATAATCGTAAACATTACGGGAGATGAGTTTAGGGCGGGAAGAGACTGCGAACTGCTGCCCGGAAATCACCCGTTTATCAGCAAAAGGTCTTTTGTTGCGTATGGCGATGCTAAAAAAGTAACGCCCGAGGCAGCCGTAAAACTGCAAGCAGCTATTGACGCTGGGGCGATACGACCTCGCGCACGAATGAGCAAGGTGACTTTAGATAAGATTGTGGCTGCGGGAAAGACATCAAAAGCATTGCGCGAAGAATACCACGTTTATTTGTGATTTTTCCAACGCGCCTTAGCGCCCTTAGTTGCTACTTTACTGCGCTCGGCCTTGGTCATGGTCTTGAGGCGGCGCTTCCCGCCAATCTGACCGCCTTTGCGGCCTATGGCCGCCATGTACTCGGATATGTTAGCGGGTGGTGCACTCGCGGTCACGTTGGGAATGTCCGGCTCAGGTTCTGGAATCTGCCCCGTAGAGACAGCGACGGTCCAAGCGGCGAGCTGGTTGGGGTCGCGCGGACGTTTGCCCTTGCCGATCACTTTTTTCCTGAATCCAAGAGTTTGCGGAGAGCATTTTCCTCGGCGGCTGTGAGGCAGAGGTCGATATGGATTCGACCGCTATGCGGACCTGCGAATATTGAGAGCCTTCGATTCGGATTCTTACCGCCGGTCACCCTCATTGGCTTTTTTCGTTTCTTAGGAACACTTGAGTTCGCCATGGCTTCTATGATGGCATAGTCGGGATGCTAAAGCGAGGCTGTGGAAAATGAAACTGGTCCACTACCGGAAATTCGGTAAGGTTGAAGTAAGGATGCTATCCTTGCTACAGTAAGGACATGCCCAAGGTGACTTCCAAACTGCAACTGACGGTGCCGAAGGTGATTGCCGACCAGTACGGCATCCGTCCTGGAGATGAGCTGGAGTGGATTCCCGCGGGCGAGAGTATTCGAGTGGAATTGGTTCGTCGAAAAGCGAAAGCCGGTCAGGAGTTGTCGACGGAAGAGAGACTTGAGTTGTTTGACGCTAACACCAAATGGCTGGACGAACTTCAACGGGATCAACTCAAGGAAGCAAAGGCCAAGGGGACGCATACTACGCGGGAAACTCGGGGCTGGACGCGCGAAGAACTTTATGAAGACCGTGGCTTCCCTCGTCGACACTAACATCCTCGTCTATCGCTGCGATTCGCGGGATTTTGCCAAGCGCGTTGCTGCCCAAGATGTGCTTCGGCGCGGGCAAGCGTCCGGCGAATTGCACATTCCGCACCAGGCGCTCGTGGAGTTTGTGAGGTCTGTCACGCGAGTTCGGGGCTCGACATCCCTAATGAGCCAGGAGAACGCTACCCGGCAGGCGGAAGAGTATATGGCGCAATTTCCGGTGCTCTATCCGGATGAGCACGTTTTTCGCCTGGCTTTACGCGGAATGGCGGCGTACCGGCTGTCATGGTTTGATGCTCACCTGTGGGCTTATGCGGAACGGTATGGGATTTCCGAAATTCTATCGGAAGACTTTGAGCACGGACGCAGATACGGTACAGTACGTGTACGAAACCCATTTGTCGAACATGGCTTGACCTAGCGATTTTCTGTTGCCGCCCTTGAATCCAATCCCACGCCGACTTTTCACGGCTCCGGAAAAGAAAACGACAGGCTTCGCCGAAGTCCTGCTGGCGTGGTACAGCTTGCACCGCCGAGATCTGCCTTGGCGCGCTGATCGCGATCCCTACCGCGTTTGGATCTCCGAGGTCATGCTGCAGCAGACACGGGTTGCAGCCGTGATCGAGCATTATGTCGAGTTCCTGCGACGGTTTCCTTCTGTGGAGAAGCTGGCGGCTGCGCGGCAGGCCACAGTTCTGGCGGCATGGAGCGGTTTGGGGTACTACCGCCGGGCGCGAATGATGCATGCTGCGGCGAAGATGATCGTGCGTAAGTATGGAAGAAAATTCCCCCAGAGTTCGAAAGAGTTGGAGAACTTGCCTGGAATTGGCCGCTATACGGCAGCGGCGATTGCCAGCATTGCTTTCGGCGAACCTGTCGCCGTCGTCGACGGAAATGTGGAACGAGTCCTACAGCGGCTGGTGGGCAAGAGTTTGGCTGGCGACGAGATGTGGAATCGTGCAAATGAAATGCTCGATCCGGCGCGGCCCGGGGATTTCAATCAGGCGATGATGGAGTTGGGAGCTACTGTGTGCACTCCGCGGACCCCCGCGTGTCTGACTTGCCCAATTTACGAGCCATGTCGCACTCGCGGCGAGTTTCCTCCCTTGCGTAAGGCCATGCCGCAGAAGAAATGCGAAGTTCACTACGCGCTCGACATGCGAAACGGGCATTCCGATACTAAAGAGATATTTCTCGTGCAGCGGCCGCGTAACGCCTCGCTGATGGCGGGGATGTGGGAACTGCAAGAGATCACGGGCAAGAACGGCGAAGGGAAGGCATTCCTTCGTCTCCGCCATTCGATCACGGTTACCGATTACACCGTTAAGGTTTGGAACAAGCCAGCGGTGACGTCGAATCCTGGCAAATGGATTCCAGTCCAGAGGTTGAACCGCATCGCACTCACAGGGTTGGCACGAAAGATCCTTCGCGCAGCCTCGATTCTCTGATTTGGGATCGTCCACGCGTCGCCGAGTTGATGCGGGTCATCTAAAATAAGAGGATGGCGAGAATTCTCGGCATGAGCAGCGAGTTCTTCGATTGCGAACCGGAGGGTGATTGATGGCGGCGTTGACAGTTGGGACGGAGGCACCAGACTTTGAGCTGAGGGCAATGGATGGGAGGCGATTTGCTTTGCGCGAGGAATTGGCCAACTCTCCAATCGTATTGGCGTTCTTCAAGGTGTCGTGTCCGACATGCCAGTATGCCTTCCCGTTCCTCGAGCGCCTGGAGCAGGCTCACGGTCACAAGACCGTGCGCATTTTCGGAGTTTCGCAGAACGGTCCCAGGGAGACGGCTGCGTTCATCAAAGAATTCGGAGTGACATTTCCGGTGCTGCTCGATGATACCGAGAAGTATCCGGTTTCAAATGCCTACGGATTGACGAACGTGCCGAGCATTTTCTGGATCGGGCAGGATGCCGAAATTGAGATCTCAAGCGTCGGTTGGGTAAAAGCGGATTTTTCCGCCATCAACCGCAAGATGGCGGAGGCAGGACAGACATCTCCCGCGGCCATTTTTCAGCCGGGCGAAGATGTGCGAGATTTCCGCGCGGGTTGAGGGTCGAAGAATTAGTCCCGCGGTCGCGGGACGACCAGTCGATGCATTCCAAAGCCCCGAAAGGCCGTGCCGCAATGTACATCCTTAGGCCTGGCGGATAGGCTTAGGACCGAGTGGCCTGTGGTGCAGGTTTGCCCCAGGTTTTGTCCGTTACAATGCAGTCGGTCCTTCGACCGGCATTTCCTGAGATATTAGTGTTGCCATAATGCTGTGGGAGAGAACGGTTTTATGGGAGCGAAAGTTCGAAAGTTTTTCAGCGTCGTGATCAGCGCAGCCAGCCTATTGGCGTGGGCTGAGGGTGGGCCGGATCCAGTTCCCGTACCCGGAGCGGCGAGCCGCGAATCGGTCTCCGTGCGCCTGCCGTCGGGGGCTTTTGCCGCAATGGAAACCATCAGCCCGGATCATGTCCGCTGGCACGTCCGATTTCTGTCTCACGATCTTCTCGAAGGACGCGGCACAGGACAGCGCGGCGGCGACATTGCGGCTGAGTATATCGCTACACAGTTTGCCGAGTATGGGCTCAAGCCCGCGGGCGATAACGGTTCTTATCTGCAGAAGGTTCCACTGGTCGGAATTACCACGCTGCCGGAAACACAGTTTACGCTGGTGCCGAAACAGGGCGGCGTGATGAACCTGAAGCCGCTCGATGAATACGTCGCTTACGATCAGACACAGCAAACCGAGTCGGATGTGGATGCCGATATCGTGTACGTCGGTTATGGAATCGAAGCGCCTGAGTACAACTGGGACGATTACAAAGGCGTGGATGTGCATGGCAAGGTTTTGCTGATGCTGGTGAACGAGCCGCCTTCGGACGACCCTAAATTCTTTAAGGGCAAGGCGCTTACTTACTACGGACGCTGGACATACAAGTATGAAGAAGCTGCGCGCAAGGGCGCGCTGGGCGTGATCCTGATTCATCAGACTGAGATGGCGAGCTATCCGTGGGAGGTGGTGCGGAACTCGAACTCTGGCGAGAAGTCATATTTGAAGCGGGAGGGGCCTGCGCTCAAGGTTGCGTCCTGGGTGCAGCTCGATGTAGCAAAGAAGTTGGCGGCGGCTTCGGGAATGGACCTCGAAAAGATGATGGCGGAGGCGCGAACAAGGGATTTTCACCCGGTCGATCTGGGTGCGAAGCTGAAGGCACACCTGGTGAGCAAGGTGCGGAATTTCGAGTCGAATAACGTGGTGGCGATGCTGCCGGGTTCGGATAAGAGACTCAGAGATGAGGCCGTCATGTACACGGCTCATTACGATCATCTCGGCATTCGGCCCGATATGCCGGGGGACAACATCTACAACGGCGCGGCCGACAATGCTACCGGCTGTGGCATTCTGCTCGAACTGGCGCGGGCGTTCAGCGTGGCGAAGGATCGGCCGGGCCGCTCGATCATCTTCGCTTCGGTTACGGCGGAGGAACAGGGATTGCTGGGGTCGGAATATTTGGGTCAGCACCCGCCGATTCCTGCGGGGAAGATTGCGCTCGATCTGAACTATGACGATGTGCAGCCTCGTGGCGCGCCCGAAGAAGTCGAAGTCTCCGGCGCAGAGAGGACAACCTTCTATCCATGGGTGCAGGCGACTGCGAAAGAGTTTCGACTTGCGATTCGTCCCGACGCGCGGCCCGAGGCTGGACATTTCTATCGTTCCGATCATTTCAGCCTGGCGCGTGTGGGCATTCCATCGTTCTCCATCAACGAGGGCATGAAGTTTAAAGGCCATGATGAAGCGTGGGGAATCGCGCAGGATAAAGACTACACGCAGAATCACTATCACCAGCCGAGCGATGAGTATCGTCCGGAGATGGATTTCACCGGCGATTCGGCGATGGCGCGTTTCGGGTTTGCCCTGGGATGGGAAGCGGCGAGCCTGCCGCGGCTTGTGGGTTGGCAGAAAGGCGATGAGTTCGAGGCCGCGAGAATGAAAGCCCAGTAGGTCTGCGCTGGCGGGTCTCTTAATCTCCCGTTCCCGAAAGCGCGACGGGCGCGGGGCTGATAGATCCGACGGGCAGATTGAAGTAGAGGTCCGCAGTACGTTTGCCTGTCTTGGTGGGGTCGAAAGTTACGGACATTTGACAGCTGTTGCCCGGCTGGATCGCGTGCCCGGTGCAATTGCCAGTGGCCGAAAAGTCCTTCTGGGTTGTCGTGACTCCGACGCTGCTAAAAGTGATCGCCGTCGCCCCCACGTTATTCGCAGTCACCGTTTGCGGCGCGCTCTTCTTCCCGACCTTCTGGTTGCCGAAATTCATGCCGGTCGGCGAAAGTTTGATGACCGTCGCGCTGCCCGTTAGCTCGACGAACTGGGGCTGCGACGACGCGCTATCGATGATTGTAACCAGAGCTGTTTGCGTGCCCGCGCTTTTGGGTCTATAGGTGGCACTGATCGAACAGCTTGCCCCAGCTGCGAGCGAACTGCCGCACGAGTCTTTCATCTGAAAAACTCCCGCGCTTATCTTAAGCGAGCTGATCGAAAGTGCCGAGATCCCGTTGTTAGTGAGCCTTAGCGTCTGTTGTGGACTGGTCGTATGGATCGGCTGTACCGGGAAGGCGAGCGGCGCAGTAGTTGGAGAGAAACTTACCGCCCCTGTGTTCAGCATCGAAACCGTCCCGAAGTCAGCACTCGCCATAACCACGTCAAGAAGACCATCTCCGTTCAGGTCGCTCACCGCTGGCAGGCCTCCTTCGGGTGAACCGAACCCTTGGGGAATCTGAAAGGTTCCGTCGCCATTTCCCCAGAAAACATCCAGGCCCGGCGGACCACTTGGCACGAGGGCGTCGATCTTGCCGTCCCGGTTCATATCGGACAACACTACGTAGCCGCCGCCCAGACCGCTCGTGTTGTAATAAACGGGGGCCTGAAAGCTACCGTCGCCCTCGCCGAGCAGCACCGCAAGTCCGTCCAGGTCGTCCCCGACGACCGCATCAAGATTGCCGTCCCCGTTGAGGTCGCCAACGGCAACGCCGGCGGGCACATACTCGAGCGGCGTAACAATCGCGTCTTCCAAGGTCCCGTTACCATTACCTGCCAGAACGCCGAGGCTATAGCTCGACCCGAACTCGCTAGTAGCGATTACGTCTAGCTTGTGGTCCTTGTCAAAGTCGCCTACCGCAAGCCACAACGCGCCCACGAAAGAATTGTTGTCGCTCGGCGCACGGAAGGTTCCGTTGCCGTTGCCAAGAAGAACGCTTATGTATGGGGGGTCAATCACTGCGATATCCAGCTTCCCGTCGTTGTTGAAATCTCCGGTTGTCACAAAATAGGATCCCTCGGTCGTATCCGAACTGATGGGCTTCTTGAATGTTCCGTCGCCATTGCCGAGGTACACATCGACCGAGTGGGGGTCAAGATTGGCAACTACGATATCCAAATTTCCATCGTTGTTATAGTCGCCAACGGCGAGAGAGTAGGACAACTGCGTGCTGTGGAAGATAGCCTTCTGGAAAGTTCCATCGCCGTTCCCGAGCGACACTGTGAAGCCATTATCATCCGTGACCACGAGGTCAGGTTTGCCGTCATTGTTAAAATCGCCGAGGGCGATGCAATCCGCTCCCTGGGGGAGCGTGGTTGTAGCCCGCGTTTCAAATTGTGCCTGCGTGGGCAACGCGAGGCCGAGGTAGATAAACATCGTGGTCGCCAACCGGACCCATAAACGTGATGAAAAAGCCATGGTGATCCTCGAATTTCGGACTTCTGCGAGTGGCTTTGTTCTGCGAGGGGGAACAAACAGGCAGCGATCGTACCATGGGATTTAGCCTTGCGAAGGGGGAAAATCGGTAATAGGCGAATCCGCCCGCAACTTGTTACTGCCTCACCCATCCACACACGATAACCGAGGTAACTTTTACCCCGCTGGTGCCCATGCTAGCCTCGATGTACATGTGTAATCAGTAACTTCGAAACAGTTCAACTTATCCGCACATGCCACGCATCCCCATCTTTCGACTGGGCAAAGAGCCCGACAAGTTGCCGCCTCCGGAACTCGTTGCGGCGACTCCGACACTTTTGCTCGAAGGCCTCGCTGTAGGAGTCGACAACCTGCGGCACGATGTCTCGCTGAGCCCGCGCTTTTTAGAGGCAACCAAAGGCCACATCATGCGGCTGGTTATCCGTTTTGGGGAGCTGGAGGGTTTATTTGCGGCAGAGGCTCCTACGCGAAATGAGGCGCCATCGTGGATGAGAACGGCTGTAGCAGCTCGCAAGCAGGCGGGATCTGACTCGACGGAATGGAAGCCGATGCTGGCGGAACTGCATCTGGCAGCGTTGAATCGAGCGAAGAAGGAAGAGAACGTTTCGGTTGATCTGCTGGTGCGGCTCGCAGTCACAAAATTGTTGCGGGCAGAGATGAATCAGCAATTTGCCCAGGTGCTTGAGCGATGCAGAGTGCTGCTTAAAAGCTATGAAGGATTAAGACAAAGCAAAGCGGTCGAGTATCGGGACCGCGTGGCGAATTTCCAGGTCCGCAAGAAAATCATTTTGCGCAAGACCGGTCAGGCATTGTTTGAGACGCTGCGCGAAATTGAAAAAGAGACATTGACCCGAACCCGCAGGTCGCTGTTTGGAGATCCGAAAGAAGGAGATGACGCCACTCGTCTTTCTGGATACGGCCTTTTCGTGAATCGGCTGGCATTTTCCGAGGACGGTCGCGACGACTACCTTTGCGCGGAACACTACGTCATGCTGGGAAACTGGGATCGCGACCCGGATCGGTATCCGCGCATTCAGGATGTCGTGTGGGGCTTCATCCGCTCGCTGTATGGAGACGAAATCAACACCGAGACGATCGACTCCTGGCTCTGCGCGCCGGAAAATTCTCGCACTCTGGTTGGCACCGGTACTCCGGATGAGTCCACTCCCGAGGGCGCAGCGCAGCAGGAGCGGCTCGCCCGCTGGGTGCGGCTGCTCGAAGATGAGCAGGTGATGGAGTGCGCCATCGCCTCGTATCACGTTGTCCCTCTGCTCAGTGAGTTTGCGCCGCGCATTAATCCGCAGCAGTTGAGGAATGCTTTAATTTCGCGTCCGGAATGCGACCGGGTTGAACGCATGATTCAAGAGCATGGCAAGCTCTCGCCTGCCAGCTTGTACGCGGCGGTCGCCAAGGTGGCTGGGTGCCGTGGCGCTGAGCGAGCCAAGGTTGCGGCGCGATTCCTGCAGGATTTTTCTCATTATCACCGTGACCTGCGCCGGCTGGAGGTGTTGAACTCCGCGCTCGATTCGGTGAACTTAATTGCGACTGACAAGTTGCGCGAGCTTTCCCGCATGAACGGCACGCTCTACGAATTTCTTCTGACTGATGAACAGCCTGATAAACCAGAAGAAGTGCGCGTGCTGCGGCATGTGGTGCTCAAGGCCGACGTGCGCGATTCGACTCGGCTGACTCGTACACTGATGGAAAAAGGACTGAATCCTGCATCCTATTTCAGCCTGAATTTTTACGATCCGGTCAACAAGCTCCTGAGTAAGTATGGGGCGCAGAAGGTCTTCTTAGAAGGCGATGCAATCATTC
The DNA here is from genome assembly GCA_036490235.1 of Candidatus Sulfotelmatobacter sp. Classification (GTDB taxonomy): domain Bacteria; phylum Acidobacteriota; class Terriglobia; order Terriglobales; family Acidobacteriaceae; genus Sulfotelmatobacter. Next base: position 25,969 of record DASXEG010000029.1, on the reverse strand, counting down.
TGGCCATACTTGAGCGCGAAGATGAACCCGGACTGGCCGTGAGCCGGGCCTGCGTACTGGCGCGCGAGATGATCGAAATCGTGCGCGGATATAACGAATTGATGCAGCGCTCGGGCATGCCCGGACTCGAACTTGGAATCGGGATCACGCTGCAGGAAGCGGCCCCACTCTATCTGATGGACGGCGAGCACCAGATTATGATTTCGGAAGCTCTCAACGACAGCGACCGCCTTTCTTCCTGCAATAAACACGCGCGCAAGGCCATGGAATCGCAGGCTGGGCCATTCCATGTTTATGTCTTCGAAACTGCAAACCGATCACCATCCGCCAATCCCGAGGATTCTCTTCTTAGTTTCAACCTGGGCGGCATTCGAATGAACGAAGCGGCGTTCCGAAAGTTGCAGCAGGAGATTTCTCTTGTGCCGCTTGTGGTCAAACTTCCGTCATCACTGGCCTCCGACAAAGGCGAGTACAAGCTTTCGAGCGGCACGGTTCCCGTCGACCGGGACATATTCCGCAAGATTGTTGTTCGCGAGAGCCGTATCCCGCAGGTGAATCCGGAAGATTTCTCGGTTCAGGGATGGAGCGAGCGCTGCTATTACGAAATCTGCGCCGACCCCGTTATATACAGCGCTCTGGAAAAAAAGAAGGGTGCTGCGGGAAAGTAGACGGAATGCTCAGAGACTTGTTGGTTGTTCAAAAGCCTGTCTGAGTTCGCACTGGCCGGAAGGGAATCCAGAACGTCGCCTCCACATCGACCGCCGTGCCATTTCTGGTGGCCGGCTGGAACTGCCATTTGGAGATCGCATCGCTGGCGAAGCGATCAAGGCGGTCATCCACGCTACGAAGAACACGCACGTCCCTCACCGTTCCATCGGCGCGGATGATGCCGTAGAGAATGACTGTTCCGGCCACGTTCTGCCGCATCAATTCCAAGGGATAGGCAGGATCAACTTTGCGCGTTGCCACAGGCGAGGAGAGATCGCCGGCAGGAGAATTGTCAGGAGAAGGGCGGACGCCGTCGGAATCGGGCTTCAAAGCGGCGAAGCGGATGATCCAACTGCCTCCGCCGGAATTCAGATTTGGCATGTTAAGGCTCAGCGAGTAGATCTTGCGGGGGCCGAAAACTGCGCGCTCCGCTGCGGAGATATTCGTCTCACCTGAAGGAACTGCGCGTTCGATCCGCGGTGGCCGGGCGTTGGCAAGCAACTTCGGATTTACTATCGTCGAGCCGGGATTCGAACTCTTGCCCACGTAAAGTCCCAAAGGCAGCTCGCCAGCTTTAGCCTTACCAACGCCGCTGCCGCTTGCGCTGGGTTTAGTGCCATTATTTCCCGGATCGCCGCTCGCACCTGCCCGACCTTTGGGGTTCGCGGCGAAAGCACCACGTCTATTGCCTGCCACGGCACTTGGCGGAGGGCCCACGGCAGGATGCAGACTCAACGCGATGATGTCTTTTTCAGCGCGTGAACCCCTCGCTGCTGAAATGGATGGAGGCGGCGCGATCACTTGAGGGGATCCCGGTGTGGCTGATGGACGCCGAGTATCTGCTGTGCGTTGTGCGTCCACAGGAAGCTGCGGAGCGGGGGCGATCACACTCGAAGCAATATTGATGTCGCCAAAACGGCGGTTCGCATTGCCTGATAGTTCGGGTGCTGGCGCGATCACTGAAGGCTCGGGAACTGCAATTGGTTTCTGCGATGTGAAGTCTCGCTCCATCTGAACCGGCGGCGGAGTAATGACGGTTTCCTGTATCCGCGGTGTGAGGCGTGTTATCTGCGACGCGGCAATCACCGGTGCGGGTGCGATCGGCATTTCCGGCTTGTGCGACCATGCCACGATGTTCGGTAACGGTACGTCATGCTGCAATCGAATTTTGGGCGGCGTGACGATTGTTTGCGAATGATTGCTTGCCTCGGGCGGCACGGAAATAATGGGTTGTTGGGCGATTTCAGGATCGGCTTTCCGGAAAGCGGCCGGAGCCTCGTGGTGGGTATCAAGCGGCGGTAAGTACTCTGAGGGGCCGTAGTAAATTACATCGGCGTGCTGGAATATAGGCCGTGAAATGATTTGGGGCTGCAGCACCAGAAATCGCGACAGACTCAAAAGTAAGACGACCGCGAAGATGTGACACAAGGTAGATTCGAAGAATCTCTTCCAGGGAAGCTCGCTCCGGACGAAGACGTCTGGCCAGAAAACGCCAGGAGATCCAGGATAAGAAACAACCTCTGGTTCGGCGCGGAACAGATCCTGAAGATTTCGGAGAAAGGAGCGGAACGATGGCTCAGGTTCTATCGTTAGGCGAAGTTCGACAGGCGGTGCGTTGATTTCTTCCGGAATAATCTCCAGCACTTCGTCCATCGCACCATTTTAGACGGAAATCAAAATGGGCGAGCGAGCCGGAAGGCCATTGCGGCAAAGGGAGTCTTGTTGTGGCGCGTGAAAAGGGTGCGGTGGATTACTGTCCTGCGCGTGCTGGATTGACTACTAAACGGCTGACCGCTTTCCTTTTATCGCCCTTTTCCTGGCCATAGACGAGATCGATTCCACCGTCGGCCGTGGGCGCCTCTGCCAGAGCCTCGGCTAGTCCGCAGAAGGATCGGCTGACTTCCTGGTTTTTCTGCAAGACGACGGGCGTGCCATGATCAATCGCGGGGGAAATTGCCTGAAACGCGTTGGGTATTTTCCACAAAACCTTGCAGTGCGTGGAGTGCTCCACATCTTCGTCGCTGAAGCCAGGGATCTTTTTGTAGCGATTCAGAACCATTCGCAGGCGGTTGCGGCCTGCTCCTTCTTCCAGAAACGCGTGGATTCGCCCCGCGCTCCACAGCGAAACTACGTCAGTTTGAGCTACGAGCAGAACGGCGTTAGAGAGATCGGAGAGCAAATGAGTCGTAGAATCGAGCCGGCTCGAGGCATCGACCACCACATAGCGATAATGATTCACCAGGAGATCGAAAAGGCGGGCCAATTCGGCTGGAGTTGGTACAGAAGGATACGGCTGCTGCGGACCGGCCAGCAGATGCAATCCATCCTTGGCAGTGGTCATCAACCCCTCAAGCAACGATGCATCAAGACGGTGCAGATTTTCTAACGCGTCCGGTACGCCGAAGCTGGGGCGAAGGTTGAGATGCAATTGCGCATGGCCCACTGGAGCGAAATCCACCAGCACCACATTACCGTGAGCCTGCTGCAAGGCCAGTGCAGTATTCACGGCTGCGGTAGTGGCGCCGGCGCCCCCTTTGGCGCTGAGAAAAGTAAAAACGCGACCCTTGCCGCCGGTGCTACGGCTGCGTGTACGGCTGGAACTAAAACGGGTGAGCGCTTCGAGAAGCGGCTCGGCTCCAGCGTTATAGTCCAGGTATTCGCAGGCCCCCGCGCGCATCGCGGCTACGATGATTGTGGGCTGCGTCATGCCGCCGCAGGCAAATATCGCGAGCTGTAGCGTGTTCGCCTGAAGCTGTTCGATAGCGCGAACGGCCGCCTGCGCGTTTTCGGCAGCAATATCGACAACCACGACTTCCGCGCGTGAATCCTGAATCTGGCGGAGGACAGCGTCGGTAGGCCCCGAGGGGAAGCCCGTATGACTGAATACGATGCGGGACAAGCCCGTAGTCTCCAAGCGACGCTGCAACTCGGATAGATGTTCCCGGTCTTCGGTAAGGAGGGCTACTGCGATCCCATGCATGGTGCGGTTCTCGCTGATTTCTCTTGGTGTCTGCATGTTAGAAAGAGGCAGTACCCTTCGCCAAGTGACCTAGGTAACGGGCTTGGAGCCTGCTTACCCTCAACTCACGCGGGGGAGAAAAAGCAGCGAACCATAACAACGAAGACTCCACAAGCTGGCGCACAGAAGAACTACTCCCCAAACGAGTCCGCACTAGTGATAAGCATTCTAAGCGAAAGCCAACTGAATTGGGAAGCTGCGAACCATTCAAAAGAACTAACGCTGTTGGGATAAGCCAAACTGTTAACCGCACCGTCCCGTGCCGGTTTTCACGAGAGCGCGAGAGCGAGTGTTAATGAGGAACGCGCGGGTGCTCCGATGACGGGACCGTGTTCTGCTCTGGTTCGAAGGAGTGGTGAAGCGGGGAAATTCGTCGAAATTCGACCGAGCCGTCTTCCATTTCGGGAAGATACTCATAGTTGCTCAGGCACACAGCTACGCCGATCTTGTTGTCGACCGTATGGTTGTTACCTGCGTCTATGATTTTGTCGGTGCTCTTCAAAACTCTTAAAATCCGACCGCGGCACCGAACACGCATGCTTTCGCCCAAGGTGATCTCTGAGGGCATCATCAGTGTAAGTTCGATTTCCGTTCCTTCGCGCAAACCCATCTCCGTGAACAGAAATACTCCACGAGAACTCACGTCGTGCGTAAATCCTAAGCCTGATAAGGATGTTGAGACTTCGCGGAGAGAGACCGGGAGGTTAAAGGCGAAACGCTGTCCAATGCGGCGTTCAACAGCAACCGAGGGAGTGTTCATGGTCGCGTGCCTTCCTTATACGGAACCGCCGGGCAAGCCAAGACACACTTTAACTCAGTCTCGCTGATCAGGGAAGCCAAAAAATCAACTGATAAGACTTTTCGGAGCCCGATCGGCATGAAATGTCCCAACTTTGCACCATTCTTTAAGCAAATCAGGAAAAGATCCCAGTTATAGTTTGTATTTAGGGAGAGTCGGCTTCATCAAAAACGAAGAATGCGCGAATCAGGCGAGACGGAAAATACGCTGCCGGCCAGGCCGGACGAAGCACCGAACGGCGAGCTTTCGCGCTGGCAAGTGGCCTGGCGCGCCTTACGTCATCGCAATTTCCAACTTTTCTTCAGCGGCCAGCTAATTTCGCTGGTCGGCACGTGGATGCAGAGCGTTGCCCAGTCGTGGCTCGTGTACCGATTGACCGGATCAGCTTTACTGCTTGGTTCGGTAGGGTTTGCCAGCCAGATTCCGGTATTCATGTTTGCTCCTCTTGGAGGAATTGCTGCGGATCGCTATAACCGGCGTTATATCGTGATCGCTACTCAGAATGCGTCTATGCTTCTCGCGCTTATTCTTGCAGCGCTGACGCTGCTGCATAGGGTTCAGGTCTGGCACATTTTCGTGCTGGCTGCTCTGCTCGGCGTAGTGAATGCGTTTGATATCCCCGGACGGCAGTCATTTTTGGTGGATATGGTCGGCAAAGATGACCTCATGAACGCGATCGCTCTTAATTCCTCGATGTTCAATGGAGCTCGCGTCATAGGTCCGGCGATTGCGGGAATTCTGGTAGCGAAGATCGGTGAAGGCTGGTGCTTTTTTGCAAACGGTGTGAGTTATATCGCGGTAATCATCGGATTGCTTTTGATGAAGGTAGCGAGTCCTCCTCGAACGGTCATGGCCTCGCCGTTCGAGCACATGATGGAGGGATTTCGTTTTGTAAACGACACCGGACCCATACGTGCCCTGCTGTTGCTGCTCGGATTGGTGAGTCTTGTGGGAATGCCCTATGTTGTGCTCATGCCAATTTTTGCTGACCAAATTCTGCACGGCGGGGCGCAGGGACTTGGCATTCTGATGGGAGCAACCGGAGTTGGCGCGTTGCTCGGAGCGCTGACTCTTGCGTTTCGCGAAGGAGTGAAGGGATTGGGGCGGTGGGTCGCGTGGTGCTGCGCTGGATTTGGAGCCAGCCTGGCGATCTTTGCCTACTCACGCAATTTTTGGCTTTCTGTGATTCTACTGCTGCCTGTGGGTTACACCATGATGTTGCAGATGGCGTGCTCGAACACGTTGATTCAGGTGATGATTCCCGACGCTCTGCGCGGAAGGGTAATGGCTGTGTATTCGATGATGTTCATGGGTATGGCTCCGATTGGAGCATTGCTTGGCGGAGCGCTTGCGGATTCCTTGGGTGCCCCGCGAACTGTTGCGATTGGCGGTCTGGCTTCCCTGGCGGGGGCAGCATGGTTCAGATTCCAGCTTCCGAAGATTCGGGTGGAAGCAGGGCGGCTGATTCTGGCACAGGCGGCAGGAGGCGGAGAACCGGCGGAAGTGACGTCGCAGCCGGTGGAGGGCTGATGGCGCCGCATCATGGGTCGCGGAAACCCTCATTTCAAATTCCTTAGAGGTACGCTTCGGGTGGTAGTCCGGTAATTCGAATGCCGCCGTGTCCTTTGTGGCGGATGTTTAATCCGACAAGAAGCGCAGTAATCTGCTCGAGGGTTCGAGCATTCTCCAGCTTTCCGCCGTCAATCGCTCGAACACCGGGAATCTTTGCGGCGAGTTTGCGGGTGATTTGAAGTGCCGCCGGATCGTCGCTGCATACGATCACGTCGCAGTCGAGAGGATTGTCTCCGTTCAAGAGTTCAGCTGAGAGATTATGAAATGCTGCGGCAACGCTCACGCCCTTCGGTACGAGTTCTGCCGCCTGCTGTGCAGATGACCCTTGCCAGACGCCAAGCGTGCGCGAAGCGCGTCCGCCAACGCTTGTGGCAAGCGCAACGGTTGCATCGATCAAGATGCTGTTTGATCGGATGCCCGGCTTTAGTTGCTTTAGCAGCGCCGCCTGGCCCTCGAAGGGAACGGTAAGAACGAGCAGGTCTGTGGCCGCGCATGCAGCGGCGTTTTCCATGCCGCTGATATTCGCGCTGGTGCAAGCTTTTTGCTTGATCTTCTCGGCTGCTTCTTTTGCCCGTGCTGCGTCGCGAGAACCGATGATAATCGCTTCTCCTGCGCGCGCCCAACGCAGTGCAAGGCCCATGCCGGCGGGGCCAGTGCCTCCCAGAATTGCGATGGGCGGAGAATCAGGCAAAAGCCGGCTCCAACGTTTCTTCCGAGGTACACTCCTGCAGCGGGAGCTTGATCTTGATGCGGGTGTAAGTGGTGTTGCGCTCCGCGGGAATGCGGCTGGCTTCAAGAATCAGGGTTTGGAAATCTTCCGGGCTGGTGTATTGACCAGCGGTCGCTCCTGCCTCGCGCGAAATATTTTCTTCCATCAGCGTTCCGCCGTAATCATTGGCTCCGGCGTGCAAACAGAGTTGCGCGAGCTTGCGATTCAACTTCACCCATGAGACTTGAATGTTGTTAATGGAGCCTGCGAGAAGCAGTCGTGCTAGCGCGTGCACCTTCAGATGTTCTTGCAAGGTCGGACCGCTGCGTGCGAGTCCTTGATGGAACAATAAAGTGTTCTGATGCACGAAGCCGAGTGGAACGAATTCCGTGAACCCACCCGTTTCTACCTGAATCGCGCGCAGCAAATGCATTTGGCGCACCCAATGCTCTGGAGTTTCCGTGTGGCCGTACATCATCGTCGATGTGGTGCGAATGCCGCGGCGATGGGCGGTGCGAATGACATCGATCCATCGCGCAGTCGAAAGTTTATTGTGTGAAAGAATGTTGCGCACTTCATCATCCAGAATCTCTGCAGCAGTTCCAGGCAGCGTTCCAAGCCCATTGTCGCGGAGCATTGAAAGATAATCGGCGAGAGACATTCCTGTGAGCTCCACGCCGTAGACGATCTCCATCGGAGAAAATGCGTGAATGTGCATCGCGGGAACCGCCTTCTTCACGGCACGAAGAATGTCGCGGTAATAAAACGGAGGCAGGCCGTGCGGCAGACCGCCCTGAATGCAGACTTCGGTCGCACCCAGTTCCGCGGCTTCGACTGCTTTCTGCGCGACTTGGGCGGGGTCGAGGAAATATGTGTCGGATTCGCGCGGGCCGCGGCTGAAGGCGCAGAATTTGCAGCCGACAAAGCAAATGTTGGTGAAGTTGATATTGCGGTTTACGACGTAGGTGACGATATTGCCCGTGAGTTCGGCCCTGAGGAAATTAGCCGCGGTAAGCAGGCCGAGCAGGTCATCGCCTTCCGCGTGCGCCAGCGCATACGCTTCTTCGAGAGAAATCGAATCGCCGCTTTGGGTGTCAATAATTCGTTCTAGTGACGAGCGCAGATTCGCGCTAATCCGTGGCGCTACATCGAGCCAATCAAGCGCGGCGAAATTTTCCAATTCCAATATTGAAAGATGGCGCGGCACAAATTCCTCGAATGCTGTGGGTAATCCAAATTACTCCTGGGGGTTGCCTTTTGGCGAGCCTTTACCGAAATAAATCGGAGGCTTTAGAGCGCAGTAGTTCGCGGCTGCGACCGTTGCCCGGCTGGTAATGGAATCCGCGAATGATGCAACCTGGGGTTCTGTTCAGCTTACCGCATGCCAGTCCCGCGGCACTGGCTAGTTCGTCGGCGATTGCTTCCACGCTGGCCTGCAATTTGTAGCCGTACGGATCGCGGCGTCCGCGATCGTCGCGCAGCGGCTTCATTCCCGCAATGCCGATGCAGAAATCGACGAGGCCTTCTCGCCATGGGCGGCCGAATGTATCGGTAATCAGAACGGGAATCAGGAAACCAGTACGTTTCTTGATTTCGCCGTGGAGTTGTCGGGCGGAACGATCTGGATCTACAGGAAGGAGTAGAGCGTGCTTGCCGCCATCGACATTAGAAACGTCCACGCCGCTGTTGGCACAAATGAATCCGTGCCGGGTTTCGGTGATGAGCACGCCATTTTTCCGGCGGATCACGGAACTGCTCTCGCGCAGTGCGAGTTCGATCACGCGACTATCGAGCTTATATTCCTTCGCCCAGACGCTGGACTGCAGAGAAGGATCAATCGTACTTAAATCGATGATTTGTCCTTCTGTTTTGGAAATGATTTTGTGTTTAATTACGAGAATGTCGCCGAGTTCGAAGGCGAGTCCGCGCTGGCGCATCGACAGCAAAAGCTTGTCGAGTACCGAGTCGGTCGGCTGTATTTCGTCTGACAGGGGGATCGGAATGACTCGAATTTCGGTTGACTCTGGAGTCGAAGGGTTTAACGCCTTTCTGGCATCCCGTGCCCGACCCCGCGCTTTCATAGACTCTCCATCGCAAGCACTCTTCCTTCGATCTTCCACTGACGCAAGATAACTTGACTGCGCGTCTGGCCGGGCCGAGAAAGGAGATCCTGCAAGTCCGACGGATTATCTATATCCAGCCCGATCCCGGCGAGTTCCAGGACGGTGCAGGGTTTCCCCGTAGCTCTCGCCGAGGCGAGATGCGGCTTGAAACTGTCGTTGCCGAAGCGCAGCGGGAAGAGATTTGCCGGACGGCGCAACGCAGCATTTGTTCCCCGTCCGTCGGCTGCGGGGACGAGCAGCGAACCTTCCTGGGGAGAATTGGCCAGAATCTGTTCGAGTTCGCTGGAGCGAATCAGAGGGATGTCGGCTGGAATCACCAGGGTGCTTTCGATTCCGCGCGAGACGCACAAATTGGTGGCCAGTTCGATGGCTTGCGTTTCGCCGAGGTTGTCGGAATCCGCGATCACTTCGAATTCGTAATGGCGCGCCAACTCCAGTGCGAACGGATCGGCGGTGACCAGCGCGCAGGGAGGACGATTTGGCGCAGCCGAGACGGCGTCAACAACGTCGTGGAGCATGGCTTGTGCTAATTCGGTGCGCGAAGCTTGATCGAGAATCGCCGCCAGTCGTTGTTTGGCGGAGCTGAGATTCTTGACTGGAATGAGAATCACGATTAGTCAGAAGAACTGCTTGCGGATGATTCGTTCGAAACCTGGTCGGAGATAATGTTGGGCATAGAATGCGCAAGAGCAACTCTGGCTAATGCAGCCTTATCGTCGCTGCTACGCATGATGGCTTGAGCGCATTCCACCTTTAGTCCATTTCGTCGAAGATCCTCCGCAGCAGGGGCATCGCTGAGGTCGCAAATGAGCAGGTCGAGAAAATCTTCGTAGGCCTTGGCAATGCCGGCGATCGAGCACTGCAAGCCCTTTGCCGCCATGAGAATTCCTGCGGGTCCGGCGACAGCGGCGTTGCCCACGATTGGGCTCACCGCGGCAACTTTGCCTCGTGCTCGGGTGAGCGCATCACGAATTCCTGGGATGGCGAGTATGGGGCCAATGCTCGTAATCGGATTGCTTGGCGCGATCAGGACAGCGTCCGCGTTGGTAATCGCATCGATCACTCCGGGGGCTGCTTCTGCGTCGGAAGCGCCGGCGAAGCGAACCGAGTTCACCGGGTCCTGGTACCAGCGCTGCACGAAATACTCTTCGAAACTGAACTCGCCCGAAGGTGTGTCGACTCGGGTTTCCACGCGCGAATTGCTCATCGGCAGAATGCGTGCCTTCACTTTGAGCTTCTCACAGATGACGGAGGTTGCTTCCGAAAGAGTCTTGCCTTCGGCGAGCAGTCTTGAGCGCAACAAATGCACGGCGAGATCACGATCTCCAGTGTGAAACCATGTTGGTTCGCCCAGTTGCCCCATCGCCTGGAGACACAGGAACGTGTCGCCACGCACGCCCCAGCCTCGTTCGCGGCTCAGCAGCCCGGAAAGGACATAGGTAATGGAGTCGATGTCGGGCGAAACATACAGCCCCCACCAGAGCAGGTCGTCGCCAGTATTTACAATGATTGTGATCTGCTCGGCGGGAATTACCTGCCGCAGGCCGTCGACGAATTTAGCGCCGCCCGTTCCGCCGCTTAACACGCAGATCATGCGGCCATCCTTTGGCGGGCCAGTCCCGAAGAATCGCAGGCTTGGCGGAGCTTCTCCGCGAGCAGGCCGGGTTTGTTCATCAGGGGTTTTACAAACTCCGGATATACCGGCAGTCTTTGACGCAATTCAAATCCTTTGCCCTCGGTTCGCTGGCGCAGTTGTTCCAGGTGCGGCCAGGGCTTTTCGGGATTGATGTAGTCAGGCGTCAGCGGAGAAACTCCTCCCCAATCGTTGATGCCGGCCTCCAGTAAGTCTTCATAATACGGTGCATTCAGATTTGGCGGAGCCTGGATATTGAGGTCAGGCATTAATAAACGAGCTACTGCCACGCAGCGGAGCATTTCATCCTGGCCGGGCTCGGGGACGTTCGCCATTGGTATGTTGGGTTTGGCGCGGAAGTTTTGCACGATTACCTCTTGAATATGACCATAACGGTGGTGCAGATCGCGAATCGCCAGAAGCGTCTCCACGCGGTCGTCGAGCGTCTCGCCAATACCGATTAACAGGCCTGTGGTGAATGGAACGCCCTGCCTTCCTGCTTCCTCGATCGTGCGTAGGCGTTTGGCCGGGACTTTATCTGGAGCTGTATCGTGTGCCTGCCCGCGAGCGAGCAGGTTCGAACTGGTGCTCTCCAGCATGAGGCCCATGCTTGGGGAAACCTTGGCCAGACGGGTGATCCACTCTGCGCTTAGCAAGCCAGGATTGGGGTGAGGAAGCAGGCTTGTTTCCCGTAAGACTAACTCGCACATCGCTTCAAGGTAGTGGAGGGTCGACTTATACCCCAGGTGGCGTAGCGTTTCACGCATCTCTGGGAAGAGCAGTTCGGGCTTGTCTCCGAGGCTGAATAGGGCTTCGGTGCATCCCAGTTTTTCTCCGGCTTGTGCTATATGGAGCACTTCGTCCGGCGTCATCGTGTGTGCGCCAATCTCTCCGGGGTCGCGACGGAAAGTGCAGTAACCGCAATAATCCCGGCAAAGGTTCGTTAGTGGCAGGAAAACTTTGCGCGAATACGTGATAATCCGTGGTTTGAATCTCTCTTTTGCGCCGCGAGCGAGAGCCAGGAGCAGGGGAAGATCGTTGTGGCTGCAACGGATCAGACTCAGGGCCAAATCGCGAGAGATCGGTGAGCCGGGATGTATGCTCTCAATTGCTGCCACGGATGGCAGAAGACTGTCTTCGTCTAATGTTTTGATCGCTGCTGGAATCACGAGGCTGCTTCCGCCGGTGCTTCTATGCATCGAATCATACATCAGTCTGATTTGCTACGAGCGCGTGTCGCTGGACCGACGTGTAGGAATATAATTTGCTTCCGTTAATGATACTTAGCTCAGCGGAATTTCGGCAGACGATGGCACATTTTGCCACCGGAGTCACCATCGTTACGGTGGATGTGGATGGCGAAGTCCACGGCATGACGGCCAATGCGGTTGCATCGGTTTCATTGGATCCGATGCTTGTTCTTGTATGCGTGGATCACAGCGCCAGCACGCATGCCCATCTCCATGCCAAAAAACAGTTTGGAATTAACGTTTTGGCGGAAGGTCAGAGGGCGATATCAGAGTATTACGCCAATCCAATGCGCGGTCACCAACATGCCGACGAGACTGGCGCGCGTTTCGACCGAACAGAACATGGTACCCCGGTTCTGCACGGCGCTCTGGCGTATCTGGAATGCCGCCTCAATGAAGAGCATGTCGCCGGGGACCACACCATTTTTATTGCGGAAGTGAAAGATGTGAGGCAGTGTGCGGGTGAGCCCTTGTTATTTTTTCATGGGAAATATCGGAAGATTGGCGACGATGCGCCTTAACAGAAAAGGCCCGGATTTCCTCTTGAGGGGGAACCGGGCCCGGAGGGACTCGCAGACGTTGCAATCACTTTGCCGGACCTTCACGATCGGGACAAGGTTAGATGTCACTCTGGCATTGTGACGGATGTCACAGCGGCGGTGATTGTCTAAGAAATGGAACGCTTTTGATTAAAGGGAATCAAATTAATTATGACAACTAAAGTGATGAAGAGTGAAGCGGAGTGGAAACAGCAGCTTACGCCGGAGCAATACCACGTGGCACGTGAGGCGGGAACTGAGCCGGCTTTTAGCGGCAAGTACTGGAAAACCAAAGATGCGGGTACCTACCATTGCGTTTGTTGCGGCGAGCCGTTATTCGATTCGGGTACAAAGTTCAACTCCGGTACTGGTTGGCCAAGTTTTTATCAGCCTACTGAGGAGAACAAGGTTGAGGAACACAAGGATTCAGGCTACGGGATGGTTCGGACAGAAGCACGTTGTTCGAAGTGCGGTGCGCATCTGGGGCATGTATTCGACGATGGGCCTGCGCCGACCGGTCTGCGCTATTGCATGAACTCGGCTTCGTTGGATTTCAAGCCGAAAGAATCAAAGTAAAGGTGGGTATCAAAACAAAAAGGGCACTCTTGTGCCCTTTTGATTGCTTTGCCTTACTTTCTACGCGCTGGCTGTTGCCGCCATGGCCTTGGCTTGCTCGGCGGGCTTCGTCTGCTGTTGCTGTTGTTGAGCCTGGTGTTTTCTTTCGGCGCTCTTTACTTCAATGCCACCCTTGAGAACTGCACCGTCCTCCACACTGACGCGAACGGTGGAAATATTTCCGTTGACCACGCCTTCGTTGCGAATATCTACGCGATCAGTGCACTCGATGTTGCCGGTGACCTTGCCCATGACAACCACATCGCGGGCGGAGATATCGGCTTGAACGCTGCCATTGCGGCCGATAGTGACCCGGTTATCCGCTAATGTGATCTTGCCCTCGATTCGGCCATCGATATAGAGAGCTTCGGTGCCCGTGATTTCGCCTTTGATCACCAGCGAACGGCCGATGGTGGCCTGCTCAACGGGCGCGCCCACGGTTTTCATAGGATTGGCGTTGTTGGGGTTGGATGCTTGTGGATTGGAGTTGGTCTTGCCGTTATACGAGTAATCAGAGGACTGCAACATGCGACCTTCCTTGTTATGACCTGAGAGCGGCGTATTTCCACGAACCGGACGAACCCTGGCGCCGATCGATGCAGGTGGTCTGGAATCTGGGCAGACGTTCATTCCCGTCGGCCAATCTGACTATCGCACAAAAGTAAGTAGTCCCCGAGATTACGAAAGAGACTGTACGGTTACGACGGAATGGTGGACATTAATCGACTTCCTGCAGGGACTGGCTGAGGCCTTCCCACTCATGGATGAAGGCGGCGTACGCCCCTTTTTGGCGATCCAATTCCTCTGACTGCTTTTGTGTTTCTTCCGCGCTCACGAAGTTCTGCAATGCGGTCTCACATTCGGCGATCATAGTTTCGGCGCGGCTGATTTCTCTTTCCAGTTCGCGGATACGGTCTTCCATTTGTTTACGCTTGATCGGGTTCAGGCGCTTTCCTTTAAGGGCGGGAGCGGTTTCGGCGGCGGAGGTATTGCCATTCGCTGGAATTTTTAGTTCCGGCTCGACTTCTTTCAATTGCTCTCGAATAACTTCGTCCTGCTTGATGTTTCCGCCCTGCTTCCGCCATAGATAGTCTTCGTAGTTTCCGGGATAGACCTCGACTTTGCCGTCTCCGATTTCGAAGACGCGAGTCGCCAGCTTGTCGATGAAATAACGATCATGGGAGACGAAAACCACTGTCCCGGTATATTCCGTGAGCGCTTCGAGCAGAACGTCTTTGGCGCGCAGATCCAGGTGGTTGGTCGGTTCGTCGAGCAGCAAAAAGTTTGCCGGATGCAGCAGGAGACGAAGCAGGGCATAGCGGCCGCGCTCACCGCCGGAGAGAACGCCGATCTTTTTGAAGACGTCATCTTCGGAAAAAAGAAAGCATCCCAGGAGGCTGCGCAGTTCGGTTTGGGTCGAGCGCGGAGAGGCGTCGCCCAGATCGTCGACCAGGCGTTTCTCCGGATTGAGTTCTTTGTACTGATCCTGGGCAAAGTAATCGCCTTGAACGTTGTGGCCGAGTTTGAATTCACCTTCGGTCGGCTTTTCCACGCCGGCGAGCAGTTTGATCAAAGTCGATTTGCCGGCGCCGTTTATGCCGACGAGTGCGATACGATCTCCCTTCTCGATCAGAAAGTTCACATGGCGAAATACTTCTTTTTCCGCACCCCGCTTCACGGAGTTCTCTTCGCCGGTCCCGTTTTTACCTTGCAGCGGCCGTGCAGGATAAATCTTGGCTACCCCTTCGAACTCGGCTACGATGCGGCCGCTCGGCTTGGGCTGTGGAAACGAAAAGTGGATCGTTTTTTCTTCTGGAGGAACTTCGATACGCTCTATTTTCTCAAGTTCTTTAATCCGGCTTTGCACCTGCTTGGCCTTGGTGGCCTGATAGCGGAAGCGGTTGATGAAGACTTCCAGTTGCTCGATACGCTCGCGCTGATTGCGATACGCCGCCTGCAGTTGCTCATTACGCTGCGTTTTCTGCGCGAGAAACTTATCGTAGTTGCCGGTGTAAAACCAGAAGCGCTTGTTCCAGATCTCCGCGATTTTGTTGACAGTTACATCGAGGAAATAGCGGTCATGGGAAATCAGCACGAACGCGTACGGATAATCGTGCAGGTACTCTTCCAGCCAGTTGCGGGCTTCAAGATCGAGATGATTCGTGGGCTCATCGAGCAATAGCAGATTCGGTTTTTGTAAGAGCAGCTTGGCCAGCGCCAACCGCATCTGCCAGCCGCCGGAGAACTCGTCCGTTTGACGTTCCCAATCTTCTTTGCGAAAACCGAGACCCATTAGCACTCTGCCCACGTTCGCTTCGATCGAATAGCCGTCGCGGGTTTGAAACTCGTGCTCGAGGCTGTGATAACGGTCGGCAACTTCTGCGTATTCAGCGCCGGCGGGATCGAGTTCGGCAAAGCGGTGGAGAAGCGATTCCAGTTCCTGCTCCATCTTCCGCAAATCGTCAAAAACCGACATGCATTCTGCGAAGACGGTTTTGCCGGAGAGCGAGAGTCCATCCTGCGGCAGATATCCGGCAGTCGTGCCCTTGGCGACGGTGAGTGAACCATAGTCAAGTGTGTCCAGGCCGGCGAGTACCTTCATCAGCGTGGATTTGCCGGTGCCGTTCGCTCCCACGAGGCCGATGCGGTCGCGGGGCGTTATAAGCCAGTCAGTGTTTTCAAAAAGAAGTTTGTGGCCGAAGCGTTTTCCGGCGCCGGAAAGCTGAATCATATTTCATTCAAATCGGGGCTGGAATTATCGTAACAGTTGCTAGCGGCGGTTGAGTATGCGGAAGGAAGCGGCGGAGGTTTCGTCAGGCGTGGGCAGTGCGGCTGTTACGTGATCCCGCGTAAGAACTCCAGAGTTCGCTATGAAGCTGAATCCGTTCGAGCGCGCGGTCGATTACCGCTTCCAGTTCGTGCGCGTACTTCACTTCGCGGCCTTTGGCCAGCTTCTGCCGTGCTTCGTCAGCCATGAACCAGGTCGGCCGGCGCTGCGGCTCATCCGGCCGGCGCACTTCGTGAACTTCCATCAGGAAGGCTTTCACCACATATTCCTGCACGCCCCCCGGTTGCCAGAAGATTCCTTTGGAATGAATGTAGAGATGAAAATGACGAGGCTCGATGGTGCCGATGGCTCCAGCTTCTTCTGCGGCTTCGCGCTCAGCAGCCTGACTGTGCGACATCCGCGCCTCAGGAGATCCCTTGGGAAAAGTCCACTTGTTTCCGCCGTTGGTGTTTACGAGCAGGAATTCGACGTCTGCTCCGCGCCTGCGGAAACAGATGGCCGCGACCTGCAGCGGTAGCGACTTGGAAGCCCGGAGTGCAGCCATGCGAAAACCTCCTGCCACAAGGTTACTAGCAAGATATTTCACGAATGTTAACATGCAACGAAAATTGTGCAGTCATGCGTTACCAAAGTGGCGCGTCGGCGAATCCAAAATCCTTTCCTGCAAACCGGAATTGATGCTGCTTTCCGTCCTTCCGCGTCCCTGGCAAGCGAGGCTTTCCGGGTGTCGAGATAACGCGTCCGCTGCTCTCCCCACATAGATGCTGCGGCATCTGCGCAAGATCCTGCATAGAGTCGAAGGTTTTTTCAACTATATCTGGTAACAGTTTCGATTCCGCGATATCGTTTCAGATACTTGTGAAACTTCGGCGAGTTTTCTGTTCGGCTTGCCGTCTCCCCAATAAAACCGACATTTTGATTGTGCATACGCGCAACGTTCCCGTTACCTGTGAAGGAATTTCGGACGCTGGCGTTACCGGAGGTATTTAATGCTGCGAAGGCAAGCCTTGGTTACGGCCGCTTTGGTACTCGCTCTCATGTTCGCCACGTCATTTGCTGCTGCCCAGGGATACGTTGGCCAGTTCGCGTGGGGAACCAGCAATTATCAGGAGACGTCTCTTACTCCGGAAAATGTGAGTTCTGGGCAATTCGAGAAGGTTTTTTCGTATTCGGTGGATGGCTCTGTCTTCGCCCAGCCGCTTTACGTGCCCAATGTCAACATTGCGGGGCAAGGCACGCACAACGTGGTTTATGTAGTCACCGAAAGTGACGGCATCTATGCCTTCGACGCGGATGGTTTGCAGACTACACCGTTGTGGTATGTGAGTCTGATTAATCCTGCACAGGGCATCACCGCGCCGAGTTGCTACCAGGTGATTGGCCCCTGCAATATTTATCCCACCATCGGCATCACAGGCACACCCGCCATTGATTCCGTCTCAGGAACAATGTACCTGGAAGCGCTGACCTTGGAGAATGGAACCTTCGTTCACCGCCTGCACGCAATTGACATCAGCTCGGGCGCGGAAAAGTTTGGCGGTCCGGCGGTGATCCAGGCGACCGCGCTTGGTAAAGGGCTGGGCAACGTAAACGGAGTTATTTCATTCGTTCCGCAGCACGAACTTAACCGTCCCGGTCTGCTCCTCATGAATGGAGTGGTCTATATCGCATTGGGTGGAGGTTCCCATGGCTGGCTCCTGGGATATAACGCCACGACCCTGGCTCAGCTTTACGTTCTGACCATGTCGCCCAACTCGTACGCATCGGGTGTGTGGATGACCGGCGAGGGTTTGCAGACGGATGGACTGGGCAACATCTATTTCGCTACCGACGATGCACCGTTCGATGCCAACGCTGGCACGAAGGATGACTACGGCGATACGCTGTTGAAGCTGAGCGGCAGTCTGGCCGTGGAAGATTATTTCACTCCCACCGAGCAATCCTGCCGCCTCACCAACGATCTTGATCTCGGCTCGGCTGGTCCGCTGATCCTTCCCACACAGAACGGCCCGTATCCGAATGAAATCCTCATGGCCGGCAAAGGCGGAACGCCCTGCGACCTTTGGCCGGATGGGACTTACGAGGCGCCCATCTACGTCGTGAATCGCGACAACATGGGAAAGTACAACGCTACCCAGGATCAAGTGATCCAGGAGGTCGAGGGCGCGCCGCATGGATATTGGTCAAACACTTCCTATTGGCCTGGCCCCGCGGCCAATTATTTTTACGCAGCGGGAGTGGATGCGTATGGCGGCTCCGGTGATTACTTAAGACAGTTCACCCTGACAAATGGAACGCTCTCGACGGCGCCCATAGCGATGTCGCCGAATATTTTTCCCGTTGGCGGCACGCCGTACATTTCGAGTAATGGCAACACCAACGGCGTACTGTGGATTGCCGAGCGCCAGCAGAACCTCTCAACTCTGCCTGGCTCCGATCCTCTGATCTTACTTGCTTTCGATGCCACCAACGTTGCTACGCAGTTTTACAGCAGCGCGGCGGCAGGAACCCGAGATCAGGCGGGCTCGGCGACAAAGTTTGAAGTCCCACTGGTAGCCAATGGCCGCGTCTACGTGGGAACGCAAACGGAAGTTGACGTCTACGGGGTTCCCTCGGCGGCCAAAGTTTTGCCGACCAGCCTGACGTTCGCTCTGCTTCCCATTGGTTCGGTGAGCGCTGCCCAAACAGTTACACTCAGCAACACGGGCGGCGCTTCGATCAACATCACCAGCATCACGACAACCGGAGAATTCGCTAAGAGCGCCACAACTTGCGGATCGAGCCTGGGAGCAAACTCGAGCTGCACCATCTCGGTCACCTTCAATCCAACCAGTGACGGCGCGCAGACGGGAATGCTCAGCGTTGTGGATAGCGCCGGTACGCAAACCGTCTCTCTGAGCGGAACTGCCACTCCGTTGAAGTTCACGCCGGCCTCAGTGAACTTTGGAACCGTGAAAGTTGGTACGAGCAGCACAGCCAAGAAAGTCACCGTGCAGAACGTGAGCAGCGGCACCATCACGTTCATCAGCATCGCCATCGGTGGCACCAACGCCGGCGACTTCAAGGAGACGAACAATTGCACCAAGACTTTTGCAGCCGGCAAGAGCTGCACGGTTTCAGTGACCTTTACTCCGATCGCGACCGGTGCACGCTCCGGCAATGTCACAGTCAAGGACACCGACCCGACCAGTCCACAGAAGATTCTGCTCGGGGGCACGGGAGACTAAGGAGCTTGAAGATAAGGCGCCTGAACTCAGGCGCCTCAATTTCTCGATGGGAAGAAGTAAGCGCTACCGCCCAACTACCTGACCGGAGGTTGGAGCGTCTTCACCAGCCACGGAATAATAACCTGCTTAAAGATCAACGGATCGGGCCACACGCCAACCTGCCGGCCAAGATGTCCGCCTGGAGAACCTTCGCGCAACGGGTGGCTTGCAGTATAGTTACCCGACCACAGCCGTCCCTCAAAACTGGCACCATGACCGCAGTCGAGAAGCGCGATTCCGAGACGGCATGCGCGACAATGCGTTCGCATCTGGAACAAGTGTGGGAAGATTCGAAGGCTCCAGCTGGCGTTCCGTCTTCGTCGCATGGAAAGCGCGCGCCGGGCGGTTCCAAAATCAGTTCGTGACATGAGTTGTGCCGAACGTTCGTGGTTGAGACTCTTAGGAGATTAGGGCAGATGGCGAACCTCGGGTTCATCGGTTTGGGTGTGATGGGCAGTCAGATGGTCAATCGCCTACTGGGCAAGGGCCATACTGTCACCGGCTACAATCGCACGCGCTCCAAAGCGCAATGGCTCATCGAAAAGGGTATGAAGTGGGCGGACTCGCCGCGCGAGGTGGCGAGTTCCGCTGATTTCGTTTTCGCAATGGTTACAAATGCCGCAGCTGTCTCAGCCATCACTGAAGGCTCGGACGGAATGCTGGCGGGGTTGAGCACGGGAAAAGTTTTCATCGACATGAGCACAATCAGTCCGAATGTGAGCCGCGCGCTGGCTGTCAAAGTGCGCGAAAAGGGCGCGGAGATGGTGGATTCGCCGGTATCCGGGAGCGTGATTACTTTCCAGGAAGGCAAGTTGGCGGTCATGGTCGGAGGGAGACGTGAGACGTTCGAGAAGGTGAAACCGATCCTGCTTGATATCGGCCCGAAAGTTACTCATGTCGGGGACAACGGGCTCGGGCTCTCGATGAAGATTGGTGTGAATCTTAGCCTGGCCGTGCAGATGCTCGCTTTTTCCGAAGGTGTGTTGCTGGCCGAAAAAAGTGGCATTCCTCGCGAGACGGCAGTCGATGTCCTCACCCACAGCGCGGTGGCTTCGCCGATGATTCAGTACCGCGGCCCATTTGTTCTGCAACAACCAGACGAGGCCTGGTTTGACGTCAACATGATGCAGAAAGATATGGTGCTGGCGATGGAATTGGGACGCCAGCTCGATTTGCCCTTGCCGACTACAGCGGTGGGCAACGAGTTCCTGACGGCTGCCCGCGGCATGGGTTGGACGAAATACGATTTCGCCTGCATGTTCGATGTACTGGCGGCGATGTCTGGCATTTCCACTCCACTTACCAGGGGCGGAAAGAAATGACGACCTCGACCTCAAAATTTGATGCTCATTTACATGATTCGTGGCGACGCCCTTGAAAGCCGCTATTCTCCAATCCGCGAAACAGGCCCTTAAAATTGAAGCTGTACCGAAGCCTCACAGAAGCGCGGGACAAATGCTCCTTCGCGTTCGCGCATGTGGAGTCTGCCGTACTGACCTGCACATCGTCGATGGTGAACTCCCACCATTGAAGCAGCCGCTGATTCCCGGACATCAGATTGTCGGAACCGTCGAGGACGGCGCGACGGACGATCTGCCTTTGGGAACGCGCGTTGGAGTTTCATGGATGGGCGGGGTAGATGGGACCTGCCCTTACTGTCGCCGGGGCGCCGAGAGTCTTTGCGATGCGCCGATCTTTACCGGATATACGATCGACGGCGGCTACGCCGAGTATGTTGCTGTTCGAAACGATTTTGTCTATCCGTTGCCGGCAGAGCTCGACGATCTGCATGCTGCTCCCTTGTTGTGCGCGGGAATTATCGGTTTTCGTAGCCTGCGCGTGGCGGGCGTGGAACGCGGTGACAAGGTCGGACTTTTCGGTTTTGGCGCTTCGGCGCATCTTGCAATCGCTGTCCTGCACTCATGGAGGTGTGACGTCTATGTTTCAACACGCGGTGCTTCACACCGCAAGTTGGCGGAGTCTCTCGGCGCCAAGTGGGTGGGCAGCGAAACCGAGAAGCCGCCAGTGGAACTTGATCGCGCGATAACTTTTGCGCCCAGCGGAGACGTGGTGCTTGCCGCTCTCGCCAGCCTGCGAAAAGGCGGCATCGTAGCGATTAACGCCATTCATCTCGATCGCATGCCGCAGTTCGATTACGACAAGCTGTTATGGGGAGAGCGCCAGATTCGCAGCGTCGCGAACATGACGCGCCAGGACGCGCGCGATTTTCTGGAGCTCGCCACGGAAATTCAACTTCGTCCCAAGGTCACAGTATTCAGTTTGGACGCTGCGAACGAGGCTTTGGCCGCAGTCCGGAATGATTCGATCGATGGAGCGGCGGTGATTCTGCCGTGACGTAGTCGGAACTGAGCTAGTAGAGACGATACGGTGAGCACGATAAATGTCTCGGCCTGGACGCGATCGGGGCCAAGAATCATGGTTTCGAACTGGAATGAACTCTGGAAGTGCTTTAGAATCAATTCTGCTGTTTATGTCGGGGCGTAGCGCAGCCTGGTAGCGCACCTGCCTTGGGCGCAGAATGATTTACTCCAACCGTTCCATTCCTTTTTTTGATTTCTATTGTTTCCAACAATTTGGGGAATCTGCTTTTCGTTCAAAGTTAACCCAAATGGTTTGAATCCCGCTCATATTGGCACGGTTTGTGCACGGTCGCTTTTTTCCAGTCGAGGGGCACATGCAACAGGGCCGACGAAAAAGGAGAGCGCGCCGAATCAGTTCGGGACGAAGGTTTCCAAGGACCTCCAGGGCGCCGAGCCGTTCGCGGAGTTTCTTGTTCGCTTCCTGCTAGTCCTCGTTGAATGTTGATTCCCGGATGCGCTTCCCGCTTTGATCGAAGTGGCACATCCACAGAATTCTTGTATCGGGGTCGCCGGTAGACGACACCGTCGTGCTCTCTAGGTCTTGCCATCTCCCACCTCTTTTTTGAAGGTTGCGCTGAAGGGGACGAGATCCGTTCGCAAGAAGCGCCATCCTCCTGCCAAATCTGAAATCAGTTCTTCTAAATGACCGTCCGGATTGATACGAATCGCTATTCCCGTGCGTACTAGAGTTAGTGATATTCGATCGTTCGTGGGCCACTCGCGTCGCACGCAAGGAGGCGGCGGCCCCGGCGTGAAAGATCCATGCGCCTGGATCTGGAGCTTCGTCATTTGTATTCCGTGGTTGTTCTGGCTGAGGAGATGCACTTTACTCGGGCATCTCACCGACTACGCATCGCCCAGCCCAGCCTCAGCAAGCAACTCCAGGAGATTGAGCGCTTGCATGGAGTGCGTCTGTTCGCGCGCGACAAAGGCCGCATCGTTGAGCTTACGGAAGCAGGTTGCACTTTCGTCGACGAAGCGCGGCTCGCCATTTTCCACGCTGAACGTGCTCTTAATCTCGCTCGCGCCGATTGTCGGGCCGACGACTCGCTTGTAATCGGCTACTCGCCAGATGCCGATCACACTTGGGTTTCGGGCATTCTGGCTACACGGCGCTCCTCGTATACAAAGGTCAGAATTCGCCTATGCTCCCGCTTTGCGATGGACTCGGTGCGCGGTGTTTTGGTGGGAGAGTTGAATCTGGCACTGGTGACGGCACCGCCCAAGGAAAGCGGGATCACGGCGGTACCATTTGCGCGAAGACCGCTAAACGCTGTTTTGCCCGATTCTCACCGATATGCTTGCCGCAAAGAGTTGGTCCTCGGAGATCTGGCAGACGATGAATGGATTTTGAATGCCAGGCAACTTCACCCCACGATTCACGAGGGGATTCTCGAAGCGGCTAAACGAGAAAAGATCCTGCCGAAGAATCTGCATGAGACCTTCACTTACGAACAAGCTGTTCAATTGGTGCTGGAGCGTGCCGGCGTAGGGATTATTACGCAGGCTTGCACCCCGGATTTTCGCGTAGATCATCTTGTTGTCATGCCGCTGTCGGATGCGTCCCTGTGTTTCGATACTTGTTTGGTGATGAGAGCGGCTGACAATGAAAAACTTTCCAATGGATTCGGTCGCTCCTTTCTTCGCAGATTCTCGCATTCCAAATTAGGGCAAGAGTGACATTCTCGATCGTGTCCGATGGCAAATCCGGAGCGCTACACCTGGCCAGCTTACGCGGGAATCACGTCCTGAGAACCTTGTGTGCTCGGGAGACGCGCTGATGGGGGCAGACCTGGTTTCGAGACAAGAGCTTTACGAGATGGTCTGGTCGATGCCAATGATCAAAGTGGCCGAGCAGTTCAAGGTCTCGGGGAGCTACATGGCTCGAGTGTGTTCCGCATTGCGCGTTCCACGCCCGGAGCGAGGCCGCTGGGCTAAACTTGCTTTCGGGAAAGCGCCCGAGAGGCCTCCATTGCCGGAGGCACAATCGGGCGACCAACTCAATTGGTCTTGCGACGGAGGATTGCAGTCGCCACCGCACCCCCAAATTGCCGCGCGCCCACTTGGCCCGCGAGGCAGCAGACTGGCGTGCCCCGTTACCGGCGTTCACGGACTGATTCGTGACGCGAAGGGATACTATGGCGCGGGCTACAAGGTGGATGAAGGCCAGCATCTCAGGCCTCGCAAGAGGGTGATGGTCGACGTTACAGCATCAAAGGCGGGACTCGATAAGGCGCTGGCCTTTGCAAATGATCTGTTCAACGCATTGGAATCCGCTGGACATCCAGTCGTCCTCTCGAGAGTGGGCGATTACTTCAGGCGTAGCCGCATCGGCGAACACGAGAAAATGTCCGAAGCGCAACGTGGGAACTTCTCGTATGAATACGAGCATCTGTGGTGTCCAGAACATCCCACCGTGGTTTATGTCGGCTCGGTCGCGTTTGGCCTTGCCATCATCGAAATGTCAGAGTCGATTGTCCTTCGCTATCTAAATGGAAAGTACATCCGCGAGTCCGATTCCAAGCCTGCCAAAACAGCATCCCGGCATCGCGATTACAGTTGGACGACGACGAAGGATACTCCCTGCGGCCGTCTCCGGCTCGTAGTGTACGCGCCGTACGGTGGCGTCGATTGGTCGCTGTCGTTTCAGGAAACCGAGGCTAGAACACTCACAAAGGACATCCTGGAAATTGTGAAGTCAATCGAGAGTTCCACTGAAGTTGTGGTAGAGAAAGTGAAAGAGGCACAGCGGAAGGCAGAGACCCGGCGTCAAGAGTGGGAGGCAGAACAGGAGAAGCGTCGACAAGAGGAGGACCGCCGTCGCATCGCTCAGTCCATCGAAGAAAGCGGTGACGAACTTGATGAGGTGATCCAGGAATGGGCAAGAGTCACGAATCTCGAACAGTTCTTCAAACGAGTTGAGAATCATGCCCGAGATTTGCCCGAAGATCACCGGCAGGAGGTGCTGAAACGCCTCGCGCTGGCCCGGGATTTTGTGGGCACACAGGATCCGATGGATTTCTTCCGCTCATGGAAAACACCGGTTGAAAGATACGTACCATTAGCGATGCAGACGTCTGGATCAGAGCAAGAAGAAAAAGAGGAAGAGGAAGAGGAAGGGTGAGTCGACGTGGAGAGCATCTGAAGCGAAGTTGTAAATCAGACGCACAATCCAGCGCCATCGATCGCCAGTTCAGCATCCGAGTCAGGTTTGCTCCGGGATTCCTTCCCGTAGGTCGTAGGTGACGAGATTCGGGCTGCCCGTCATGCTGACTTTCCCCGGGGACATTGGCTGGATGGCATTGCGATGCAACGGCCCGCTGCGAGCCGAGCAAGAGTCGGGCCGGTTAGTCTTTGGACCAAAGATACCCGAATGCCTTAGGCGGAAAACCGCCTACCTTGCAAATAGGCGGGAAACCGCCTAAAATGCTCTCAGGCTAAAAAGCGCCTAAGACGTCTTTAGGCGGAAAAGCGCATAAGAAGCCAATTGACGCGACAGAAAAGAGAACAACATGCAGGCCATTGCACGAACTCCTCTGCAGCTCGGGAATTCCATCCGAGAGCGGCGACGCGAACTCGGCCTAACCCAGGAGCAATTAGCCGCAAAAGCCGGCGTGCGGCAGCGTACGATTTCGGACATTGAGAGGTCAGCAGCAGCCCGCTTCGACACGGTGCTGCGTGCGCTTGCCGCGCTTGACCTGGAATTGGTGGTTCGTCCGCGCACCAAGGGCTCATCCCAAGACATTGAGCGACTCTTCTAATGCCCCGGCGAACCTCGCACGACCGTCTAAGAGTCTTTCTCAACAATCGTCTTGTCGGTCTACTTCGACGCGAGACTTCGGGGGCAATCTCTTTTCAATACGACCGGTCATGGCTGGAGTGGGAGTCGGCCCTGCCCGCATCACTCTCCTTGCCTCTACGCGAACAGGCATACCTGGGTGCTCCCGTGCTGGCCGTTTTCGAGAATTTATTGCCGGACAACGATACTCTGCGGCGTCAGATCGCGGCGCGCGCGCACGCCGAAGGAACCGATGCTTATAGTCTGTTGCGGGCGATCGGCCATGACTGTGTGGGTGCGCTCCAGTTCCTTCCTGAGGACTCCGAACCGACTCCTGCAGGCGTGATCGATGCCGTGCCCGTCAGTGAACGCGAAATCGCAGCCATTCTCCACAATCTAGCAACCGCGCCCCTTGGAATTACGGAGGATGAGAGCTTCCGAATATCTATCGCCGGCGCTCAAGAGAAGACCGCTCTTCTGCGTTGGAACGGTCGATGGTGTAAGCCCCGCGGCACAACCGCGACCACGCACATCTTCAAGCCTACGATCGGAAAGCTCCCCAACGGAGTGGACCTCACCTCAAGTGTTGAAAACGAATATCTCTGCCTCAAGATCCTCAATGCTTTGGGTCTACCCGCTGCAAACGCAGAAATGGAAACCTTCGGAGATAGACGTGTCCTGATCGTTGAGCGTTTCGACCGACTGTGGACTGGCGATCAAAGACTGTTGCGTCTGCCGCAAGAGGATTCCTGCCAGGCACTCTCGGTGCCGCCGACGCTGAAATACGAG
>DASXEG010000147.1:0-41499 GCA_036490235.1 Candidatus Sulfotelmatobacter sp. | reverse complement strand
CTGATCATCCAGGTCAAAGAGAAGCCTACGATCCGCGAGATCAACTACATCGGTTTGAGTTCAGTTTCAACCAGCGACGTGCTCGACCGATTCAAAGAGGCCAAGGTCGGATTATCGGTCGAGAATCAATACGACCCCACCAAAGTGAAGAAAGCGGAAGTGGCCATTAAAGGACTGCTGGCCGAGCACGGCCGCCAGTTCTCTACGATCCGCACCGAGATTCGAGAGATTCCTCCAGCTGCAGTCGGTGTCACCTTCGTGATCAAAGAAGGTCCTAAGGTCAAAGTAGGGAAGATCAAGTTCGAGGGCAACAAGAACGTTAAGTCTCGCATCCTGCGTTATGCGATGAAAAATCTGCGGCCCATCGGAATTCCGCACTCGATTTTCCTCGAAGACATCTTCGCCAGAACCTATGACGCAACCAAACTCGACGAAGACACCGAGCGCGTCCGCAATGAATATCAGAACCGCGGCTATTTCAAAGTCATCGTGAATGAGCCTAAAACCGAGATTCACGATACCGGGCACAAAGGCGGCCACATACCGATTCTGCAGCACGGTGCAGGCAAAGCAGTGAACATTACTTTGCCCATCGAGGAAGGCCAGCGGTATACCCTCGGTGGTATTACCTTCAAAAACAATAAAGCGGTCAGTAACGTGAAGGCGCTGCGCGCCCTGTTTCCCATCAAAGATGGCGATATTTTCAGCAAAGATAAGATCGCCAAAGGGTTGGAGAATCTGCGCAAAGCATACGGACAGCAAGGCTACATCAATTTTACGTCTGTTCCGGATACGCGCTTCGACGACGACAAGAAGCAAATCTTCCTCGATGTCGACGTGGATGAAGGCAAGCAATTCTACGTGCGGCGCATCGAATTCCAGGGCAACACCACAACCCGCGACAAAGTGATTCGCCGCGAAATCGCGCTCGAAGAAGGCAATATTTATAACTCCCGCCTCTGGGAGTTGAGTTTGCTGCGCCTGAATCAGTTGGGATATTTCGATCAGTTGAAGCCTGAAGATCCGAACGTGACGGATCGCAAGCTCGACGAGAAGAATGGACTGGTCGATCTCACATTAAAGGTTCACGAGAAAGGCAAGAACAGCATCGGGCTGAACGGCGGCGTGAGCGGCCTCGAGGGCGCTTTTATCGGCATCAACTATTCGACGAACAACTTTCTCGGCCTCGGCGAAACGCTTTCGATCCAGGCCAGCGTCGGAAATCTCGCGCGCAGCGTCCGTTTCGGATTCACGCAGCCCTATATGTTCGACCGGCCGCTGCAGTTCGGTTTCAATGTCTACGTAAATCGAATCAGCTATAACCAGGCGCGCCAGCTTTCAGTTTTCAGCGGACAAACCCTGAATCTGCCCAACACCGTCCTGCAGAACCTGCAGAACTACACGCAATCGAGCGCGGGATTCACTACCTCTCTGAGTTATCCGTTGCGGCGTTCTTTCAAGCGGGTCGGGATCACGTATTCGTTCGACAGGTCGTCGCTGCTGGCTTTGAGTTCCGCATCGAAGAATCTGTTCGAGTTCCTTGCCTTCCGCGGAATTTCGGGTCCGAATGCTCTGGTCGGCATCATCACGAGCAAGATCTTCCCCAATTTCTCCATGAACACTCTCGACAGCGCGATTTCTCCGCACTCGGGAAAACAATTTACCCTGGGTGCGGAAATCGCGGGAATTGGCGGAACGGTTCGCTCGGTTCGACCGGTGGTTCAGTACAAGAAGTTCATTCCGGTGCAGAATCGCCGGAATGCATTGGGCTTCAATGTCCAGGGTTCCTATATCTCCGGCTTCGGCGGATTCGTCGCGCCCCCGTTCGAGCGCTCCTACATGGGCGGTGAAAACGACTTGCGCGGTTTCGATATCCGCTCCGTCTCCCCGGTTGCATTCCTGCCCAGCGTCGGTTCGATCACGCTAACCAATCCCGACGGAACTCCGGTTCTTAAAAATCCTCTGAACCCACTTCAGGGCAATCTGACGATACCAATTCCCGTGGATCAAATTACCTTCCCGGGCGGCGATTTCAGCCTCGTCACCAATTTCGAATACCGTATTACGATTTATGGTCCCGTGGCGCTGGCCCCGTTCATTGACGCTGGCATCGATCCGGTGGTGCGCAAATCGCAATTGCAGATTGCGGATGTGCAATACGAGCAGGTCGTAACGCAGCAATTCGGTTGTCCAGCGCTCGATCAGGCAACAGCAACTGCCACTGGAACAGGCTGCACGCCGGGCAGCGTGCTGAAGCCGACGCCGTCAGATTACCTGCAGGTTCTGGGATCCACGAACTGGAGACCGAGAATGTCGACCGGACTTGAACTCCAGATGTTCCTGCCGGTGATCAATGCTCCGTTCCGCATCTATTGGGCCTACAATCCGCTGCGTCTCGATAGCCCTGCGACACCGCCGATTCCCATCACTCCCAGCATGTTCCCGCAGACCTGCGGCCCCAAAGGTTGCTTCCTGACTGCGGCCGGACAGTACACATATCACCTGGCGGTAAACACGTACGCTCCCACTTTCCTATTACGCGAACCACGCAAGACGTTCCGCTTCACGGTAGCAACGACGTTCTAAGGCGGAATACCGCGTAGGTTTCTTTGAAGATCGGAAGGGAAGTGATTCAGCGTGGAAGCTTGAAGTTCACCGTGACTTGAGTCTGGATCTCAACCGGGACCCCATCCAGCAAATATGGTTTGTATTTCCATTGCTTCACTGCATCCACCGCCGCTCGCGTCAGGTTCGGATCCCCGCGCAGAACCTTGACTGCTGAAATATCGCCTTTTCTCGAAACGGTAGCCAACAATTCCACTTGGCCTTCAATCCGCATGCGCTCGGCATTGGCGGGATACGAAGGGGAAATCTTCTTAATGATTAATCCCTGCGACACTCCCTGCGAAACGCTCATCGCCTGAAGTACAGGAGCAGGTTCATCGCTGGAACTCACGAGGTTCGAAAGCCCTGCGCCGCTTTGAGCTGTGGCGATTCCTGCAATCTCCGGCGCGGCAGTGTCGGTCTGAGACTTCGCCGAGATTCTGGCTTCTGTTCCTCCCTTTACCATGATGGGATGAACTGTCTCTGCGCTCTCGTCGGATGATTTCACGGGTGAAGCTTTGAATGCCGAAGCCGAAACAGCGTCGACGTGAGCCTGCGGACTTTCTTTCCCGTGATCGGAGGGTGCAGCTGACGTTTTGACGACGTTGCTGGATTCACTTTCTGCCGCAGCGTTCACGGGCAAAGAGGGTGAAGGCGCAGCCGCAGAAATCGCTGGCGAAGTGCTGGCTGGAGTCGCGGACGGCTGCGTCGCTGGAGATGCGGCTGGAATCGGGTGCTGAGCCGGTTGTACAGATGAAACCGGCGTTGCGTGAGCGCCAGCATACTGCGTCCACGCCCAATAACCAGCAACCGCAATCAATACAACGGCCGCAACTGCGATTAAAGCTTTCTTCCCGCTGCCGGAGGGCTTCGCTTCGGTCTCCGCTACTCCGAAAGTTGGAGTTGCTACGGCGGCATCCGTCTTCTCTGAAACCACGTCAGCGCTGCTCTCAACTTTCGCCACGCCATCAGCGTTCTCTCTGGATGCTCCTGGCGTCGGCTTAGCGCTCGAAGCTGAACCCACAGGTTTCGGCTCCAACGCTCGCGCTGGAGCGCTGGCAGCGCTGCCATGGGCCACAACCGAAGGGCTAGCGCTTGCACGGGCGAGTGGCTGCGCTTTACTGACTGCCGCTTCCGGCGCCTCTTCGACCCGCGATTCCAAAGCAGGAGCGGAGTTTTTCGCCGCAGACCTTTGAGTCGATGCCGTACTTTCAGGTTCCGGGGATGCGGGCAGAATTTCGTCGTCGCTCTTTGCTTCCACAACAGGTACATGTGAACTGGCTGATGCGCTCAGTTTTGGTACAGGCGCACTCGTCGCAGCAGCGGGTGCAGAGAAACTGGGTCGCGCCAAACTCGTGGCCGGAGATCCCTGAGCCTTTAACGTCTCTGAGGCCACGCTCGCAGGTTTGGTTGGCACTGCGGGGGTCGGTGCGGTTTTCGAGGATTCGTTCTTCCGCAAAAGGCCCCGCGCGACGCGGAGTGTCCCTTTGGCCTGCTCGACGTTGATCGGTTTGGTGAGAACCAGATTTGCGCCAATTCGAAAAGCCTTCGCTACCCCGGCCTGCCCTTCGACTACGGCAACGGCCAATGCAGCAGAATTGTTCGGCGCATTGCGAGCGCTCTTGAACAACAACGTCGCGTTCTGCTCGTTATCGCAATCCACCACAACGGCGTCGAAACGCTCTGCCATCAGCTTTTTTACGGCTGCGAATGGCTCCGTGCATGGACTCACCTGGAAGTCCAGCTCGCTAAGTACCTGCGTTACAGTGCGGGCGGTCTTCTCGTCCGGGCAGAAAAGGAGTGCTTGGTAGGCCATATTGCTCTCATCGTAGGTACCCCCGTAAGGCTCATCAAGTTACGCTGGTAATTGCACTTTTTCCCGAAACCCCGCTGCCAGCGGGAGGTTTGGCAATCCTTGGCTTGACTCACAGGGCCGCGCTTACAATACGGCAGTCATGAGAATCCCCTTGTGGCTCAAGGTGCTGTGGACTGCCTGTGTGATTGTCTGGGTTCCGTTTTACTGGCGGCAGTACGGTCTGCAGAATTTTCTTTTCTTCTGTGATCTCGGGAACTTATTCATTGCCTCGGCGCTTTGGTTGGAAAGTCCCTTACTGTTTTCGTGGCAGGCGGTCAGTCTTCTACTCTTTCAAACGCTGTTCGTCATCGATCTCGCAAGCGCTCTTATCACAGGACATCACGCGATCGGCGGGACCGAATACATGTTCGATCCGCATATTCCAATGGCAATCCGCCTGGCGAGTTTATTTCACATAGTCGCGCCGGTATTGCTCTTGTGGGCGGTTCTGCGGGTTGGCTATCACAAACGAGGGTGGAAATTTCAAACTGTAACGGCGTGGATCATTGTCCCGATCAATTATCTCTGGCGTCCTCAGGATGATGTGAACTGGGCTCGCGGCCTGTTCTTTCGCGAGCAGCATGTCATTCCTGGACCCGTATATTTGCTCGTGTATCTGGTTGTCGTGCCGGCCTTGGTCTATTATCCGACCCACCGATTTCTTATCTGGCTTTCGGCACGATGGAGCAAGTCTGCCTAACGTCTATCTCTTCGCAGCGTCCGGTTTCTGCTTGCTGCCATCGGAAGCAGCTTGCTGCTTGTCCTGTCCCGAGTCGGCTAGCTGGTGCAGCGCGGTTTTTGCCTTATCATCCGAATCAGAGCGCAAATAAAGTGTTTGCGAAGGCTGTGCCAAGCTGGTTCCCGACTCTTCTACGCGGTTCATAATGCGAAGCAGTACCTCTTCGCGCACGGCGGCAAATTCCTCGAAATCGCGCGTCAGAACATAGCAGACAAGCTCCACATTGATCGCAGCCGCCGCCAACTCAATCAGCCGGACGCGTGTCGTGGCCTTTTCAATCTTCGAATGCTGCGCCAGAACTCGCCGGATCTCATCCAGCACAGCGCTCACCTGATCGGAAGTTGTATCAAGATGCAAGCCGAGAATAGTCTTGAACAGAATCTTGTCCCGGCGGCTGAGGTTCTCAACGTTGATCGTCGCCACGGTGCCGTTAGGAATCGCCAGCAGCGTTCTTTCGTCCGTGCGGACGCGGGTCGAACGCAAACCGATGTCTTCCACCGTCCCCGAGCGATCTCCGAACTTGCAGAGGTCGCCGACGCGGAACAGTTCATCAACCAGCACGGAAACGCCGCCGAACAAGTTGGCGATCGTCTGCTGAGCGCCGAAGCCGATGGCCAATGTGCCAATGCCCAGGCCAGCCAGCGCCGTGCTCATATTGAAACCGAGCGTGGCGAACACGAAGAACACCGCCATCACGAAGATCGCGAACTTGATGATCCTCTCGCCCAGCAGCATCAGCGAGCCGGTCCCGCCATGTCCATGCGCCAGAGCCTGACCGCGCACCCGGCCCAGGAACCAGCGCACGACGCGCCACAAAATCCAGTTCCCAGCGATGATTAGCGCAACCGTCGTGACCTGCGTGTAGTAATGCCGCTGCAACAACGGCATTCCGAGATATTCGGCAAGGATGCGATGGATCAGCGTTCCCAGCAGCAGCCACGCTGCGCCGGAGACCCTCCGCGATTCCAACTCGACGTGTCCGTGCCGACGCGCCCACCAATGCATTGGAACCTGACCGATGCGCAACAACACCCAGGCAAGAACTCCTGCCACCGGAATCAATATGAGCAGAGCAAACCATTGCCACAAGGGCATGCCCGCGAATTGGTGTTTTACCACCCAACCGGGCAAACGCGTCTCCATCTGCCGCGCTTCGACTTGATCGAAGAGCTCCGGAATTCTCGCAAGGGTTTCTGAATCGATCAGCCAGATTTTTCCCGCATTCGGGTCGGAAACTCGAGCCAGTTCCAGTTCCGCCTCCGCGTCTCCCGAAACCATCATTCCCAGTGGTTGCCGGTCGGATGGAACGCCTTCCTGCGGCCGTCCCTCCGGCTGCGTGCTCACGTTCTTCAGGCTGCCGGAAAACGAGGCGTCCATGACAGCTTTCAGCTTCTGTGACAGCGCCTCGCCTTCACTCCTCCGCTGCGCCGAACTCATCTGCAAATACTGGGCAGCGATGGAATATTTTCCCGATTGCGCCGCTTCCAGGAATCCGAAAACAGTGCCGTATGGTGTGTCGCGCCCAAGAGGATCGCTGGAAGTCTTCGGAGCGGCTGCGGGCTTCGAACCTAGCAACTGGCCAAGCGCGCCCTGAGCCGCGAGCGACGAACATGCCGCAAGCAGAACGGCGAATGCGAAGAGAAAAGTTCGAATCAGTCTGGGCATGAATCTTGCCGAAGGATCATTGTAGCGAAGGAGTGCGCGGCAAGCTCGTGATGAGGGCTGGGGCGCCATTCCGAAGGCCCGCGTTGTCACCAGCGGTCCGACGAGTCTCCTGGTCACTCCACGTTGTCACGCAGCTACGGACGCTTGGGACGATAGATATCGGTACTGGTTCCGTAGAAGACTTCCGCCGCGTTCATTACAGTTTCCGAAAGCGTGGGGTGGGGGTGAATCGTCATCGCCACATCGCTGGCCAGCGCAGCCATTTCAATAGCGAGAACGCCCTCGGCAATCATGTCACCGGCCCCTACGCCAACGATGCCGACGCCGAGCACACGCTCAGTCTTCGGATCGATGACCAGCTTGGTCATGCCTTCGGTACGGTCGAGCGTGGCGGCGCGGCCGGAAGCGGCCCAGGGAAACTTCGCCACTTTGATTTCGCGGCCATCTTTTTCGGCCTGCGTTTCAGTGAGGCCGGCCCAGGCTACTTCAGGGTCGGTGAAGACGACGGCTGGAATGGCGTGGGGCTCGAATGCGACTTTCTGTCCGGCAATGGCCTCGACAGCGGTGCGGCCTTCATGCATGGCCTTGTGGGCGAGCATTGGTTCGCCAACCACGTCGCCGATGGCGTAGATCGCTGCATCCGCAGTTTGCAGTTGCTTATTTACCTCAATAAATCCCCGTTGACCAACTTTCACTTGTGTTTTCTCGAGGCCGGGAATTTCCGAATTCGGCTTTCTCCCGACCGAAACCAGAACGCGATCAAAAACTTTCTCGCGCTGATCGTCTTTCAGTGTCGAGCCTTCGAACGTTGCGCGAATGCCAACACCATCTTCCTTCAAAGAAGACACCGTAGTGTTCAGCAGAATGGCCTCGAACATTTTTTCCAGCCGCTTGTGCAAGGGAAGAACCAGATCGCGATCCGCTCCAGGAAGCAATCCCGCCAACATCTCGACGACCGTGACGCGAGTGCCCAGCGCGGCATACACAGAACCAAGCTCCAGTCCGATATATCCGCCGCCAACAACGAGAAGGCTGCCTGGGATGTCCTCAAGATTCAGCGCCCCGGTGGAATCCATCAGGCGGGGAGAATCCAGCTTAAAGGCAGGAATAATCGCCGGACGCGAACCGGTTGCAATTATGATGCGATCAAAAGAGAGCGTTACGGTCGTCGAGTCCGCTTTACTCACTTGAAGAGCGTTCGAGCCTTCAAAAGCAGCGCGTCCCTGAATGTATTCCACATGCCGCTGCTTGGAAAGCACGCCCAGCCCACCGGTGAGCTTCTTGATGACGCTCTCCTTCCACGAACGCAGTCGGGTGAGATCGATTTTAGGTTGCGAGAATTCGATACCCCAATTTTTTGCCTGTTCGGATTCTTCGATCAGCTTGGCAACATGCAATAAAGCTTTCGACGGAATACACCCGCGATAGAGGCACACCCCGCCCGGATTCACCTCGGGATCGATCAATGTAACGTGCATACCCAGATCCGCGGCTAGAAAGGCGGCGGCATAGCCGCCGGGTCCACCGCCAACAACAGCAATTTTCTGGGATTGAGCGTCTGACATGTCTGGGAAAAGCTCGGACGTTTCAAGGCGTCAAAGCTTCCAAATCGAAGCATCCGAACGTCAAGTCTTTGAAAACTTGAAATTTTGCCACTTTGAAACTGACTATCTACCCCTGTACCGACAGCAAGAACGGCTGCTCGAACGCCTCCGCAACCCAGCGCAGGAAACGCGCCGCATCCGCTCCATCGATCAGCCGATGATCATACGAAAGCGAAAGCGGAAGAATAAGCCGCGGCTCGAACTTTCCACTAATCCACTCCGGCTCCATGCGCGAGCGCGACAGGCCGAGAATCGCGACCTCAGGATGATTCACAATCGGCGTGAACGACGTTCCCCCAATGCCGCCAAGGTTCGTGATAGTAAATGTTCCGCCTTCCATATCCGCCATAGTGAGCTTCTTCTCACGCGCTTTCTGCGACAGTTGAGAAAGCTCGACCGCCAGCTCCACGATATTTTTCTTGTCGACATCACGAATCACAGGCACCAGCAATCCGCGATCCGTATCCGCCGCCACACCAATATTGATGTACTGCTTGTAAATAATCTCTTCCTTCTCCATATCGATGGTGGCGTTGAATTGCGGGAAGACCTTGAGCGCGGCGGCGCAGACCTTCAGCGCAATGGCAGTCACCGTCATTTTGCCGCCGGCCTGTTCCGCCTTCGGAGCAAACCTCGCCCGCAAGTGCTCAAGCTCCGTAATATCCGCACGGTCATGCTGTGTGACGTGAGGAATGGTGTTCCACGATTCAGCCAGATGCTCTGCCGTTTTGCGCCGTACGCCACGCATTGAAACCCGCTCGATTTTTCCCCACTTCGAGAAGTCGGGAAGCTGCGGCGCAACAAAATGCCCGGCACGCGCAGGCGCCTGCGCCGCCGATGCCAGCGCACTCTTTGCGTAGGCCTTTACGTCGTCCTCGCTGATGCGTCCGCCCGGCCCCGAGCCTTTGATCTCGTAAATGTCCACGCCGATCTCGCGCGCCAGACGTCGCGTGTGTGGCGCTGCCGGAACTGGTTGCCGGTGCTCAGTGCCAGCCACTTTACCGAGCTGCGCTGGCATGGAAAACGGCGCAGGACGAAGTTGTGGTTGGTCGGGAGGCAGGGCCTGCTCTTCGGTCTTGCCCTCGGCGCGAATCGCTGCTTGAAATGCCAGGCGCGCACCATGCTGACCGGATACATGCTCGACCGGCCCGCGAGCAGCGCGAATCGCAGCTTCCGGCTTGGCCGCCGGCGCGCCTTCCAGAGTGAAAATCACCTGCCCCACCTTGACCTTCTCGCCCTCTTTCACCTTGACTTCATGGACCACTCCGCTGACCGAGGACGGCACCTCGACCACGGCCTTGTCGGTTTCCAACTCCATCACGGGCTGGCCTTCCGAAACCTTGGTCCCGGGTGAGATCATCAACCGAACCAGGTCGCCTTGCGAAATGTTTTCGCCCAACTCCGGCAGGCGGAATTCTCCCGTCGTCGCTGAATCGGTAGAACGGGTCCGGGCGGCCCGGCGTTCGGATGCCGCGGGCTGTGCAGTTGCAGCCGAGACCTTCGCCGGCGGCGGTTCCTCAATAATCGCGGCTTGCCCTCTCGACCCTCCGTCAGCCGAGGCCGATTGGGCTTTCATCATCGACGGTTGCTTTTCGGCGGAAGCTTCGGTGCCGGAGCCATTTGCGTCAGCAGTGAAGATCGTCTGCCCAACTCTGATTTTGTCGCCCTCTTTTACCAGAACATCCTGCACTTTGCCGCTTACCGAGGATGGAACTTCCACCACCGCCTTATCGGTTTCCAGTTCCATTACAGCCTGGCCTTCACTAACCTCCGCGCCGGGCGCGATCATCAGGCGCACCAAGTCGCCTTGCTCAATATTTTCTCCAAGTGCGGGAAGTTTGAATTCGATCACGGATTCCATTTCCTTCTTAACTGTGTTTCTTGCGCCGCAAATCTAACTCACGGCCGGATTGGGTTTCTCGGGGTTAATGCCCAGATCGCGCGTTGCTTGCTTGACGACATCCAGGGTCACTTTCTTTTCTCGCGCCAGCGCCCCGAGGGTTGCCAGCACAATATGTTTGGCATCCACTTCGAAGAAGTTTCTCAGCGCAACGCGATTTTCACTGCGGCCGAAGCCGTCTGTGCCCAGTGAAACCAGTTGCCCGGGCACCCATTTCGCCAGAGACTCCGGCAGTACCTTCATGTAATCGGATGCCGCGATGAACGGTCCGGGCGCGTCTTTCAAAACTGTCGTCACAAACGGAGTCTTCGGCGCCTCGCCGGGATGCAGCATGTTCCAACGCTCGCAATCGTTCGCGTCGCGATAAAGTTCCTTATAACTCGTCACACTCCAAACATCGGCAGCCACCCCGTATTTCTCCTGAAGAATCGTCTGCGCCTTCAACACTTCAAACATGATCGTTCCGCTGCCTAATAGCTGCGCCCGCAATTTTGCATCACCTGCGCTCGAGGTATTGAACCGGTAAAGACCGCGCAAAATCCCCTCACGGATGCTCTCGCCATCGGGCATCTCGGGCATGGCAAGCGGCTCATTGGTGACCGTCAGATAGTAAAAAATCGATTCCTGATCCACATACATGCGCCTGATGCCGTCCTGAATAATGACGGCGATTTCGTAGGCGAATGCAGGATCGTAGGCCAGCAGGTTGGGCACAGGCAGGGCGAGTACGTGACTATGGCCATCCTGATGCTGCAAGCCTTCGCCGGCAAGCGTGGTTCGTCCCGCCGTACCACCGACAAGAAATCCACGGCAGCGCATGTCAGCAGCCGCCCAGATCAGATCGCCGATACGCTGGAATCCGAACATCGAGTAATAAATGAAGAAGGGGATTGTGTTGATGCCGTGATTCGCATATGCCGTGCCCGCTGCAATGAACGAACACATCGAACCTGCTTCCGTGATTCCTTCCTCGAGAATCTGGCCGTCCTTCGCCTCTTTGTAGTAAAGAAGTGTGTCCATGTCCACGGGCTCGTAGTTCTGCCCGACGCTCGAATAAATTCCGACCTGGCGGAACAGAGCTTCCATGCCAAACGTACGAGCTTCATCCGGAATGATGGGCACAATCAGCCTGCCGACCTCAGGATCGCGCAACAATTTTCCCAGCAGCCGCACAAAAACCATGGTGGTCGAAACTTCACGACCTTCGGTGCCCTTATGAAACTCCTCGAAATAGGATTCCGCCACCGGCTTCAACGGCGTGGCCCGTACCGACCGCTTGGGCATGTATCCGCCCAATTGCTGACGCCGAGCTTGCATGTACTTAATCTCAGCGCTGTCATCCGAGGGCCGGTAGAAGGGAGCATTATGGAGTTCATCGTCCGGAATCGGAATCCCAAAGCGTGAGCGGAATAACTCCAATTCGTCTTCGTTCAGTTTTTTCTGCTGATGCGTGATGTTCTTGCCTTCGCCCGCCTCGCCCAGACCGTAACCTTTAATCGTCTTCGCGAGAATGATCGTGGGCGATCCCGTGTGATCGACTGCCGCGCGATACGCAGCGTGTACTTTGATGGGATCGTGTCCACCCAGCCGCATTTTCGCAAGTTGTTCGTCGCTGAGATGCTCAACCATCTTCAGCAACCGCGGGTCAGTTCCGAACAGGTTCTGGCGGAAATACGCGCCACTTTCTACAAAATATTTCTGATACTGACCGTCGCTGATCTCGCCCAGACGCCGCACCAGCAAACCGTCGCGGTCGTTGCGAATCAGGCTGTCCCAGTCCGACCCCCAGACGACTTTGATCACATTCCAGCCCGCGCCGCGGAAGATCGCCTCCAGTTCCTGAATGATTTTTCCGTTGCCTCGGACAGGACCATCTAAGCGCTGCAAATTGCAGTTCACTACAAAAATCAGATTGTCGAGTCTTTCGCGCGACGCCAGGGTGATCGAGCCGAGCGATTCCGGTTCATCCATTTCGCCATCGCCCAGAAATGCCCAGACTTTTCCGCCAGTCGATTCCTTCAGTCCACGATTTTCCAGATAACGAATGAAACGTGCGTGATAGATCGCCTGAATCGGTCCCAATCCCATCGAGACGGTTGGAAACTCCCAGAAATCCGGCATCAGCCACGGATGGGGATAAGAACTCAAGCCTCCGCCGGGCTTCAACTCGCGGCGAAAATTCTCCAGCTTTTCACGTGGAATGCGGCCCTCAAGAAAAGCGCGGGCATAAATTCCCGGAGCAGCGTGTCCCTGGAAGTAAACAAAATCGCGGTCGCCACTTTCGGTCTGGGCCTTAAAGAAATGATTGAACGCGACCTCATATAGAGTGGCCGCGGATGCGAAGGTCGAGATGTGCCCGCCAATGCCTTCCTGAATCTTATTCGCGCGCACCACCATCGCCAAAGCATTCCAACGGACAAGGCTCTTGATTCTGCGCTCCATCTCCTGGCTGCCGGGAAACGGCGGCTGCTGAGGAAAAGGAATCGTATTCTGATACGGAGTGGTTGCGGAAAACGGCAGATTCACTCCAGCCGCCCGCCGCGCATGGAGCGCCAATTGCTGCAGCAGGCGTCCCGCACGCACCGGCCCGCCCTTCGAAAGCACATAGTCGAGCGAGTCGACCCACTCGCGGGTTTCCAACACCTCTAGACCGTCAGTTTCCATCTGAGCCACGTCTTATTTCTCCAGTTGTCCTGAATCATCCATGATATTCAATTATCGCGATTTCTGCTGGACGAAAGTAGAGGAGCAAAAGTTTTACAATGCCCTGATACATGTCGAACTGGTGAGAATTGAGCGGAGTTCGCAGAAGAAATTGATGCTTAAAATAATTCTAATTATCGCCGTCGTTTTGTTCGTTCTTTTCCTGATCCCGCGTCTGTTCTCAAGAACTCCCGTTCCAGCAGTCGGCAGCTCTGCGCCTGACTTCTCGTTGTCCTCGCAAGAAGGCAACCGAGTCAGTCTGCATGATTACCGCGGCGGGTGGGTTGTTCTGTATTTCTATCCCAAGGATCAGACTCCGGGCTGCACCCTCGAAGCGCATAATTTTCAAGCCGATCAGGCTAAATTCGTGCAGCGGAACGCAGTCATTCTGGGCATCAGCGTCGACAGCATAGATTCGCACAAAAAATTCTGCGCAAAAGAGGGACTCAATTTCAAACTGCTCTCCGATGAGGACGGTAGCGTGAGCCGGCTTTATGGCTCGTTAACAAATCTAGGCGTGACGAAATTCGCGTCCCGCCATACTTTTCTGATCGACCCCGACGGAAGAATTTCGAGGGTCTATAGCAGCGTGAATCCCGCTCATCACAGCCAGGAAGTACTCAGTGCGCTCGATCAATTGCAGAAGAAATAATCGTCTAAACTGATTCGTATGAGCGTGGCCGCGCGGCAGCCAGAGATCGTCGGCAATTCTGTGGGGAAGGTGTCTTATCGTTTTCCGCCCGGCTTCGAGCGGAATCTCCTCTGGTTCGCGTGGCGCAAGTTTCGTCCGGCCAATCCAATTTTCCTGTTTCAACATCTGGCGGATACTTACGGGGATATCGCTCATTACAAACTCGGCCACAGTCACATCGTCTTCCTGAATCATCCTGAATATATCCGCGAAGTGCTTGTGGTTCAGAACGACAACTTCATCAAGGAACGTACAGTGCGGCGCAGCAAGATGCTGCTCGGTGATGGCATGATTACCAGCGAAGGCGAGAAGCACCGTGCACAGAGGCAAGCAGCGCAACCCGCCTTCCATCGCCAGCGCATCGGCGAATACGGCGCAATCATGGTGGAAGAAGCGGCGCGCATCCGGGATTCATGGAAGCCGGGCGAAGAGCGTGATATTGCCATAGACATGATGCACCTCACGCTGAACATCGTGGCTCGCACGCTATTCGCGACTGACCTGCGCTCTGAGGTCTACGAACTTGCTGCAGCGATCAACCGCATTATGGGCCTCTACAATTTTCTGGTGATGTTGCCCGCCGCGGAGTGGCTGGTCCATCTGCGTCCGCCCGGACTTGCCGCCTTTGTGCGGGCTCGCAAGCGCATTGACACGGTCGTATATCGAATGATCGACGCGCACCTGCGGGACGGCCGCGACCGTGGTAGCCTGCTCGATCTCATGCTGAGGGCGACTCCTCAAATCGACCAGACATCCCGCGAATCCTTGCGCGACCAGGTCATCACGATTTTTCTCGCCGGATACGAAACGGTTGCCAACGGTCTTTCCTGGACCTGGTATCTGCTCTCCCAAAACTCCGAAGCCGAATCGAGACTGCATTCGGAGATCGACAACAAACTTCACGGCCGGCTTCCCGCCGTAGACGACGCTTTGCGGTTGCCTTACACCGAACAGGTG
Source organism: Candidatus Sulfotelmatobacter sp. (assembly GCA_036490235.1). Classification (GTDB taxonomy): domain Bacteria; phylum Acidobacteriota; class Terriglobia; order Terriglobales; family Acidobacteriaceae; genus Sulfotelmatobacter. The sequence goes on along the minus strand of DASXEG010000147.1, from coordinate 26,781 downwards.
CTGGCGGAGTCACTGCGACTCTATCCGCCGGCGTGGGCGATGGGCCGTTATGCACGCAACGATTTCCGGTTAGGGGATTATTTTCTTCCCGCAAAAACGACAGTTTTAATCAGCCAGTTCGTCACCCATCGCGATCCAAGGTTTTTTCCCGATCCGCTGCGCTTCGATCCTGATCGCTTCACAGCCGAAGCCAAAGCCGGTCGCAGAAAATTTACTTACTTTCCTTTTGGCGCCGGGCAGCGCCAGTGTATCGGCGAATCATTTGCCTGGATGGAAGGAGTCTTATTACTCGCGTCGATCGCGCAGAAGTGGAAACTGCGATTGCTTCCTGATCGCAAAGTAGAGCCTCAGCCTCTCATCACGCTTCGCCCGAAGTATGGAATGAGAATGCAGATTGAGCCGCGTTGATCACACGCCAAACCACAAACTATTCAGAAGCGGAATTTATGGCCGCACTTATCGTCGGCTGGATGATGTGCAAACCGCATTCTTTCTTCGAAAATCCTGCCCAGCGCCCCGCTCGCGGATCTTCTCCGGGTCTTACCGCGCGCGTGCAATGGGTGCACCCGATGCTCGGATAGCCCTGATCATGCAATGGGTTGTACGGCACGTCATGCTCGCGAATATACTGCCAAACTTGTTTCGAACTCCAATCTACGATCGGATTGATCTTCGCGAGACCAAATTTTTCATCCCATTCAATCTTCCCTGCATTCGATCTCGCTGCGGTCTGATCTCGCCGAATGCTGGTAATCCATGCACTCAATTCGCATAACTTTCTTCGCAGCGGCTCAACCTTGCGAAGATTGCAACAGAGGTCAGGATCACGTTCCCACAATTCCCGCCCATACACCTGCTCCTGTTCTTCCGTGGAAGTGAGCGAATACACCTTTTCAACCGTGATGCCGTAACGCTGCTCGATCTGATCCATCAGGCTGTAGGTTTCGGCAAACAAAAAGTCGGTATCGAGCGTGAAGATCCGGAACGGCTTGCGCAAACGATTCGCGATATCGATGACCACCATACCTTCCGCGCCAAACGCGGATGAAATCGCCACGCTGTTGCCGAAAGTCTCGAAGGCCCAGTGCAGAACAAGCTCAGGACCCCAGCCTTTCGCAAGCGGCTGCAGGTGTAGAATGTGCTCCTTCATGCTGAAGGCTCTTGCCCGGCGCGGTCTGTGGTTGCGAATGGGTTGGCCATGATCGATTCCGCTGTGCCGCTGAACTGAGGTGTATCCTCTCGATCAGCCGTTCTCTGTTTCGCCAGGCCTACCACGTTACCGACGATCAACAGCGTGGGCGCAGCCAATCGCGGCGCCCGCCGCAATTCTGAGATGACGTCGTAATGAACTTCCTGGTCAGGAGTCGTCGCTCGAGAAATGAGAGCGCAAGGAGTCTCTCCCGGGAAGCCAGAGTCGATGAGCCGCTGTTCGATCTGTACATAGTTGTCGCCTGGCATATACACAACAAGCGTGGAACCGTCAGCCGGGCACAGACTCCAATCCGCGTCCTCCGCCGACGCGAGGTGGCCCGTCGCCAGCACGAGAGTCGAAGAAGTTTGCCGATGAGTCAGCGGAATGCCCGCCGCCGCTGCAGCACCCAACGCGGAAGTCACTCCCGGCACGACTTCGTATTCGATGTCCGCCTTGCGCAGGGCTTCCATCTCTTCGCCCGCGCGTCCAAAAATCAGCGGATCGCCACCCTTCAACCGCACAACCTGCAGACCCGAATTTGCCAAAGTCACGAGCAAAAAATTGATTTCCTCCTGTCGCATGGTCTTGGCACCGCACCGCTTGCCGACGTTCTGCACGCGCGCGCTCGGTGGAATCAGCCTCAAGATCGCAGGCGAAACCAGATCATCATGCAGTACGGCATCCGCGGACCGTATCAGCCGCAGCGCCTTCACCGTAAGCAACTCTGGATCTCCCGGTCCCGCGCCCACCAGGTATACTTTGCAGCTCATGCCGTCACCCTCCTGTCCTCGTTCTCGTTTATTTCCTTCGTAGCGGCCAACGAGGTTTCAAAAGCCTCGCGGCTGGCAAGCGAGTGCAGCAGTTTCCGCTTGCGTTCCGGACTGAAACTGCTGGCTAGAACAAGCTTTCGTGTCGCTCCTAATTCCGCTACCCATGGCGCATATCCAGGACCAAATTGTTTTTCGAGTTGCTGGCGCAATTTCTGCGCAAGCGACGGGCTCTGGCCGTTGGTCGAAATCGCAATCTGCAAGTCGCCGCGCTGCACCACCGCCGGGTAGTAGAAGTCGCAAAGCTCCGGCACATCGACCACATTGCACAGGACTCCGCGCCGCTGCGCCTCCTCGTAGATCGCTTGATTGAGTGCCGGCGACGCGGTGGCAACAACCGCTAGAAATTTCCCGTCGAGATCATTCGCTTCAAATGCGCGCAGTTCGAGCACGATCTTTTTTTCTCCGGCCAGCTCGTTGATTTCCTCCCGCGCTTCCAACGCAATCACGCTCACACGCGCGCCAGTCTCAGCCAGTCGCACAATCTTCGGCGCGCCAACCGTCCCCGCGCCCACTACGAGGCACCGCTTACCCTCGAGTTTCAAGAACATTGGGAACAAGCTGCTCATGGTCAGCCTTCCACCCCGCTCGGGACTCGCCCCTCTGGCAGATCGCGAGTAACGGGATCGAACGCCTGCCCCGCCAGGTAGTCGCGCAGCTGCGCATCAGTGTTTCTCGCAAAAAACTGCCGCAGATTTTCACCCGGGCTCCTCGCCACCAAATACCGCCGCAGCAACCTTTCGATCGCTTCCGGAACATCGGTTGCCAAACAGCGATATCCAACCTGCCGCGCAACACGCTGATTCAGTCCGAGCGCACCGCCCAGGCAGAAGTAATAGGCGTCCACCATGTTTCCGTTTACTTTCAACTTCTTGCCCTCCAGCCCAATGTCTGCGATCCAGTGCTGCCCGCAACTGTTCGGGCAACCTGTCACATGCAGTCTCAACTGCTGATCGAAGCCCGGCAGGCGTTCCTCTAACTCCTCCACCAGCCAGCGTGAAAAACTTTTCGTCTCGGTAATTCCCAGCTTGCAAAACTCCGAACCGGAGCACGCAATCGCTCCTCTCCAGAATGGCGACCCGGCCACCGGCAGGCCAATCTCACCCAACTCCTTTGCCAGCTCGTCAGCCTGCAATCGCGGAACATTGACGATCAGCAGATTCTGCATATTCGTGGTGCGCAGTTCGCCGGCAGCAAATCGTGCGGCAAGATCGGCCACCGCTTCCATCTGTTCCGGCGTAATTCGTCCACGCAAAACCGCGGCGCCCACGAAGCAAAGGCCAGATTGTTTCTGCGAGTGAATGCCGATGTGATCGCGATACACATCATCCGGCGCCTGCTCAGGCTCGGCCGGATCGAGGCGAAATCCAATCCGCCGCTCGAGATCTTTTTGGAAGTCCTCTGCACTCCACCCATGCCGCAAGAACAAGAATTTCAACCGCGCGCGTTCGCGATGTTGCCGAAGCACCTCAGAGTCTCGAAACAACTCTGCAACTCCTCTAACCACCGGCAAAACTTGATCCCAGCGTACGAACGCATCCAACCGCGCACCCAGATAAGGCTCGGTCGAAAGCCCCCCGCCCACGCGCAACGAAAACCCGATTTCTTTCTTCCCGCCAGCCTCGCGTTCAATCGCGGTCAGGCCCATGTCATTGATCTCCGGATACGGGCACCACACGCGGCATCCGGTGATCGAGATCTTGAATTTCCGCGGCAGGTTGTAGAACTCGGCGTTGCCCGCCAGCATGCGGTCGATTTCCAGGGCAAGCGGCGAAGCATCGCAAATCTCATCCGCATCCACTCCCGCCACCGGGCATCCGGTAATGTTTCGCGTTACATCGCCGCACGCTCCGGTTGTGTTCAGGCCAACCCGCCACAGCTCTTCCAGCACCTGCGGCAAATCTTCAATCGTCACCCAATGCAACTGAATGTTCTGCCGCACCGTAAGGTCGACCGTTCCTCGCGCATACCGGCGCGCCAAAGAAGCGATCGTTCGCAACTGCTCCGACCGCAGCAGACCATTGGGAATGCGAATGCGCAGCATAAAAAAGGGCAGCGCCTTTCCAACGCCACCCTTGCCGGCCACTACTCCTGCGCCATCGCCTTGCGTGTAAACTCCCCACCAGCGGAAATAGGTCCCAATCCAATCCGCCGGAATCGCCTCAAATCCCTCACGCGCAAATCGCCGAATCTCGGCCAAGCCTTCCCACGGATTGAACTCGCGCTTCAGCCGTTCCGATTTCTGCGCCTTCGTCTCTGCCACTGCGTTCGCCATAACTTGACCCCAAAAAGAAAAACCCACCGCCAGATGCCATCTGGCGGTGGGTCGATAAGTGCCGTATTTAAGAAATTCTTAAGTCAGCAATTTACCCGCGCCAGAGCACACGAATGCACAACAACATGCACAGATGCACTCTTGGCGAAGATTGCTGAACTTCAACATGCTGACTTGGATGCTAACTTGAGCCTGAGGATGCGTCAACACGGTGTAAAAATTTAGCGATGGGAAATTTCGATTGTCACAATCGAAAACGCAGCTTTACAAGGGAATCTCGGCAGGAATTTGCAATCTGGAGGCGCGGGTCGGAATCGAACCGACGCATAAAGGTTTTGCAGACCTCTCCCTTACCACTTGGGTACCGCGCCCCTGCTCAATAAAGTAGCGTTCCCGGAAGAAAATGTCCACCACACGATTGTGCTGCATGAGGGGGCAATGCTAGTGCAAAAGGGAACAGGCCCTGAAAAGCAGTCAAACACTGGAGCGGGAGACGGGGGTCGAACCCGCGACATCGACCTTGGCAAGGTCGCGCTCTACCACTGAGCTACTCCCGCTCAATCTGCACGATTATAAATGACCACTTCCAGCGCGGCAAACAATCAATGCGCCGCCCACTGCGGATCTTCTTCCGGTCGCACGATCTGGCCATCGCGCATGTGGATGATGCGGTCGCCAACCTTGGCTGCCTCGGGATTGTGCGTAATCATCAACACGGTTTGCCCAAGCTCCTGATTCGATTGCCGCAACATCTTCAACACGATGTCGGAGTTTTCGGTATCCAGATTACCCGTCGGTTCGTCGGCCAAAACCACCACCGGCTTATTCACCAGTGCCCGAGCCAGGGCAACGCGTTGCTGTTCTCCGCCGGATAGTTCCGAAGGCCGATGATTGAGACGCTTGCTGACGCCCAGCAAATCGCAGATGCGCTGGAAGAACTCCGGATCTCGATCGCCATTGCCGGAAATTTCCTGTGCAATTTCGATATTCGATCGCGCGTCGAGCGTAGGCAGCAGGTTGAATTTCTGAAATACAAAACCGATTTTGCGCTTGCGCATCCTCGTGCGCTCGGCATCGGAGAGCTTGGCAAAATCATCTCCATCCAGCATTACTTTGCCCGATTCCGCTCGGGTTAGTCCGCCGAGAAGGTAAAAAAGTGTCGACTTGCCGCTACCGGAGGGCCCAACGATAGTGACAAACTCGCCCTTCGCCACACTGAACGAAACGCCGCGTAGCGCGGGAACGTCAATTTTCCCTATGCAATAAGTTTTGTGCAGATCAATCGCTTCGATGAATGCAGGCATGTCCTGCTTTGATCTTACACGAGCGATGATCCGCTAACGCTTTGCCATCGGCGGCACGGCTGTCATCTGCGCTCTAGGCCGCACCGATCTGGCCTGAAGATTGAGACAGTCGATGCTGCAAGCGTTTTGGACCGCGTTTACGCACGAGCAGCAGACGAATTCGCTCCAGCAGATCCGCCGGAGCATACATACCGCGAGCCAGGAATACGTCGGCTTGCGAGTCGTGGTCGTAAACACGAACCTTGCTTGAAATCAGAATCGTGGGAATGTTCGGAGAGATGGTTTTGACCGCAGCAATCAGATGCGGCCCGTCCATGCCGGGCATCGCCATATCGGTGACTACCAGGTCGATGTCTCCTTGCTTGAATCGTTGCAGCGCCTCTTCGGCACGAGTGAAGCTTGCAACGCGGTACCCGCGCGTCTCAAGCATGATTTTTCGATAGGAAAGAGATTGTTCGTTGTCATCTACACACAGGATCGTGCGCTTAGGTTTCATTCCCCGCCTTTTTCCGGAAAGCGCACATCACGAAGTGGCGCGTTCGGAAATTTCTCTTTTCGTGAAGTATGAAAGCGAAGAAATGCTAACGGGCAGAGAGGCGCTCTGTAAAGTACCGCGGAAGCAAATGGCAGAGTCGTGCCATGGAAAATTTCTTCTCGTTGTGAAGAGTCCAATTTTGCGTGCTTTCGTCACGCTCGATCAGAGGAAAAGTTCGCCGCGCATAATTTCAACAGAGTGCCCACCGACGCGCACGTTAACTACGCGGTTATCGTTCTTGCTTGCGCGTACAAAAATTCTGCTCGGCCGTTTCATCTCGACGCCCTGCTCTATGAGCACTCGCTCGTCCGCTTTCGCCACCCCATGCGCCACCATCCACGCGGCGGCGCAACCTGCGGCCGAACCGGTCGCGGGATCCTCCCCGTTATAGAAAAGCATGCGCGCATGCAGCTTCGCTTCGCGATCCACGGTTTCCCGCGCAACAAAATAAACAAACTTGCCGCCACTTTTTTCCAGATATTCCGCGCCTGCATCGATATCGATCTTCAGTTGTTGAATCACTGCCAAAGATTTCATCGGTGCAATGGTGAAAGGAACTCCGGTAGAAATAGTTTCGATGGGCAGGGAGTCATCGAAGACGGATACCTTCAGTCCCAGCGCTCGCGCTACCGCGTCACGGTCATGCTGCATCCCAAACTTCGGATCTACCTGAGTCATCTCCCCAAATGCAGGTTCGCCCGCCGCGTTTTCAAAATGGACTGGCACCTTTCCTACATTCAACGCCAGGACTACCTTGTCGGCACCACTGTCTCCGCGCAGGGCAAACGCCGTTCCCAGCGTCGGGTGTCCCGCGAATGGCAATTCTTCCTGCACCGTGAAGATGCGAACGCGCACGCCTTGTTCGCGTTCAACGCCAGCCTCGCGCGGCAATATGAACGTGGTTTCCGAGAGGTTCATCTCCTGCGCGATCGACTGCATCTCGTCGTCAGTCAATCCGCGGCCATCAAAAAACACCGCCAGCGAATTTCCTTCCAAAGGCCGCGAGGAGAAGACATCCCATTGCGCCATCGCCAAACGCCGTTTGTTCATATCGCATCACCTTTGCGGCTTCGCAATTCACTCAGCCGCAACACAGACAGATGCAAAGGATCGCGCCACGATGCAGCAAAACGTCAATTGACAGCCCACGCCCAGGCTTTTATTCTGGTTACGTGACCACTTCTATCCACGCTGCTGCGGCTTGTTGTTGTATGTGTTTGCCGCCGTGTGGGTAGGGAAGCAGTCCAGAAAAGTTTTTCCCAACCCACCGAACTCGGTGGGTTTCGTTTTTCCGGAGAAAATTCGGATCCCGGGCATGCTATGCAAGAAGCAAAAATGCAAGTGAACCGGTAGACCTTCGCTGCAAAGGAGACCACAATGACGACTGCGACGCTATACGAGACAAACCAGATCCCGCGGATCAACGATACTGCGCCAAACTTCACTGCGGAAACGACTCAAGGAGCGATCACTTTTCATGATTGGATCGGTAACGGATGGGCCATTCTGTTTTCCCATCCCAAAGACTTCACGCCCGTCTGCACAACCGAGCTCGGCTACATGGCGAAGCTCGCGCCAGAGTTCGCGAAGCGCAACACCAAGGTCATCGGCCTGAGCGTCGATCCCGTGGGTAGCCACAGCAAATGGGCCGCCGATATCGAAGAAACCCAGGGAGCGAAGGTAAACTATCCCATGATCGGCGATCCACAGTTGAAAGTCGCGAAACTCTACGGCATGTTGCCCGGCGATGCAGGCGACACCAGCGAAGGCCGCACTCCCGCGCTCAATGCCACCGTACGCACCGTTTTTGTGGTCGGCCCGGACAAGAAAATCAAGCTCCAACTGAGCTATCCCATGAGCACGGGCCGCAACTTTGACGAAATCCTTCGTGTTCTCGACTCGCTGCAACTCACAGCCAAGCATTCGGTTTCAACGCCTGTGAACTGGAAGCAGGGTGAAGACGTGATCGTCGGCGGCAATGTAAGCGATGACGACGCCAGGAAACGCTTCGGCGACTTCAAGGCGCCGAAGCCATATCTGCGTATCGTGCCGCAGCCAAAGTAACTTGTAGCAAGTAGAATGAGACCGGGCCGCGCAACGTCCAGTTGTCGCTATGCGGAAGCGCATGCGGTCCGGTGATCGTCCCAGTCTTCAAAACTAGCTAAGTACGGGGAACGAATGACTTACAGAGGACATCAGCGGTCAATAGCGGCGACATGGTCGCCCAGCTGCGCACCAATGAAAATGCAATGTGAACGGAAAACAGGGCTACCTCCGCCACATTGTGCGGTCTTTTAGTTCGAGGTGCATGCTGGCAAATTTGCAAACATCTTGGCTAAGTTTGGGAAGGTCCTCGGTAGGTTCCGACAACGTTTGCATGTAATAGACTCGCTTCTCTTCGCGATCAAATTTGATGACGTTGCGGACGCGGCAGATTCCTCCGACGTTACTAGCAACGATTGCTTTTTTGTCCCAGCGCTCGACTGTATATTCATCCTGATTGCTGTCTAAGGAGAACATGGCCCCGTCAACATAAATGGTGGCTTGGGTATCCGTACATGTCATCGATGAACGGTCGCAGCTTATTTCGGACACGCTCGGCCCCACCATGTCGGGACCAACCCAATGACCCCTCACCCAAGCCGAGGAATCGTTGACCTGAAAAAAGCTGACGGGTTGGTCTGGGGTGACCGTGGTAAACCCATTCTGCCCCACCGCACTTGCTGTGAGAAGCCCGACGATGACCATTAGCTTTTTCAAGGAGCACCTATTCCGCTGTACCTCATAATTCTACGAAGAGGGCACCAAAAGCGGGGCGGCGTTGCTTACGCATTCGGTTACGGGCGTAACGCTGGAACAAGGGCGGGGGCGGTCGTGCAACGAAAATGCAATTACAGAAAAGAGTTGATATTGTAGGTGATTGAACAGTAAATATGGAAGCGCATGCGGTCCGGTGATCGTCCCGGTCTTCAAAACCGGCGGGCGGCAGGTTTCCCTGTCACCGGTGGGTTCGACCCCCACTCGCTTCCGCCATTTGTCACGGGTGGATCAAAGGAAAGAACAAAATGAAAATCGCGAACAATGTCATCGATCTGATTGGACACACTCCCCTGGTGCGTCTGAACAAAGTTACTGAAGGCTGCGTAGCCGAAGTAGTTGCCAAGCTCGAAAGCCAGAACCCGGTCAGCAGCGTGAAAGATCGCATCGGCGCGAGCATGATTATCGAAGCCGAGCGCGCCGGAAAAATTCAGCCTGGAAAAACAACGCTGATCGAGCCCACCAGCGGCAACACTGGCATTGGACTAGCATTCGTCGCAGCCATAAAAGGCTACAAGCTGATTCTCACCATGCCGGAGACGATGAGTCTTGAGCGGCGGGTGCTGCTGCTCGCCTTCGGCGCCGAACTGGTTCTTACGCCTGGTCCGCGCGGCATGAAGGGCGCAATCGCCAAAGCGGAAGAGTTGCTCAAGAGCACACCGAACAGCTACATGCTGCAGCAGTTCGATAATCCCGCTAATCCTAAAATTCACTTCGAAACCACCGGCCCGGAAATCTGGAATGACACCGATGGCCGCGTCGATTTTCTTGTCTCCGGCGTTGGCACCGGAGGGACGCTCACCGGCGTCTCTGAATACATCAAGCCGAAAAAGCCCTCATTCAAGGCCATCGCCGTGGAGCCGACCGAGAGCGCCATTCTTTCCGGCGGAAAGCCCGGGCCACATAAGATTCAAGGAATCGGAGGCGGTTTTATCCCCCGAATTCTGCGCACGGATCTCATTGATGAGGTAATTCAGGTCAGCAGCGATGAAGCGATTCGCATGGCGCGCCGCCTTCCACTCGAAGAAGGCTTGTTAGTGGGCATTTCCTCCGGCGCCGCCGTAACCGCCGCGCTGAAAGTGGCTCAGCGCAAGGAAAACGCTGGAAAGCTGATAGTCGTCGTCCTGCCTTCTTTCGGCGAACGCTATATCAGCAGCGTTCTCTTCGAGGAGTTACGTGGCCGCGCCCAACAAATTCCGACCTCACCGGTGCCGGACTAAGACGTTTTTGCACTGAGCGGTTCGCCGACTTGCGCAGCTCTCTTCGCATCCCCCGCTTTGAAATTTCTGTGGAAATTGCTCTCCAGGGCCCGGCTCGTGCAGATTCAGATGTTCCGGCGATTACAGGCGCGCGGCTGTGACATGCGCCGACATCAGCGGCCCGATAAGCTGACACCCCTCCGATCTTTCGTTCACCTCCTTCGTGGAATTCGTACAATGGCCGTCGGTAACGGTCGCCGCTTATCCTTTAGCGCTAGCATCTTGCCAGCAGGCTGCTCGAACTGCCAGAGCACGTTCAAGAGGGCTCGATGCTTACCAGAGGCCGACTCGCCATACTCCTTGCGGCAGCGATTTCGCTGCCCATGGCAAGCGCCATTGCGCAGGATTCGCCCTCGCTCGGCGATCTGGCCCGCCAGCAACGTCAACAGAAGGAAGCGACGGAGAAAGGTAAACCGGCGAAGGTCATCACCAACGAGCAGATTCCCGAACGCCCCAGAGCAGCTCTCCGCCAGGCGCGAACGGAAGAATCTTCCGGCCCGCACTATAACGAGAACGCGGATAAGGCGTCGGCAGAGCATTGGAAGTCGCAGATACTGTCTCAGAAAAATCAGGTTGCGAATCTGCAACGCGAAATCGACGATCTGAATGAGTCAATCCGCTTCGCACCCGCGAATTGTGCAGAGAACTGTGTCGGCTGGAATGAACGGCAACGGGAGAAGCAACTCCGCGTAGACCGGATGCAAGCTCAAGTGGAAGAACAAAAGAAGCGTCTTGATGAGATGCAGGACTCCGCCCGCAGGCAGGGATTTGGCAGTTCAGTCTATGATCCGTAGAGATTTCGCAAGCTGAATACGAAAAAGCCGCCGATGCTCGAGCCGACATCCCCGGCGTTTCGTTCTAAGGGAAGCCGTCCCGCGTTTTCACCAGCGGGACGAGGTATCACACCTAAACAGGACCTCACACAGGCAGCCGGTACGCAGCCTTTCTTCACGGATGTCCCACGGAAAACGGCACAGGGCGTGCCTTCCGATGGCGCCTTAGAGACTTCCGGTCACATTTCCCGAGACGAAATGCTTACGCGTCTTTGAGTCGTTTTTCATCTTCCGCGAAAGCCGGAATCATGCGAAATTAGTTCTATGCCTTTGGTCGTTCGTCCATCACGCATACATGCTGCCGGGGTTTTCACGACCGCGCCCATTCGCAAAGGTATGCGCATCGTTGAATATACAGGGCCGCGCATCAGTCAAGCGGAAGCTGACCGTCGTTATGAAGGCGCGCCCCGCACCTACCTCTATGGCCTGGATGATGGCAAAACCATCATTGACGGCGATGGGATGGGAGCCTTTCTCAACCACTCCTGCGACCCGAATTGCGAGGTCGACGAAATTGGCGGCCGCGTTTGGATCTCGGCCGTTCGCAACATAGGAGCCGGGGAAGAACTGCTGTGGGATTACAACCTCTACGACGACGACGATCCCGCCCCTTGCCACTGCGGCTCGCCAAAATGCCGCGGCACCATGTACTCGCGCGAATGGATGGCCACACTTCGCCGCCGCGAAGCCCGGCGGAAAAAATCCCGAGAGAAAGAAAAGAAGGTAGCGTAAAAAATAACGCGCCCGTGTACCGGGCGCGCGTCAAGGCAAGTTCATTACAACTACACTGTCGCTCCTACGGGCTCGTGCTCTGGAAACTCACTTAATTCTTCCTCGTGGAACGCAGTATGTGTCTTTGCTACCAGCATGTAAATCGACGGCACAACGAACAGAGTAAAAGCCGTACCGATAATCATGCCGCTGACTAGCATGATGCCGATACTATTCCTGGCGCCGGCGCCCGGTCCTTTGGCGAAGACCAGTGGCAAGTGCCCGAAGACCGTCGCGGCAGTCGTCATAAGAATCGGCCGCAAACGAGTGCTAGCCGCGCCGATGATCGCTTTGAGCTTTGTCTCCCCGCTTTCCTGCAACTGATTGGCAAACTCCACGATCAGAATTCCGTTCTTGGCAATCAAACCGACGAGCGTAATTAATCCAACCTGGCTGTAGATGTTCAGCGTTGTGAAGCCAAGGAACGAGAACGTCAGCGCGCCGGCAATGGCAAGCGGAACCGATCCCGCAAGAATGATGAACGGATCGCGGAAGCTTTCAAACTGCGCTGCCAGCACCAGATAAATCAGAATCGCAGACAGCAGGAATGTTCCGAGAAACTTGCTGCCCTCCACGCGCAACTGCCGAGACTCCCCGGCGTAGTCGACCGTGAATCCCTGCGGCAGCATTTGCTTGGCCTGGTCGTCGAGGAAAGTCAGCGCCTTATCCAGCGGTACGTTCGGTGGAATCACACCCTGAATTCGCACAGCGTTCAACTGCTGAAACTTGTTCAGCGAGCGGGGCTGGACCGTTGTCTTCAACGTCGCGAAGGTAGAAAGCGGAACCAGCTTATCCGCCGAACCCTTTACATAAATCTGAGAGAGCTGGTCGGGCGTCAACCGGTCGACTCGTTCTACTTGCGGAATCACTTTGTAGCTGCGACCCTGAATGCTGAAGCGATTCACATAGTTGCCGCCGAGCATGGTGCTAAGGTCGGTCCCCACCTGGCTCAAATCCACGCCCTGCGATCGCAGCTTGTCGCGATCGAAAACCACTTCGGTTTGCGGCTGGTCGAACTTCATGTCCGTGTCGGCATAAATGAACATGCCGCTTGCCATTGCCTTCTGCACGAGTTTCTCGGCAAGCTGGCTGATCTGTTCAGGATCGGCCGCCGAAACAATGGCGAAGTCCACGGGGAAGTTACCGCCTCCGGGCAGCGGCGGAGGAACTAACGGAATTACGCGGATGCCCGGGATCTTCGACAGCTTCGCCGTAGATTCCATCAGCAACTGTTGGATCGTCTTTTTGCGCTGGCTCCACGGCTTGACCACCATGCCGCCGAAGCCGCCATTGGGAGTCGTGATCTGAAATATGCTGTCGTGTTCCGGAAAGGAGTCATACGTTTCGTAAACTTCCTTTGCGAACAGGTTCGTCTGGTCGAGCGTGGCGTTAGCGGAAGACTGAATCACGCTGAACACGACTCCCTGGTCCTCCGTAGGCGCCAGTTCATGCTGCGAAAACATGTAAAACGGGATCATGAGCAACGACACAATCACCCATATCGTCAGCACCACCGGCCGATAATTGAGTGTCCCAGTCAGCAAGCGTGAATAAGTATTTCTTACCCAATCAAAACGCCGGTTGATGATCCCGGCGAAGCCGCGCTCCGAATCGCCCTGCCGCAACAGCTTTGATCCCATCATCGGCGAAAGCGTAAGAGCCACAATGCCGGAGACAATTACCGCTCCCGCGAGTGTGAAAGCGAATTCGCGGAACAGCGATCCAGTCAAGCCGCCCTGGATGCCGATGGGCGCGTAGACCGCCGCCAGCGTGATCGTCATCGCAATGATCGGGCCGACCAGTTCGCGCGCGGCATCCCGCGCCGCCATGAATGGAGACTTGCCCATCGCCAAATGGCGCTCCACGTTCTCCACCATGACAATGGCGTCGTCAACCACAAGCCCCACGGAGAGCACAATGGCCAGCAGCGTCAGAAGATTGATGGTGAATCCAAAGATCATCATCAGGAACACTGCGCCGATCAGCGATACAGGAATCGCCACCACCGGGATCAGCACCGAGCGGAACGACCCCAGGAACAGGAAGATCACGATAATAACGATGATTAGTGTTTCGGTCAGCGTGTGGAGTACTTCATTGATCGCGTCCTGAATGTACTCGGTCGAGTCATACGGAACGCCAACCTTCATGCCGGTTGGCAACTGCGCCTGAATGGCGGGAATCTCTTTGCGAACGTTCTTGATAACGTCCAGCGAATTCGCCGTGGGCAAAACCCAGATTCCAATGAAGGTCGCAGTTTCGCCGTTGAAGCGTACATCCTGGTCGTAGTTTTCCGCGCCCAGCTGTACGTCGGCGATCTCGCCCAGGCGCACCACCGTCCCGTTTTCCTGCTTCACCACCATCTGCCGGAAGTCGTCGGGAGTTCGCAGATCGGTGTTGGCAACCAGATTGACCGAAACCATCGACCCCTTGGTGCTGCCGAGCGCCGACAAATAGTTGTTCTTCGCCAACGCATCGTGTACGTCAGACGGCGAAACTCCGCGGGCCGCCATCTGATCCGGCTTCAGCCAGATGCGCATGGCAAACGTTCGATTGCCTTGAATTTCGGCTTTTTGCACGCCGCTTACGGCGCTGATCTTCGGCTGCACCGCCCGCACCAAGTAATCGGTAATCTGGTTCTCGTCGAGGTCCTTTGCCGAGAACCCGATGTACATCGCAGCAAATTGCGTATCCGCAGTCTCGAGGTCAATCACCGGGACTTGCGACTCCGGCGGAAGATCGTTCTTAACCTGTTCGACCTTTGCCTGAATCTGCGTAAGCGCAGCGTTGGTGTCATAGTTCAGCTTCAGGTGAACGATGATCGTGCTCAGGCCCTGCGCGCTGGTCGACTCCATGTAGTCGATTCCGTCGGCGCTGGCAATTACGCGCTCCAGCGGCGTCGTGATATAACCGCGAACCAGGTCGGCGCTCGCGCCGACGTAAACCGTCGTCACCTGGATGACCGCCATGTCACTGCGCGGATATTGCCGGACGCTCAGTGAACGGACGGCCTGCAGGCCGGCAATCACGATGACAAGGCTCACCACCATTGCCAACACCGGACGTTTTACAAACACATCGGTAAACTTCATAGAACCCTCTAGCTCGGCCTCTCGCTACACCGCAACTTCAAGCGCCTACTGCGTGCTCAATCCGCTAGCTTTCAGCAGGATTTGGATTAGGACTATTCTCTGGCTTTACCGAGTTATTCACCTGGATCGGAGCGGAATTGCGCAGCTTGAAAACGCCCGAGCTCACGACCTCGTCTCCAGGATTCAATCCGGACATCACTGCAACCTGATCGCCACGACTCACTCCCAACTTCACCACCTGTTGGCGGACGCCGCGATAAGTCTTCCCCGTCTTCGGATCTTTCAGATCGCCGACCACGTACACCGAGTCACCATAAGGCGCATAGTTAATCGCTGTCGTCGGCAATGGAATCACCTGCTGCGATTGCCCCAAGGGCAACTCGACCTGCACATACATCCCCGGACGCAACTTCGCGCCCGGATTGGCCAGCGTCGCCTGTACCTGAATGTTTCGAGTCTGCTCGCTGATCACCGAATCGAGCGCAGTAACCTTTCCGGCAAATCCTGCACCGGGCACGTCCGCATTGGTCACGCGCAACCTGCGGCCGATTGTAACCTTGGGAGTATCTTGCTGCGGAATGCCAAAATTCACATAGATCGGATTCAAGGATTCCAGCGAGACGATCGCCTGCCCCGCAGCCAGATATTGCCCGAGGCTGATCTGTCGAATGCCGAGAATTCCAGAGAATGGAGCATGAATCGTTTTCCGCGCGATCGCAGCTTTGATGTCCCCAACTTGAGCCGCAGTAGCTTTCTGCTGCGCCGCCGCGTTGTCGTAGTCGGATTTGGAGATTACACCCGCTTTGGACAGTTCTTCGGCGCGTCCGAATTGGATCTGGGCCAGATCCCGTTGCGCTTCCATGTTGGCGAGTTGCGCGTGCTCCTGCCGTGTGTCGAGATCCACCAGGATGTCGCCTTCCTTGACCGCTTGGCCAGACTCGAAATGAATCTTATCGACCGTTCCAGGCAAATCGGCACTGACAGTGACTCCCTGAATTGCCGCCGCCGTCCCAATCACCGACAACGTTGACGGCCAGGTTTCCTGCTTCGCGATCACCGTGGTCACCGCAGTCGGCGGCATTTGGAAACTGGCGCCCATCGCAATGGCCGCCTCGACCTGCCGGTATTTCACAAAGGCAAGCCCGCCGATAACGGCTACCATCACCAACAACATCAAAACCATTCTCTTCGCCATGCATTCTCCTGCTACAGCTTAATCAGCGACGCACCCTACCATTTATTAAGATATCGACTTGCAGCCCCGGATGGTTAGTAGATATGGATTTGGAGCGCGGAAAAAAGATTCAATGCGTAGCACAAATTCCCCCATGCCACGGTAACTTTCTAATGTTCCCTCGAAATCTACTTTCTCTGTTTTGTCTTCCTCGTCCACTCCTTATTGTGTTTTATCCTTTTTAGACGATCCAGAGTTACGTACGTCAGCTCTAAATCTGCGAGTATATTATGTAACCATAAGGTTACTCATTACTCGCAGTCAAGCGCTTTCTCGCTCTGCTAAATTGTTTGCTTATGCCCGTTCTCGCCCAGCTATCCCGCAGCTTCGCCAGCGATAACAATGCCGGAGTCCATCCCGAGATCCTGGCCGCCATAACTCACGCAAATCATGGCCATGTGGTGGCCTACGGCGCCGACCCGTACACCGAATCCGCAATCCAGAAATTTGAAGAACATTTCGGCAAAGACATTGCAGTTTTCTTCACCTTCAACGGCACGGGAGCCAATGTTCTTGGCTTACAGGCCCTTACCCGGTCATTTCAGTCTGTCCTTTGCAGTGACTATGCCCACATTTACACGGATGAATGCGGCGCTCCCGAAAAGCACGTCGGCTGCAAGCTGCTTCCACTACCGCATCAAAACGGCAAAATTACACTGGAGCAGGTCCGCCATGCCTATCACGGCATCGGCGATGAACACCACTCTCAGCCGCGAGTCATCTCCATCACCCAATCCACGGAGATGGGAACGGTCTATCAGCCTGATGAAATTCGTGCGCTCGCCGGCTTTGCCCACGACCACGACATGTTCCTGCACATGGATGGCGCTCGCCTGGCGAATGCAGCAGTTTCGCTCGGGCAAAACCTACAGCAGGCCACGCGCGACCTGGGCGTTGATGTCCTCTCTTGCGGCGGGACAAAAAACGGCATTATGGGCGGGGAAGCAGTGGTCTTTTTCCAGCCCGACTCGAGCCGTGACTTCCTCTATCTCCGCAAGCAGAGCATGCAACTAGCCTCGAAGATGCGCTTCATAGCGGCGCAATTCGAGGCTTTGCTGACGGGCGATCTCTGGCGTCGCAGCGCCGAACATGCCAACCGCATGGCCCACCTGTTGGAAAAAGAAATCCGTCAGATTCCAGAAATTAAAATCGTATGGAAAGTCGAAGCCAACGGCGTCTTCGCCCAAATCCCACGCCACGCCATCGAAAAAATCAAAGAGCATTACTTCTTCTATGTGTGGATCGAGGAGGAATCGATCGTCCGCTGGATGTGTTCCTTCGACACCACCGAAGACGATATTCGCAAGTTTGCCGAAGTTGTTCGTGAAGCCGTGAAGTGACTGCTGTTTCCTGGAGCCCGGTTAACAATTGCTTTTTCGGTGAATTTTGACTAAATTGGCGCATTCCCCGTTATTTGTTCGACCGTTTCGGTCGCAGGAGTCTGCATGAGCCGGAAGTGTTTTGGATTCGCTAGCCTAATTGCCATCGCAACGATGTTGTTGAACGCCTCTAGCTGCGGATTCAATCAGCATCTGGTGTCGATCAACATTCCTGAGTCGGGTGGCACTTTCGGAGGAGTCGGCCCGGGGGCATTTTTCGACTTTACGGCCATCGGTACTTACATTCACCCGCCGGCGACCAAAGACATTACCGATTTGGTGACTTGGAAATCGGACAATCCGCAAGTGGTTCAGGTAAGCAGCACCGGGGTGGTTTCTCCGAACGTCTCGTGTGGGTTAGCAAATATCTCCGCTTCTTATTACGATAGTCCCAACGAGGTTGTCAGTAACGCCGTTCCGGTCACTGTAAACGGTCCGGCCAGCCTGGGATGCACGCCGGCAGGTGCGGAGCCCGTTCTGACGATCAGCTTCGCCGGCACGGGTACCGGAACGGTAACTGGTTCGGGCCTCAGTTGTTCAACCCCTTCCGCCTGCAGCGACCAATTTATGATCGGGACTACAATCACCTTAACGGCCTCGCCTACCGGCAGTTCTACTTTTGGAGGCTGGACCAATTGCAACTCAACCAGCGGTTCGGATGCGACAGTTTGCACAGTCATTCTGGAAAATGATGTCACAGTAACCGCGACATTCACCCCATAGAATCCGTTGGGCGGTTTTCTGCGTGATCGTTACCACAAGCTCCGCGACTCCACTTACTCGGCCTCGCTGAGAAGCTTTCCAAGGGTGGTCTTGTGTTTGGTTGAATCCTCTTTGCGGTGCGGTACTACTTTTTCTGCCGGCGGTGTCCCCACGCGCTCGCGTGCCAATTCCTTCACTGCTTTCACGGCCTGAAACCTCTTCACTTTTTTCTTTCGCGCCATAACGCACATCTTGCCATAGCTTTGTTAAGGGGAAAACTGCAATAATCAGAAGTTGCGTTTGGATTTCCATGCAGGCGAGTTTCGACCTGCTGGATTCGATCTTACGAGTTGACGACACGTTATGGAAGAACGAGATTTTTTTGACGAGAAAACCGAGAAGAAACCAGCAAACCTCAACTGCCCTCACTGCCATCAGGCGGCAGACTATGAAGTCACCTGGCTGGTGCGCACCAAAAAGCGCCAGCTTCCTGGCCGCGCCGACGATCGTGATCGCGCCCGCTTCGCCAAAGCCCGCTCCTACATGCTTCGCAAAGACGACCTGATGGCGTGCAAAAACATGCGCTGCCGCAAGCGCTTCGAAATATCAGGCGTACAGTCCGTAGTCTTCACCGAGTGATTACGCCGTTTCAACCCTTGTCATTTGTGGCCGAAGATCTTCCAGAGAATCACCAGAGGGCGCTGATTCCCGCCGTTTGGCTCGAGCTACCCAATTCCGCTCGGCCCGGTGGTTCCGATCCAGACTTAACGCAAACCCATGCGGCGCAATAGATCTTGATAGCGAGGTTCAGCGTGCAGCTTGATCCATACCGGATCGACCTTCAGGTAAATGAGGGTGAGCGGAGCACTGCGATAGCAGATTTCAAGTTCGTTTAGAGCTTCGCTGTTTCTTTGGAGCCATGATTTCGCCGCAGCTGCGCTGCAGGAATCGCTACTGAAATTCTTGTGACTTGGCATGCCCGTAAATTGACCGCGAGAAGCGAGGACGTTCATCACTTCGGAGAAGCCGCCGTGCGTGTAGTGCCCCTGAATAAACTGGGCGCGCGCCGACTGACCTGAAAGATTTTGATCTGCGACCATCTCTTTCAGCCAGAGATCGTAAGCTGCAGTTTGTTCGTAGTATTTCGACAAGTAGTAATGCGCGGGGACGAAGTTCGGGTCCATCGCCAAGACCTTCTGATAGGTTTGCAGAGCGAGGTCGTATTTTCCGGCGAGATAATAACCGAACCCGACATCGGCGCTGATGATGAGCGATAACGGATCTAATTCCTGAGCCCGCAGCAATTCCGCGATGGCTTCATCGTGGCGGCCCTCCGGGCCTAGGAGCAGATTGCCGTACCAGTGATGTGCCTGAGCGCAATTCGGATTAAGTTCGATGGCCCGTTGGAACTCGCGTTCGGCGCCCTGCCAATCCCAATCATGCATGACGAGAACTGCCGCCAGCGAGGTGTGCGCCTCGGCCAAGGTAGGGTCGATTGCGAGCGCTTTCTCAGCGGCGTCTTTCGCTTCGCTCAGCTGAGCGGGATTCTCTCCATAGAGCACCAGGAGCAGGCGGGAGTCGGCAAGTCCGGCATAAGCGAGAGCAAAATTTGGATCCTTTTCGATGGCCTGATGGAAGAAGCCGATTGCGGTTTTGAAGCTTTCCAGATTTCGCTGATTCAATGCATAGCGGCCGCGCAAATAGAGATCGAAGGCTTCTGGGTTGGTAGATGCCTGTGAGCGAAAATGTCCGCTTTCTTCGGTGGTCAGGTTTAGCTTTACTTCATTGGTGATGGCTGCAGCTACGCGGGCCTGCAGCGAGAGCACATCTTTGAGGTCGCCGTCGTAGGCCGCGGCCCAGATGTGGCGATCGGTTGCGGTGCGAATGAGCTGGGCGGTGATTCGTACGTGATCGCCGGAGCGCAGCACGGAGCCTTCGACGATGGCATCGACTTTCAGGCTTCGTCCAATCTGGGGCAGCGGTGTTCGTGTCCCCTTGTATCGCATGACGGAGGTTTTCGAGACCACTTTGAGAGCGCGAATTTGAGCCAGATCAGTGATGAGTTCATCGGTCATGCCATCGACGAAATATTCCTGGTTGGGGTCGTTGGAGAGGTTTTGTAGAGGCAGGACAGCGATGGAGCGGATCTGGGTGGGGGCACTGTTGAACAGACCCTTTTTCCAAACCGCTGCCAGTGTGAACGAAGCTAACGCGAGCAACACCGCCAGAATGACAAATGCGCGGCGACGGTTGCTGACCGCTGGGATCAGCGGCTGAGCTTGGATGTTCGAGATTGCAGCGCGATGGGAGCCATTTTCAATTGGCGGAGTTGGCGTGCCCGCGTCGAGGGGCGATGATTCCGCAAGTTCTTGGCTTGAAAGGGAATTGCCGATTTCTGCAACTGGTCCCGATGGATCTTGAAAGTCCGGCTCGATCTCATGGACGCGGGCCACGAAACGATACCCCCGCTTGGGGACGGTCTGGATATATTGCTCGCCATGCTCACCATTGTGGAGCGCCTTGCGCAACAAATACACGACCTGGCTGAGGTTACTTTCCTCGACGACCGTGTCACCCCAAACCGTTCGCATTAAGGCATCTTTCTCAAGTAGATGGCCGTCGCTCGACACCATTGCCAGCAGCGTATCGAAAGCGCGCGGAGGAAGGTCCAGCTGAGCACCTCTTTTGTAAAGCAGACGCTCAGCGGGGTCCAGAACGAATGGACCGAAGGCGTACAAGTTATTGACAGTTTTGAACATCTGTTCCCTGAGAAAATCCTGAGAAAAAAATGAAAGCCGCCTAATGACTTCTTGTTTAAAGGTGCGACAAAGTAACGGTCGCGTCGCACGGTTGATTCTGGGAAATCGTTCGGACAATTCTACGGGGCCTGGCCCAGGTTCGGTAGACCACGAACGTGGTGGTGGGGGCCACCTTTCTCCGAGGCAGCCGAGTGCGGCCCGGTGCCTTCGCAAGCACCGCGACTAGTGGTTGCCGGCTCCATTTTTGGCCGCTTTTCGGCCGGGGCCGACAAGCGGCGATCGCAAAAGGGAGAGGATTCGCGCTTCCTGTCTTGAGCCTTACTCACTTACGAAGAAGAGGGCGGAGGTGCTTCGTAAGTGTGGTCAGATTCAGGCAGATAAGAACGAATCCCTCCCGGTACCGTAGTACGTTAGCGTCTTCTTTCTTATCTCACCCTGCTTGAATTCTCTTCAGCGCCTGGGCGACAGGATCATCTGCAATTTCGTCGATCAGTCCGATCTCCAAGGCTCGACGCGCGGTAATTTTTTCTGCCGTAACAAACAATTCGAGTGCCATCCCTTTGCCAGCCAATCGGGGCACGCGCTGGGTTCCACCCCAGCCAGTGATGAGCCCGAGAGCTGCACCGCGATGACCGAAAATCCCCTGCGGAGATGCAATTCGGTAGTGGCAGGCCAGGGCGAGATCAAGTCCGCCGCCCATGCAATAGCCGGAGATGGCGGCGCAGGCCAGGGCAGGGAAATGCTCGATAGCATGCATGAGCGATTGACCTATCCGGGAAAATTCCAGGGCTTGCATCGCGGTGAGGGCTTTGACTTCTTCGAGATCGGCTCCGACAGAAAAGAACTTTTCATTGCCGGTTATGATCATCGGCCGCGGGCAGGTTGCCAGCTTGTCGAGGGCGGCCTGCACGGACAGAATGCAGTGGCGGGTTAGACGATTTGTATCATCGCGCGAGCGAAGGCGCAGGATCGTAGCTTCGTCGGCCTCATCAAAGAGGAAAAATTCGCAATTATCAACAGGACTGTTCGGAAAGTTCAAGACTATTAGCCACCGGTCGGAATACTGGCGGCTTTTACATTCGCGCGAATGAACTTCACAATGTCATCCATCGCTGTTCCGGGCTGGAAAATCGCAGCCACGCCGGCTTTCTTTAGCGAATCGATGTCCTGATCCGGAATAATGCCCCCGACGAGAACGATGACGTCATCCATTTTGTTCTGCCTGAGCAGGTCCATCACGCGTGGAACGATGGCGTTGTGCGCACCGGATAGGATTGAAAGTCCGATGACTTGCACATCCTCCTGCAACGCAGCGCTGACGATCATTTCAGGCGTCTGGCGCAGTCCGGTATAAATGACTTCCATTCCGGCATCGCGTAACGCACGCGCGATGACTTTAGCGCCACGGTCGTGACCATCGAGGCCAGGTTTCGCCACGAGAACGCGAATCTTGAAGTCAGTCATGAAAATTCAATACCGTCAAGGATTATACGGTAAGAGAAAAGCGAGTCGTGTCACAGGAAGCACGAACGCTTATCTCGTTGAATCTCCCTGAAAACAAGCGAGGTTAACCGCGAAGGGAAATCTCTAAAATGTCTCTTGACATATCGTAAGATATATTTCAAAATGTGTCATGCATATAGCAGAAAAGGAGATTAAGAACATGCGACATCACCAGCGTTGCGACTTCGGTTTTGCCGAAGAGCGCGGACATCACGGCCCATTCGGAAGGGGATTTGGCAGATTTGGCGGACGTGGATTTATGGGAGGCCCCGGAATGCGGGCGGCAAAGATGCTGGCCTCCGGCGACCTGCGGCTCATTATCCTCGCCATGCTGAGCGAGAAACCACGCCACGGCTACGAGATCATCAAAGCGGTGGAAGAGCACTCAAGCGGGATCTACACCCCCAGCCCAGGGATGGTGTATCCGGCGCTAACCTACCTGGAAGAGATGGGTCATGCCGTAAGCGAGAGTGACGGAGCGAAAAAACTCTATCGGATCACTGACGCCGGAACTAAGTACTTGTCGGAGAATCGTGCGAGTGTGGAAGAGACGCTGGATCAACTGGCGCGCTTTGGCCGCAGGTTTGCCGATTTCCAAAAGCGATACTCAGAAGAGACTGAAGAGGCCGATGACGCCGAGATGCGCGGCGGAATCAAGAGCGAATGGTGGCAGGCGAAGATGGAATTTCGCGAGCTGCGAAGCGAATTGAAATCGATGCTGTACGAAAAAGTGGAAGCGCCGCCGGAAGAAAGAAAGCGAATTATCGGCATTCTGCGGAAGGCGATCGATGAAATTCGCAGCAAATAGTATGCCTGCAAGCGGGCCGAGATCGCGAGTACGTGATAGGTAATCTCGGTCAATTCGCCGCCGAGAATTTACATCGTTTTGACGTCGAGGCTCCTCCACAGATACCAGCAGGCTATGCTGCGATAAGGCTCCCAGCATTTCGCGATCTTTTCCATCTGCTCGGGAGAAGGAAGTTCTATCTTGTTCTTGCTTTTCTTGGCTCCGGGTTTGGTGGATTTCTTTTTCGCCTTCTTCGGCTTTGCCGATGCCAGTGCAAGGTAGTGCTTGTGAATGGCCATACGCACGCCGAAATCTCCGGTAGGCAGGACGTTCCTGCGCCTGAGTGAAAACATCAGGAACATTTGAGCGGTCCAGACGCCGATACCTTTGACTTGCGTGAGGTGTTCAATTACTTGCACATCGGACATGTCTGCCAGACGAGAGAAATCGAGTGCTCCCGAGGCGGTTTTTTCGGATAAATCCCTCAGATAAGACGACTTTTGTTTAGATAGGCCAACGGCACGCATTTGTTCGTCGGTAAGTTTGAGAATGCCGGTCGGAGTGAGTGGATCGCCAGCCGCAGCGGCGAAACGATTGAAGATGGTCTCGGCGGCTCTGCCATTCAATTGCTGATAGATGATCGCTTCGGCAACGCTGTGAAACTCCGCTGGGCCGTATTGCATACGGAACGGCCCGACGCGTTTAATGATCGCCCGCAAAGTGGGGTCGGATTTCTTGAGGTGATCGAGGGCTTTGCGCATGACTTTATTATGTGTAACACAAATACCTTCGGCGGGCGAATAAAACACGAACCCGACATGGAGCGAGAAATCAAATTCAAAAGGCTGAAGAGCGCCGCGACGATCAGCGTCTTACCTTGACTGCTGGCGGCAATTGAAATCCGATCCGGCCGCGCTTTGGTTCCTCTGGCGTCATCAGTTCTTTGATCGCGTCGACAAGTTCCGTGATCGTGGAGTCGTGGGTATCCAGCACGATCCGAGTTGAGAAAACGGTCGCGGCCATGATCGCACCGTGCTCGGTAAAAGCGTAAGGCCTGTAACGGCGGCCACCGTGTTTGTCACTTGAGATCACATTTTGTGATCTCAAGATTTGCTGTTCGGCCGGGTTCAGCTGAAAGACAAAATCCAATGGAAAGCGTTCGCGATTGCGCTTGAGTTGCTGATTGAGAGTGCGTACCGGAACGCCGTAGAGTTCTGCGATATCGGAGTCCAAGATGACTCTTTGGTGACGGAGAAACAAGATGCGCGACTCCACGGCAAACGGCGGAGTTTGCGCGTCGTTCCGGCATTGTAACTAGCTTGGTGTTTGAACGTTTTTTCATTTGAGGTCACAAATTGTGACCTCAATGATCGTTCGCGGCCGAGGGCAAGTCTCCGACCATCGCGCAAATTGTTGAAGGCTTTCCCATTTCAGGCGGGATGGTTTCTCCGCAAATGCGCAGGTTTATGTGATGCTCACTTCCGTATATGTCCCGTACACGTCGCGTAAAGCGGCGCAGATCTCGCCGACGGTAGCGTAGGCGCGAACGGCGTCGATGATGTGGGGCATGGTGTTCGCGGACGAGACTCCTTCGTTCGACGGAGCTTTGGGTTCCTGCGCGGCTGCTTTTTTCAGCATGTCCAGGGAACGCTGTACTTGATCATTCGAGCGGCGGGATCGCAAGGCTTTCAGTTTGGCTGACTGTTGCCGCGCGACCGTTTCGTCGATGTAGAGGATTTGCGGAGATTCTTCCTCAATCACGAAGTCGTTGACGCCGACGATAATCTTTTCTTTGGCCTCGGCGGCACGCTGGAACTGATATGAAGCCTCGGCAATTTCTTTTTGCGGATAGCCACGTTCGATAGCTTTCACCATGCCGCCCATCGTGTCAAGTTTGCTGAAGTAGTCGAATGCGCCTTTTTCCATGCCGAGAGTCTGGTTTTCGACGAAATAGGATCCGCCCAAAGGATCGGCGGTGTGAGTGACCCCGGATTCGTACGCGATGATTTGCTGGGTGCGCAGTGCAATGCGGGCGGCTTCTTCCGTGGGCAGAGCCAGCGCTTCGTCGTAGGAATCGCAGTGCAGGGACTGGGTTCCACCGAGGACTGCGGCGAGCGCCTGCAGAGCGACGCGCGCGATATTGTTCATGGGTTGCTGGGCAGGAAGCGATACACCGGCAGTTTGCGTGTGGAAGCGCATTAACCAGGTGCGCTGATTTTTTGCCCCGAAACGGTCGCGCATGACGCGCGCCCAAATTTTGCGAGCGGCACGGTACTTGGCGATCTCTTCGAAGAAATCGTTGTGCGCATTGAAGAAGAAACTCAGGCGGGGGCCGAATTCATCGACCTCGAGGCCGCGGCGGCGCGCCCATTCGACGTATTCCACGCCGTCATACAGGGTGAAGGCGAGTTCCTGCAGTGCGGTCGAGCCGGCTTCGCGAATGTGATAGCCGCTGATGGAGATGGTGTTGAAGCGGGGAGTGAATTTCGAACCGAACTCGAACGTGTCTACGACGAGCCGCATCGAGGGCGCAGGAGGGTAGATGTATTCCTTTTGCGCGATGTATTCCTTGAGGATGTCGTTCTGAATTGTTCCGGAAATTTTCTTCCAGTCTGCGCCTTGCTTTTCCGCGACGACGAGATACATTGCCCAGAGAACCGATGCTGGAGAATTGATGGTCATCGAGACTGTGGTTTTTTCGAGGTCGATGCCGCTGAAGAGGATCTCCATGTCTTCGAGCGAGTCGATGGCTACTCCGCACTTGCCGACTTCTCCTTCACTTGCGGGGTGGTCGGAGTCGTAGCCCATGAGCGTTGGTAGATCGAAGGCTACGGAAAGCCCGCCGCCGCCGTGCTCGAGCAGATATTTGTAGCGGCGATTGGTTTCTTCGGGTGAGGCGAAGCCGGAGAACTGGCGCATGGTGAAAAGTTTGCCCCGATATCCGGTCGCGTGAATCCCGCGCGTGTAGGGCGGTTGGCCGGGATAGCCGAGATAGTTTTCTTCACTCCAGTCCTCCGGGAGATCGGCTTGCGTGTAGAGGCGTCGGATGGGAACGCCGGAGATGGTGGTGAAGCGGGCGCGGCCCTGCTCGTCAACGTTGATGCCGGTGGGGGCGCCGATGGGGCGCTCGGGAGATTTTTCCAGGGTGGGCGCCAGAGTTTTCCCTGCCCAGTTTTTTTCGGCGGCGGAAGGATGGCGGTTTTCGAAAACCTCGGCGATCGGACTTTCGGCTACGGGTGGCTTTTTCTCCATGCAAACTCCGGTGTTTGGATGATAAGGAAGAGCAGGCGCTCGGGCAAGGTACGCCGATGGGGACGGAACGACCGGTCGGTTAGTAGATTGTGGGCGAATTTCACGGCTTGCGCGAGAGTTCCCAGGCTTTGGCGTATTTCCAGGAAACATAGACTGCGTGGTAGAGATGCAGGAGCAGGCCTTCGCGCCCGTCGAGGAAGCCGAGGCGGAAGATGTAGTTGTAGATGAAAGTGAAGGTGGGGCGGAGAACGATGTTCGCG
>DASXEG010000078.1:0-174292 GCA_036490235.1 Candidatus Sulfotelmatobacter sp. | reverse complement strand
TGGTCGAAAAAACATTCATAAGGGACTTTTCCCGTTTCCTGCTACGGGGTTCCCTGTAGTGGAATCAACGGTGTGTGTGGAGATGCCGCGAGACGGTCTCTGGAGAACTCATGACGAGGCGCCCATGCTGTACTCCCTTTGTGCTGATGAGGCGCTCCGCCAGCTTCTGTACTTCTCTCGACTTGCCGCGGAGCACCACTACCTCCAGACAGTTTTCATGATCGAGGTGCGCATGCAGGGTAGAAATGACGATTGCGTGACTCTTGTGCTGGAGATCGGTAAGCTTCTCCGGCAGCAGCCGGGTGTGATGATCGTAAATGAGAGTGACGGTGCCAACGACAAGCGCGTTGCCGGCCACAACGACCGAGCCTACGAGCCGGTCACGAATCAAATCGCGAAACGCCTCGGACCGATTGTCGTACCCCTGGTCCGCGATGAACGAATCGAACCGGTGTAGTAATTCTGAATCGATCGATACTCCAATACGACTGAGGATCCCCATGAACGTCTCGCCGAGTGAGCCAACTTAGCGTAGCACATCTCAGGGCCACTGTAGCACGATGAGAATCGGCTGTGGATCCTGGTGAGGATCAAATGGGTTACCGCAGCCGATCAGGCGAGCTGTGAACGATTCCTACCACAATGGTGGGTAGGAACGCGATCATGTGCGCGTGCTTTCTTAGGTCAGTTAGCTGACTCCAGCGCTGCGAAATTCGTTCAGGCGCTTCATGAGGAAGTCCAGATAATCGCCCATCCCTTCTCCGGTTTTCGCGGAGAGTCTGAATACCATCATGCCTGGGCGCACGGCCTGAATGTTAGCGTACGCAGAATCCCAGTCGAATTCGACCGCGTCTGCGAGATCCATTTTCGTAACCACGGCCACATCCGCGCTATTGAAAATTGTCGGATACTTGAGCGGCTTGTCTTCGCCCTCGGTCACCGAGATCAACACCAAGCGAAGATTTTCCCCGAGATCATAAGACGACGGGCAAACCAGATTTCCGACGTTCTCAATAAAAAGATAATCAAGTTGGTCGAGATCCCATCCTTCAAGAGCGTTCTTGACCATCGCGGCTTCCAGGTGGCACAGCGTGCCAGTGATAATTTGTTTCACCGGTACCTGGCTCCGTCCAAGTCGAATTGCGTCATTTTCGGTAGCAAGATCTCCGACTAGAGCCGCGACACGATGATTCCTACGGAGCAGAGTAAGCGTCTTCTCAAGGAACATGGTTTTGCCCGAACCGGGGCTCGAGACCATGCTGACGACAAACGCTCCCGCCTCGCGGAATTGGTCGCGCAAAGCGCGCGCAACAATATCATTCTGCTTGAGAACGTTTTTCCGGACTTCGATTAAGCGGGGCTGTGATCCCATTCCTCAATCTCCAGCGCAATCACTTCGAGTTCCCTGCCCTGCACGACCTCTGCCGACGGAGTTCCGCACACTGCGCAACGGAATAACTGAATTGACGTGATCGGCCGCTGGGCATCGCACTTTGGACAGAAAATGCGGATGGGAATATCTTCAACAACCAACCGCGCCTTTCGCAGCGAACTTTGCTCGCATGCTAACTCGAAGGAGCCGAGCAGAGCGTCTTTTACCACGCCGGAGAGTTCGCCGAGCTTTAGATGTACGGCAGTTACCTGCGCGCCGCGTCTTTCGGATTCCTCCTCCGCCAGCTCAATGATGCTCATCGCGATGGAAAGTTCGTGCATAGGCCTGCTAGATATCAGTCTGGGGCGCAAAGGCTGCGATCGCCGCCTGCCCCAGGCTAATGCCACCGTCATTCGGCGGGACCGCGTGATTCGTCCAAATCTGGTAACGTTCAGATTCGAGGATCGATTTCACATCCCCTAACAATAACTCATTCTGGAAAACACCTCCGGAAAGAACGAGGGTGTCGATCTCTTCCGAGCGACAGATGTCTACGACGGCGCAGCAAACACCCTGCGCCACCCCACGCTGGAAAGCTCGTGCGATTTCTGCAAGAGGACGCCCGCGCAGTCTATCGTCAATAACAGACTGCAACAGGGGTCGAAAATCCAGTTCCCCGTCGGTGTAAGGAAATGAGTACGAGTCGGAATCTTCGAGTTGTGCGGCGAGTTGCTCCAGCCATATCGCGGCTTGGCCCTCAAAGCTAACTTCCCGTGTGAAACCAAGCAGTGCAGCCGCGGCGTCGAACAGACGTCCGATCGAGGTTGTAGGGAAACAACGAACATTTTTCTGAACCAGATCAACTGCTTGTTGGTAACGCTTAGGGAAGTTAAATGGTGCGGCGCAAACATCGTGCAAGCATTTCAGCTCTGCCAGAAAACCAGCTGCTGCTTGAACGGGATACTGCGCCGCGGCGTCGCCGCCGGGCAGCAACGCGTGTCGTAGATGTGCGCGGCGCTGAAATCCCTTCTTGATGCTGCCCACGAAAAATTCGCCGCCCCAGATGCTGCCGTCATCGCCGTAACCCGTTCCGTCAAAGCTAACGCCGGCAACTCTCTTTTCCCATTCGCCGCGCTCCGCCAGAACCGAGGCTATGTGAGCACGATGGTGCTGCACGGCAATTCTTCGTGGGACGTTCAACTGCTGCGCGTACGAAGTAGAGAAATATTGCGGATGAGTATCGTGGACGACGACCAAATCGTGTAGGCGCACTCCATACATCGAAATCAAGTCCTGAATTGTTTCCTCGAAAGCGCGCAGCGATTGATAGTGCTCGAGGTCCCCGATGTGTTGGCTGACAAATGCCTGGCCATCAACTACCAGGGTAACCGCGTTCTTCAGATCGGCGCCCAGGGCCAAAATTGGGTTGTCAATCGGAAAACTTGCAACCGCTCCAGGGGCGTAGCCCCGCGCCCGGCGGAGGATTACCGGACCGAAGATGCCGTCGCGTGCGACGGAATCGTCCACTCGGCGCGCGATCGGACGTTCGCCAATCAGGAACGCGTCGGCAATTCCAGTGAGCCGCTCTATAGCTTCTTCATCTTCATAAGCTATCGGTTCACTGGACCGATTTGCGCTCGTCATCAACAGGATTTCGGGAGCGCCCGCGGCGAAGAGCAGATGATGCAAGGGAGTGTAGGGGAGCATAACTCCCAATTCATCGTTATGCGGGGCAACCTCCGGCGCGACTTGGCCGGCAGCGGCAGCAGGGGCGAGAACAATCGGGCGGGCGTTGGAGGTGAGGAGTTCTTCCGCCCGCGCAGAAAGATCGACCAACTGACGCGCCAACTCTAAAGTGCGCGCCATGACGGCGAATGGTTTTTCTTTACGGAACTTGCGTTCTCGCAAAGCCGTAACATCAGCACGATTCGCCGCGTCACATGCGAGATGGTAGCCGCCGAGTCCTTTGATGGCCAATATCTTGCCATCGCGGAGAAGGCTCGCCGCTTCGCGGATACTCGCCTCGCTGCCCTGAATAACACTCTCGCCATTGTGCATGCGATACGCCGGACCACAACCTGAACATGCCACTGGCTGCGCATGAAATCGGCGATTGGCGGGGTCGCGATATTCTGCGAAGCAGTAGTCGTCCAACGGCCACTCTTGCATAGTGGTGTTGGGGCGGTCATAAGGCAGAGCTGTAATCGCTGTGTACCGAGGCCCACAGTTGGTGCAGTTGATGTAGGGATACCAGAAACGTCGGTCTGCAGGGTCAAATAATTCACTGAGACAGGCATCACAAACCGAAAGATCGGGAGAAATGCGGACGGTGGCTGTACTGCGATGCTGGCTCTCACGAATCGTGAACTCGCTCAATCCAGCCGGCTCTACGTCATGAACTTCAATTTGGGTGATGGTTGCCGCAGCGGGGGGCTGACTTTCGAGGCCACGAACAAAGGACTGAAGATTCTGTTTTGCGCCTTCGAGGTAGATTTCGACGCCCTCCTCGCCGTTTAACACCCACCCGCCCAGGGTGTGTGCGCGCGCGAGGCGATATACGAACGGACGGAACCCGACACCTTGTACCACGCCGCGAACGCGGATCGAAAAAGCGCTCGGCATTGTACGGGTCCCCACCGCGAATAAGATGTGGTTTTACTCGCTCGCGTCTATAGGTAATTCCAGGGAAATATCAGGAGGTGGATGTACTCGTGCTCAAAGCGCAGCCAGACGCCGCTGCAGAAATAAAAAATAAAGGCCGAGCATGACCAGGAGAAAACCATTCACTCCCAGCACCACCGGTGCAGAAAAGACAGGAACCAGCCAGCCAGAAACCAGGTTGCCCATAGGCATTCCGCCTCGAAACGCGACGTTGTAAACGCTCATCACGCGTCCCCGCATTTCATTGGTAGTGATCAGTTGTACCAGCGAGTTTACAGTTGCAAAAACCGCCATCATCGCAGCCCCGCCCAACACAAGAATAATGCCGCTCAAGCGCACCGATGTTGAGAGCGCAAAGGCGGAGATGCATGCGCCCAGGGTTATGAGCGAGGCGAGGGCGACCAAACCTTTTCTCTTAAAGTTGCCCGCGCTGGCAATGGCTAACGAGCCGAAAATTGAGCCAAGCCCCATGAGCGCGAGCAGGTTGCCGTATGTTTCGGGACCGCGATGAAAAATATCCTTCACAAAGACTGGGATGAACGTTCGCATGGGCATGGCCAGCGCGGTCATGCAGAAGGCCAACAGAATAAGGGCCTCCATCGAGTTTTGCTGCCGGGCGAACCGAATTCCCTGCTTCAGACTGGCAACCATGGATTCACCAGTTTTCGCCGGCAAGAAGCGCGCGCTGATGATGGTAAGGGAGATAATCGGCGCAAGGAATGAAATCGCATTCAGTGCGAAGCAAGAAGTTTCCCCCAGCTTCGCCAAAGCCTGGCCAGCAAACGCCGGCCCGATCATCACTGCCACGTTGAACTGAATCGAATTCAGCGCAATCGCATTCGGCATGTCGTCCCGCTCCACCAGCGTGGGAATGAGGGCCTGATAGGCGGGTCCGCCAAAGGCTTGTGCGAAACCGGAAATGAATGACAGGCAGAGAATCTCCCAGACTTGGACGACACCGGTCCAAACCAGCACCGTCATCAGGGTGGCAGAAGCCATCTGCACATACTGGGAGCCCAGCAGAATCTTCCGGCGTTCCACGCGATCAGCGACTACCCCGCCGATTAACGAAAATAGAAAAATCGGGATTCCGCCGAGGAATTGATCGAGCGCCAACAGGAAAGCCGAGTGGCTAAGGCGATAAACCAGCCAGCCCTGCGCGACGATTTGCATCCAGGTGCCAATGCTGGAGGTGCACGCGCCAATCCACATCAGGCGGAAGTCGCGATACTGAAAGGCTTTAAAGATCCTGGCGATCACTTATGTCGTCATCCTGGGTTATGGCAAAAGCGTAACACGCGCCTCTGTTTGATCACAGATCACGAGTTGGATTCAGGCCCACCTTTTTTCAATCGCCTCGTTCTGCATATACTGGCCCGCCCGCAAAATCCCGACTCCCGGCCTTCCGTCTCTTGGTAGTAGTCAATCATGCTCCGATACGTTGGACGGCTTTGTGAGCATAAAGCTAGCCGATAGTCTTCGGCAAAAGAAGACGCATGAGACGCAATCAGGAGAGGAGTGCTGCAATCTCGAGGTGCAAAAAGATGCGGGGTCCGGCCTGCCGCAGTCTGACATCTCGCCTTTTCTCGCAGGCGAGCACTAGGTATTTGGCAACATCATCCAGACGGTGAATGCGACTACACCCGTGAGCCCGGTGGGACCGGTACCCCGCGCGAGATGCAGTTTGTCCTGAGGCTGTCCTTCTGGGCCGCTTCGCTGGCACTGAATGTTTTTTGTACACTGAGTAAGTTCTCAGTGCTCGCGACTTCCACGACATGAATTACGACGCAATTCTTGTGGTCTCTTTTGGCGGACCCGAATCTCGGGACGAAGTGATTCCATTTCTCGAAAATGTTCTGCGTGGAAAGAACGTGCCGCGGGAGCGATTGCTGGCAGTCGCCGAACATTATTACCACTTTGATGGCAAAAGCCCGATCAATGAGCAGACGCGCGATCTGATTGCCGCGCTCTCGGCCGAACTTAAACAACACAACATCGACCTACCAATCTATTGGGGCAATCGAAACTGGCATCCATTGCTGCTCGATACGCTGCGAAAGATGAAAGAAGACGGAATACGGCGCGCTATCGGGTTTGTGACCTCGGCGTACAGTTCATATTCCGGCTGCCGGCAGTACCGCGAAAACATTGCGCGTGCACAGCAAGAAGTGGGACCTGGCGCTCCGCAGGTGGACAAGATTCGGGCGTTCTTCAATCATCCGGCATTCATCGAGGCAACGGTAGAGCGGGTGCAGAATGCATTGCGCGTAATTCCCTCGGAAGCCGCGCAGAATGTACAGATCGTGTACGTCGCGCACAGCATTCCAATGTCGATGGCCAGGACAAGTGATTACGTCATCCAATTGGAGGAAGTACGACGACTGGTTTCCGGCGCGCTTGACCACAAGAGCGATGTGCTT
This sequence comes from Candidatus Sulfotelmatobacter sp., assembly GCA_036490235.1. Taxonomy (GTDB): domain Bacteria; phylum Acidobacteriota; class Terriglobia; order Terriglobales; family Acidobacteriaceae; genus Sulfotelmatobacter. Next base: position 167,839 of record DASXEG010000078.1, on the reverse strand, counting down.
GTCTACCAGAGCCGCAGTGGCGCATCCGGCCAACCCTGGCTCGAACCGGATATTTTGGATCATCTGCGCCAGGTGAAGGCGAAGAATCTTGCAACGGCTGTCGTGATCGCGCCAATCAGCTTCATTTCCGATCACATGGAAGTTTTGTACGACCTTGATGTTGAGGCGCGGGAATTATGCGCCGAGCTGGGCTTGCCGATGGTCCGCGCGAAAACCGCCGGTGTGCATCCGAAGTTCATTGGAATGATTCGCGAGTTGATCGAGGAAAGATTGAACCCGAAGCTAGAGCGGCGCGCGTCGGGATCGCTGGGTGCGCGTTCGGATGTCTGTGCTGAAGATTGTTGCCCGCCGCCGATGGCCCGGCCGCACGCACACTAGCTTCGACCGGCTGATTTCGAGTAACTAGGTTCGGCTGGAAACTCTTTGAGGTTCATAATCCGTGGCTCGCGGGCGGCCCTGAATCAAGTTCATCGTCTGCAAAATGGTCTGGATAACCGCTTCGTTGCCCACGGCAGTATTGATCATCATGTGGTAGAGAGAACGCGTGGGCCAATCGGCGTCGAAGTAGTGCTTGACGAAGGCAATGCGCTCGCGATCTACAGAATCTACGCGCTCGTCTGCTTCCGTTTCACTCAGTCCATCTTCCCGCAGACGCCGCACCTTTTCGGCACGAGGCGCGTAAAGAAAAACGTGAAAGGCGTCGGGATTCTCGCGCAGGAAATAAGGCGCCCCCCGGCCGACGACGACGGCACTGCCCTCCTGGGCGATCTTCGCGCTAATTTCTTCCATCATCGCCATCATGCAATCGGTATCGAAGACCTGATTGCCGAGATGCGCGCTACGCTCGTAACTGCCACGCCAGAAAGTTTTCGCTAATCGATAAAATCGGCTATCAATGCGTTCATCGCAACGTCGGACGGCCGAGGCATCAACATTGGCGAGGCGGGCGATCTCTTCGGTGAGACGTTTGTCCCACAGGTTCCATCCAAGTTGCTGAGCGAGTTGAGAGGCAATAGTGCCGGCGCCGGAACCGTACTCACGCTCGACGGTGATGATGCGAAACATGGTTTCTTGCAGAACCCGGCTCTAGTGTACCGCGATTTCGCCGGGGCGTCCTTTTTTCATCAGGAAAACCGCAGGAATCATCGCCAGGATAGCGATGCCAAGCAGCCAAAAGTCGTCGATATACGCCAGCATATTGGCCTGCCGCTGCAGAGTTCCTTCAATGAGCGCGTAGGCCTGCTGTCTCGCGAAACTCGCGCTGGCGCCATGGGCTTCCATGACTCGCATGGCTCCTTGCAGCGTCGAGCGAAATGCCGGATTCGTGGCGCTCAGATGGCCAGAAAGATAATTTAAGTGCGCCTGCGACCGGCGATCGAGCATAGTCGTCACTACCGAAATTCCAACACTACCACCGATATTTCGAGCTAGATTCATGAGACCTGACGCGGCGTTGTTTTTGTCGCGCGGAAGGAACGCATAGGCGGCGGTATTAATCGGCACAAACAAGAACGCCATACCTCCAGCCTGCAGCATCCGAGCGAGCACAGTTGTTCGAAAGTCAATCAGCAGATCGAAATTCGTCATGTTGAACAGCGATGCGGAAAGCAAAACCAACCCGAAAACCAGCATCCAGCGCGGAGTGTAGCGCGAAAGCAGAAATCCAACCAGCGGCAACAGAATCATGATCGTGAGGCCCCCAGGCATGAGGGCTAGTCCGGATTGCTCTGCGGTGTACCCTAAGAGCGTTTGCATGAAGAGCGGCAGCAACAAAGTGCTTCCCAGCAAGGCAAAACCGAGCATGAACATCAGAAGGTTCGAGATACCAAAAGTGCGATCGCGGAATAGGTGAAGATCGACTATAGGATCTTTCTGATGCCACTCCCAGAATGTGACGAAAATCAGCGAAGCGGCGGCGATCAGCGAGAACACCAAAATGAAGTGCGATCCGAACCAATCATCGCGTTGGCCCTTATCGAGGACCACCTGCAGAGTTCCCAGGCCCAAGGCGACAAAGCTGAGGCCGATGTAGTCGATTTTTGTTTCGCTGATTTTGCGTCGGCGCAAGTACGGCGGGTCCTCGATGAGGCGTGAAGTCAGAAGAATGGAAATAATTCCGACAGGAATATTGATGAAGAAAATCCAGCGCCAGGTGAAGTTGTCGGTAATCCAACCGCCGAGAGTGGGCCCAATCGCCGGTGCGGTGACGACAGCGACACCGTAAACGGCGAATGCCATGCCGCGTTTCGCCGGCGGGAAAGTATCCGCCAGAATCGCTTGTTCGCTCGGCTGTAAGCCTCCTCCGCCAACGCCCTGGAGTACGCGGAAGAAGATCAGCATGGACAGGTTCGGCGCCAGTCCGCACATGAATGAGCTGACCGTGAACAGGGCCACGCAGCTCATATAAAAATTGCGGCGCCCCATGATGGAGGAAAACCATCCGCTCAACGGGAGTACGATTGCGTTGGAAACGAGATAGGAGGTAAGAATCCACGTGCTCTCGTCTTGCCCTGCTGAAAGGCTGCCGGCGATGTGGGGAAGCGAGACGTTTGCAATGGAGGTATCGAGCACCTCCATGAACGTCGCAAGCGTTACCGTGATCGCGATGATCCAGGGATTGACTGCCGGACGCCAAACATCAGCTTGTCCCAAGGGGGTGGAACCAGCAGCCATCAGCGAATCCAGACCTTGGGCTCAACCGACTCTCCTGGTCGCAATGAGTGATCCTTATCTTCTCCTGGATCAAGCACGATCTTCACGGGAACACGCTGAACGACCTTTACGTAGTTGCCGGTCGCATTTTCGGGCGGCAAAAGGCTAAAGCGTGCACCGCTGGCCCCGGCAAAACTGTCGACTTTACCTTTGTATTTACGTCCATTGGCGTCGGCCTCAATGGTGACCGGCTGGCCGACTTTCATCTCACGAAGCTGAGTTTCTTTGAAGTTGGCGGTAATCCAAACATCGCTGAGAGGAATTACTTTCATCAACTCCTGTCCCGGCGCTACGTTCTGGCCGACCTCGACTGTACGATCGCTAACCACCCCCGCAACTGGTGCAATGACTTTTGTGTATTCGAGATTCAGCGCCGCCTGGTCGAGCGCCGCTTTTTTCTGTTGCGCTTGCGCCAATGCCGAAGCGGCACGCGAGCGGATCACTTCCATCTGTCGGGGAGCGGTCTGCGCGTAACGGTAGCTCGCTTCAGCCTGGGCTAACCGGCTTTGCGCCTGGGTGATTTGAGCCTGCGCGGCATCGGCAGTGGCGCGGGCCGCGTTTACCCCCGCGGTACTGGCTTTGGCCGCGGCGAGCGCCTCATCGAATTGCTGTTGTGAGATCTCTTGCTTGCCAATTAGCAGTTGATAGCGCGCCAGGTCATCCTGAATCTTCGTGTTGTTGGCTTGGGCCTGGGCAAGTTGGGCTTCAGACGCAGCGAATTGCTGCTTGGCGGCCGCAATTGCGGCACGCGCGCTCGCGACATCGGCTTCACTCACGGAAACCTGGGAGGTAGTGTTGACGTCGGTAATAGGAACGTTCACGCCAGCAGCAGTCGCCTGGGCTTTCGCGTCCTCGTAGTCCGCTTTCGCCTTCTCATAAGCCACCTGATAGTCGGCAGGATCGATCTCAACCAGAACTTGATTGGCCTGCACGTATTGGTTGTCGGTGATATCGAGTTTGATGACATGGCCAGAAACGCGCGCACTCACGGAATTGATGTGGCCATCCACTTCAGCGTCATCGGTCGATTCGTAACTCGTGACGTAACGGTAGATGAAAAATCCGATTACCAGAACCACGACGATGCCGATGATCAAGGCGATACGGAATCCCGGGCTGGCAGTGCGCGCAGGGCGCGTGTGGTAATCCCTCTCGGTGGACGGTAAAGCCTTGGGCCGGCTTTCTGGCTCTGCCGGCGGTGCAGCGGTTGGACTTTGCGTCGTCGGTTCCATAATTTCTTAGTTTCTGCCTTTCAAGTATCGCTCCACGCCCTGTTCAGCGTCGCCGATCGCTCTCGCCAGTTCGACCTTCGCCAGGTTATGCGAATAGAGGCTCTCGATGTAACTTTCATGCGCGCTGGCGACGGCTTCCTGTGCCTGCACAACTTCGAGATTGTCGGTCACGCCGGCGGCGAAGCGGTCACGCGATTGGCCGAGCGCCTGCTCAGCCAAATCCACCGAACTTCGAGCCACTTCAACCTGCTGGGCAGCCGAGTTCAAATCGAGCAGCGATGCGCGGACTTCGTAGTCGATACGGCCTCGCAAATCATTGAGCTGCGAACGCGCCTGTTTTAGTTGCGCGTCCGCTTCCAAAACATCGCTGTGTGTCTTTCCACCTGCGAAGATCGGAATATTGATGCCACCATTCACCTGCCAGGTTCCATTCGACTGGCCGGGGGTGGTTCCGATGTCGCCGAAATTGGCACTCAAATCGAGCGTGGGATAGTGACCAGCAGTTGCCCCGCGGCGCACGAATTCAGCGGCCCGAACTTGCGCCTGCGCGGCCCTGTAGTCCGACCTCGAGTTGTACGCTCGTTCCAGGTAAGTTTCAACTGGCTCCGGGGTTAACGCTTCATACGGAGCTTTTTCGGTTAGGACGAATTCCTGCCCGGTCGGAAGGCCAATGATCCGGGCCAGAGAAAGCTTCTGCTTGGCATAATCGTTGCGCGACGCGATTAATTGCTGCTGCCGCGTCTGCAGTTCGACCTGCGAGCGCAAGGCATCGATTGATGGCGTTAAACCGGCTTTCAGTTGATCCGCAGCTTTGTTGTACAACGCCTGGGCGTTTTCGACCTGAGCCTCAGCGGTATCAATGCGTGCCGAGGACGCAATTGCCAGCAGATATGCGTTGCCCACTGCCAGGACCACCAGTTCTCTCGCATCTCTTAAGTTGTAGTTGGCTGATTTCAGCCTCTCTTCCGCGGCGCGCTCTAGTTCAATGTCGTGGAAACTGAATACCGATTGTGTCAAAGACAGCCGGGCATCGAAATAATTGAACGGTCCGATGACTCTTGGAACCGAAAACGGAAAAACGTTGCTCTTGAAACCCAAGGCCGTGAGGCTGGTTGTCTGCGCATCTTCCTGCACGCGCGCTCCGAAATTGGGCAACAGGCTGCTAAGTTCCTTCCATCGTTCGCCTTTCGCTTGAATGGTTTGATCATTGGCAAGTAGCAGGCCGAGATTGTTGCGCAACCCGCGATTGATGGCCTCCTGAAAGCCAATTTGCAGCACTTGCGATGTGGCTTGTCCTTGAGGTTCACTGCCGGTGAAGGGGCTTTGCGACCCCGGCAAGGAGACGGAGGGAACCGGAGCCGAAGTTTGTGCCATCAGCGCCGTTGCGCCGAACACCACGGCCAAACCGTTAGTAAGGAATTTGGATCTTAAGTATGGCAAGAAGGCTAGCATTGCCGCTTCCAGGGAAGATTTCATTATAGCGTCAGGAAAACCGTACATTTCCGTACAAAACACGAAAGCGCGCTGTTATTGATTCCTTTACGATAGCGCGCGATGCAAAAGCTGAAGAGCATTTAGTTTAACTCGCCGACGGTGTCGCCGGTGCAAAGGCAATCCTTTGCAGCAGCATGCCGGAGCGCACCATGCTAATGGGAGTGTGACTTACGTCATCTTGTTCCCCACTAAGTGGCAGGTCAAGCTAAGAGCGGATTCGACTGCAAACAAGCGACCCTCATCTCTTCTCATGGCAGACTCAAAAGCGAATACAAGTGTAGGAACAGACTGGACTGGCCTGCTGGCTGATCCCGATCTGGCTAAGAATTTCGGCAAACTACTGCAGATTTACAGGGATGCAGCGCCTGAAGGTCGCGAACAAGCGCTGTTGGCGGTCATGCGAGAGATCAAGCGTTCCTCTACCGAGTCTCCCGTTCAACCTCCGAGCCAAAAAGAAGCACCCCAGCCGACGGGTACCGTTCCAGCACGGCCGGTCCCGGTCGAGACAGCCTCTGCGCCTCCATTTGAGCCTGATCTTTTTGCTTCCAGTTGGGCGAGCGACCGTCGTCGAGCTCCAAGGATCAGATGTTTTGTAGCAGTGGAGCTGCGCGTGAATGACACCGAAACTCCGGTCTGGGGAAATCTCTCGAACACCAGCCGCGGAGGGTGTCAGGTGGAGACCATTGCCCACATCAGTGCCGGAGCCAAAGTCGAGATCGGGCTTTGGGTCGCGAGTGGGAAAATTTGGGTTAAAGGCGTGGCTTTGAATGGAATCGTCACGCATAGCGCACCTGCCGGCGGCGTGCGGGTTCGTTTTGAGGGACTGGAAGCGGCAGCCAAGGAAAATCTTCGCCAATTTCTAAAATATGTACAAGAAACCACTCGAGCTTCCAAAGACGAAAGCAGCTACATGCAATTGTTAAAATAGCTGGAAACGGCACGCGAGTTCCTTCCCCAGAAGTTTTCCACCGTAAGCCCGATTTACTTCGAAAAATCTAAGCCGCCGTGAATTTTATTCCTGCTAAAGAAATTGATACACTCGTGGCGTAACTGAAACCCTTTTCTGTCCCGGTAACTCTAATAATCTGGCAAGTCTGGCCAGTGGATAAGAGACAATAACGCCCACTCTGCGAGAGGAGCACGTGTCCATGGCGGTAAGCGAACAGGTGTTGGCGACCGGAGAGCAACTCGATTTGCTCTCCATTAATACGATCCGCACGTTGGCAATTGATGCGGTGCAACAAGCCAACAGCGGGCATCCGGGCGCTCCGATGGGTTTAGCGCCGGTTGCGTATTGCCTGTGGCAGGAATACCTAAATTACGATCCGGAAGACCCGACCTGGCTGAATCGTGATCGCTTTGTCCTCTCTAATGGTCACGCCTCGATGCTTCTCTATTCCCTGCTTTATCTCGCAGGGGTCCGCGAGGTCGACGAAAACGGCCAGGTTCTCCAACAGCTATCCGTGCCTCTTGAGGAGATCAAACGCTTCCGCCAATTAGGAAGCCGGACGCCCGGACATCCGGAATCGCATATTACAACCGGAGTAGAAACCACGACAGGTCCATTGGGTCAAGGTGTGGGAAGCAGTGCAGGGATGGCGATTGGTGCAAAGTGGCTCGCCGCAAATTTCAACCGGCCTGATTTTGAAATCTTCAACTACAACGTTTATGCGATCTGCTCCGATGGCGATTTGATGGAAGGAATCGGCGGCGAGGCAGCGTCGCTCGCTGGTCATCTGAAGCTTTCCAATCTCTGTTGGATCTACGATCACAACCACATCACGCTGGATGGTCCGGCAAGTTGGTCCTTCAGTGAAGACGTGATGACGCGGTTTGTAGGTTACGGATGGAATGTAACTCGCGTCGCCGATGCTAATGATCTGGACATGTTGGCTCGCGCTTTTGAGATTTTCAAGAAGACCACCGATCGTCCAACCTTGATCGTCGTCGATAGTCACATCGGCTATGGCTCGCCGCATAAACAGGACACAAATGCAGCGCACGGTGAACCACTCGGCGAAGAAGAAGTACGGCTGACCAAAAAGTTTTATGGCTGGCCTGAAGATGCACAGTTCCTGGTGCCCGACGGAGTGCGGGAGCATTTCGAGGATGGAATCGGCCGGCGTGGGCGGGAAGAGCGAGCAGATTGGTCGAAAACCTTTGCGGACTATTCGAAGAAATACCCTGAACTGGCCGAGCAACTACATCTCATGCAGCGCCGTGAACTTCCGAATGGTTGGGACAAGAATCTACCGACCTTCCCGGCCGACGCAAAGGGCGTGGCTACGCGCGACAGCAGCGGCAAGGTGCTGAATATGCTGGCGCAGAACATTCCCTGGCTAATTGGCGGATCGGCGGACTTAGCAACCTCAAACAAAACGACTTTGAAGTTTGAAGGCGCTGGCGATTTCCGGCCAGGCAGCTATGCCGGCCGCAACTTACATTTCGGCGTTCGCGAGCACGTGATGGCCGCGAGCGTGAACGGGTTGGTGGTTTCGGGAATCCGCGCCTTCGGGGCGACGTTCTTCAACTTCAGCGACTACATGCGTGCCAGCATTCGCCTCTCGGCGCTCATGGAGATTCCCTCCATATTTATCTTTACCCACGATTCGATTGGAGTGGGTGAAGACGGCCCCACGCATCAGCCCATTGAGCAATTGGCTTCATTGCGAGCGATGCCGAATTTAATCGTGTTTCGCCCCGCAGATGCGAATGAAGTAGTGGAAGCGTGGAGGATTATTGCCCAATTGCAGCATCAGCCGGCCTCACTGGTGCTGACCCGGCAGGCAGTTCCCACTTTCGATCGCAGCAAATACAACGCCGCGTCGGGTACCGCGAACGGCGCTTACGTTCTGGCCGATGCTCCTGGCGGGAAACCTGACGTGATCCTGATGGGCACAGGCAGCGAGGTTTCGCTGTGCGTTGAGGCTTATGAAAAGCTAAAGACTGAGGGCATCAAAGCGCGTGTGATAAGCATGCCTTCGTGGGAAATTTTTGAAAGACAGAGCGCATCCTACAAAGAGAGCGTTCTGCCCTCCTCGGTAACTGCCCGAGTTTCGGTAGAAATGGCTGCTACTTTCGGATGGGAACGATACGTCGGGCCGAAAGGACGGATGATAGGCATGCATCGTTTTGGCGCATCTGCTCCATTGAAAGATTTGCTGAAGTTTTTTGGCTTTACCGCTGAGGCCGTTGTGGCTGAAGCAAAGAAGGCAATGGCAGAAAAGTGATCGCGCCAAGGCATCTATTGCTAAGACAGTCGAATCATAAGTTGGGCGCAACTGCGTTGAAATCAGGGAGAAATCATTTATGAATCCAACCGGAGTGCTGGAAACTACTAAAACAAACAATCCTCTGAAGGAGTTGCTCAACTACGGCCAGTCGATGTGGCTCGACTATATCCGCCGCGATTTAATCACGAGCGGGAAACTGAAAGCCATGATCGAGGACGACGGCCTGCGCGGCATGACATCGAATCCTTCGATTTTCGAAAAGGCGATCGGCGACAGTCCTCTGTATGACGACATGCTGAAATCATTGGCTTCCAGCAATCTGGACGCGACTGCGAAATTTGAAAAGATCGCGATCCGCGACATTCAGGATGCAGCGGACGTTCTGCGGCCGGTGTATCAGAGTTCGAAGTTTCACGACGGTTTTGTCAGCCTCGAGGTCTCGCCTCTTCTTGCGCTCAAAACGAAAGAGACCATCGACGAGGCGCGCCGTCTTTGGAAGGCGGTTGCGCGCGAGAACGTGATGATCAAGGTTCCCGGAACTCCCGAGGGCATTCCAGCCATACAACAGCTGGTTGGTGAAGGCATCAATATCAATGTCACGCTGCTATTCGCGCAGGAAGTGTATGTGAAGGTCGCCGAAGCGTACATTGCGGGACTTGAAGATTTACAGAAGCGAGGCGGGGATCTGAAGAAGATGGCGGGGGTAGCCAGCTTTTTCATCAGCCGGATCGACACCATGATCGACTCCATGATCGATGAAAAGCTGAAGAACGCCAATGCCCCGGACGGAACCACGCTTAAGGGTTTGAAGGGCAAAATCGCTATCGCCAATGGGAAACTGACCTATCAACGCTACATGAAAATCTTCAGCGGACCGCGTTGGGAAGCGCTTGCTGCCAAGGGAGCTCAGACACAACGCGTGCTGTGGGCAAGCACGAGCACGAAAAATCCGGCTTATCGCGATGTGATGTACGTGGAAGAACTGATCGGCCCGGACACAGTAAACACGATGCCACCCGCCACCATCGATGCCTTCCGCGATCACGGAAAACTGGGCAACACTCTCACCGAAGACATTGCCGGCGCGAACAAAGTCATGGAGGATCTGGAAAAGGTTGGGATTTCAATCAAGGAAGTCACCACGAAATTAACTGCCGACGGCGTGAAGTTGTTCGCCGATGCCTTCCACAAACTGCTCGCCGTGGTTGAGAAAAGCGCGCAGGAAAAAGGCCAGTAACAAGGAAAGACCGCGTGAGCCGAATCAAATCCTCGCTGCCTGAATCTCTTGCCGCCGCAGTAAAGAATGCCATCAGTGATTGGCAATCAGGCGGCAAGATGGAGCGTTTGTGGCGGCACGACGCTTCCCTTTGGACTGGAACTGACGAAGCCCAGTGGCTCGGCTGGCTCGACATTGTCGAAGAGCAGATCGCCCGTCCCATCGAGTTGCGCAACCTGGCGAAGGAAGTTTGGAGCGCCGGCTTCAAGGACATTCTCCTGCTTGGCATGGGAGGGTCAAGTTTGTGTCCGGAGGTTTTGCGCAAGACTTTTGGCCAGATTTCCGGTTATCCAAACCTGCACGTTCTTGATTCCACCGATCCGGCACAAGTAAAGGCATTCGAAAAAAAGATAGATATTGCACGGACGCTTTTCGTTGTCTCGAGCAAATCGGGTAGCACCCTCGAACCCAACATCTTCAAGCAATATTTTTTTGATCTCACGAAAAAGGCCGTAGGCCCCGACAAAGCCGGAAGCCACTTCATGGCCATCACCGATCCTGAATCGAAGATGCAGCGAGTAGCGGAAGACGATCATTTCCGACACATCTTCTTTGGCAAACCATCCATCGGTGGCCGCTATTCTGCGCTTTCCAACTTTGGCATGGCGCCGGCGGCGGCCATTGGCATCGACATAAAGAAATTTCTCGACCGTTCCCAGGAGATGGTTCGCGCGTGTGGGCCATCTATTCCCGTCGAAGAAAATCCCGGGGCCGTTCTTGGCATCATTCTTGGCACCGCCGCGGCGAATGGGCGCGACAAGGTTACGATTATTACCTCCGACGATATTTCGGATCTCGGTGCGTGGCTGGAACAATTGCTGGCCGAATCTACCGGGAAAGTAGGTAAAGGCATCATTCCTGTGAATCAGGAAGAATTGGGCGCGCCAGGAGTATATGGAAATGACCGCGTATTCGCCTACATCCACACCGCACATGCCACGGATGTGAAAGCTGAAGCAAGAATAACGGCGCTCGAAGAAGCTGGCCAGCCGGTGATTCGAATCGCAATGTCTGATATCTACGATTTGGGAGCGGAATTCTTCCGCTGGGAGATTGCAACTGCAGTTGCCGGGTCGATTATCGGCATTGATGCATTCAATCAGCCGGATGTGGAGGCAAGCAAGATTGTCACGCGCAACTTGACGTCCGAATACGAAAAAACCGGTTCCCTTCCCAGCGAGACCCCAATCCTCGAGGATCGAGGCGTTAAGTTGTTCACGGATGAAAAAAATGCTGTGGAATTAGCGCGGCCCGTTGCAGGCAAAAAGACTCTCGCGGGATATCTTAAGGTCCACCTCGATCGTATTCACGCGGGCGACTACTTTGCCCTGCTCGCTTACATCGAAATGAACGCAGAACACGAGAGAAGTTTGCAAGAGATTCGCCATGCCGTCCGTGACAACAAGCGTGTTGCCACGTGCCTTGGCTTCGGTCCGCGGTTTTTGCACTCGACAGGCCAGGCGTATAAAGGCGGACCGAATTCGGGCGTGTTTTTGCAGATCACTTGCGACGATTCGATTGAACTGCCAGTTCCCGAACAGAAATATACCTTCGGAGTGGTGAAGGCGGCCCAGGCGCGCGGCGATTTCCACGTGCTGGCCGAGCGTGGAAGGCGCGCACTCCGGGTGCATCTGGGACCTGATTTGAGGGGCGGACTTGAAACTCTGACCAAGGCGATGGCCGAGACGTTGCAATCGCATTAACCGTTTACCGGCGCTAAGTAATTTCAAGGAGCAAGGCAATGCAGTTAGGAATGGTAGGACTCGGCCGCATGGGCGCGAACATGACGCGGCGGTTGATCCGGGGTGGACATCAGATTGTTGTTTCCGATTTGAGTCCCGATTCGGTGAAACATCTTGCCGGCGAAGGCGCAGTTGGATCTTCTTCGCTGGAGGATCTCGTCGGCAAACTTAAAGCGCCGCGCGCCATATGGATCATGGTTCCCGCGGGCGATGCTACCGAGCAGACAGTTCAGAAGCTTGCGCAGCATTTGCAAACCGGCGACACGATCATTGATGGTGGCAACTCTTATTTCAAAGATGACGTCCGCCGATCGGAGCAACTGAAGAGCAAGGGCATTCACTACATCGACGTCGGGACCAGCGGCGGTGTGTGGGGCCTGGAACGCGGATATTGCATGATGATCGGTGGTCCAAAGGAAACCGTACAGCGGCTCGATCCGATTTTCAAAACGCTGGCGCCGGGGCTGGGCGATATTCCGCGAACGCCGGGACGCGAAAAACTGGGTGGCACCGCTGAGCAAGGCTACATTCACTGCGGACCATCGGGCTCCGGCCACTTTGTAAAGATGGTGCACAATGGAATCGAGTACGGCATCATGCAGGCTTATGCCGAGGGCTTCGACATTTTCAAGAACGCAACCAGCAAGGATCTGCCGGACAATATCCGCTACGATTTGAATCTGCCCGATATCGCCGAAGTCTGGCGGCGGGGCAGCGTGATCAGTTCCTGGCTACTCGATTTGACCGCGATGGCGCTGGCAGAGAATCCGAGCCTTTCCGAATACGAAGGCTACGTGCAGGATTCAGGCGAAGGCCGGTGGACGATTCAAGCCGCCATCGATGAAGCCGTGCCCGTGGATGTTCTGAGCGCCGCGTTGTTTGTGCGCTTCCGTTCGCGCCAGCAGCACACCTTCGCGGAAAAAATTCTTTCTGCCATGCGGCAGAAATTTGGCGGCCACGTGGAAGCTGCCGCGGCAACGAAAAAGAGCGCGTAACCGCTCTCAGCAATTTAGGGGACAACCATGGCTCAATTGGCAGAAAGACCGGCGGTGGCTCCGCCGCGCGTAGGCAAACAGGGCGACGCTTGTGTGATGGTCATCTTCGGCGCGGCCGGCGACCTTACGGCGCGCATGCTGATTCCCGCCCTGTATAACCTCTTCCGAGCCGACTTGCTTTCGAAAGAGTTCGCCGTGCTCGGAGTTGCGCGTGCTCCGATGTCCGATGAAGATTTCCGCAAGAGACTCGCCGAGGACGTGAAGGCCTATTGCGGCGACTGCATCGATCCCAAAACGTGGGACTCCTTTGCGCGCCGTTTTTACTATCATGCCGGCGATTTCAATGACGATAAACTATTTCCCCAGATCAAAGACCGCCTTGCCAAGATCGATCGCGACCATTCCACGCAACAGAATTTCTTCTATTACCTGGCTACCGCACCGAATTATTTCGGGCCCATCGTAGAAAAGCTGGCTACCAATGGACTCATGGAGCAGAACAACAATCACTGGCGGCGGGTGGTGATTGAAAAGCCGTTCGGGCACGACCTGGAGTCGGCAAAGACCCTCAATCAGCAAATTTTGAAAGTCGCCAATGAGAAGCAGATCTACCGCATCGACCACTACCTCGGCAAAGAAACCGTGCAGAACATCATGGCCTTCCGTTTTGCCAACGGAATCTTCGAGCCGATCTGGAATCGCCGATATATCGATCACATCCAGATTTCGGTGGCCGAAACGGTTGGCGTCGAAAGCCGCGGGAGCTACTTCGATCATGCCGGCTCGCTGCGCGACATGGTGCCCAATCACATCATGCAACTCATTAGCCTGACCGCGATGGAACCTCCGATTTCGTTCGATGCCAACGCAGTACGGGATGAACAGGCGAAGATTCTTCATGCGATCCAGCCCATGAGCGACGAAGAAGTTCTGACCCGAACAGTGCGTGGACAATATGGCGAAGGCGCCGAAGGCGGCGAGCATGTTCCCGCATACCGCTCGGAGGAAGATGTACCGCCCGATTCCCGCACCGAAACGTACGTAGCGATGAAGCTGATGATCGACAACTGGCGATGGGCCGATGTTCCGTTTTATCTGCGCACAGGCAAGCGCATGGCTGCGCGCAACACGCATATCGTCATCCAGTTCCGGCAGGCGCCTTTTGTGCTGTTCCGCGATACTTCGGTCGAGCACCTGATGCCAAATCAACTGGTGCTGCATATCCAGCCGGAGGAAGGAATTTCTCTGCAGTTCGCCGCCAAAGTTCCCGGTCCCGTCATGCGCCTTGGAACAGTGGACATGAACTTCGAATATCAGGAATACTTTGGCAAGCAACCCAGCACCGGCTACGAGCGGTTGCTGCACGATTGCATGATCGGCGATCAAACGCTGTTTCAGCGCGCGGACATGGTGGAAGCCGGTTGGAGTGTGGTGAATCCAGTGCTCGATTTATGGAAAGCGCTGCCACCACGCAACTTCCCGAATTATGCCTCGGGCACGTGGGGACCGAAAGAAGCCGACGAACTGCTCGAGCGCGACGGCCGATCCTGGAGGAATTTCGAGAAATGATTCTGGCCGGCGACATCGGAGGCACGAATGCGCGGCTGGCCTATTTTCAGGCTCAGAACGGCGATTTGCGTCTGCTATCGGAGAGTATTTTCCCCAGCCGTGAGTTCCGCGACTTCGGTGAGATCGTCTGCAAGTTTCTGAAAGATTCCCCCACTCGTCCCCAAGTTGCCTGCTTCGGAATCGCAGGTCCGGTGCGCGATGGACGCGTGGCCACTTCGAATCTTCCCTGGACGATCGAGCAGGCCCGGCTGGCGCAACAGATTCATCTTCCCGCCACTTTGCTCATTAACGATCTCGAGGCCAATGCGTGGGGAATCGGCGGACTCAGCTCAAAGGACTTCACGGCTCTGCATGAGGTTCCCCATGCGATCGGAAATCAGGCGGTGATCGCACCCGGTACTGGCTTAGGAGAAGCAGGGCTATTTTGGAACGGCAAGCGTCATGAGATTTTTGCGTGTGAAGGCGGGCACGCTGACTTCGCCCCGCAAGGAGAATTGCAGATTGCGCTATTGCGATTTCTCGCCGGCCGTTATGGACACGTCAGCTACGAACGTGTGCTTTCAGGACCCGGCTTGGTAAATGTCTATGAGTTCCTGCAGCAACAAGGCGGCCATGAACCGGGAAACTTCGGTTCGGACCTCGCGCGCGAAGACGCTGCTGCAGCAATTTCACGGGCGGCGCTGGAGGGGACAAATCCCTTGGCCGAGAAGGCGCTCGACCTCTGGATATCCGTCTACGGAGCGGAAGCAGGAAATCTCGCCCTGAAGACGATGGCTACGGGAGGAATATTTTTGGGCGGAGGCATTTCGCCGAAGATTCTTCCCAAGCTGACCGGGCCGACATTCATGGACTCATTTCTTCAGAAGGGACGCCTGCGCCCGCTTCTCGAAAACATTCCGGTGCAAGTAGTCACGAACGATAAAGCCGGCTTGCTGGGCGCCGCTCGCTGCGCTGCGGCAAACTGCAACGGCACGCTGATGGGTGCTTCGTGAGCGCAGTGGTCGAGATACGCAGGCTCGCGACGCCGCAGGATCTTTTTCAGGCCGCTGCCGAGGCGGTACTGCATGCAGCCAGCGAAGCAATCGAGAAGCGCGGCCGCTTCACCATTGCTCTCTCGGGCGGTTCTACGCCGAAAAGCCTGTACTCGTTGATTGCAGCCAATGCAGCTACGAGTGTTGACTGGGAAAAGGTTTTTTTCTTTTGGGGCGATGAACGCCACGTGGGCCCGAACGATGCGGAAAGTAACTATCGCATGGTCGAGGAGAGTCTTTTTTCCAGGATCTCCGTTCCCGCCGCAAATATATTCCGGGTGCCCTCGGAAAATCCGGACGCGGATGCTGCGGCCAATGCGTATGAGCAGGCGATGCGAAAATTTTTTGCAACAGCTCCGGGCGCTTTTCCCCGCCTCGACGTAATCCTGCTGGGGATGGGACCGGATGGACACACGGCTTCGTTGTTCCCTGAGACAGCCGCATTAAGAGAAAAAACGCGATGGGTAGTGGCCAATTGGGTGGAGAAACTGCAGACGCACCGCATTACGCTGACGCTACCCGTACTGAATCAGGCAAGGCTGGTCGCATTTCTCATCAGCGGAACCGACAAGGCAGCGGCGCTACACGAGGTGTTGGAGGGCAAAGCACCAGGAGAAAAGTATCCTTCGAAACTGGTGCAGCCGGTAGATGGAAAATTGATTTGGTTCCTCGACCGCGCGGCGTCCAGCGAGCTTTCGACGGCGGCGTAAGCGGCTATCCGCGCCAACCACCGATTTCCTTCAACCCTTTGCCGCGAGCGTGCTCGAACAGACGCACTCGATGACGGGCATTTTCGAACTCGTGAATGTCGGCCCAGACTTCGGCCTGCCACGACTTATCGTGGGCGGCCGATGCCCCGCAGGTCGCGCAACGCGTGTGCAAAACGATGGATACAGCCTCCGGGACCGGTCGAGCCGATAGTTCCAGAAACACGCAGCGCACTTCCTGAATCTCTTCGTTCTCGTCAAGCAGGTGTTCGTAGCGCAACACGTAAGAAAAACCTAGCTTGCGGGCCTCCGCTTCCGCCTCCACGCGCGTCTGAAATGGGCCATACTCGGCCCGCAACTGCTCGATGGAATCGCAAGCCATCCAGAAAGTTTCTTTATAAGCCATGTCGGTTTGCTGCGGTTCGGGCTGGCATCGCCTCTGCTGGTCGCGGCAGATGCCTCAATGTGCAATTCACAGGCCGAGCGGAAACCCCACATCCTCATTATTTTCAATTGGTTAACGCGCGCAAGGTCGCGCGAGTTCATCTCCCCCGTGTAAAGCTTTGCATCAGTTTGGCCCAAATCCTGCCGCCAGCGCTCCAAATCAGAGTGAGGGCGCGCGAGATGGAAGAGCGATCGGCACATGCGGTATTGGCCAGTGCTCGATGCTAACTCGCGGCCCGCTCGGAAAGAGCGGGACGACCAGACTCATCTCCCCATTTCCTGCCGCCGTGGCTGGCCACGTACATCGCCAGCTCGAGCCGGCTCCAGACGCCGAGCTTGTCGAACGTGCTGCGCAAGTGATTCTTGATGACTTGCTCCGTCGTGCCCATAATTTTCCCAATTTCACGGTTGGTGAGCCCCTGCCAGACGAGACATGCTACCTGGAATTCTTTTGGCGTCAAACGCTCTCGAGGCATCATTGCTCCACCTCGTGTTTTTCGAAGACCGCGATTGCGAGTTTCACCCGTTTGCGTCCATCCTTGATTCCGGCGCGCAGGAACAGCGTTCGCAGATGCTGTTTTACGGTGCGTGGGCTAATACTCAACTGGCCTGCAATTTCTTTGTTGCTGCAGCCGCCCACCAGCAGATCCAGCACCTGCTGATCCCTCGGGGTAATCTTGATACCGTTTACGTCCATCATCAGAGCCTCCCGACCTTCTTCTCATTTTCAATGTTCGATCTTTCGATGGCGGCCCTCGGCTAAGATCGCTTCGGATCGCGTCCGATCGTGCCTGTTGCACATCTTTCGCCAAACCTTCTCCCAACACTTTAGACGGCCTAAATTACGGCATCCGGTACACTTAGTAAAAGAAACCGGTTCGGCGTCCCGCGGCGAGGTTGCCGAAGATCGAACTGGCTGGTTCCGTTTTGAAATTCGCTCAAGATCGAAGCTCAACTGAGATTGAGATTTGAATTCCCCTTTGATCCATCGCAAAGGGAGAGCCTCGAGAAGAATTTCGGCCGGCACTTTCTTGGAAATGCTGCATGCTCCGCCACTTGCCGGCAGGAGGTAGAACCCGGTCGCCACAAGAAGTTCAAAAGAAAAAGAATTTTTTGGACTTGCAGACCCGAGCTAGACGGCTCCCAAAACGAATTTTCGATGGAAGCGAATGATCCGTTTTGGTTCGCGGCAAGCGGGCTTCAGATATTTCTGCAACTGCCGAGTGTTATTCTCGGCGGAAGCGGACGCTGCGTAATCGATCACTGGGCAATGGGGAGGGAAAAAATATTCCGGCGCAAACATGGACCGTCGAGAAGAATCGATCCTGCCCAAGCGGCCGTTGGGATCGAGTGTGGGTGAGTTTCGGGACACGGCAAAGCAGACAACGGCCCTCCGGGTGTGATGCGATATTCCTTTTTTTCCTCCTCTTGGCTTCCACCTCAGCGTTCGCTCAGGGAGGACCGCCCTATTACACGAACGATCCAGGCACGCCGGGAAATCATAACTGGGAGATCAATCTGGGATACATGCCGTTTGATTACCGCGGGCAATCGATATCCCACATACCAGATGTCGATATCAATTTCGGAATAGGTGATCGCATCCAGCTTACCTACGAAAACGCATGGTTGCGCGTGAAGGATCCTGGTTCGCCCGCGAAGTATGGGTTGGGCCAATCGAACCCTGGCGTCAAATGGAGATTCTATGATGGAGGGGAAAAAGGACTTTCAGTTTCCTTATTCCCGCAGTTTTTTCTCAATAATCCGAACCACGCCGTGCGCAGGGGTATCACCCCGGCCAGTGAGGCGTTCGAGATACCGTTTGAGTTTACGCATAAGACCGGGCCTGTGGATGTGGACCTGGAAGTTGGATATCAGCAGGTACGCAGGGGACCGAATGGCTGGATTGGCGGGTTGGTGATCGGCCATGACTTTACAAGGAAACTGGAGGGTGACGTGGAGCTTTACAACTCAGGCGCCTTCAGCGGTTCGGAAAACCAACCCACCTTCGATATCGGGGGGCGCTATAAACTTCACAATCCAATCATCCTGCTGTTTATGGCGGGAAGGGCGCTTGCACCGGCACAAAGTAATCAGTCCTATTTTATTGGCTATTTTGGCATCCAACTGCTCTTGCCCCGAACCTCCTATCCATCCGATTTACCGGAAAATAAATAGCCCTGCCTGCCACCGGCTGCCAACCGGAAACCCTTACCTGAGTAATGTGCCGAAGGCCCCCAATTTGCTGCACACTAGCGTTGACCTCCTTTACGGAGGATTGTCAGCGCGCTCCGACTGGAGAATCAGATCGAAACTCCGGGCCGAAAAACAATCATCCGAAGCTAGGAAAGCGACACGCCGGGTCCTCGGCTTGCACTAAAATACAAAATGATATTGTTGCGATTTTGGCATCGCGGGGTACCAAGACGGCAGAATCGGCAAAGGCTTCGCGAACGAATGTGAGCGACCCGAACCACAAACCGGCCCTCGATGAGCAGACTTTCGGAAAGCTTCTGGAAGCTGCTTATGTGCTGCAAGAGCACAACCGCCAGATGCGGCAGATCGAAGCACGCCTCGAACAGCACACCGAGCGCCTTCGTCAAGAGGAGGCGGAGACGCAGTCGTACGAAGAGAGCCTGCCGCGGCCCGCGGAAACGCGCCCCGATACGGATTACACACGCACACTGGCGGAAATTGTCGAAGCCCAGCACCAGATTCAGATCCGGCATTTAGAATCCGACGACGCGATGGCGGCGATCGCTGAACGAACCGCCCGCATCATCGGTGGAAGCGGCGCAGGAATTGGAATTCTGGAAGGAAAGATGATCCGCTACCATGCCGGCGCCGGCAGTTCGGCTTTGCCGGCGGGCAGCGAGGTGCCGCTCGAAACTGCGATTTGCGCCATCTGCGTGCGCACCGGCCAGGTGCTGCGCACGCCTGACGTAAATACGGAATTCCTGTTCGATCCCGAGATCTGCCATCCGCGCGAAATCCTCTCCCTGGTAGCCGTGCCGATTTACCATGACGGCAATATTGTGGGCGCACTGGAAGTTTATTTCCCCAAACTCCAGGGCTTCGTCGAGCAGGACGTTCACACCTGCCGCTTGATGGCTGGACTCGTGACCGAGACGATTGGCCGTAGCTCGGAGTCAGCGCTCAAGAAATCGGTGGCCGAGGAGCGTTCCTCCATGATGGCCGCGATTGATCAACTGCGGCCGAACCTCTTGCCTCTCGCCGAAAAACAACCTGACGTGTCACGTGCCGACATCGAAAGCGAATCGGTGACGGTGGAGACCGTTTCGTGCTGGAAATGCGGTAACGCGCTGCTTGCCGGCGAGCAGTTTTGCGGCAAATGCGGCGCTCCACGGTCCGAGAAGGAAATGCCCGGTTTGCCCGGCAATCTTGCCTTCCCCTGGAATGAAGAACCAGGCGGTTTGGCGATTTCTGCCGAACAAACGCATCCCCACGGTGGGCCACTCGCCGGAGTGGGAGCCCGCCTCAGCGCGGCCGCGCACGAAATCAATCTGCCAAACTCTGGTCCTGTGCCGGTGTCGACAGAAGAGACTGAGCCCGCGACGGCTGCAAAAGCTCAGCAAGCTGACGAGGAAGCAATGCAGACCGCTTTGTCGATCGCTTCCCGGCATCGCGGTCTCGATCTCGAAAATGCGTCGGAAATACTGGCGAAAGCGAAAACGCAAGATGGCAACTGGAGCTCCGCATCAAAAGCGCGCGACTTTTTAGAAAATCTTGGCGACACTCCTTCGACGAACGCGGTGGCGCGTTTATGGGGCGCTCATCGAGGTGACTTTTATCTCGCAGTTGCGGTGATTCTTGTGCTGGGGGTATTTCGCTGGGGAATGATGCCAAGTAGCCCTGTAAGCGCGACCGATGGCAATCCCGTTTCGTCGAGCGGTGCGCAGCGAAAAGTGGCCTCCGATGCGAACCTCTCGACCTTCGACAAGCTGCTTATCAGCCTTGGACTAGCGGAAGCCCCCGAAGAGCCCACGGAGGACAAAGGCAACCCGGAAACACAAGTGTGGATCGACCAGCGTACGGCTCTTTACTATTGTCCCGGCTCCGATCTTTATGGAAAAACAGAAAGGGGAAGATTCGCGAGCCAGCGAGATGCACAGCTCGATCAATTTGAGCCTGCGTTGAGAAAAGCCTGCAATTAAGCCAAATCCGGCCCAGTTCCCACTCCCACCGGAAGAACAGAATTGACAACCCTCTTTGCCGGGAGTGCAATCATACCTGTATTCCGCGCGGCATTCCTGAGGAGGCTAGATGGCGCTTCAGCCGGACAATGAATCAAAAACCGGAACCTTACCCGATCCAGAGCTGAATCCTCTGTTGAATCCCCTGCTGGCGGCCAATATGGGACGGTGGGCGGAGGTTTACTTCACTAATCCTCCGGAGAGGCGGGCTCAGGCCGTGGCCGATTTGCTGCGCGAATTGGAGAAAAACCCTCCACCTGAGCGGCACTCCGAGCTGATTGAAGAAAACATTCCCGCACAGGCAGAGAGCAAAGGCCGGGATGTGTTGCTGCGCCGCTCTTTCGAATCCAATGAAGTGGCTATGGTCTGCGGGGCTTGCGGTCATCCAAATAGTGAGGCGCAGAGATTTTGCGGTATGTGCGGTATGCCGCTTGCCGTGAACGAAGCTTCCAGCCGTGACATCCAGCCAGAGTCGCCTCGCCAAAGGAGCTGGCATGATCAGGCTCCAGCGGAAAGGGAAATTCCAGAGGAATTTCATGAGGAATCTCCGGCTCCCTACAACAACATTCCCTTGCCTTCTTTCGCCTCGATCTCGGGGGATAGCGATTCTGAAGATTCGGATGGGCTCTTTCAGTATGAATCGCGACCGGCACGACGTAGTTATCGTCTCTACATTGGATTAGGACTTGCGATAGTTCTTGGATTGCTGGTGTATAGGACGTGGCGAGGCAACGCCTCGTTTTTTGCAAGTTACAATGCGCCGGTTGCTGTGCCGCAAGAAGCGGCCAACCCCGCGCAGTCGGTGCCTTCGTCAAGTTCACCGCCCGTTGCTCCACCAAGTGCCCAACCGGCTAACGCCAATTCTTCAGCCCCGAGCCACACGGCGAGTCTGCCCTTGACGCCAGCGAAAGCTCCCGCAAAACCGACTGCGAGCAAGCCGGCACCGAACCGCGCTCCGCAGGCCGCTACAGCGAACTCGAATCCTGCCGACAGCGCAGGGCAACTGAGCGGCGCAGCTGAACTGGCCGTAGCCGAGAAATATTTGAACGCGCGCCCAGGCACAGCGCGAGATCCGCGCGAAGCGTCCGTCTGGTTATGGAAGGCGGTTGCTCAGAAGAACCCGACCGCAACGCTGCTTCTCTCCGACCTATATCTGCGCGGAGAGGGAGTTTCGAAGAGTTGCGATCAGGCTCGTTTGTTGCTAGACGCTGCTGCCAGGAAAGGCAATGCTGCTGCAGCCGAACGGCTGCGGAATCTGCCAGCCTTCGGCTGTCAGTGAGGTGACAGACCGTAGCCGGATCACTGCTTACGCCATCGCGGACGGAATCTCACTGGGAATCCTTCGAGATTCATACCACAAGGCCAACTCCACACGGTTCCACAAGCCAAGTTTGTCGTAAATGACGCGCAGATAGTTCTTCACCACGTGTTCGGTGGTGCCAATGGCATCGGCAACGTCGCGGTTTTTCAATCCCTGTGCGACTAGTTCGATGACACGGTGCTCTCGCTCGCTTGGTGTACGGTTTCCGTAACGTTCGTAGGGGAACATGTTTGCCTCCGATATAGCATGGTGGCGAGTTTTACTCGCTTGATTCCGTCTGTGATACCGAACCGCAGAAAGAGGCGGTTAAAATGAGCCTTCACCGTCCGGCGAGCCATCTTGAGCTGTTTGGCGATTTCCGCGTTGTCGCATCCTTGGAGAAGCAATTCCACAATTTCCTTTTCGCGCGGTCCTAAACGAACGGCCGGCTGGCTCATCAGTTTTCTCTCCCCCTAATCTGGACGGGCTCAGTCCCATTTTTCACAACTGGAATCTTTCCATATCTGGTAGCACCTACCATGCCATTTTGAGACAAAAATTGCTGTGATGGGAGAACAAGCATTTCCACAGGCCTTTCCGGGCAATCCCACGCAAGCCCCAGAATTCCATTCTCCAGAGCGCTTCAACTTAGCCGGAGGGCGTTCTAACTGTAAAAAACCACCCGAAAGGTGCTAAAACTTACCGGTTGGGGTTAATTCCACCATTTTTAGCGGCGGGGAAACTCTGATCGAATTAGGGTCAATTGACGCCAGCCTCTCAAAAATTGCGCTCTGGCGAGCCGCTCGGACCCAAGTTTGATCCGATGCAATCTCAGGTGAACACCCTAGGTTAAAACTACTGGAATCTTTGTAGCAGGCCGGAAGAATTTACATCTATGATCGGCATTTTCACGGGCGAAGATAAGGTGTTGCATCCCAGATGCCACACGCGATTCAGTTTTTTCGAGTTATGAAAATATCCATCGCACCGCCGCCGGTCGGCCCCTTTCATCCATGTATGTCACACTGTAGGACTCGAATTCATGGGAACTGCGAAGGAGAACCCAGATGAGGTTGCTCAGCGTGGTCGGAGCGCGTCCGAATTTTATGAAGATCGCACCGATTGCGTCGGAGTTGAGAAAATATTCCTCGATCGAACATCGCTTGGTCCATTCCGGCCAACATTATGACGAACTTCTTTCGGGTAATTTTTTTTCCGACCTGGAGCTGCAGGAACCCGATGCAAATCTCGAAGTTGGCTCTGGAAGCCATGCGACGCAGACCGCCGAGGTCATGAAACGGCTGGAACCGATACTCCTTGAGTATCGGCCCGGGATGGTCATCGTTGTAGGCGACGTGAACTCCACACTGGCCGCGGCTCTCACCGCGGTGAAGTTGGAGATTCCGGTAGCTCACGTGGAAGCGGGACTACGCAGCTTCGATATGAGCATGCCCGAGGAAATTAACCGCAAGCTCACCGACTCCATCTCAAACCTGCTTTTTGTAACGGAACAGAGCGGTATAGACAATTTGAAGCGCGAAGGCATCGCCTCGGAAGAAATCTTTCTCGTAGGCAATGTCATGATCGACAGCCTGCAACGGCATCGCGAGGTCGCGAACCGCTCGCTAATTCTCGATCGGTTAGGCATCCGGCAGAACGGAAGCAATTGCAGACCTTACGGAGTTCTCACCCTGCATCGTCCTTCCAATACAGACGACCGCGATGTGTTGCATCGAGTTCTCGAAACAGTTCGAAATTTGGCGACCGATTTGCCGATTCTTTTTCCGGTTCATCCGCGCACTCGCAAGAATATCGACCGCTTTGGTTACACAATGTATTTGACACATGCAGACACTCCTAGCGATGGACTAATTCCGCTCGATCCGCTTGGCTACCTCGATTTTCTCTGTCTGCTGCAACATGCTCGCCTTGTGCTCACCGATTCCGGGGGCATTCAGGAAGAGACGACCGTTCTTGGCGTACCATGCCTTACCCTGCGCGAAAATACCGAGCGCCCTGCAACTGTTGAATACGGCACTAATCAGATCGTTGGCTTGAATCCGGACCGCATCCTGTTTGCGGCACAACGGATTCTTCAAGGCGCCAAGGCTGCATACCGTTGCCCGCCGCTATGGGACGGGAACGCCGCGGGCAGAATTGTGAATATCATTCGCGAACATTTGGCGCAGCAGCGCGTTGCTTAAATCGATTAAATCGCTATTTGGATTTGCGCCGCAACGACTCGTCCGTTACGATTCACGACAATGAAGATTTCGGTCGTCATGCCGGTGTACAACGAGCGGTCCACGCTGAAACAGGTTGTGGACCGGGTGCTGGCGGTACCTTTAGATATCGAATTGATATGTGTGGACGACGCCTCGACCGATGGATCGAATGAGATTCTTGCAAGTTTGGGGGATCGATATCCCGCGATGCGAATTTTCACCCAACCGCGGAACATGGGAAAAGGCGCAGCATTGCATCAAGGGATCGGCGAGGTGACCGGAGATTTCGTGATCATTCAGGACGCTGACCTCGAGTACGATCCCTCCGAATACCACGTTCTTCTCGAACCACTAATCGCGGGTAGTGCCGATGTGGTTTATGGCTCGCGTTTTCTCTCGGGTCGGCCGCACCGCGTGCTGTATTTCTGGCATTCGGTGGGTAACTGGGTGCTGACGCTACTTTCCAATGCGCTCACCAACATCAACCTTAGCGACATGGAGACCTGCTACAAGGCATTTCGTCGCGAAGTGATTCAATCGATTCCACTTGAGGAAAAGCGCTTCGGTTTTGAACCGGAGATCACGGTCAAGATTGCAAAGCGAAAATTGCGCGTTTTCGAAGTAGGCATCAGCTATTGGGGCCGCACCTATGAGGAGGGCAAGAAGATTCAATGGAAAGATGGCGTCCGAGCGCTGTTTTGTCTTCTGAAGTATTCCATTACTGTGCCCGCAACTGCCGCCGCTAACGAAAAGGAAAAGCAGAGGTCTGCATTACTGGCTCCCCCAACTTCGAACCGCAAGCTCCCGCCTGCCGGTTAGGGAGGTGAAAACGACATTCACTTCTGAGGGATACGCGGCTTCTGATAAGTGGCATTGATCCCGGATCCGCTCGAAGGCGCGGCGGTCGAAGTCTTGACGGGAGCCGTTCTGGTGTTTCCTGGGTTATGGGTTTTCTTGGATGTGGACACCGGACTTGTGGTGGAAAGGGTTTGTTTTTCCAGGCGGGTTAGTTCGTCATTCGTGCGACGCGTGTTTACTGCGTCCGATGGTCCCGCCCAGGTTTTCCCGGTAGTGATCGGAGTCTTCGGGGTTAATGGCTTGGTGGCAGCCTTGAGAGGATCGACGCCGCCTTTAGCTGAAGAGGTTTGGGCCGCGCAGTTCAAGGCAAGCAACGCTGCGATAATGAAGATTATTCCCCAGTTGCGCATTACGCGGATCGCGCCCTTTTCGCTTCTTCGATTAAAACACGTTCCGTTAGCCATATCCTTCCTTTTTTTTGGAAGAAAATCGTCCCGAACTGTGTCAGCCGATAGCGGCTTACGGGACTATCGCCGCTTTACAGAAGTTTGTGCCACCACCAGTCAGAATTAGACAGAGATCCTGGCATGGCAAACGTATTGAACATCTCGGAACCGGTTTTCAAGTTCGCTTCGCCGCTGACGCTTCACGAAAACGAAGTGCAACTATGGCGCGCCGATCTGGATGCGCTTGCTCCTGAGGAGTCTCGCTGGCAACAGATTCTCTCCACCGAT
Source organism: Candidatus Sulfotelmatobacter sp. (assembly GCA_036490235.1). GTDB lineage: Bacteria > Acidobacteriota > Terriglobia > Terriglobales > Acidobacteriaceae > Sulfotelmatobacter. The sequence continues at coordinate 142,133 of DASXEG010000078.1, read as the reverse complement.
GAACGGAAGCGTGCTGCACGCTTTCATTTTGCCAAGGACCGCCAGCACTTTGCCGCTGCGCGGGCGATTCTGAGGTTGATTCTGAGCGGCTATTTGGAGATCGATCCCGACCACATCGACTTTCGTTACTCGCAAAAAGAAAAGCCCTACCTTGCGGGCCGCTGCGCACAAAGCGGCATTATGTTCAATGTCTCACACTCGGAAGGGGTTGCTCTCTATGCAGTTGCGCGCGGGATTGAACTTGGCGTGGACGTGGAATTCATCCGGCACGAAGTCGAAGTCGAGTCGATTGCGCGGCGCTTCTTCTCCGCATATGAACAGGAACAACTATCGAACCTTCCATCCGCGGAACGTGCGGAGGCTTTTTTTCGCTGCTGGACGCGAAAGGAGGCTTACATCAAGGCGACCGGGGACGGGTTATCTTTGCCACTTTCGCAGTTCGATGTATCTTTGGCGCCCGATAGCGAAGACGCTTTGCTTGCGACCCGGCCCGATTCCAAGGAAGCAAAACAATGGCTGCTTCGCGAGGTTCCAGCGGGTACAGGCTACCTGGCTGCACTTTGCGCGCGTGGGAGAAGGTGGAGACTCACATCCTGGATTCAAGGCTAGTCGAGGAGGCTATAGCTCATCTAAAGTCGGTGGAACTGTGACGGGCCTGGGTGCAATTCTTTTCACACATTCGGGCGATGCCGATCACCTATTGGTCAAAGTTTTTCCTAAAACCGATTTTCTTCAGTGACTTGCGCGCCTCTCGAAGGATCGGTGCGGTCTCCAGATTGCTCCAGTGTCAGCGTTTCCCAAAAGCAGGTTTTGGCTTTCTCACTGCAGCAAAGAAGTGATAGTCTGTTGAGTAATATTTCGGGGCTTTCCTCTCCCGTAACATCTGCAAACAGTTTCGCTCCGGCCGATAATAACTGGAAGAAATCCAGTCAAATACGATAGGAGTAATAGACAATACAGGAGGCTTTTGCTTTGACCGCTTCAGCTAGCCATCTCATCCCGCCGCACGGCGGAGAACTCATCGACCTCATCGCCCAGCCAGACCGAGCTGCCGAACTCAAGGCTCACTCTAAAGATTGGCCGTCCTGGGACCTGACCGGACGCCAGTTGTGCGATCTGGAATTGCTGACCACCGGCGGTTTCTCGCCTTTGCTTGGCTTCATGACCCGCGCCGACTACGAGGGCGTCTGCCATAACATGCGCCTTGCCAGCGGCGTTCTATGGCCTATGCCGATCACGCTTGACGTGACGGAAGAATTTGCAAAGAAGCTTACCCCCGGCAGCAGCAAAGTTGCGCTGCGCGATGCCGAAGGCGTAATGGTTGCGGTATTGCACGTCGAGGAAGTTTGGCAGCCCGACAAGAAAGCCGAGGCCAAAGCCGTATTCAACAGTACCAGCACTGCTCATCCCGGCGCAGATTACGCCATCAACAAGGCGCACCCTTGGTACGTCGGCGGAAAGGTCGAAGCGCTTCAGATTCCATCACACTACGATTTCCGTAGCCTGCGCCTGACCCCGGCGGAGGTGCGTGCAGAGTTTGCCCGTGTAGGCTGGCGTCGTGTCGTAGCATTCCAGACCCGCAATCCAATGCACCGCGCCCACGTGGAACTCGCATTCCGCGCGGGAAAAAGAGTCGAAGCCAACCTGCTGATCAACCCCAGCGTCGGAATGACCAAACCGGGCGACGTGGATTATTTCACCCGCGTACGTTGCTATCAGTTGCTTCTACCCAAGTTCCCGCAATCGAGCGCGAAACTTTCCCTTTTGCCCCTCGCCATGCGCATGGGCGGTCCGCGCGAGGCAATCTGGCACGGAATCATTCGCAAGAACCACGGTTGTACCCACTTCATCGTTGGCCGTGACCACGCTGGACCGGGCAAGGATACCGACGGCAAGCCGTTCTACGGTCCTTACGAGGCGCAGGAGCTTTTCAAGAAGCACGAAGCTGATATTGGCGCGACCATGGTTCCCTTCAACATGATGGTCTACCTTGAGAACCAAGATAAATATGTTCCGGATGATGAAGTGAAACCCGGTGACCGCGTGCTGAACATTTCGGGTACCCAGTTGCGTGAACGTTTGAATGAAGGCCGCGACATTCCGGCGTGGTTTACCTATCCCGAGGTTGTAACCGAACTGCGACGCAGCTTTCCACCGCGCCACCAGCAGGGCGTAACCATCTTTTTCACCGGACTTTCGGGATCAGGAAAGTCGACCATCGCGAACGTTCTGCTAACCAAGTTCCTGGAAACCGGCGGCCGACCGGTAACGCTGCTCGATGGCGACCTGGTGCGCAAGCATCTCTCTTCCGAACTTGGCTTCTCGAAAGAACACCGCGATATCAATATCCGCCGCATCGGATACGTCGCGTCGGAAATCACGAAGAACGGCGGCATTGCCATTTGCGCGCCAATTGCTCCGTACGATGCGACGCGTAAGCATGTGCGGCAGATGATTGAGCCTTACGGCGGCTTCATTCTGGTGCATATCGCCACTTCGGTTGAAGTCTGTGAACAGCGCGACCGCAAGGGCCTTTATGCCAAAGCGCGCGCCGGCATTCTCAAAGAGTTCACTGGCATTTCAGATCCGTACGAAGTTCCAGCAGACGCCGAAATCACCATCAACACCGGCGAACTTTCTCCCGAAGAAGCGGCGCAGGCGATCATCCTGCACCTCGAACGGGAAGGGTTTATCGGAACCACCGCGGCATCGGCATAAGAAAGCATTCGGCACAAGCCGAATGCTTTATCACGGGGATTGTCTAGTACTTCAATGGACTTGCTAATCAAGAGCCTTGTAGGCTTCGTAGTCGGAAGCCTCATAGGATTGACGGGGGTTGGAGGCGGCGTATTGCTGCTCCCAATCCTCATCTTCGGTTTGCATGTTCCTCCGCTGAGTGCCGTCGGCTCGGATGCGCTCTTTAATTTTCTTACCAAGATTGGAGCGAGTGCCGTTCACCTGCGTAAAGGAACGGTGCGCAAAAAGGTAGTGCTGGCGTTGATCGTGGGAAGCGCCCCTGGATCTTATGTGGGCGTGAATTTGCTACACCACTTGCGCACCGTATACGGCAACGGCGTTAATCACTTTATTACCGTAGCGGTTGGGGTTCTGCTCATCGCCATTCCCAGCTTTCTATTTTTCCAGAAGAAATTTGAAGACCGCGCTGCTGTACGCCCACCCAGCATGAAGTCCTTCGTGTGGATGGGGCTGATCGGGCTGGTAGCAGGTTTCCTTGTCGGGATCACATCGGTGGGTTCGGGAAGCATCGTGATGATGCTGCTGTTACTGTTCTACAGCTTCCAGCCCAAGGTAATGGTTGGCACCGATATCGTGCACGCGTTGTTCCTCACCGGCGTAACCAGCTTCTTGCATTACAAAATTAACCACAACATCGATATTCATTTAGTAGGTGCGCTGCTGCTGGGCTCGGTTCCCGGAGGCCTGTTAGGCTCCTACCTGAGCACGCGGGTTCCAGTTCCGTGGCTCAGACGAATCCTTTGCGCGGTGCTTCTTGCGACCGGCGCGCGTATGTTGATGTCGTGAGACATTTAACAACGAGCACTGTAGAACGGTGTGAATTCATGAACTCAACTTCCTACGATTCAATTTTGCAGCGCATTGATACTGCTCTCGAAGCTTCGCGTGCTGTTTTTGCGCGTTTTACTCCCGGCGCCATTGAGACTGAATACAAGGCCGGACTCGATCCCGTAACGGAAGCGGATCGCGCGCTGGATGCAGTTCTCCGCAAGGAACTGCTGCGCGAGGGGGAAGGCTGGCTTTCCGAAGAGAGCGTCGACGATCCCATCCGCCTGCAACATTCCCGCGTCTGGGTGGTCGACCCGCTCGATGGCACGCGCGAATTCGTAACCGGCATCCCGGAGTTCTGCGTCTCCATTGGCTTCGTCGAAAATGGGCGTCCCGTAGCCGGCGGAATTTTCAATCCCGCGACGGACGAGACTTTTCTTGGCTCGATCGATTCTGGCGTGACCTATAACGGCAAACCCGCACATCCCAGTCAACGCAAAAGCCTCGATGGAGCATTGGTCCTCGCGAGCCGCAGCGAGGTGAAACGAGGCGAATGGAAAGAATTTGAGAACGCCCCGTTCAAAATACGCCCGATGGGTTCTGTAGCATACAAGCTGGCACTAGTCTCAGCCGGACTCGCTGATATCACCTTCACACTCACTCCCAAGAACGAATGGGATGTAGTAGCCGGCGCGGCGCTCGTACAAAGCGCGGGAGGTTTTGTGGCCACGCTCGAAAAAACTCATCTCACTGCCAATCGCCGCGACACGCTTCTCTCGGGGCTGCTCGCGGGCGGACCGTTTCTGAAAGCTCAACTACTCGCATTGGTAGAGCCTCACATTCACTTGGCCGAACCGACCCCCTGATAAATTCTTATTTACTGCAGTGTTGGGGAGCAATCGACTCCGAGGACACTGTGTGGAAATGATTTCTGCGGACCTTCTGGCCGGAGCTAACCTTGGATCATGGAAATCCGGAGATATTGTTGTTCTCGATGACGAGATTCTTCAATTCCTGTCATCCGACCACGTACTCATCGCAAAGATTATTCGGAATCTGGACTCTTTTCCCCTTGCCGCCTCATCAGACATTTTCAATTCCGGCATTTGCTTTTCCCGCTATTTTCGAAGGACAGGGCAACAAAAGGCCTCGAAGAAGTGACAGTCCTGCGTGCACAGCATTCCGCCGACCGTTGGGAACAGCAATTAGTCTGCGGCATTCAGACTTCACTGTTTAGCAGTCAGAGCTTTACATGCAGAACGCGTGCGAGGGGTTTACGATTTCACCTCGAGGCGAAAATGGAAGTTCGAGCGCGGGTACCTTCGTTACCGTCGGCGGCCGCGCAGAACTTTTTGCCTCGGCTCGAACTCGTATGATTAAGAATCTCCGACTCTAACAATGCTTTTGCCAGAATCCAGCTGCGACGCCGTTCAGAACGACACGCTCACAATGCTGGCCGCGATTTGGCAGCGGGTACTGCACGTGCCGTCGGTCGGCGCGAGCGACAACTTCTTTGCTCTTGGTGGAAATCCGCAGACGGCCGATCTTCTGTTTGCTGAAATAAAACGTGAGTGCCAACGCGAACTGTCGAGCTCTATCATTTTTCATGCTCCCACCCTCGGCGCCTTGGCTTTCGTCCTGCAACAGCCGAATTTGCCCAAGTTCCCTCACTTTATTCGCTTGAAAGCAGGCGAGCGGAAACCGCCGGTGTTCATTGCGCCGGGTCTGGATGGGCGCGCCACATTCTCCGGGCTCGCGCGGCAAATTCAAACCGAGCATGCGATCTACGGGCTGCTGGCGAAAGGTCTGGACGGAATCGAGGAACCGCAGGATCGTATCGAAGAGATGGCCGAGTTTTATCTCGAAACCGTCACAGATTTGCAACCCGAAGGACCCTATATGCTGATTGGTTACTCCTTCGGAGGCCTGGTGGCTCTCGAAATGGCCGAGCAAATGTTGGAAAGTGGCAAAACAGTTGAACTTCTTGTTCTCATCGATGCTTATCCGCACCCTCGATTTCTAGCCACGCGCCAACGGTTGCGTCTTGCAATTCAGCGCAGCAAGCGGCACGTTACGGAAGTCCGCCGCAGATCATTTCCGGAAGCACTTTCTTATCTGAAGAGCGGCATGGAAAATCGCTTGCATCATGCGCGGGTGCTCCATGACGATGAGTCCTCGGACGCATCTCCGCTTTCTCTTGCGCGCACCACATCTCGCGTCAAAGAGCTGTCATACATCGCCCTGGCACATTACCGTCCGCGGCCTTATCCAGGGAGCATAAAATTTGTGAAGAACGAGAACGACAGGTATTTTCCCGGACACCCGGTTCCTGTGTGGGCTAATCTCGTAAGCCGGCTTGATGTAGAAACAGTTCCGGGAAGCCATCTGAATATGGTTAGGGGCCAATCCGAAAACCTCGCTGTACTCCTGACGCGTTACCTGAAAGAGCTTGACGAAAGATAATCAAGGGCACCTTCTAAACCTGTCATCCGCTCGCGGCGCAAGGAAAGCCACAGAAACCACTCTCCACAGTTTGCTTTGCTGCTCGCGGCTTGACAGGGACTATTATGTTCGTCCGCATGGAATCCGATTGGCGACATCCAGAGAATTGCGGGATGGCTTTGGTTTGACTCGCGTTGGATAACTGACAGGCTGATTAACAAGGGGCCTGTTCACCTGCTGCGTATCCGAATCAGATTAGCTGAGCTGTGGAAAGTTGGCTAAGATCCGCGCGTAAAGGCGGGTGTGCATTCAAAAGTGGTACTCTGAAAAAATGAGTCGCCCTGTTAATCCTGGTATTTCTTACGCTCTGTAAAGCATGGTCAGCCCTCCGATCAGGTACTACCGCATTTCTTCAGCCGCCCGCGCTCCTCTTAGGATAGGCCTGCTCCTGGATTCGCCGAGTGAAATTTCCGCCTTTGCTGCAAGCATCATCGAGGATATCAATGCGAGCAATTTCGCGAGAATCGAGTTGCTGGTTGTCAAAAACCCTCCTGCGGGGAGTGCGGCACCGGGCAAGCTACCACGCTCCCGCCTTCTCAGGCTGATGCGACGCATATCAAATCCGAAGCTCAGAAAATCGCTGCTCTACGATCTGTACCTTCGCCTCGACGCGCGGATGAAACGCCCAAACGACCCGGTTGCCCGGATCGATTGCAAGCATCTGCTCTCAGGAATAGAGATCATCCATGTGGAGCCGATAGGAAAAAACTTTGTTCATCGCTTCCCCACCGACGTCCTAGGAAAAATTCGGGCCAAAGATCTTGATGTCCTGATTCGTTTCGGCTTCAACATTCTTCGCGGCGATATTTTGAAAGCTGCCCGCTATGGGGTTTGGTCGTATCACCACGGAGACAACGAGTTCTATCGTGGCGGCCCCGCGCATTTCTGGGAATTGTACGAAGGCAGCCCGCTTTCGGGTGTGATTCTGCAAGTTCTCACCGAAGAACTGGACGCTGGATTGGTGCTGTGTAAGTCCCTCTTCGCGACCGAGCGCACTCTGAGTGTTTCGCGGAATCGATACACATCTTATTGGGGATCTTCCGATTTGATGATCCGGAAACTCAATGAACTGCACCAACTTGGTTGGGACTACTTGCTCGAAAACGCGATCCCTCCTGCTCCCTACCGGGGCAAGCGGGCTCTTTACAAGGCTCCTACGAACCGCGATGTACTTCCCTGGCTCGGTCCCATTCTTTTGAAGAAGGCCATCTCGTATCCATTTCGCAAGAACACCGTGCAGCATTGGAGAATTGCCTGCCGGGTCGATGGGAAAAAATTATCCGATTTGGACTCCGATTCTGATTTCTCCGGGTTTCGATGGATCGATCCTCCCAGAGGGCACTTCTGGGCCGATCCATTTGCGTTTGAACACGAGGGCAAATGCTGGGCGTTTTTCGAGGACTATTCTTACGAAGACAAGCGGGCAGCCATCGTTTGTGCAGAAGTTTCGTCGCAAAGCACATTGGGACCACCGCTGCTTTGTCTTCATCATCCCACGCAGCACTATTCCTACCCCCACATCTTCCGGGCTGGGTCGGAAATCTTCATGATTCCGGAATCCTCCGATTCGAATTCGATTGACCTGTTTCGATGCCGGGAGTTTCCCCACCAATGGAAACGAGAGACGACCTTATTGCAAGGCAGGTTTGTCGATACAACCATCTGGGAGCACGAGGGACTGTGGTGGTTCACCACTACAACTGCCCAGCCGAGCGCAAGCACCGGTTGTCTTCTGCTGTTTTATTCGGAATCGATCACCGGAGACTGGCATTTCCATCCCGCCAATCCAATTTCCACTGACATTCGCAGAAACCGCTGTGCCGGCCGGATTTTTCGCAATGATAATCGCCTGATCAGGCCCAGCCAGAGCGGTGCTCCTTCCTATGGTTACAGCGTAGCTCTTAACCAGATCACAGAACTTTCCACACGGCGTTATTCTGAACGACAGGTGAAACTCATCGGGCCCGAACACTGGGTGGGACTTTCCGGGATTCACACCTACAACTGGGCAAACAATGTGGAATTGATTGATGGCCGCACCCCGTTGCCTTTGAATAGTGTTTTGAAGGCACGACGATCATCAGGAACCGGATCGAAGGCATCTTGATCTCACACCTTGCGGTAGAAAGGCCAAGCGTTCCGCAGTTGCACCACCGTTAGCACCCGCACAACAGATCTATGCGCACGCTCGAGAAAATCGAGATTATCAAGAACGTCGGCTCGAGCTGGTTTGCCCTCGGGATCAACATTGTTGTTGGCGTCTTCTTATCGCCATTTATCCTGCACCGCCTCGGAGATACCGCGTTCGGCATTTGGGTCCTGATTTTTTCCGTCACCGGCTACTACGGAATTTTTGACTTCGGGATTCGCTCTTCCATCATCCGTTATGTCTCAAAATACACAGCCACGCGCGACTTTGATGAGGTTAATCGCCTCATAAATACAGCCATGGTCAGCTACACCGTGATCGGCGTGGTGTGCATCTTCATCACAATGGCGGGATGCGCCTACGTGGATCGCTGGTTCCACATCGGGCCTGAATTTCAGTCCACCGCGCGCTGGCTCCTGCTGCTTGTCGGCACTTCCGTCGCACTCAGTTTTCCCCTGGGCGTGTTCGGAGGAATGTTGGAGGGCTTGCAGAAGTTCTACGTTCTCAACTGGACCAATATCGTCTCGAGTTTGCTTCGAGTCGTACTGATCGTCTTTTTTCTGGACCGGGGTTACGGACTACTCACCGTCGCATTGATTACTGTGGCATTGCCTCTGGCCGCAGCCTTGGTTCGGAGTTTTATAGCGTTGTGGGCGCTTCCCATATCTTTTTCGATGAGATATGTCGACCGCGGCGCCTTTCGCCACATGGCCAACTACAGCGGTGTCACGTTCATGATCATCGTAGCGTCTCGCCTGCGCTTCAAAACTGACGCCCTCGTGATCGGAACGTTTCTCTCTTCCGCTGCCATCACTTATTTTTACGCGGGCTCTCGCCTCGTCGACTATGCGGGTGAAGTGGTGAGCAGCCTGGCGCAGATTTTTGTCCCGATGTCGAGTCAATCGGATGCCGCCGGAAATATGGATCGCCTGCGCAAAATTTTCGTCGCTGGAAACCGCACCTGCGCATTTACTACTCTGCCTATTACGGCGGTATTTATTGTCCTGGGCAAATCAATTATCGAGGTGTGGTTGGGCAAGAAGTACGTCCCGCGCGGGTATGCGGTCCTACTGATTCTGGTAATTCCCTATACCCTGATGCTGGTTCAATCGGCGTCTACGCGGATTCTATTTGGAATGGGCAAGCACGGGAAGCTCGCGGTGGTTACGATGATCGAAGGAGTGGCGAACCTCGTGCTGAGCATCGTACTGGTGCGACCTTTCGGAATCGTTGGTGATGCGATCGGCACCGCCATTCCGTTAGCCGGGACATTCCTGCTGTTCATGCCGTTTCATCTTTGCTCCCGGCTCGGTATTCGGTTAACCACGTATTTGCGCCAGGCCTACGTGCTGCCTCTTCTGTTATGCGCTCCGATGGTGATTGTGCTGGTTCTGATGCAGCGCTGGTTCGTGGCTCACACATATCGTCAGTTGGCCGTGCAGTTGCTCGCTGCAGGATTGGTGTACGCCGCATGCGTGGGATGGGCGTACATGACTGAGAGAGCCTTGCATGTGGGAGAACTTGTACCCTCAGCCGGGAAGCTAGGGACGGAGATGCCGCCGGCTCCGCCCGCGTAGTGATTCGAGCAGAAGGACGGGAGTCATTTGGCATGCGCACGGACGAACCCGCATGAGGCCTCGCACGAATGAATGAGATTTACGTAATCGGCGGAGAACTCAGGCGGTCTGTCTTTCGAAAGCTGGCGGAGTGGCAATCGTCCAAAAAGGGCGTGATCCTCCAGATAAATTCGGAGAAGAAAACCTCGCATACTTGCGTCGAATATATTTCCCCTGCGGAGGTGTGTGCCGCGACCTTACCGGCGGTTTTGTTCAAGTCGGCTTTTCTCCTGGAGAACAAACTCTTCACTTGTACCTCGACTGAAGTCTTGGTCTATGAGCTTCCCAGCTTCCGTCTCCTCCATTACATTTCTCTTCCCTGCTTCAACGATCTCCATCACGTTTATCCCACGCCAGGAGGAACGCTGCTGGTTGCAGTCACTGGACTCGACATGGTCGTGGAAGTCAGCACCACCGGCGCTGTACTTCAGCAATGGAACGTGCTTGGTGAGGAGCCATGGCAGCGCTTCTCCCGCGATATCGACTACCGAACCATTGCGACCACCAAACCGCATCACTCTCATCCGAATCATATCTTTCAACTCGACGACGAAATATGGGTTACTCGCTTTGAACAACGGGATGCGGTTTCCTTAACTCGGCCCGGAAGACGGATTGACATTTCCATCCAGCGGCCGCACGATGGCCACGTTCTCGGTGATTCGATCTACTTCACGACCGTAGATGGTCACATTGTGCTCGCCAACCGCAAGACTCTTAGGGTGGAAACAACCTTCGATCTGACGAAGATGGGTGGCCCTGCCGGGCAAATCCTGGGATGGTGCCGCGGCCTGCTCTTCATCGCCGAACATCTGGTGTGGGTGGGATTCACGCGCGTTCGACCCACCAGGTTTCGTGAAAATCTGGCGTGGGCAAAAAACGGCGGTTCCTACAAGCAGCTTCACCGCGAAACACATCTCGGCCTCTACGATTTGCAGCGTGGAGCCTGCCTCGATGAAATCGCCCTCGAGCCGCACGGCATCGGCGTAGTCTTCAGTCTTTTCCCCGCCGTTGCCGGCATTCCTGAATCCGCAAACCAACCAAAATCAACCGGAGTATCGAGGACCTGAGAATTTCATTTGGCCATGGAAGCGTCGAGAATCGCAGAGCCTTTCGGCAAAGATCGCAAGCACGCTCCCGTGTTTGTTCTGGGCAGCCCGCGTTCCGGCACGACTCTTCTTTACGATATGCTGCTCTCCGCCGGTGGGTTCGCCGTCTATCTTGCCGAATCAAATGTTTTCAATCTGCTGGTTCCGCATTTTGGAAACTTGAGTTCTCGCACCAACCGCGAGCGTCTCATGGAATCGTGGTTGGAGAGCAAGCTGTTCCGCGCTTCCGGTCTTGATGCCGAATTTGTCCGCAACAGAATCTTGAAGGACTGTCGCAGCGGAGCAGACTTCCTGCGCATCGTGATGGGAGAAATCTGCAGGGCGCAGGGCGTGCAACGCTGGGCCGAAAATTCTCCCGAAGGCATGCTTTATCTCCCCCTTATCAAGAAGCTCATTCCAGAAGCTTTAGTCATTCACATCATTCGCGACGGACGCGATGTAGCCACTTCCCTCGGTCGGCTTCGCTATGTTCGCGCCTTTCCGTGGGAGACTCGCCACAGTCTGATGGGTTGTGGATTGTATTGGGAGTGGATCGTTCAGCATGGCCGCAGTTTCGGTCGCGCCGCCGGGCCTGACTACATGGAGGTACACTTCGAGGATCTTCTGGCTCAACCCCGTGAAACTCTCGCCCGAGTCAGCCGTTTTATTGACCAGCCCCTGGATTACGAACTGATCCGCACTGTGGCCTATGGCTCAGTCAGCAAACCTAACACTTCGTTTCGTGAAGAACGTCCCGATACCGACTTCAATCCAGTGGGGCGTTGGAAGAAAAGCTTTTCTCAGGAACAGTTGCTGCGGTTCGAGCAGTTGTTAGGACCAACCCTGCGAGAACTCGGTTACGCGCTGACGACAGACGTTTCCAGGAAACCGGATCTCAGCCTTCGGACGACTCGGCTGCTATATCGCGCCTACTTCACAGGAAAGCAGGCATACAAGAACAATCGGCTTCTTCGCAGATTGCGGCCGTTAATGAAAGGCTCGGACCTCGACGAAATTGTCCTCGCCGAGGATCATCCTCCCGCGCTCAAACTTCCTTCTGGGCCTTCGTTGTAGGCTCAGTCAGCCACAACGGCGAGCCGTCCCCGTTTTCGCCTTGAGAGAAAATAGCCGATGCCGCCGACCCAGCTTTCGAACTCAAGATCGGTTCTGCCGGTCGTGTCGACAAACCGTGGCAGGAGCAGCGGATTCGTTTCTTCGGTCGCGAATCCGGTATCGCAAGTGGTAGCCGAAATGACTTCTTCTTTGGCCAGCCAGTCCAAAAACTCGGGCCGGTAAGCGCCGCTTGGGTAGCAAAAGTGGTTTCGCTCTCCGCCAATCGCCTTTGTGATCCGGGCGCGGTTATCCCAGATTTCCCGCCGGAACAACTCCTCGGTGCGAGGAGCCCGATGGCGGTGAGTGTGCAACTGGAAATCCACTCCTTCCGCGGCAAGTTGCTTCACCTCGTCAACACTCATCAGTTGCAAAATACGCTTCGCCCGCAGTTTCTGATAATCGATTCCCAGCCGTTGCGCGAGGCTCGCTGCAAACTCGTCTTTTTCTTCGCCGTGAAAGTCTTTGCCGTCGGCCCATCGCATCAATTGGCTCGCCATCTCTTCTCGCTTCTCCGCGGAGGCCGGCACGACCTGGCAATCGATTCCAAACTCTTTCAAGTCCAGACCGCGCATACCCCGCGCCTTCCACAGCATGTATGAGCAGATAAGACTGAAGATGGGCCGCCGCAACTCGCTGTAGTACGTGGTCAGATAGACGGTCGCCGGGAAGCCGTATTGTTTCAGCCGGGGCCACGCAAGTTTGTAGAAATCATAGGTGCCATCGTCGAATGTCAGCGCAACACTTCTGGGGGGTAAATCGTTCCTTCGAAGCTGCTCGAGTGCCTGTGCCAGAGGCAGCACTGCATACCCCGCATTTCGCAGGATCTCCAGCCTGCGTTCAAAATGCTCGGGGCTGATGTAGAGAAAGGGACGCCATTGGTTCTCGTCTTCGAGGGCAATGCCGTGATAGCACAATATGAGCAGCTTGCGCTGGCGCCATCCACTGTTTCTCACAAGGCTGAAAGCTCCGCAGCTCTTTAGAATCGTTAGTGCTGCGCGGCGCAGTTGCCTCTTCATTGAGTTGGCTTTCGGCCTTTTTTAGCTGACTCGGCCAATTGTGGCAAAGCCAGGTACGAGGCGGCATTTTCGACCGGTTCACCATCGACCATGATTCGTTGCCAGATCTCCAGAGTGAGGAGACGCCAGATCTGGTTTCCGTGATCCCTCAACTTGGTTCGGTGCTCGGCAAAGATTCGCTTCACCGCCTCCGGTCGGAAAAGCCAGCGCCCGGTGCTTCTCGGTTCCAATAACATTTGCTCCAGAACGTCCAATTGGGGCCCTGCGAGCCAATACTCCCATGGAGTTGGAAAGCCCATCTTCTTGCGATACACGATGGAAGCAGGAAGCAGATCTTCAACCGCTTCTTTCAGGATGAATTTCCCCGCCAAGCCTCGAATGGAGTACTGCGAGGGAATTCTTGCGGTGAACTCCACCAGTTCGTGGTCGAGAAATGGCACCCTGCTCTCAACAGACGCAGCCATGCTCATCTGGTCCTGCTTCATCAACAATTCAATGAGGTAGCTATTGATATCGGTATAGAGCAGGCGGTGCAGCAGATCGCCGTGTGACCTCTCCCACGCCTCCATCGATCCTTTATAAGCGTCTTCCGTTGCGGCCAATGCCTCGGGAGTCAACAAGTCGGCCTGTTCAGATGCAGCGAACGCGGAAAAAAAATTGTCGAAGTAGAATGATGGCCAAGAGTTCCCATCGCGTACCAGGAATGTGTGTCGCAGTTTGCGATGAAGGGGTGCGCTAACCGGGCTGTTCTGGATCGCCTTCCGCAGCAGCCGGCGCAGCGCTTCCGGCGTGATGGAACGATAGATTCTATCCATCTGCGAGTTGCGGATAGTCCAGGCATAGCGCGTGTAGCCAGCGAGGGTTTCGTCACTTCCCTCCCCGGTCAGTACCACCGTCACCGTCTCCCGCGCCAGCCGCGCTACAAAATAGAGAGCGACGCTCGAAGGCCACACGATGGGCTCATCCTCATGCCAAATCAGCATGGGCAAGCTGTTGAAGAAGTCTTCCCGGCTGAGTCGAACTTCGCGGTGTTCCGAGCCGATATGCTCTGCCACCTGTCGCGCGTAACTGAGTTCACTGAACGCCTCTTCGCCATAGCCGACCGAAAATGTCTGCAGACTGTCCCGGCGAATCTTTTTCGTTAGCGCCGCCACTGCGCTGGAGTCCAATCCCCCGCTGAGGAATACTCCCAGGGGAACGTCGCTCATCAGATGGGAGGATACTGCTCGCTCGAACAACTCCCGGTATGTGCTGACATAGAATGCGCGGGGATGAGGTTGCGTATCGGGTTCCGTGGAGAGTTCCCAGTATCGCTTCACACTGAGATCACCGCGCTCGGTCAACTCAAGAGTGTGGCCTGGCATCAGTTTCCGGATCCCTTCAAACATGGTCTCCGGTTCCGTCAAATATCCAAAAGCAAGATATTCCGACAGGGTGCCTTGGTTGAATCGGGCCGTCACTTCCGGAAAGGCGAGGATGGACTTGATCTCTGAACCAAATACAAATGCAGACCCGTCCCACCGATAGTAAAAGGGCTTGATGCCGAGTCGATCGCGGGCGGCGAACAGAGTCCGGGTCCGGCGGTCCCAGATGACGAAGGCGAACATGCCCCGTAGATGCTTCACACAGTCGCGACCATACTCCTCATAGAGATGGACGATCGTCTCGGTGTCGCTGTGTGTACGGTAACGGTGTTCCCTGGCCTCTAGATCGCGGCGCAGGTCCGCATGGTTGTAGATTTCTCCGTTGTAAACAATCCAGACATTTTCATTTTCGTTGGCCAGTGGCTGGTGGCCAGTTTTGACGTCGATGATGCTCAGCCGCCTCATCGCCAGACCAACATTATCTTCTACAAAATAGCCCTCATCGTCCGGACCTCGATGCACGATCCGGCGATTCATGGCAGCCAACACGGCGTGGCTCACATGCCGCTCTCGATCCGTGAAAAAGATTCCGCAGATTCCACACATAGGTAATCTTGGGCTGGAGCTTCTCTACTCGGCCACCTGTCGCTTTTGCGGATTCGAATTGTCCAGTTGACTTGCTACCGCTTCCGCATCCGACGACCGCACCGTCCTCGCACCATCCTGCAGAACCAGTTCACACCAGCGAACAGCCTTTCTGCAGCGCAATTTGGGCCCGGCTTCGATTTCAGTATAGCTGCCGTTATACACAATCAACAGGTGATCCTCGCCCGGTCCTTTCTTCCAACAGACGAATTCAGCGTCGCTCGATACAGCATTTTGCCGCCAGCGCTTTCCCGGCTCCGCGAAAAAGAAAAAATATTCAACCGCCTGCTCTGCATACCGGTAAATGTGAACCGTCGATTCCGTTTCCGGGCCATCGAGTCTCGTGAACGACCCGGCGCGCGAATGCACTCCCGCCATCACCGCAACAACGATTACGAACTCCGCTGGCGTATCCGCGACTATGCCGAAGTTGATCACGGTCGTCGGCGCCTTTTGTCCGTACACCGGCGACCAAACCTCTTTGCGGATTTCCTCGGCCCAACCATGTCCCTCCGCGGGCACCAGTGCCAGGCTCTGCGAGCGACCCGGAACGCAGAACACGTTTTGTCCGGCTGACTCTAGCTGCGGTCCCAAGTGCCACGAGATGTCGAGTCGGTGACGGCCTCGTCCTTCGGCCAGATCGCGAACGACATAGAGGCCGTTCTTCAGCGATAGCACCCATCGCCGGTGCGTGAGCGGTTGAGGCAATCGCTGATAGCCGTCATGGCTGGCCACCAGCAGGTCGAATCCTGGGGCTTGGATCCATTGCTCTGCTTTGGTTTGCGTGAGTTGTTTCCAGGAAAAAGGCCCTGCCGGCTTGGATTGACCTGTGCCGTCCACGCGCAACGTGTTGTGCATCGCGGTTCCGCGAAACAGATTGCGATCTTTTTCGACATATTGGCAGCTCCCTGAATCGATTAACAGAGGAGCAGCGCCCTCCAGACAAATGCTCAAAGCGTCAGCATGACCGTGCCCGGCACTCTGCGCGCCTTGGGGACCGGCGTCCAGCACAAACTCACATGATGGTTTTGTTGTTGCCAAAAAATATAAGCCTGAGTTCTCAAGTGCCGTGGACTCCATCGGGACTGGGCTGCTTTGCATTTCCTCCCACTGGACAACCCCTTCCGCTCCGAGCAGCCAGATCGTCTCTTCCCGAAGATCGCCCGCCAGTGCCTTTAGATCGCTGCGCTGGAAGAGGATTGCGCCTGTGGCCAGCGGATCCAACAGATGTTCGCCGCGATTGCGCCGGGGGTCGAACAAACGGCCTCCGTCATCATCTCCGAATCGTGGTGGAGTGCCGCAGCGACCAAGCAAACACAATGCGGTAAGCATCTTCTCCAGGGTCTGCTCGAGGCTGTCCGGAATAGAAATATTGTTTTTGATGGCGAGAATCGTCGAATGCAGAAAAAAGTCGAGCGCATAGACGTGGTAGTACGTAGACTGCTCGAAGTGGAAGCCGTCCGCCCGCACTTGCCGCTCGCTTTCTCGCAGAATAGTTTCCCATCCCCGCGACTTCCAGCGTTCCGCGCACGCCAGCTCCGGACAAAGCACCCCCAGAAAGAACAAACCAACCCCTTCGCCCAGAAGATGTGTGTTCGGCGAAAAATACGTGGAAAGATATCGCTCGATATGACGCCCATGCAAAGCCAGGCCGCGTAACCACTCGTCGCGAAAATTGGGCAAGGCCGGGAAACCTTCGAGCAGGTGGTAAGTCCAGATCCAGGACAAACTTCGAAATGCGGCCTCCAGACTGCTCGCCCAATTGATGCCCATCGGGTAAGGATTCTCCCTTTGCCAGTCCCGCCACTGCCGCAGAATTTCGTCCGCAAACCGCGAGTCACCTGTCAGCCGGAATGCCTTCGCAAGCGTGACGAGATGCTGGTGGCGATTTAGCTCCCACGTTATCTTGCAGTCGCCGGCGTGGTCGAAGTCCAGATATGGCACCTTATAAAACATATTTCGCGGGGATCTTTTCCCATGCACTGGATCCAGATGCCAGTCAATCACGCCTCCGTAGTCGACATTCTCATAGCCCAATAGATCGAATCGGTGCTCACAGATTTTTTCCGCCTGGCAAACGATTTGTGCGGCTTGGACGGGAAGCCGCTGGCGCAACAGCGCCGCCAAAGAATCAATCGAGTCCTGCCCGAAGAAGAAATTCCCCCGCTTTGGGCTGGAAGTTTTCCGCAAGTTTCTGGCGAAATCAAAACCCAGGAGCGACAGAATCCCATCCTGCCGCTTGCCAACCTCCTGTCGAACGCGGTCGCGCAGCTCTTCGCGGTCCATTTGCGCCAATCGTCTTTTGATCTGCCGCCAGTCCTTCATATGATCCGGCAATGCTGCGCCCTCTGCTCCAACCGGCTACCAACCATGACTGACTCGTCTTGGTGGTCCTGACGGTTCATGACGCAACTGAGTTCGGTTATGATTGATCGTTGTTTTTCGATGTGTGTTCAACCATGAAATGCACTTCTAGAAACTGGACTTCATGAGCATAGCAGTCAGCATTGTCAAGCTGGGATCCGTAGGTTCAGTTGCCGCGGCCTGCCAGTCATTCCAGAGCATTTTGTGACGGGTGGATTTGAGATGCATCAAGGTAGAGTTGTTGAACTGACGGCCCGCGTCAGAAACTGGGAGAGTATCTGCCGGTAGCCATTTGCGAATCCTCTGGGTCAAAGCGGGAAAGTTGCTACCGGTCGACACAGGCGGCAAAATCCGTTCCTATAACATCCTTCGCCATCTTGCCCGGAGCCACGAAGTAACGCTGCTCTCGTATTACGGACAGAAACGAGACAACGTGTATGAAGCTGCGATTCAGCACGAATTGCCCGGAACGCAAACCATTTGTACGGGCACGCTTGACGGAAATGTGTTCGCGCAGTCTGTCGCATACCTCCAGCGCGTCTTTCAAGCTGCGCCATTTGCGGTGAGCAAGTTCACTCATCCCGCGGTTCGGCGAGCGGTCGCTTCGTTACTCGGGACGTTCGATGTCGCAGTCTGCGACTTTCTTTCAGCTTCACTGAATTTTCCCCTAGCGCTAAGCACTCCCACGGTATTGTTTCAGCACAACGTGGAAACGGCGCTCTGGCGGCGAATGGCTTCGACCGAGAAAAATCCGATCAAGAAACTTGCCTATCGCATGGAGGCCGCAAAGATGAAGCGCTATGAAAGGCGCGTTCTCGTGCGGTTCCACCACGTGATCGCTGTCTCCGAGAATGACCGGGAGCAAATGCATGCGATGGAGCCAAGCTGCACGATTACTACGGTTCCCACCGGCGTTGATACGGGGCAGTATCCCGTGGCGCCGCCGGCAAACTCGAATCCACCCAAAATCGTTTTCACGGGCTCCATGGACTGGGAGCCAAACCTCGACGCTGTCACCTATTTTTGTGCGGACATCTTTCCCCGGATTCTTGTTGAATATCCTTCCGCACTTTTTCAAATCGTCGGCCGCAATCCCCACCCGCGCGTGAAAAAGTTGGCATCGAAAAACGTCCAGGTCACCGGCACCGTACCCTCGGTAGCCGAGTATCTTCGCGAAGCCACGCTGGTCATCGTCCCTTTGCGCATCGGAGGCGGGACTCGCCTGAAAATTTTCGAAGCCATGGCAATGGGGAAAGCGGTAATCTCCACCTCGGTTGGCGCGGAAGGTCTGGATGTACAAAGCGGCCACCACCTGATCCTGGCTGACGATCCCACTGCATTCGCTGATGCGATCCTCGCCCTCATACGCGACGGCAGCCTCCGGCAACAATATGAACATGCGGCGGCAAAACTTGCGGCCCAATACGACTGGTCAAACATCGTCCAGTTATTCGCGGACGCCCTACACTTGGCGTGTCGGGATGCCAGAGTGAACCGAAACGCGGCGGAGATACATGCTCCCGTGAAGCCATGAATGTTCTGGTGCTCGATGGAAATCAGAATCAGGCTGTCGCCAGCGTGAGATCGCTGGCGCGGGCAGGCCACGCTGTCTGGGCCGGAGAGGCAGCGTCCTGGTCCAAGGCGGGATGGTCGCGCGCAAGTTCTGGCACTCTCCGCTATCCGTCGCCTCAACTGCAGGTGGAAGCCTTTATTGCTGCTCTCGCCAACTTTGTCCGCGAGTGGCCAGGCACGCTTGTTCTGCCTATGACCGAGGCCACGACTCTTCCAGTGTCGCGCTATCGGGAAACGCTGACTTCCGCCGGAGCGCAGCTCATTCTTCCGGATCATCGGGATGTGCTTCGCGCATTCGACAAAGAGGAAACCACGCGTCTGGCGGCCTCTTTAGGCATACCTACCCCTGCAACCACCGTGGTCCTAACCCGCGAACAAGCGCGCGACCTCGCCCCCGCGATACAGTATCCTGTCGTGTTGAAGCCGCGCGCTTCCGAGGAACTCGCGCCAGATGGAATGGTGCGCACTGGAGGCCGCCCCAGCTATGCCGGCAATGCCGCGCAGTTTGACGAGGCGTATGCCGAAATTAGCGCGCGCTCCTCGGCAGTGCTGGTGCAGGAGTTCATCGGAGGAGAGGGAACCGGATATTTCGCGCTGATGCATCATGGCGATTTGCGGGCCGAGTTTGCGCATCGCCGAATTAGGGACGTCCATCCCAGCGGTTCGGGAAGCTCGCTGCGAGTCAGCATTGAGCCTGACCCCGAGATTCGCAAATCCTCGTTAGAAATCTTGTCTGCGCTACACTGGCATGGACCGGCGATGGTCGAATACCGCAAGCAGGCTGGATCATCGCCGGTGTTTATCGAGGTCAACGGACGCTTCTGGAACTCGTTGCCCCTGGCCTGTTACGCGGGCATGGATTTTCCAGCTTTGCTGGCGCGCATGGCGGAATTCGGCGATATCGAACCTGGCGTTGGCTACGCTGTCGGCCGCCGTTGCCGCTGGCTGCTCGGCGATGCGCGCCACCTGATCGAGGTTTGGCATGGACCCCCGGCAGGCTATCCCGGCCGCTATCCCGGCCGGCTCCGAACTTTATTGGACGTACTCACTCCGGTCCCCGGCACCCGTCACGATTTGTTTCAGTGGAGCGACCCTTTGCCCGAACTGGGCGACTGGGTATTTCTTCTGAAGCGTCTTCTGAATAGCGGGCCGGCAAACTAAGCTCCCATGCTCAAAGGCGCTCTGCATATTCACAGCAAGTACTCCGATGGCGAGTTCACTCTCGCCGAACTTCGCGAGATTTTCCTCGCCGAGAATTGCTCTTTCCTGTGTATGACAGATCATGCTGAGTATTTCGACGAAGAGTCTCTTCGGCATTACATTGCGGAGTGTGAAGCGCTCTCTGATACACAATTTCTCCTCGTGCCCGGTCTGGAGTACAGATGCGAGCGGAACATGCATGTCCTTGGCTACCACGCTACGAGGCTCATTCATGAAACGGACCCCCAGGAAGTGATCCGCAACATCAATTCACAGGCAGCCATCCCGGTGATCGCCCACCCGAAGGATGGCTCGTTCGAATGGATCGAAAACTTCGCCGCCCTGCCCAGGGGTATCGAAACCTGGAACACGAAGTACGACGGCCGCTACGCGCCGCGCTCCGGCACCTTTGCCTTGTTGCAGAGGCTCAAACGGCGTGGGGCAGGAATGCATGCGTTTTATGGACTCGATTTGCATTGGAAAAAACAATTCCGCCGATTCTTCGTTTTCGTCGACTGTGATTTACTGGAACCCGGCGCGATCCTCGCGGCGCTGTTGGCAGGAAAATATGAAGCTCAGAAGGATGATCTGCGGTTGCCCTCGTCCGGCATCTTGCCCGAGCCGCTTTTGCAGGATTTCGATCGTGTACATGCGCGGTCTCATCGCATGCGGCGCTTGCTGAAAAGCGCCAAGGAGGCCCTCGATCGCCTTAGCATTCACATTCCGGAGTGGGTCAAAACATATCTGCGCGGGATTTTCTGATGGCGGACCGGAACTTAGTCTTCCTCATGTATCACGAAATCGAACTGCCGGGACGCCCCCTGTGCCAGTCTGTGCCGGGATATGTGCGCTACATCGTTTCCCAATCTTCTTTCCAGTCTCAAATGAGTTGGCTTGCCCGTAACGGATGGCGCGGCCTTTGTGTTGGCGAGGCGCTCGCTAACCCATCCGGAAATTCTGTCGCCATCACTTTCGACGATGGCTCTGAGACCGATCTGATCACAGCCGCGCCTATCCTGAAAGAAAACGGGTGGCGTGCCACTTTTTATGTGACCGCAGGTTTTGTCGGCAATGCGGGCTATCTGTCTTCCGCCCAGTTACGGCAGTTACATGCTCTCGGATTTGAGATTGGCTGCCATTCCATGTCTCATGCATATCTCGACGATCTCGATCAGTCGGCGTTGTACCGCGAGGTCATCGATGCACGGAAAATGCTGGAGGACATGATCGGTGCAAGAGTGGAACATTTCTCGTGCCCCGGCGGCCGTTACAACGACCGGACCTTGCACCTGGCGCGCGAAGCGGGCTACCGCTCGATGGCCACCAGCCGCTCGCACGCCAATTCCCGGACAACGAGTCCATACCTTCTGGGCAGGGTGGCCATTATGCGCGACACCAGCGATGCCACATTCTCGCGAGTGTGCTCCGGCACCGGCTTGTGGAAAATGCGGATGCGCGAATCCATGCGCCTTGCAGCCAGAAAGTCTCTAGGCAACTCGCTCTACGATCGCTTGCGCGGCAGCCTTCTCAGACAGACCTGAGCTCTTACCGTCCCTGCACGTACCATCCCTCCGAATGACGCCGCAGGAAATATTCGAGAATCGGGGTGTTTCTAAGTGCAATGGTGACTGACCCGATTCACGTTTGACTGTCTTTGTGTGTTCTGAAAGGCCAAGTCCCTTGGTTATCTGTTTACCTCCAACTCCCTCCCGCTAGAGTCAGTTCCAAGGACTCGAACGTAACGGTCCCCCCAACTTCGTTTCGAGGGAGTCTTAATGCCAAGCCTCAGACTGCGCTTGATGCATGCAATTGTGGAAACTCCTGCATCGGTTCGGCTGTTGTTCGTTGTTCCCCTTCTGGCCTTTCTGGTTGCGACGACCGCGTGTAACAGCATGCTGACGTCAGCTCCTTCTACATCCCGACAACAGTCCTCGGCAGAGATCGTATTGTCGCCCGCCAGCGCCAGTGTTACCTCCGGCGGCAAGTTGCAGTTCAGCGCCCTGATCCAAAATTCGAGCAATACCAGAGTTAACTGGTCCTCGAGCGCAGGAACAATCAGCCCAAACGGGCTGTTCTCTGCCCCGATCGTCACAAACAGCCAGACGGTGACCATATCCGCCGAAGAAGTTTCGGATCTCTCTATCGACCCCAACACAGGAAGCCCAAGCAGCCAGTCATCCGCGCCAGTCACCACTACCAACGTTGTCATCATGCCCACGGAAAAGCTGAAGATCTTGACGCAAGACTTGCCTGCCGTCACGAGCGGCGATCCGTATTCCGAGGCGTTAAGCGGCTATGGCGGAACGACTCCTTACTCGTGGTCGATTTCTTCCGGCGCGCTTCCCCAGGGATTGGAGTTGAGCGCATCTACTGGATTGATTTCGGGATCTACCGTTGAGACAGGAAACTTTTCATTTACTGTCACCGTGGAGGATGCGTCTTCTGCTAAGGCCAGTCAGCCGTTCGCATTACTGGTTTCCAAGACCTCCAACGGCCCATGCGGACCGCCAGCCTATTCCTGTTCCACTATTTCTACCGCGAAGGCAGGAAATGTCTCGCCGATTTTCTCCTCAAGGGCGCCCACCCCAACCTCCTGCTCCGGAGATTGCCAGAATTCGACGGCCTACGACACTACTCTGAATCCAAAAGGAACCGACTGTATCACCCGCATCACGGATGGCACAACCTTCCCCGGCGGATTGTCGATGGGTAACCTCACTTTTTCCGGCGGCGACAATGACATCATGGGGTCGGTGAACGAAACCTACCTCGGGGTCACTACTGAACAGGTTTACATCCTGCACATGAACACCTCCGGAAACTGCATTCAAGTCGTTAACAAGGGAACTCCCGGCATCCACGTCGCTGGTCCTTTCGGATTCAGCAAAGTTATCGACACACGATTCTATTATCTGGTGAATCAAACTCAGCTGTGGCAGGGCGACATCACCAGCGACACCAACTACAAGCCGACGAAGTTGGTGGATATTTTTGCCGCGGGCGTCTGCCCGGGAGTCAAACCATTCAACACAGATTCGGCGAGCATCCTGGGTATTTCCCTGGATGACGGGCGCTTCGGCTGGAGCGTTGGACCTGGCGGACAGGGATCGGCAGATTGGGCATTTGTGTGGGATCGCAGTCAAGGCTGTGCCAGCGTCGATCTTGCGAACGGAAACTATTGGAATTTCTGCTCAGGAAGCGGTTGTGGACCTTCTACTCCACCTTCCGGAACGCTGGCCTCGACCGGCTGTTACGGCTCGCGCGGCTCCCTCATGCACGGCATACATGATTCCCAAATGTCCGGCGATGGCAATTGGATGATCTTTGCCATGCAGGTCACAGGCTCGAGCAACCTTGGATGGAGTCGGGGGGTGTGCGCCGGTTCAACTCTCTCGAATCAACAGGCCATCTGGCATGTCGGCGCCGGCGGATCGCAGTGGGCTTATTCCAATCCGTCGCTCGGCGTGGGAGGTGCGGAATCTGGCTCGCACAACAGCGCTGGCGTTGCCAACTACATGACGCCTTTTTACAACGGCCCTAACATTCGCAGTTTTTCTGACGTGACTTCCTTCACGCAATTCGCGCCGCCCGTTATTACAACCGATGAGCATTGCTCCTGGCCGCATCCTTTGAACGATGACAGTTACCCGTGGGTGTGCGCATCGGACTTGGTCACTGCCGAGCAAGGCGGCGTGTATTCTCCAAGTTATCTCAGCAATGTGGTTTATGCCTGGTTCCCGGGCGCGACATCTCCTTCCAGCCAGTCTCCTGCTTTGTTTAGCCACACCTTCAGTTGCGGGGCTAGCCCGGATGCTACCTGCACGGGCGGTGGTGATGCCGCCTTCGGTGCACAGCAGTCGATTGGAGTAGTTACTCAAAGAGGCAACTATTTCTGCTGGGTTTCAACTCATCTACAAAGCCTCGGAAATGACAACCTGGGGAATCCACGCTCCGACGGTTTTTGCGTGCACCTGCAATAGTGGCGTGGCTTTCTGCGCGTTTGAAGTTAACTCTTGTCTTCTTCCGCCATTCTCCGCGGGATGCTAAATCCCGTCGTGTTATGATCCATTGGTAACGGGTCTGTGAGCCGGAATGCCGCGGCTCTCGGGTCTGGTGCCTCATCGTCCGGCGTCTTTTTGAAGGTGCGGAGTTGGCCAGATTTTACCGCCGGTGAGACACTTGACTATGCGGTTCGTCGCGCACGTAGCCAAATCAGCAGGCATTCTGCTTACCGCTTTTCTTTTTCTTTTAGGATCTGTGCCAGCAGTCGAGCAAGCGGCAGCGATCTCCGCAGGAATCTCAAAGGGCACATCTTCCAACCCGGCTCCCGGAAACTTTGATGGTCCCGCGGAACTACCCCGCGTTTACGTGAATAGCGCTCTCTCGGAAACTCCCGCTCCCGGGAAAGTTCACCTGGTCAAGGAGGGTGGCGATCTCCAGGCCGCCTTGGACAGCGCGACATGCGGCGATGTCATCAGTCTGCAAGCGGGTGGATCGTTCCCCGGGCGCTTCCGCCTCCCCGCAAAGTCGTGCGATGACCTTCATTGGATCGTGATCCGGACAAGCGCCCCTGACGAGAGTCTGCCTCCGGAAGGAACACGCATCCTTCCATGCTATGCCGGGGTAGCATCTCTTCCCGGCCGGCCGGATTTTCACTGCTCATCGCTCAAGAACGTGATGGCCAGAATTACGTTTACGGGAAAGACAGGTACAGGGCCCATTGTTTTCGCGCCGCAAGCCAACCATTATCGATTGCTCGGGCTCGAGATCACGCGAGACTCTCCCGGCGCCACAATTAACAATCTTGCTGGCCCAGAACAAGACGGGGTTGCCGATCACATCGTTTTTGATCGCGTTTGGATGCATGGTACGGCGCAAGATGAAACCACTCGCGGGATTTTCCTGACTGGAACCCGCTTCATGGCCATTGTAGATTCCTATTTCTCCGATTTTCATTGCGTTTCCGTTACCGGCAGCTGCACTGATGCGCAGGACATCGCCGGCGGCGCCGGCGACCATCCCATGGGACCCTTCAAGATCGTAAATAACTTTCTGGAGGCTTCCGGCGAGAACATTATTTTCGGTGGCGCCGCCGCTACCGCCACGCCGGCCGATATCGAAATCCGACATAACCATTTTTTCAAACCGATGATCTGGATGCCCGGACATCCGGGCTTCGTGGGCGGAACTTCCGGCCGTCCCTTTATCGTAAAAAATCTGTTCGAGATAAAAAACGCACAGCGCGTGCTTTTCGAAGGTAACATTCTGGAAAACAGTTGGGGCGGCGTAGGACAAAGCGGATTTGGTATCGTGCTGACTCCAAAGAATCAAATGCCGAATGTTTGCCCGCTCTGCCGGGTCACCGATATCACTCTTCGCTACAGTGAGGTTCGCCACGTCGGGACGGGAATCGTTATCGCTAACACCCTGTCAGGCAGTGGCGGCGCGGCAACGGCGGGGGAGCGCTACAGCATCCATGATCTGCTCTTCGAAGACATTGATGGCGAACTCTACAAAGGCTTCGGATCCTTTGCCATGGTGATTTCCACGGCTCCTCCTTTGCGGGACATCAAGATCGACCATGTGACAGCCTTCCCACCCAGAGTCTCGTTCAACCTTGGATCTGATCTCGACAAGCCGCCGGCTGGAGAATTCACTTTTACGAATAGCATTCTGAGTGCCGGAAGACTCGAAGTGACTTCTACTGGAGGAAAGCGAAACTGCGCCTATGGCGCGGCGCAATTCGGCCCGGCGGGAGTCTTCAAGAACTGTTTCAGCTCACTTGTTTTCAGCCATAATGCCATCATCGGTCCGGCGAGGCAGTGGCCTTCCGGGAACTTTTTCCCCAGGAACGAAGACGCCGTCGGCTTCGTCAACTACAACCACGGAAAAGACGGCGATTACCGCTTATGTAAGGGAAAGAACCAGCCTGCACCGTGCAGGAGTCCTTCGCCGTATCTCCACGCTGGGACCGACGGCAAGGATCTGGGTGCCGATATCGATGCCATTAAAGCTGCAACCAGTGGCGCGCTTTAGGGCTAAAGGCAGTAGCTTCGGGAATGCGGTCGGCATGGGCCCGGCCGAGTGCATGATATAAGCTGCAAGCAATGAAGCAACTCATACGCAAGGGTCTGAAGCAGCTGATCGTGGACGACGTTCCCGATCCGGTGGTAATCCCTCACCACGTACTCGTACGCCCGATGTACTCGTTGATCAGCAGCGGAACTGAGACCGCCAGCATCCACCATGAAGGTGTACTGCGCGCAGTCGCTGACAATCCTTCTCAACTCAGCAAGATCTGGAACGTTCTTAAAGTTCAAGGTCCTTTCAGGACTTTGGCTGAGGTCAAAGCGAAATTCAGCGAGTACGCGGTTTTGGGTTATTCGGGAGCGGGGATCGTTGTGGACAAGCACTCCACGGTTACAAGTTGCCAGATTGGCGACCGGGTGGCCTATGGCGGCGAAGGAACCGGCCATGGAGAAACTATACTGGTGGGCGAAAATCTTACTGCGGCCATACCTGACTCTGTTGCCTTCGAGCACGCCTGCTTCGCCACACTAGGCAGCATCGCGTTGAACAGCGTTCGCATCGCGAACCTCGAGTTGGGAGAAACCGCGGCTGTGCTCGGTCTGGGATTGGTGGGGCAACTGATTGCCCAATTGGCCAGACTTCAAGGCGCGATGGTCTTGGCGGTTGATTTGAAGGAGCAGCGTACGGAATTGGCCCGGCGTCTCGGGGCAGACCACGCTTTTCTGAGCGGAGAGTCGCTCCGAGATCAGATCGCCTCGATCACCAACGGCCGTGGCGTCGATTGCGTGATCGTCGCCGCCGCATCCAAGTCTGCCATGCCCTGTGAGCAGGCCGTACAAGTATGTGCCGATCGTGGCCGCATCGTCGATGTCGGCGCGGTAGAGCTGAACTTTCCCTGGTACGAAATGTACCGCAAGGAAATCAAGCTCTTCATGGCCCGCGCTTATGGTCCGGGAAGCTATGATCCGGCCTACGAGAAGCAAGGGCAGGATTATCCCATCGGTTACGTGCGATGGACCGAGAACCGCAACATGTCTGAATTTCTTCGCCTTGTCGCTCTCGGCAGAATTCAGCTGACTCCGCTGATCACGCACCACTTCCCTCTGGACGACGCCCCCAAGGCGTATGAAACGATCATGGACCCGTCTTCGGGCAGCCTCGCTGTGCTCCTTAACTATCCCGCAAGCAGCATTGCCGATCCCGTTACCGCCTTTCATCCCGCTCGCAGGGTTGAGACCGGTGCACCGGCTCCGAAGAGCAATGCTATGGGCGTGGCCCTCGTGGGCGCGGGCAATCTGGCGCGCTGGGTACATCTGCCCAACTTAAAGAAGATTCCCAACACCCACCTGCGGAGCGTATTTTCTGCCAACGGTCCCCGGGGCAAGAGTTATGCACTCCGTTTCGGCGCCGATTACTGCTGCTCCGAATACACCGAGATTCTGAACGATCCGGAAATTGACGTTGTCCTGATCGTAAGCCGCAATGCGCAACACGCCCCGCAGGCGCTGGCGGCCTTACAGGCGGGAAAACATGTATTTCTCGAAAAGCCGATGGCGCTCACCCTTGAGGAGTGCCGCCAGCTTTATCGTGCCACCATCGAAACCGGAAAACATCTAACCGTCGGATTCAACCGCCGCTATTCTCCGTCGTATCTTGGACTGAAGCGGCAACTTAAGCGTCGCGCCGGCCCCGCAGTTCTGAACTTACGTGTGAACTCTCCTGGAATAGCCGGCGAGTACTGGATGGCCGATCCGGCGGCCGGCGGAGCAATTTTGGGCGAGGCCTGCCACTTTGTTGACCTTATGTATTGGCTGCTCGATTCCGAACCGGTGCTGGTTTCAGCAATCTCGCTTCCACCCGGGAAAAAGGATCCCATCGGCGAGAACAATCTGGTTAGCAGCTTCCGTTTTGCCGACGGCTCCGTCGCCAGTCTCACCTACTGCACGGTGGGCAGCAAGACTTCTGGCGGTGAACGTGTGGAAGCTTACGTTCCAGGGATGAGCGCCACGGCAGAGGACTTCAAGCGAATTACTCTGCGCGGCAGCGAGGTCATCCGGCGTTCGAGTTGGTTTGCTGAGAAGGGCTATGCTGAGCAATTGCGCGCGTTCTTCGATGAAATTCGCGGTGGCACGCGCCCGGCAATCGATGTAAGAGATGGCGCTCGGGCCACCATCGTCTGTTTGCGGATGTTGGAGTCGGCCCGGACCATGGCTCCGCGCTGCATCGATTGGGAAGGGCCCTTGCAGTAATCAGCGATGCAATCCGAGTTCGCACCAGTTTCACTACTCGCCGGACGAACTTGGATCGAGCATGGCAGAAACCGAATGTCATAAGAAGTACGCTTCCGTCTGAGAAGATAGGATTATGCTGCGGTCCTCCGTCATCACCGTTACCCGTTATACCCCTAAATTCATCAAGACATGGATTCAGTCAAATCCATCTGTTTACCACAATTTTCGAAAAGCATTCTCAATGTTCGTTGGGTTGGAAGGCAAGACCGTAGCCATCGAGTCGGGTCCAATGAAGGGGATGACCTTGGCCGTCAGCGAGCACCTCAGTCATGCTCACATTCGCGGGACCTATGAACTGTACACGCAGCTTGCTGTCGAGCAGATGGTATTGCCAGGAAGTATCTGTTATGACTTGGGCGCGAGCATCGGCTATCTCTCGTTGTTGATGGCGCGGAAAGCGCGGAAGGTATACGCATTTGAGCCCTCGGCTCATGCCGCTGTGGAAATTCGCAAACATGCCGCCGCCAACCGGCTGGAAAATATCACCATCTTGTCCAGCCCGGTAAGCGACAGCGTGCGCACAGTCCGCTTCACACTGAATGACAACACTTACGGCGCGCGCATCGCGGAAGGGCAATCCAAGTGGCCTACGATCGAGTTAACTACAACCACGCTGGACGACTTCGTCAGGACTAACCCTTTCCCTGATTTCATCAAGATTGACGTGGAAGACGAAGAAGCCAAGGTGTTGCGGGGAGCGCGCTCGGTTTTGTGCGAGCGAAAGGCCGTGCTGTGTTGCGAGTTGCACTCGGAAAAATCGGCTCGCGAAGTGGGAGAAATTCTTGCGGAGTATGGCTATAAAGTGACCGACTTGCAGGGCAATGTGTTCGAAATCTCCGGCCCGATCGTCCCAGGTGAAGTTCAGATTCTTGCCATTCCGAGCGGTTGGAAATCCTGATCAGGCCGATCTTTTGCCTGAGCAGCAGGCGCTCACTAGACCCACGACAAATCTTTGGTGACAAAAAGTTTTCCGAGCGGCGTCTTGGCCTTCAGCCATAACTTCGAGTTAAAGTATGCCCTGTACAGCGCGCGCCTGCTCTTCAGCTTCGAAGATTCCAGCAGGTTCGACTGTGTAGTCGCCAGGGGATACCCCAACTCTTCGAGCGTCTGCCCCACCAAGCCTTCAAACCGCCGAACTTCCGCCGGCGAGAATTTTTCCTTCCAGCGGCCTACCGGATTGAATGCCCCTCCTTTGGTCTCGCCCTTGAATGAAGTGTTCGGCTCACTGACCGATCCGATCCCGTTCTCAAGGATGCGCTTGTAATCGAGATCGTGATCGATGAACTTGCCGATCTCCCGCAATACTCGCGGCGGATCGGTCACCAGTTCTTCGAAGCGTACTTCCATGTAATCGTTCCCCAGCTTGCGGCCGTACTGCCTGCCCTTGCCAACGATCCACTCCCAGTAGAGTCCAGCGACCGCCAGCTTTTGCTTTTTTTGGCGTGTAATAGGTCGAATCCAATTTCCCTTCTCCATCGACAAGGCAACATCGCGTCCATCGCGAATAATGTGAATGATCAGCGCATCGGGGACCGTCTCTTTGATTCGGTCCAGGTAAAGAAGATGTTCTGGGGTGCAATCCGCCCAGCGCTCTGTGCCCTGCTGCCGCGCCATTGACTCCATGATGATGCGCAAGAAGTCTCCTCCGTTGCGGCATTCTGCCATAACCTGCGCTCTAACCTGTTTCTGGTCGAGCCCGGAAAGCTCATAGAGACGGCTGTCAAACCACGCTTCCAGAAGTAAGTTCCTGTTCCGAGGCCGACTCAGATCGCCGAAGCGTGGCTCCAGCAGATTGATGGCGTTGCTTTCCGCGCGATAGATCGCAAAACCGCCCGCCGAAAGCAGCATGTGATAGAGCAGAGTGGTTCCTGAGCGGCCGCAACCCAACACGAATACGGGCGCGGTCTTTCTGTTTGTTGCCCCATTCGTGCGGATCGAAGTTGTAGTTGACGAAACCATAAATTCACAAACGTTCCCCGAAGAGTCCTGGCTGATGAAAACAGTAAGAACACGCGCTTAGGTTTTCATGAACTGGCCACAGCATTGGCGAGACGTGCGAACACGAACTCGTTATTTCCCAGTACCCAGCCTGACCGGTTGACGCAGGTCAACATTTCAAATCCCTGTCTCCTGCAGAAATCCGCCACCTGACTTGCCGTCGCAAACTCGTACGGCCAACCTCCAATCCAATCGATCCAGTCGCGCATCATCGACATCCCGCGGTCTCTCTTGTAGACACGATAGCGCGTCGCCGGATTTTTAAGGCTCGACAAGTCGGCCAGTAGTCCGCGCGCGACATTCAACGGAATGAAAACAGCCGGGAGGGCAAACCGGTAAAACGCGCCTTGGTTGTACATTTTCTTCAGCGTCTGCCATCGCCGCGATTTGTTGCCGGCGTCGTTGTAAATCGCGATGAACAACCTCCCGCCATCGCTGACCAGTGGCAGCACGTTCTCCAATGCCTGCCACATGTTTCCGGTGTGATGCAAGACTCCCCAACTGTAAACTACGTCGTGAGTGCCCAGCCCCACGAGGTAACGGTGGTCCAGTGCATCGCCCTGTTCAATGGTCCAGTGCTCAGCGTCCGGAAAAAACCGGGCTTTCAATTGATGAGCACAAGCCACGCTTTGCAAATCGTAATCGAGGGAATGCACGCGGCTCGCTCCGAGTCGCATCGCAGCCAGCGAGAAAAGACCGCTTCCGGACCCAATGTCTAAGAACGACTTCCCCGCCAGGTTCCTGACTTGCAGCATATCAGTCAGCGATTTCTCGGCCTCGCCAATGCGCTCATCGTCCAGCACTCGAAGAAACTGTTGCCAGTTTTTTCCGAAGCCGAAACGCCCGTTGTCCATTCCCATCTCCACGACGATCAATTCCCGGCGTGCAATTCGCATGCACTCTCCGCCATTTGATCCTTCAGGCTTATCTGTTCAATACTGTCAGCCAGCTTTTTGGCGGTATCTTCCACTGTGATTTCAGGAATCTCAGCCACCATCGCCGGCCGATTCCGCATCGCTTCCGTCATTAACTCCAGCAGGCTGCCCACATCTCCCTCGCGCCACAGCTTTGCGCCCTCCGGCCGAGTGCCATTGTCGGCACACAGCACGGGAACTTTAAGCTTCAGCGACTCCAACACCGAGGAACATATTCCGTCAGTCACTGGCGTTCGCACATAGGCTTGCGACCGGCTCAGCAAAGTCAGGAAGGTCTCGTGCGGAACTGACCCCAGCACGAACACGGCATTCTCCAGTTTCTGCTCGCGAAGAAACGCTTTCATCGCATCCATTTCGCGATCCCAGGAGCCCACCAGCAGAAACCCGACTCTCGGAAAAGACTCGCGAAACCGCCGCATCGCTTCGGCCAAAAAGTCCAGGGCAAATTCCTTTCGGAAGCAGACGTAGCTGAAGAAAACGGCATCGTGCGAGCGGTAGAATGCCTCCACTTCGGCAGGCAATGTGGAGGGCGCGAATTGGACGTAGTGCGAAGAAAAATGAGATATCGGCTTCACTCTGCCCTCCGGAATGCCCGTGGTCAGCAGGACCTTCTTCACCGCCTCGCTGTTGCAGTAAATGCAGTGCGGAAGTCGAAAGAGCAACCAGAATGACCGGTGCCTCAAGGATTTCCTGGGTGCGGGGAAATAACTTTGCTGGTGGCCACCCCCGTATGTCAGCAGGGCAGGCCGGCCCGCCACCCGCGCGAGCAATAGTGCCGCGAACGCAAGAAGGTATCCTTTTTTCGTTTCTCCGTTGACCCGGACGTGCACCGCATACCCGTGCCATACCAGACGTGTGACCTTCCAGAAATAGTCCCACCCATTTTGCACATCGATGTACTCCGGACTGCGCACGCGGCGGTTCTCATTCAGGTTCATTACCCGGCAGTCCCATCCGCGCGCTTCCAGTTCCTTGCGCAGGCCCACCAGACTCATCGACCAACTACAGACGGGCGGAGCCCAGTTGCCGATTTCCAGTATGCGTTTCTGCAACCCGCCCTCCATGGCCCTCTACAAATTCGAAGCTAGCGTGCCCACGCGACGTGCGGCCAGCCTTTTTCCGCCAGTGCAGACCGGTACAGCTCCTCGTATTGCACGCAAACTTTTCTTAGACTGAACCTTGCTCTCGCTTCGCTTTTGGCTTTTGCGCCAATCGCCGCTCTGAGTTCCGGTTGTTCCAACATTCTTCCGATGGCCTTGGCGAAGGCGTCGTCATCTCCGGGCGGCGCCAGAAAACCGGTCTCGCCGTCGCGCACCAACTCCGGATTGCCCCCCACACAACCCGCTACCACCGGAACGCCGGCTGCCATTGATTCCATAATCACATTCGATAAGCTCTCCGAGACCGACGTGAGCACGCTGATATCGAGCGCTCCGACCACAGCGGGGATATCATGGCGCTCTCCCAGAAATATGACTCGTTCGCCCAGTCCCAGATCTTTGGCCTGCCGCTCCAGTTCACTACGCAGATGCCCATCCCCCACCAGTACGAACTCGGTATCCGGATACTCTGCCGCTACCTTGGATGCGATCCGCAGAAACGCCGCATGATTCTTCGCTCGGTCGTTCATGCGGGCAATCATGCCAACCCTCTTCACTGCTGATTTAGGTGCCAAGGCGGGATTGCTTTCCGCGAAAGCCGCGTCAGGAAGTCCGTTCGGAATCACCGCCAGCTTTCGTTCCGGCAAGCCTGCGCGCCGGCGCAGATAATCCGCTCCTGCTTTCGAGTTGCACACTACCCGGTCACAGAGCTGGAACATCAACTCCTGCACCCAAAAACGCGGCCCACTCATCAGGTCTCCGATTTGGCGGTGACTGCCCATAACCACTGGCACTCCCGCTAACCGCGCCGCCGGTATCAGCATAAGATTCGAATAGAAGTCGAAGGAGTGGGCCACTGCTATGCCCTCATCCTTCAGGTGACGCCTCAACGCCAGTCGTGCTCGCTGCGACTGAAGGCCGAGCAAGCTCCCGCCCGGAGGGAATTCGCGAATTCCATTTAGACGGCTGGCAAAGGCTCCCTTCTTTCGCAAACATCCCAGCCTGACGCTCAGGTTCGAGGAACCAAGTCCTTCGGCGAGAACTGCAAATTGCCTCTCGCCACCTCCGGTTTCCAGAGTGTTCGCCATCAAGAATATCTCGGGAGGATCGCTCCCCGGTGCAAACCCGGTAGCGCGCTTGACGGTGTCATATTGTTGCATTGTCAAAACGCCTCCCCGCCGGACTGAGGACAGTCTGGAGCGTGACCGGAGCCCTAGCCTCGGGCCCCTCCGGCTTTCTTGCTTCCAGGAAGTTGCGATGCCATAGCTCGAAGACCAGCAGCATCCATAACACCCCTGCACGATCGCGCCGGCCACGGAAGTGTTCTTCCATGATGGCTCGGATTGCCTGCGGCTCAAAATATCCGCGCTGTAGAGTCCTCGGCTCGAGCAGTATCGGGAGCAACTCATGCTTCAGATCCTTGCGCATCCAGTGCACCAGCGGCATCGAGAATCCCTGCTTGCGCCGGTGCAACAATCGCGGCGGAATTCCCAGCCGCTCCGCCAGTTTTTTGAACATGAATTTTCGGATACCGTTGCGAAACTTATAGCGAATCGGCAGGCCCGCCGCCCAGCCGACAAACTCGTGATCGAGAATTGGGCAGCGCACTTCCAGCGAGTTGGCCATGCTCATGCGGTCCACTTTGGTCAGGATGTCGGCTGTTAGATAAGTTTTGGTATCCAGATACATCAGGCGGCTGAGCTGGTCGTTCGCTGGAGCCTCGTCGTAATAACGCTCGAATCGCTGCAGGGGATCGGCCCAACTCCGCGCGCTATTCGCAAATTCACTGGAGAACAGACCCTTTTCGCGATGCAGGGCGGGAAGAAATGAGACTCCATCGAGGTAGCGGTCACGCGATGGCAAGCTGATGTTCCACGCCAGCTTCCTCCCCTTTACGCCGGAAGGAAGTCGATCGTAGAGGTGACGGCGATAGAGTCTGCCAACCCACGGCGGAATAAAATCATAATGCCGTCGCCTCCAGTTCACGATGTAACGGTCATAACCTGCAAACAATTCGTCTCCACCATCCCCGGATAACGCCACCGTCACGTGCTGCCGCGCCAGCTTCGACACGTAATACGTCGGAACCATCGACGAGTCGCCAAAAGGCTGCTCCATCATTCCGGTAATCGCATTCAGAATCTCAGCAATATCGGGTTCGACGACCAGTTCATGATGGTCAGTGGAGAAGCGTTCCGCGACCAGACGGGCATACTCAATTTCATTGAAATCGGCCTTGGAGAAGCCGATGGAGAACGTTTTGACAGGCGCCGAACTGCTTTTTGCCATCAGGGCCACCACCAGCGATGAATCCACACCACCGCTCAGCATCGCCCCCAAAGGCACATCGCTGATCAGGCGAATCCGCACCGCCTCGGCCAGACGCCGCTCCATTTCCTCCAGGCAGGCGTCGTCCGATCCCGGATCATCGGATCCATACTGTGGCACGTCCCAGTACTGGCGAATTTGAATCTCGCCATTTCTGAACTCCGCCAGGTGCCCCGGAGGCAGCGTTCGAATCTCCCGAAAAGCCGAATAGGGATCCGGCACATAGCCGAAATAAAAGAACTGAAGAATGCCTTCGGGATCGACGACTCTCAACTCAGGAGCCACAGCCAGCATCGCTTTGATTTCTGACGCAAAGTAAAGCCGTCCCTTGTCCGCTGCATAAAACAGGGGCTTCTTTCCCAGTCGGTCCCTCGCCAGCAGTAGCGACTTGCGATTTTCGTCATAAAGTGCGATGGCAAACATGCCTCTCAGCCTCGTGACGCAATCGGCTCCCATTTCCTCGTACAAATGAACGATGGCCTCGGTATCGGTGTGAGTAGAAAAGCGATGACCCCGGGCTTCGAGTTCCTTGCGCAACTCCGGAAAGTTATAGATCTCTCCGTTGAACACAATGCAAACGCTGCGGTCCTCGTTGTAAATGGGCTGCCGGCCGCCGGAGAGATCAATGATGCTAAGCCGCCGCATGCCCAAACCTACATTCGCCTGGGTATGGATACCTTCGTCGTCCGGCCCGCGGTGCACAATCGTATCGATCATCCGCCGGACGTTTTCGGATGTGGCCCTCTCACCCTCGCGGTTCACGAATCCTGCTATTCCACACATGGCAAAACCTCGGCATCTTGATCCGGCACACACTCGGCCATGTGCGGCGGCGGCAACAACTCAAATTCGCAAGATTCCAATCCTTGAGACCCTTTCACCTGGTTTAAGTTATTCGGCATTGTCCAGGAAATATTTCCTCGTTGCAGCAATTCGCAGGCTTCTGCTTGACCATGTTCGAAGTGCCGATGATTCATCTTGAGCGATCGTTTTGCGTCTCTCAATTTTGAAACACTCTGCGTAATTAGCGAAAGGTCGGACCCACGCCGGATTCTCTGGCGTTCGAGTAGTTCCCGGAAAATCTCCGGGCAGGCGTCAAAACCTTAGCCACAGGGACAGGCTCTTTTTCTTCAACAATAGCCAGAAAAGCCGACGCGTATGCCACCGCAAAGTATGGAAAAAATTGATACGCTTCTGGAGAAAAAAGAGCTCCGACGACAAAGCCCACGAGCGAGCTATGCAAAGCTCCCACGAATAACGCCATCTCAGGATCCAGGTCCTTTCTTCTCCGCAGCCGCTTGAGACTTCGAAAGCCGCACGCGAAGAATAAAATGTAGAGGATCGCCGCTGGGACGCCTCCCTCCACCGCAATCTCGAGGTAGGTCATGTGGACCTCACGCCAGACGGTGGAATACACCTCGAAGTTGCGCACGCCCACGCCGAGTATGGGATAGCGCTCAATTCCTTCAAGCGCTTTCAGCATGAGGAATTTGCGCTGCTCATAGGATCCGTAGGCACGATTGTCGCTCTGCGTGTCCACTGTCCCTGAAATCGCGATGAACCTGTCGATCACGCGACGGCCCGCTGTAACCAGCAACACCGACCCAAGCAATCCGGCTGCGACCACCAGGTAGAATCGCCGCCCTTTCACGCCAAAATGCCAAAGGCAAACTACTCCCGCAACCACAAGAGTGATAAAACCACCACGCGAGGCCGTGAGGAATACCGCCACCAGCATGGACAAGATCGCAAACAGCCACGCGGCCTTCCGCGGAATGCTCTTCGTGGCAATCAGAAAAGCAAGACAAAAAGGAAGGGACAGGACAATGGCGAAAGCCAGGTCGTTGGGATTGGAATAAATCCCGCCTAGAACACCGTCGAGCCGAGGTCGGGAATGGCCTTTCGCAATCGAAACCACACAAATCAACGCTACCGAGGCGGTCTGGATAAAAATCAAGCGCCGGAGTCGGCCGAATTCGTTCACGGCAAGAAAGGTCAAAA
Organism: Candidatus Sulfotelmatobacter sp.; assembly: GCA_036490235.1. Taxonomy (GTDB): domain Bacteria; phylum Acidobacteriota; class Terriglobia; order Terriglobales; family Acidobacteriaceae; genus Sulfotelmatobacter. The sequence continues at coordinate 105,296 of DASXEG010000078.1, read as the reverse complement.
TCCAGATAATGTAAACCTTCGAAAAATCCAGCGTCCGCAACAGTGCGCCGCCCCTCCACACGGGGGAAAACACGGCTGAGAGATACAGAATTGCAGTCATCGCCAGAAGATAGTGAGCTTCTTTGGGAAGGTCGCGAAATCCCCGCTTGGATTTTCCGAGACTGGCCAGGAGCGCCACCAGAGCAAAAAAACCGGTGATCTTAGCCAGGGGAATGTAACTCAGGCCCGGGATCAAGTCTTCGGGCCGAGCGCAATAGACGAAACAAAACGCACTCAGCCAGAAGAAGGCGCCGGTCAGGGTCTCTTTCCTTGCTGGAGGCCGCCAGGCTTCCAGAACCGGCTGCTCAGCAACGACCGACATTTTCCTCCGTTCCATGAAACTGTCTGCCATCAGCGGCTCCATGCCGTCTTCCGTCCAGTGACAAAATTCGCGAAGGCCACCAACGCGGCGGTATTCAACAGCACAAATGTCAGCGAAGCATCCGCCACCCGCGCCAGTGGTCCCTTGTTCAAACGAAGCACAGCCACCAGACTGAGTGCGTAGAGCAAGAGCTGCAAGAGCAGAGCGATTCGATAAACAATTCCCGACAGCACAATCGAGCCCGCCAGGACTACCGCGAGCGCAAATGGAACCGCCAGCCGCAACAACTTGTGACTCACAAAGCGGAAGCGAATCGGATTTTTCCCGCTTAACAGCCAGGGTGCAGCCTGCAGCAACTGATAGTTGCCGCTAAGTGTGCGCACCTTGCGCGAGAACTCCAGCTTATCCCCCAAACTCGGGCTATCCCAGGCGCGGGCACGTGGATCGAACAAAACCCGGCTCCCTTTCCGCGCCACCTGCAACGGAATATAAACGTCGTCGAGAATCGCCCCCGCCGGCAACGCCTCGAGCAACTCACGCCGCACCGCATACAGAGCGCCGGTTGCGCCCACTACCGATCCGGATGCCGCTTCGAGTTCGCGGACTCTCTTCTCGATCCGCCAGTAAAGTCCCATGCCGCGGCTGCTTTCACCCGCGGCGGGATCTCCTAGCATCAGCTCTCCGCTTACACACCCAACTTGGGAATCAGCAAAATTCTCCATCAACAACCGCAACGCGCTACCTTCAATCTTCTGGCGCGCATCCGTGAAAACGACAATCTCCCCTCGAGCCCGTTCACAGGCATCATTCAACCCGCATGCTTTCCCGCGCGGTAACGGATTCAATGTCACCTCCACGCGTGGATGCTCGCTGTATTTGTTCAGAATTCCTTCCGTCTTGTCAGTGGACCCATCCGAAACAACGATGATCCGGCATTTTTCGGCGGGGTAGTCGAGATTCAGCAAATTCTGGAGTTTATCTTCGAGCACTCCTTCTTCGTTGCGCACAACCATCACCACGGAAATGTGATGCTCCTGCCCGGAGCGGAGAACCGGCCACGGAAACAATTGTGCCTGCAACCACAACCAGGCGATGTAGCCCACATAGGTGTAGGCGATTAGAGCGGCTGCAAACCAGAAAATCCACGTCATCGCGCTCCCCGGCCCAGCAGGACAGTTTTTATGGTTTGGAACATAATCATCAAGTCCAAACCAATCGAGGCGTTTTTGATGTAGAACAGATCGTACTGCAGCTTTTCCCTGGCATCCTCGAGCGTGTTGCCGTATTTGTACTGTACCTGCGCCCAGCCTGTGATTCCGGGCCTTACCACGTGCCTGACGCCATAGTAGGGAATCTCTTTGCTCAGCCACTCGACGAATTCCGGACGCTCCGGACGTGGGCCCACGAAGTGCATGTCTCCCTTGAGAACGCACCACAGTTGAGGAATCTCATCGAGACGCGAAATGCGCAGGAACCTGCCCACCGGCGTGATGCGTGGATCGTCGTCGAGTGCCCACGTAGCGCCCGTATCGGCTTCGGCATCTTTGCGCATAGTACGGAACTTGTAACAGTAGAAAATCCTTCCCCGCCGCCCCACGCGCTGCTGCCGGTAAAGAATTGGTCCTGGCGACCCCAGTTTTACCGCAAGCAGGATGAAAGGCACCAGAGGCAAGGAAATCAGCGACGTCACTAAGGCGACTGAAAAGTTCAGCACCCGCCGGACGAGGCGGAAAAATGTGCTGAAACGAAATCCTTCTGTAAAGATCAGCCAGCTGGGATAAAGATGTTCGACTTCAATCCTTCCCGAGATACGTTCCAGCCATGATGTAGCTTCCTCGACCCGGACTCCTCCTAAACGTAAGTCGAGCAATTCCTCGACTGGAAGCGTTCCACGGCGATTCGGCATCGCCACTATGACGCGATGCAAGCCTTTGCTGCGCGCCAAGCCTGTCAGATGTGACGCAACCGCTTCCCGCGTGAGTTCGCCTTCAATATTGCCGCTCCATCCCACGACATCGATACCAAGTCCCGAACGCTGGCGCAACCCACGAACCAACCGCTCCGCACGTTCGCCGGCGCCTAACACGTAGACTCGTTCGCGCAGGAATGGCTGCTTCACCATCCAGCAATACGCGGAGCGCCAGCAAAACAATGTAATCGTCAGGATGATTAGCCCGAACAACGCGGCGTCATTGCCGGGCATAAATCGGGGAAATAAGAATCCTACCGCGGCAAGTACAAGTGCTAGGAAACCCATCACCAGAAGAAGACGCAGAGTCTGCTCGACTCCCTTGTCAAGGCTGTTGGAATCGTAGAGATCCAGCCAGTGGGAAAACAACAGCACCATCGCGGTGACGGCGAAAATCTTTAAGTATCCGCCTTCGACATTAAGCACCAGCCAACTATCCTGGGTGCGCAACATCGTACCCAAAACAAAGGAGAACCAGACAATCAGAGCCTCACCCGCGAGTAGAACCAGGGTGCGCAGCGGATAATACACTTTGAACAGCCGGATCAAGGTTCCCCACTTCCCTAGGTCTCTGACTCGGTCGCACTTCCGTACGCCTCGTAGTAGTAACGGGCATAGGGGATGTCATCTGCATTGGTCCCGTTGAGCACGACACCAACCAGAGCTTCATCTGGAAATTCCTGACGCGCGCGCCGGGCAATGTCCACCGGCGTGGCGTTAGAGCGCACCACGATCAGCACACCATCGCAAACTTTCGCGAGCAGACTTGCGTCGGAGACCGGAACCGCGGGGGGCGAATCGATCACAATCCAGTCGAATAACGCCTCCACACGCTGTAATAAGACCTTCAATCTGCCGTTTGCTACCAGTTCTCCGGGATTGGAAATCTCCTGTCCACTGGGAATGAAAAAAAGGTTCTCGAGCGGCCCCAGGCGCATGATGGAAAACTCGTCGGCGTTTCCCTGCAGATAATCGGCGAGCCCGGGCGAAGGGATTGTGCCAAGCATCGCATGAAGTCTCGGACCGCGCAGGTCGGCATCGATGAGCAAAACTCGACGGCCATGCTGTCGCACCAGCACTTGCGCCAGATTCGCCGCGGTGAAAGACTTACCCTCCTTGGGCAATGCGCTGGTTACGAGGACTTTCTTCAGCGCCATCCTCTCGCGCGTGTGATAGAGCCTCGATCGAAGCGTGCGAAACTCCTCCATGCCGTGCGCATTGTCATCGCCGTTGAAAAACAGCATTGTCTTACGGTCAGGTGACCAGGCTTGGGGCGTACAGCGCGCGAGTAATGTATCGAGGGTAAAGGCAGTGCCGAACGAAGGCATTCCCGCAGTAAGGGAAACCATGTCTGGCCCCATCGCTTCCGCCAACGGCTCCGAGGAGATCGCCGGCATACCTGGCGCCCCGGGCCCGGCAACGGGTTGCGCTGGCAGATTCTGCAACTGTGCAGCCCGCTCCTGCTCGGCCTTTTTCAGCGCTTCGTGAATTCTGCTCATATTTTCCTTCCCTTAGGGAAGTCGTTCTCTTCGCGCGATCGGTCGGCCACGCTGGACATCGAGCGCAGCGTCTCCAGTAAATCGAGCCGGTCTACCTCATCCGCGGGAGGCCGGGTAGCTGTCACTGCTCCCGCCGTAGGCCCGTCCATCAAGTCAAAATCGCGGGCTACGCTTTCCACAACTTCCAGGCTGATGATGCGCTGTTGGTCGACAAACGCGCTGACCAGGCAGTGCTCGCACAACAAATTGATCACGCGGGGAATCCCATTCGCATAGCGATGAATCGCAATCAATGCTTCAGGATCGAAAATTTCCTGGCCGCTCGCTCCGGCAATGCGCAGGCGCTGCTGGATGTACGCTCTGGTTTCATCAAGAGTGAAGGGATGAGTCTTTGAGCGAAGTGTCAGCCGCTGCCGCAATTGACGCATGTGCGCCGCCTTCAGCTTCATTTCCAGCTCTGGCTGTCCCACCAGTACGATCTGCAGAAGTTTCTCTGTGAAGGTTTCAAGGTTGGTCAGCATGCGGATTTCTTCCAGCACTTCATCCGTCAAGTTCTGCGCCTCATCCACAATCAATACAGCCGTTTCTCCGGCGCGATAGCGGTCGAGCAGCCAGTTGTAAAGTTTCAGCAGAACCTGGCTCTTGGCCTTCGTATCGCAGGGAATGCCGAAATCCGCCATCATGTAATCGAGAAACTGCATCGTGTTCAGCCGCGAATTGAACACAAAAGCGGTTGCCACTTGCTGCAGCCGCAGCCATTCCAGGAGCTTGTTAATCAGCGTGGTCTTGCCGGTTCCTACTTCGCCCGTGAGCAGCACGAATCCCTTCCGGCTCTGAATCCCGTAGGTCAGGCAAGCCAGAGCTTCCTCGGTATGCCGCGTGAGGAACAAATAGCGCGGATCGGGATTGACGTTGAACGGATTCGCCCGCAATCCAAAAAACTCTTTATACATGATTCGCCAACTTCACTCTTTCCTACTACCTCCGGACAACTTCCTTCGTATCGCCCACTCCATCCGCAGACTTCCCATTGCGCTTCCAAAAACGGTGCCTTCCATTTCCGTTCGGCTCGGGACCAGATATCCACGGCACTGAAACAAGCATAGGGAGTTCGAGCGCTGCCTCAAGATCCGCCTGCGTGCGGATGGATTTATCGCGAAGCTCCAGCCACATGGCTAATCCCAGTCCCAACGCCAGACCTGCTCCCGCTCCGCCTCCAGCAAACAACAAGCGATTGGGAAAACTTGGGGCATCGGGAAGATCGGCAGGATTGAGCAGATGCATTTGCTCGCCTTCCTGTTGTTGCTCCATTCGCAAAGCAATGTCCGATTTGCTCTTGTCGGCCAAAAGATCCTGATAGACCTTCTGCGTATTGTCGTAATTGCGAGCCAGTTGTTTGTACTGCTCTTCGATCGTCGGGCTGAGCGCCACGCGCCCCTGATAGACGGAAATTTCCTGCTCCAGCTTTTTCTGATCGCGGGTCGCTTGCGCCATGAGATCGGAATACTGATGTATTTGAAGACGGAGTTGGCGAATTTCAGGAGGCTCGCTGGCCGACGCTTTATCCGGCGCGGCGTCGCTCTTGTCCGAACCGTTATTGATTTCGTCGAGCTTTTTCTTTACTTCCGCAATGTCCGCCTTCGCTTTGATAACGTCAGGATGATCATCCGTGTAACGAGCCTCAAGATCGATCAGCTGCGCCTGCAACTGTGATAGTTCCTGTTGCAGCGTCTGCGGATTACTCGCGGATTGGGAATTCTTCCAGGCGGCCAATTGCTGCGCGAGTAACGATTCCGTATAGGCCTTATCCTGCTGGGCGCGGCTGAGGGTTTGCGTATTCGCGTCCAGTTGCGAGTTCAGGCCCATCAGGATTTTCAAGTTGTTTTCTTCATCGCCGGGCAATTGTCCGATGTATTGCTTTTTGAACGCCGCCAGTTTGCTATCGAGGTCGTCGAGATTGTGTTTGGTATCCTCCAGTTGCTTGCTTAAAAAATCCGTAGTATCTCGTGCGACGTCTTCCCTCGACCTCAAATTTTCTTCCAGCAGCAGGGATGTCAGCTCGTTGCAGATCTGCTGCGCCTCGGCGGCGCTCGACGCAGTGTAATAAACATTGAAACCCGGAACCGGACTCGGCTGTCCAGGTTTTTTCTTGGCTCCGCCCATCTGTGAAAGATCGGTGACCACAGGTTCGACGGACATGTTGGCTCGAATGCCCTCGATGACATCGTCGATGTTCTGGCCGGATCTCACCAATCCAGTGCGCTCGAGCATCGGCTTGAGGCGGCTCTGGCTGAGCACTTGTTGCTGCAGTGTGGCGATGCGCTCACTCAAATCCGTGGTGATGACCGGCTGAACAATTCCCTCGGGCACTTTCTGCTCTTCCACCAGCACGAGCGCCTGCGAAGTGTACTTGGGGGCAAAAATGTAAGAAACTAGGAAGCCGGCGATTGGCGCCAACAGCAGCGGAATCAAAATCACCTTCATCCGGCGACGCAGCATCGCCAGGTAATCGTCCATGGTTAGTTCGCGATTTTCCATATTCCACTCTTCGTCTGGCGTCTTCCGCCAGGCTCGTCAATCGATTCTCATCGGCCGCGGATTCCAATCAATGCCAACGGTCCCGATCTGCCTTTGCGAAATGCGGTTGCACTGGGAAGTGGTCGCACAAAATGAACTGTCAAACCCGAGATAGTTGAACTGATAACTGCCGAAGATTTTGAAATTACGTCCCAGGTTGCGGCGCATCCCAGCACCCGCAAATCCATATCGATAGATGTTCGCGTTCACTCCGGGGCAGCCGGAGACCAGATTGGGCGAAGCGCATGTGTTCGGGATCACACGACTGTTCCGCGAATATCCGAGATCTGCGAACCCAGTCCACCTTCGGCCGAAAGGACGGGACGCGCCGAGCCGCGCAACATCGCTTTCCGCGCCCGTAAAAAAGCCAGCCCCAGTCGTGATGTAGTGGTCGTAACTTGCGTAAAGCAATGTCTTGGGAAAACGGTAATGCAGCGCCGCGCGGCCGCCGGCGGAAATTCGAAAATCATTGGTCGGGCAATCCTCGCCGCTAAAATCCGTCAATGTTGGAGCAGGGATGCAAGGGGAAACGATACTCGCTCCGCTCGTATTGGGCTCGTAGGTTGGAATGTCGACAAGGCTGGTAAACTGCGGCCCCGCTGCAACCAGGAAGTTCATCCGGCCTGAAATCCGGTGACCCCACATCAGCTGAATCACATTGCTGTGAAACGTGATTCCGGTTGAAAATGAAAACCCCTGATAGGCGTAAACCAAGGCTCCTTGGTCATGCGGACCGAGCGTCCGATCGTAGCCGACCATCGCGGTGATCTGGCTGTTTCCAATAAATGAAATATCCGAGCCCGGCTCATTTTCAAGAAAATGAACGAAGCCGTATCCCACAGTTGCCGTTATGGCGGATTTCGGGGTTAGATTCTCGACTACATCTGCGGCACTCAGATTCATGATCCGCGGCACTTCACCCAAAGCTCCGAGGCCAATGCCGGTAAGAAAAGCGCTGCTCTCATTCAAACCCGCTCCCAGCGTGGCGACGGAACCGTAGGCGCTGCCGAATGTGCCTTCGGGCTGATAACTGAAAGCGTCGCGGACGGACAATTGTCCGCGCTTCCACGTTACTTTCTGGTCCACCCCAAGCTCTTCAATTTGTCGAAAACCAACTGCCCCAAAACTGTAATAACTGGCTCCGCCCAGGTAATCGAGAGCAAGATCGTAATGACTCCACAACCGTTCCAGATCGACGCTACCGAGAGCGTCCGTCACCGATCCCAATCCGGCTCCTCCCAACGTATTCTCAACATTTGTATCCGCCGACTCGGAAAAGTGCGCCCCTAACTGCAGATAACTCAACGGAGCGGCATGAGGCTCAAGGTTCGGCATATCCAGCCCGGAAATCGGCGGATTTTCGCTTGTCGGCGGGGCAGCACTATCCGTTCCGTACGCCGGTGCAGGTGTTTGCGCAGCTCCGCTATCCCGTGGCGGGGCGGAGTTGTCCTGGGCATAGCTGAGGCTCAACGCCAGCAGAAGAAAAATCAGAACCCGGATAACAGAATCCATGCTTATCTCAATTTCTCAGGGAACGACAATCGTATCCCCCGGCTTCAGCATAATATTTTCCTCCGGATGATCCCCTTTCACCACCTGCTTGTAATTAAATGACAGTTTTTCCTGCCGGCCATTTTGCGTGCGCAGCAGGTAAATTCCTTTCACGTTCGCAAACTGCGTGAACCCTGCAGTTGCGAGCGCTTGAAGCATCGTCATGTTCGGCAATAAGGGCATTGCCCCGGAGTGTGTAACCTCGCCGGTCACGAAAATTCTCCGGCTGTTCATCGCCGTCACTACCACCGTGACGCGCGGATCTGCGATGTATTTCTTTAGCTTGTCGTGTATCGAAGCCGATAATTGCATGGGCGTGAGCCCTGCAGCTACCACGTCATCCAGCAAGGGTAGGGAAATCTTTCCGTCGGGCCGGACGGGGAGCGTCGCAGAGAGATCAGGTTCCTTCCATACCGAAATGCGCAAAGTGTCGTCGGCGCCGATCACGTAATCCGACGGAGATTCCGGCGCATTCTGCGATTCGGCTGGTGCTGTTTTTGGCGCCTGCGCGGCGCTCTCGCTTCCTTCATCCTGAGCCCATACGCTAACCGCGAGAAACAACATAGCCAGGCAGGCGAGTTTTGTAGCTTTACCCAGGCGTTCTGTTGGGCGAGCAAACCCCATTTTCTATCCTCGAGACAAAATTGCTTAGAGCTGGCCGGGGAGAGCGCCCGGGTTAAAGGTGGGTATCCGCGAAATCGGCGGGAAGCCCGTGTCTAATCTTACGACGTAGTCCAAACAATGGCCCACGTCCGCTTAGTTCCTCAAAGACAATTAGTTTACCGGAGCAAGGCGCTTACCACCCACCGCTTTCGGAGCTAGAAAATCAAGTCCGTAGCAACCTGCTCATTTTCATCGAGTTATCGAACTACAATCCGGCCTGAGCGGAGCGGAACTTGCCACTGTATCTTATATTTCTACCTCAGGAAGGAAAGTTTTTGCATCAATGAGAGCAGTCGGCAATGAATATCTCGCAGCCGAAACGACTGCAGATCCGGCTGAGAGTGCTGGACTGAGCTCAAGATTGCGGAGCCGAATCCGTTCGCTTATGCTGAATGGCGCTTTGACCCGGCCGAATGCAAGGCAGTCCCTTCACTGAGCCAAATTTTGCCAGCAGAAACATCAGCCGCGCATCCGACATCCGCCCGCGAGTGGATGCTGCTCCGCCCCTGGCAAACGGTAGTGCTCGCCGCTTTGCTTTCCTGGCTTTACTTTCCTACCCTCGAACATCTGGTTCAGCAATGGTGGCACGATCCAAATTTCTCTCACGGGTTCTTTGTGCCGCTGTTCGCAGCATTTGTTGTTTGGCACGATCGCAACCGCCTGCGCGCCGTTCAACTGTGCCCCAGCTGGTCCGGCGTGGGCGTTCTGCTAATCGGACTATGCGCGCTTATCGTGGGTCAAATGGGAGCGGAGATCTTTCTTGCGCGGATTTCCTTACTGATTGTTCTGGCGGGGTTAATCATACTTTTCCTTGGCTGGAGCTTCTTTCGTGCAGTCCTTTTTCCGTGGGCTGTCCTGGCCTTAATGATCCCGATACCGGAAATCGTCTTTAGTCAAATTACATTCCCGCTTCAATTGCTGGCTTCAAAAGTCGCGAGCACGTTATTGCCGTGGCTGGGCGTGCCGGTCCTGCGTGAAGGGAATGTGATCGTTCTTCCAGCGATGGCTCTGGAAGTCGCGGACGCGTGCAGCGGCATCCGTTCCCTGATGTCGCTTGCAACCCTGGCAATTATCTACGGATATTTGATGGAGCGCAGTATTCGCGTGCGCGTTTTCCTGGCGCTAGCCGCAATTCCGATCGCGGTGGCCGCGAACAGCTTTCGCATAGTCGGAACAGGATTGCTTGTCCAATACTGGGATCCCGACAAGGCCGAAGGATTTTTTCATGAGTTTCAGGGATGGCTGATTTTTGTCGCATCGCTCGTCATGCTTTATCTTCTCCATAGGCTCATCCGCATTTTGTGGCCGGAAAAAGCCGGGACATGAAATCTTCGTCGGCATTGCGATTTATTTTCGCCACGACACTCATCGCGTTGACCGCCATCTTTCTTGAGGCGCGCGGCCGCGTGGAAACGATTGTTGCACATCCACCCCTCTCGTCGTTCCCCACGCAAGTTGGAGAATGGAGTGGCAAGGCTTTAACGCTCGACCAGCAAACTCTGGATGTGCTTGGCCCCGGCGATTTTCTTTTGCGCGAGTATCACGACTCCGGTCAGCAAAGCAGATTGCCGTACGTCGATTTGTTCATTGCCTACTTTCCCAGCCAGCGCGCCGGCGACACCATACATTCCCCCAAACATTGCCTCCCCGGCTCGGGATGGACTCCAGACGAAAACACTCGTGTGACTCTGGCATTGCCGGGCCACTCACCGTTTCCCGCGAACCGGTATGTAGTGTCACGTGGCGAGGGTCGCGAACTGGTCTTGTATTGGTATTGGGCACATGATCGCGGGGTGGCGAGCGAATATTGGGCCAAGTTCTATCTGGTCAAGGATGCAATTCAGATGAATCGGAGTGATGGCGCGCTGGTTCGTTTGACGACCGCCATGCTTCCCGGAGAGAACGCTGAGGCCGCGCAGCAACGTCTGCAACCGTTTGCCGCTGAAATCGTGCCGTTGCTCGATACCTACATACCGCGCTGAGAAGGAAAACCTGATGACATCGTGGCCGGCTTCGATTTCGCAGCGGCGCAGGGAACGAGGGGAGGGCATTCCGCTCCCCGCACCATCCGCGTTTACGACAAGGCTTCCGAACCAGGCTACGCAGAAACGCTCAAACCGTTGCTGGCGTTGCTGCTGCTGCTCGCAGTCTCGGCGCCTAGCAGGTTCAACACGATCTGTTCGTTGCTGTTCGGATTTAGGTTGAATTGGAACTGCGTCGGATTCGAGGACCCTTCAGACCCAACACTCAGTGAAACCTGTTCCGTGCCGCTACTCGTCGGACTGATATTGATCGTAATCTGCTCCGGCGTCGAACTGGAGCTGCCGGAAGCACCGCTCAAGTTCAGCACGATTTCAGGACCAGAATCTGAACTACTACCCGATGTGCCTTGAGTCGCTCCGCCCGAACTGGCGGCCGTCGTCGCGCCCCGGTCAAAGCTGGCTCGTAGCGTGGAGTATGCGCTCTGCGCACCGTCCAGGTCTCCATTCTGCAAAGCCTGCCCGATCGCTTCAAAATCCTGTTCCCGCTGCGGAACGCGAAACGAATTTCCGTTGGCGAAGGGACCATTTTGTCCCAGCGACGTAATATTGTTGTAGGCAGTCTGAGCCGCGCTCAAATTACCCGACTGTAATGCCTGGCCCAACTGCCGCACGTCGCTATTTCGCGCTTGAAAATACGACTGCAACTCCTGTTGCAACGAACTACTGGAAACGGCTGATGTCGACATGAGAATCTCCTCAAAGTTCTTGGCTCTGACAAGGACCGCAGTTGTGTTCCTGCCATTCAGTGGCCATATCGGCTTAGAGGCGACAAACTTCAGCGTTCAGCGTAATTTTTCTCTTTGAAAGAGCTTCATGCGGCAGCTTTTGCCGAGGCAAACCGACTTGCACGATCAAAAATTGCCGCCTGATATTTAGAGGTCGATGGCCTTCAGCTCGGAAGAATTCGAAAACGAGATCAGTATTCTGGCTCTGCGTCCGAGGCTTGAGTGGGGTTCGCCGCGAAAAGTGATAACACCCCAGGGATAAATCAGAAAACCCTAAAGCTCTGAGGAGAATTCACGATGTCGAACCGCACTTCCCCTCCTGCGCCCACGTCTTCATCCGGCACTCTTCCTCCGACACCACTGTCCCTGAGCCGCAACGGTATCGCCTTCATCCAGCGCCACGAGGGTTACAGGGCTACCATTTACAGCGACAGCGCCGGCTATCCCACCATCGGCTACGGGCATCTGATCAAGCCTGGCGAAGCCTTCAACCACGGAATCACCCGAGAGCAAGCCTCCGAACTGCTCGCGCAGGATACGAAAACTTCTTTGGATGCCGTGAACGCGAGGGTCACGATCAGCCTGACACAAACTCAATTCGACGCGCTCGTTGACTTCACATATAACTTGGGTTCCCGAGCTCTCAACCGATCGACCCTGCTGAAAAACTTGAATTCAGGAATCCCCGTGATTTTGAAAAATTTCACTGATTGGAATCGCGCTGCAGGCAAGGCCATTCCCGGATTAACCCGCCGGCGAACCGAAGAGTTCAATCTGTTCTCGAGAGGAGAATATGGCTCGTGAGTAGGAGGTTCAAAATACCACGCAAAACGGAGCAGAAGACATTCCAGAGATATTTTCCGCTGATACTGATGTTCGCTTTCTCCTCGCTCTTCGCTCAACCAGCAACCTCTCTTCGCGCCTGCAATCAGAGCGCGAAGTCGCAAGCGGAACTGAACACCTGCGCCAGCCAGGAAGCCACGCGCGCGGAGCATGAGCTGCATCGCGTCTATAACCAGCTACTTGCCAAAGCCTCCGCGCAATCCGAAGCTATCGAAGAGATCAAATCTGCCGAAAAATCCTGGCTCAACTATCGCGACGCCTACCTGGATGCGATGTATCCCGCGACTGACAAGCAAGCGGCATACGGAACGATCTATCCCATGGAGGCTAGCCTTCTTCGCGCAAGAGTCACAAGGCTACACATCTCCGACCTCAAGAAAATGTTGGAAAACTACGACGGGAACAAGTAGACGAGGCTGACGATGCTCAGAGCAGGCATTGCAGGAACGGATTCAACGCTGAAGGCGATTCGATCTTACAAAAGCGTTGTTGTCGCCTGGTGTCGTAATTCGCGTTGAGATCCTCAATTGGCCTGCATCACCGGTGACCCTGCCAGCAATCCCGCGGCCAGTTCCAGGTCGTGAAGATCCTCGCGGCTGAAGTCTTGTGTAAAGCGCGCATCCAAACCTTTGCGCGAGATCTGCAAAACTCCCAACACCGTCGCTTGCGCATCCAGGATCGGCACCGACATCAACTTCTGGATGGGCGCTGGAGGAGTAATGGTGTCCTCCTCGACACCCGCAGGCTTGATCGTTTCGAATATGCTTGCGTGTTTTACGCGTGCGAAGTTGTTAAAAATTTCCGCTTTCTTACTCAATGCCGTGTGAGCGGCAATCGCCTTGCTGGAAATCGGAATCGCGCCCGTGGTGCGCAGATGCTCAGGAAAGATGAACTTGAGCAGTCCGCCTTCGAGCTTCAGTAAAGCCACTTCGGCATACTGAACCCGAAAAACCTTCGCCAGCACCATGCTGACGTCCAGGGGCGTGACGCCTTCGCCCAACACCGAGCCGAGAGGAAGAAGATTTTCTGGAAGAATGATCTCTTCTTCCATGGCTGCGTTCTCAGGGTTGTGAGTCATAGTTACGCTCGCAATCAGTTTAGAACCACAATCGGGTCTCGCATTTTGAACGCCAGATGAGAACCGAATCTCCATCCTACAAGCCCTTTGATATCAGCAAAGTAGCTTACGGTCATGCACTTTCGCGGCGGCCATTTTGGCGCCAATTCGCCGAAAACTCGCAGCCTGACTGACAAATTGTGTCAGCGCCTAACGCAGCGGAGGTGCGGAGTTTAACGCCACCGCGTGCGTTACGGATCAACACCTGCTTCCCTTCGAGCCACAAAAATCATTACACTGCTGAGCTATGAGCCTTCCTCCTCAACCTCACGTCAAGTTGTCGAATTCTCCCGACTATCGCGAAAACTACGCCAACAGCGTGCAGATGCGAGTAAACGTCTGGGACTTCTTCCTCGCCTTCGGCACCGTGCAACAGCAGAACGAAACCCAGGTAGAGATACGCAACTTCCAGGGAATCTATCTCAGCCCGCAACAGGCGAAAGCGCTGCTGGGGTTGTTGCAGCAGAACGTCAGTGGCTACGAGACTGCGTTTGGAGAGATCAAACTTGACCCGAGGATGAACCCAGGCGGCCCGGTGCACTAATCCCCCCGACATCTTGGGAGACGGCAAGATCCCGCTTACGTCCCGTCTAATATTTTCGAGACTGGGTTCTTGGGTCGCAAACGCGGCCACCGTTCTAGAATTCCATTCACATGCGCCCAACCGCTGCGGCCTTGATTTTTCGCTCCACGCCGATCCTGTTCGCCACAATCTTTCTCGCGATTTTTCTGCTGCACGTCCCCTTGCTGCGCCTGCCTTATTTCTGGGATGAAGCTGGCTATTATGTTCCCTGCGCGCGCGACCTCCTGCTCACAGGCAGCTTGATTCCGCATTCGACGCTGTCAAACGCCCACCCGCCGCTGGTCATGGCTTGGCTTGCCTTTTGGTGGAAGGTGATTGGATATGCACCAATCGTAACGCGCACAGCCATGCTTTTTTTGGCTTCGTTCGCTCTTCTCGGCGTTTACCGCTTAGCCGAGACCGTCTCTAATGTGACCGTTGCTTTCGCTGCGACCCTGTGCACGGCGGTATATCCAGTTTTTTTCGCGCAGAGTTCTTTGGCGCAGGTCGACCTCGCGGCTGCGGGTTTTGTCTTCTGGGGCTTGTCTGCTTTTCTCAAGAGAAAGCACGCAACCACTTTTTTATGGTTTACCCTGGCGGCGCTCTCGAAGGAGACAGCAATACTCGCCCCGTTGGCCCTAGCCGCTTGGGAAGCAGCAGGCATCTTCGCTCCGAAAACTCTCCGGGACAAATTGTGGAGAAAGCCTCACAATCGATCCGTCGCTCCGCTCCTTCTGCCTGTGCTCCCTCTGTCGCTCTGGTACGGCTATCACTATGTGCGAACGGGTTACATTTTCGGCAATCCAGAATTCTTTCGCTACAACGTAGCGTCGACTTTGAACCCAACTCGCTTTCTACTGGCACTGCTCATGCGCTTTTGGCAAATCGGCGGATATCTTCACCTGTGGGTGCTCACACTGGCAATGGCGCTAGCCATCTGGATGCTGCCGCCGCTGCGAAATCGCTCAGAAGAAGGGCAGCCCAAAGAAAGACCGCGAATTTCACTGCCCGTACAAATGAGTTTCTACGCCATCATTCTCGCCGATGTAATTGCAATGGCATTGGTGGGCGGAGCCGTGCTGGCCCGCTACATGCTTCCTGCAGTTCCTCTTGTGATCATTCTGTCCGTCTCCACGCTCTGGCGAAGAGTGCGCCCGTGGCAAGCTGTTGTCGCCTTCGTAGCGCTGGCGTTTGTGGCGGGGTGGTTCTGGAATCCGCCTTATGGCTTCTCGCCCGAAGATAATCTCGCCTATCGCGACTACGTCGTTCTGCACGAGAACGCTGAGCACTTTCTTGAAGCTCGCTATCCGATGGCGCGAGTCTTAACTGCGTGGCCTGCTTCCGATGAATTATCGCGTCCCTGGCTCGGCTATCTCACCCGCCCCATGCGCGTATTACGCGTCGAGGACTTTTCTCTCGATGAAATGCTTTCTGCCGCCGACGCCCGATCGAGGTATGACATAGCTCTCGTTTTCTCAACGAAATACGAAGCGGGGTCGACCTGGTGGGATTCTTGGCAATGCTGGATGGAGCTCAAGAAGCGTTTCTTCGGCTTTCACCGCGATCTGCCTCCGGCAGCCGCTGCAACAATTCTGGGCGGCCGCATAGTATTTGAGCAACAGCGCGGGGGGCAGCGGATCGCGGTGATTGAAATCGAGCAATCCGAAATACAGGAGGCAGAACTGCGAACGCGGAATTAAAAAGTAGAACTTTGTTTCTTACTTCTGCATTAAGTGACAGGAGTGAGTCTTGATCACCAGCCAAACCTTACAGCCCTCCGCCAATTGCAGAGCATCGCGCGCGGCCAGCGTCAGATAAGCTTCCATCTCCACACCACAACTCACACGTGCACAGATGATCATGTCTCGCCTTTGCAATTGCACGATGTGGCCGGTAAGTATGTTGCGCGCGCTGAGACCTACGGGGTTCGCAGTCGCTAACAGAATATCTCCTGCGCGGATTCCTATCCGCAGATGCGAATCTACAACGGCACGGATTAGCGGCGTTTCCAGAACAACATCGCTGCTCGCATCACCATTCAAAAGTCGGCAGGTCATCGTTCCACGGTCTACATGAACGGACTCGACTCTGGCGTCCAATACGTTTTCAAAACCGGCAAGTTGTGCCACGGTCTCCTGCAACGGCGCTTCCAGAACGTCGTGCGGAGTGCCCTGCGCGATGATGCGCCCCCCATCGATCACCAACACTCGCTCGCCCAGCGCCATCACTTCCTCGCGGCTGTGCGTAACGTAAAGAATCGGCACGCGGTGAACTAGATTCCAGCCCCGCAAATCGTCAATAATCTTTGATTTGGTTGCCGCGTCGAGCGCCGCCAGAGGTTCATCCAACAACAGCACGCAGGGGTCAGTTACAATCGAGCGCGCCAGGGCGACGCGCTGCCGCTCTCCACCGGAAATCTCCGATGGTCGTTGTTTTCCGAGATGATCGACGCGAAATTCTCGCAGCATCTTGGCCACCCGCTGATGACGTTCCGCTCGGCCAAGTAATGCCAAACCGAACTCTGCGTTTTCCTCGACGGTCAAATGGGGAAACAATGCGAGTTCCTGCAGAACGTAGCCTATACCGCGCTTTGAGATCGCCAGATTGACTCGTACGTCCGAATCGAACAGGACGCGCTCGCCAATGACAATGCGACCTTCATCCGGTGTGGCAAGTCCCGCAATGCAATTGAGTAGTGTGGTCTTCCCTGCCCCCGACGGTCCAAACAGAATTGTGAACCCTGGCAAGGCCTCGAATTGTGCTTGAAGAGAAAACTCGCGATCAGCGGAAAAACGCTTGCGAATGTTTATGCTGAGATTCGCGGACGCCGGCTTTAACTGTTCCCCCGGAAGCATCGAGCTAGCTTACTTGACCAGTTCCAATGGTGCGCAGTTTCTGTCTCAGAGCTGCATGGTTGAGGCCATACACTACCGCCAGCGTGACGAAGCAGAATGCCAGCAACACAAGTGACATGCCATTCGCCGAAGCGTAGTCGGATGCCTGCACTTGATCGTAGATCGAGATCGATACCGTGCGGGTAACGCCAGGAATATTTCCTCCGACCATTAATACGACTCCAAATTCGCCCATCGTGTGAGCGAATGCAAGCGCCACGCCGGTAACCAACCCCGGCATCGAGAGCGGGAGGACGACGCTCCGAAATGTGCGCATCGGCGACGCGCCCAGAGTCGCTGCAGCTGCGAGCAACTTGCGGTCGACCGCTGAAAATGATGCGGCAAAAGGCTGGACCGCAAATGGCAAGCTGTAAAGGATCGAACCGATGACCAAGCCGCTGAAGGTAAAAGCGAGCGTGTGTCCGGTGAGAGATTGCCACCAGCGTCCAAGCGGGCTGCGGGATCCGAGAGCTACGAGCACGTAAAAGCCCAGCACCGTCGGTGGCAGAACGATGGGAAGAGAAACCAGAGCTTCGACCAGAAACTTCCACCGCCATTGCGAAAATGCCAGCCAGTGCGCGAGCGGTACGCCTCCTACCACCAGAATCGCGGACACAATCAACGCCAACTCTATGGTTAGGCGAAACGCTTGCCAATCGATCAGCATTCTTTTGTGCACCAGCAGCTCACTGCATGCTGAAACCAAAACGCTTGAACACGGCGGCGAAATCCGCGCTTCTCAAGTACTCGAGAAATGCCTTAGCGTCCTGTTTATGCGGCGAAGCCGAAATCATCACCACTCCCTGATCCAATGGCGGGTACGCATCCCCGGGAACGATCCAATACTTTCCCTTTCCCTCCATCGCAGGAGCGCTGGCGTGCGCCAGCGCGACAAAACCCGCCTGCGCGTTTCCCGACTCAACGAATTGCGCCGCCTGCGCAATGTTCTCACCGATCACGAGCTTGTCTTGAAGCTTCTCGTCCAAGCCATAGTGGCGCAACGTAGCAACTGCCGCCCTGCCATAAGGAGCATGCTGGGGATTCGCAATTGCAATTTTTCTTACGGAGGGATCGAGCAGAACATCGATTCCTTTGTGCTCGACATCAAGAGGAGAATCTTTTGGAACCCATAAGACCAGACGGCCGACGGCGTAACGGTACAACGAATCCTTGTCGGCCAACCCAGCTGAGATGAGTTGCCGTGGGTATCCCATGTCCGCAGAGAAAAATACGTCAAAGGGAGCGCCGTTCTGAATCTGCTGCGTTAAAGCGCCGGATGCGCCAAAGGATAGCTTTACCTTCACACCACTTTGCTTCTCATAATTCGTCGCAACTTCCTGCAACGCTACGCTCAAGTCTGCCGCCGCCGCAACATTGATCTCGCGGTCCGCAGCCAGAGACGGCTGTGCCAATCCAAGGCCGAGGAATAACAAGATGACGGGCGCGCTTATCAATCGAGAAAAGCAGTTCATCGTTCAAAGCATCCGTTGGAGATCAAATTCGCTAGCAGAATTCGTGCCATTGTACAGGGATTCGTCCAGCAGCCTTCGCAGATTCCCAAAATAGCTTCCCGAAATGGCTCACGCGCCATTTTATTCGTTTTCACATTGACCTGCTTATCGGTTGTCTGAATACTTGCGTCGTTGTTGCCGATTCCGAATGTTTTTTCCCAGGCTACCGTTGGTAGTTCGCATTTGCATATTCACCCTGTTGCCTCTCTTGCACTCGCCTGTCGGGTGGGCTCAAGGTGCCAGGAAGGACGCCCCCTCGGCGCCCATCTCCGACGATGACGCCGACCACGTAAAACAAAGGGCAGAATGGTTCTTGAGAGGACGTAGAGTTCCAGGCGAGTCTGGCGCCGACTTGAGAAAGCGTGCCTACGAAGTGAAGATGCGAGCGCGAGCCGCGCGTCTTGCGCACGCCCGAGCTTTTTCAAAGAACTCGCAACCGCCATCATCCACCGGCGGTTGGACTCCGTTAGGCCCGGTTCCCCTTGCGTCAGATGCTACCGGTTCCGGCATGCAGAACTACAACCAGGTTTCGGGCCGAGCGACGGCGGTTGCAATCGATCCTGCCGATCCTACTGGGAACACCGCTTACATCGGTGGCGCACAAGGTGGAGTGTGGCAGTCCACCAACGCGGCCACAACCGTTGCCAATAACGTCACTTGGATCCCGGTCACAGACGATCAGGCCACGCTCTCGATTGGCTCGATCGCAATCCAGCCGGGAAGCTCAAATCCCAGCCTGAGTGTAATTCTCGTAGGCACCGGGGAAGCGGACAATTCCGCGGATTCTTATTTTGGCCTCGGGATTCTGCGATCCGCTGATGGCGGAGGTTCGTGGACATTAATCCCAACTGCAAACGGCGGAAGTATTTCCTTCAGCGGCCTGGGCGGAACGCGAATGGCGTTCAGCACGGCGAGTCCCAACACAGTTGTTTCCGCCATGGCTGCATCTGACGAAGGCCTCGTCGACGGCGCGCTGACAGGCAATACCTATCGCGGCCTCTACACTTCAACCGACGCCGGACAGACCTGGGTCTACGATGCCCTCGTACCTGGCGGAGCCAGCGCGACAACATCGGCAACGGCGGTGGCGTACAACGCGGCTGCGGGCTTGTTTTTCGCGGCTGTTCGCTATCAAGGATTCTTCTCATCCCCCGACGGTCTCACGTGGACTCGTCTTGCAAATCAGCCCGGAGCGCCGGGACAGTTGAGCACAGCCGCGTGCCCATCCAGCTACAGTACTAACTGCCCGATCTATCGGTCCGAAATCACCGTTGTACCAGGACGCAATGAAATGTACGCATGGTTCGTCGCTCTCGATTCCGGCGGCGACACTGTGGACGAAGGAATTTGGCAGAGCCTGAATGGCGGGGCTTCCTGGACGCAGATCAACGACACCGGGATCACGAATTGTGGCGATTTCGAAGGTTGCGGCGTAGAGCAGGGATTTTACGATCTCGATTTGCAGGCGGTTCCGAATTGCCCAAATGGCGCCGAGACCTGTTCCGGAAATCCTACCGATCTTTATGCCGGCTCAATCAACCTTTACAAGTGTTCAATTACGTCGGCGAATCCAATCTGCGGCAGCCCGTCCTTTATGAACCTTACGCACGTTTACGGCTGCGATCCATTGGGCGCTCCGGCGCACGTGCACCCCGATGAGCACGCGATTGCCTTTGCGATTCCCTCGACTGGCGCAGATCTGATGTATTTCGCCAATGATGGCGGAATCTATCGCGCGCTAAACGGCTTCAGCGGATTATCCACCGGCTCATGTACCGGCACAAATCAATTTGACGATCTGAATCAGAATCTTGGTTCGATGACGCAGTTTGTCAGCTTCTCCGAACATGCCACGAATGTAAACACGATTCTTGGCGGCACACAGGACAACGGCTCCCCCGCTACCGCGACAGCCACAACCAGCACGAGTTGGGGCAACGTTCTTGGCGGCGACGGCGGCTACAACGCCATCGATCCGAGTTCGGGGAACTGGTTCGCTTCGCAGCCCGATACAGGCTCGGGCACGCTCGACATTCAGGAATGTCCTTCAGGCGTAAATTGCAACAATAGCCTGTTCGATGTAGTCGTGGGCAGCAGCAATCTTGGCGGCGACGATGGCGCATTTTACTTCCCGTATGTACTCGATCCGCAATCGCTCAGCACGGTTCTAGTGGGTACGTGCCGCGTCTGGAGCGGCCCTCGCCTTGGCGGCAGCTTCTCTCCGCTCAGCCTGAACTTCGACACTTTGGGCACGGGCACTTGCAGCGGGAACGAAATCAATACCGTTCGCGCGCTCGCCGCCGGAGGACCATCGAACTCGGGTGGATCGAAAGTTGTCTACGCGACCACCGACGGTCCCGGTCCCAACAACGTTTCCGCGCCGGTTGGCGGAAACGTTTGGGTCACAACCAACGCCACGGCGGTTTCGGGAACCAGTTCGACGTTCACGAATGTAACCATGAATGGACCCGGCGGCACGAGCATCAATCCCAATCAATTTCCGATTTCCGGCGTTGCCATCGATACTTCCGATCTGACTGGCAACACGGCGTATGTAGCGATCATGGGATTTACCGGCGGGCCGGGGCACGTCTGGCAAACGACGAATGCGGGCGCGAGTTGGGCAGATTTCACAGGCAGTGGAACAAATGCCCTGCCCGATTCTCCGGCAAACGCAGTCTTGGTCGATCCAATCGCGCACATCGTGTATGTCGGAACCGACGTAGGCGTGTTCGAAAGTTCGACCTTATCTGCCACGTGGACGGAAGTGGGGCCGATTCCGAATCCCCTGGGCACTACCACCGGATTCTTACCAGATGCTGCCGTCACTGCACTTGCCCTGTTCAATTCAGGTGGGCAAAAGTTATTGCGTGCCTCTACCTACGGACGCGGAATATGGCAATTCAACCTGCTCGCAACACCGGATTTCTCCATCGCTGTATCGAACACACCGTTGACACTTTTTCCCGGAGCCACTGGAACGCTCAATGGGACACTAACCTCGATCAACGGATACGACGATCCGGTGGAACTGAGTTGCACGGCGGGAATATCCAGTCCGCCAATTCCATGCACTCCGAGTCCTTCCACGCTTACACCAACTCAAGCCGGCGCGCCTTTCACGGTTGCGATTGGCGACAACGTGGTTGGCACTTACAATTTCAATGCGCAAGGTTTGGGCACCGATCCAAACGGAACCACGCACACCGCCGCAGTTACTCTGCAGGTGGTCGATCTCATCCTCTCGCCGCCCTCCCCCAATCCCATCACCGAGCCGCGTGGAGCTGTTTCTCCCCCCGCGAGTTTTCAAGTCACAGCGCAGGGAACATTCAATGAAAGCGTAACGCTGGCCTGCAGCTTCACGCCGAACATCCTTGGCGCAAGTTGCGCCTTCAGTCCCAGCGCCACGATTTTCCCAACTTCGGACTTGCCGACGAATATGTCGGTCACTGTTACTGTACCTGCCACAACCACTACCGGCCCGTACAGCGTTACGATTCAGGCGACAGCCAGTGGACAACAAACACCCGTAACGCAATCGTTCATCATGAACGTGACGATAAATCCTACATTCATATTGAGTGAGCTCACCACATTTCCGAATGTGAATGCCGGCAGCACGGGAACCAGCGGTCCAATTACGATTTCCTCGCAAGATGGTTTTTCGGGTACGGTCAGTTTGAGCTGCCAAGCAACTCTAAACATCAGTTGCAGTGTCTCGCCGGCATCGGTCACGGTTCCCGCTTCGCCTCCTTGGCCGACCACCGATCTCGTGATCAACTCAAGCGGTCTGACTGCGGGCACTTATCAGGTAACCGTGCAAGGCGTCTCCGGATCGATCACCGACTCTCTGATAGTTCCTTTTACCCTGGTTGACTACGCCATCGCCGGCCCATCCACGCTTACCACCATTCCTGGAGGCTCGGTTACCGGAAATTACCTCTTCACTGAAGTGGATGGCTACACTGGACAGATCGTTCTCAGTTGCAACGCCTCGCCCTTGCCGGACGGCCAATGCACGCTGACTCCAGCGGGGCCGATCACGCTTAGTGTAGGCTCAAGCACTCCAGTTTCGGCGGCGATCAGCGTGCCCGCAGGCACCGCCGCGAACACATACACCATCACAATCAACAGTCATGACACGACTGGCTCGCCCAGCCACTCGTTTCCAACTTCACTTTCGGTACAGGACTTTGCCCTGAGCGCCATTGCCCCCGCCAGCCAAACCGTAGGAGTTGGCGGGACCGCTACTTACACCTTCACGGTGACGCCGGCAGGTACGGCCTTCTCGAATTCTGTGGCGCTCGCATGCACCGGCGCTCCGGCAGGATCGACCTGCAATGTCACACCAAGCATTGTGACTCCGGGAACGAGCGCAACTCAGGTTACCGTATCAGTCGTCACCGGGACGGCGACTCCTCAAGGCAGCAACACAATTGCGATAACCGGAACATCGGGCCCACTAACCCACTCCGCCAGTGCGGCCTTCACAGTAGCAAATACCTTACAGCTCGGCCAACCTTCAGGATTTCCCAGCACGCTCGACGCAGGGGGTAGCGGGACCTCTACGATTTTGCTTACACCCAACTACTCCGGAACTGTATCGGCAAGCTGTAACAGCAAGCTTGCGGGCATTCAGTGTTCCTTCGGTCCGGAAAATCCAATCGCAATAAACGGCGCACCCATCACATTGAAAATCTCAGTCAATGTTCCAAACAGTGCCGCACCGCAGGCCTATACCCTGAATGTTGTGGTCAGCGATTCTACCGGCAATCCAACTGTGTCAAGTTCACTTCCTTTTACGATTGTTCAGGACTACGTCATCACGATTGGAGCGGGGCAAACGAGCCAAACCATTACCGCCGGTCAGTCGATCACGTATAACCTGGGTCTTTCGCCGGTTGGTTCTATTTACAACGGATCGATTACCCTGAGTTGCTCCTCGTTTCCACCGCTCCCGGGCAACTGCTCGAACTTTTCCCCGAACCCGACAAGCCTCGCCAGCGGGGCACAGTCAATAGTGATGACAGTCAGCACACAGGCGGCTAGCGGCCGGCTCTGGCCACCCGGATCGAAAAATATCCCTTGGCTGTATGCAATATGGTGCAGTTTGGCAGGAGCATTGGCTTTCTCGTGGGCTATGAGCAGGACTCGCGTGGTCCGCGTGAGATTCCTTTGTTGTCGATACACGCTTCTGGTTTTGGCCCTCACTCTTCTATTTCTCCTGCTGTCATGCGGGGGCGGAAGTAATGGAAGCAGCCCCTCTATTTCAACCGGCACACCCGTCAGTTACACCCTCACGATAACTGGCTCGCCGGCAAGTGACGCACAGCCGGGCGGAACGTCCGTGACCATCATCGTGAACTAAGAAACGATTGCCTCACTGGATAAAATCCGGGCCCGCGTATGATGAAGATCGATGATCGATTCTCGCTGCGATGTTGCCATCGTAGGCGGAGGCATCGTCGGCCTCGCGGTAGCTCTTGAGATTACGCAACGTTTTCCCCACCTTCATTTGATCTTGCTGGAAAAAGAAAATCACGTCGGGCAGCATCAAAGCAGCCACAACAGCGGCGTCATTCATTCTGGAATTTATTACACGCCCGGATCGTTAAAGGCGAAGCTATGCGTTGCCGGCGCCGCGGCCATGGTCGAATTTTGCCGCGAGCACCGCATTCCGCATCGAGTGTGCGGCAAAACCATCGTTGCCACCCGCGAAGATGAACTTGCTCGCCTCGAAGAACTGCGCCGAAGGGCCGAAGTCAACGGGTTGACTGGCGTGCGCTCCATTGGTCCCGAAGAATTGCCTGAATTTGAGCCTCACGCCAAAGGATTGCGTGCGCTATTCGTTCCTTCCACCGGGATTACCGATTACGGCCTGGTCTGCGAAAAATATGCAGAGCTCATCGCTTCGCGAGGCGGAACGATTCTAACCTCGCATGCGGTATCAGGCCTTAAGCGCGAATCAAACCAAATCATCGTCGAAACCAACCATGGCGCATTCTCCGCAAAATTCCTGATCAACTGCGCGGGACTATTCAGCGACCGAGTCAGCCGCATGGCTGGAGACGATCCGCAAGTGCTGATCCTTCCCTTTCGCGGTGAGTATTACGATCTGCTCCCCGAGCGCGCAGCCCTGGTGCGCGCACTCATCTATCCGGTCCCCGACCCACGCTTTCCATTTCTCGGAGTCCACTTCACCCGCCGCATCCACGGAACCGTGGATGCCGGTCCGAACGCTGTTCTCGCTTTTCGCCGCGAAGGATACCGGCGCGCGGACTTGAATCTGAATGATGTGATGTCGTCGCTCGGCTTTCAGGGATTCTGGCGAATGGCGGCGAAAAACTGGCGCAGCGGATTTGACGAGTTTCGCCGCTCATTTTCCAAAGCGGCGTTCGTTCGCGCCTTGCAGCGGCTGGTGCCCGAGATCAGAGGAGCTGATCTGGTTCCCGGAAAATCAGGAGTGCGAGCTCAAGCGCTCGCTCCCGATGGAGCGTTGGTTGACGACTTCAAGTTCGTGCCGTCACCACGAATATTGCACGTGCTGAACGTGCCTTCGCCGGCGGCAACCGCCTCGCTGATGATCGCGCGATCCATCGTCGACACGGCTGCAAAAGATTTAGAACGTTGCTAAAGGCGAAGCTCCGAAAGTCAGCGCCCCGCCAGTACCGCAGGCGGAGGAACTGCACGCATTCGATTCTCCGGCCGCGTCAACAACTTCGGCCCCAGGGCTGGTGCAGAGTTAGAGCGGCGTTCAGAAGATCCCACCCAGTCCTGGCGAAAACGATAAACGTAAAGAACCACTTCCACACGGCTGGAAACGCCGAGTTTGTCGAAAATACGAAACAGATAATTCTTCACCGTGTGCTCGGTAAGCCCGAGGCTGGTAGCGATTTCGCGGTTTGACAAGCCTTCGGCCACACAACGCACTACATCCTGTTCGCGCTTGGAGAGAATTGCATCTCCCCCGGAGTCGACCAACCGCATCGGCTCGGACTCGCGCACCGCCTCGATTACACACCGCAGCTCAGCGCTATTTGCCCAAACCTGGCCTTGATGAACGCTATGAATACATTTTGCAAGACCCTTCGACGATTCGGTGCGGGAAAAAATTCCATGCGCTCCACAGCGAAACGCCTGTACCACCGAAGCAGGATTGAAGCTATCCATCAACAGAATCAATTGAGTGCCGGGATACGATGACGAAATTTGGCGGACAAGATCAAATCCTTGTGTTCCGGACTCCAGCGCAGAACTGATTAGCACCACATCCGGCCGATGTTGTGCTACGGCAGCAAGTATCAACGCCTGGTTCGGCTCAACCGCTGCGACTTCTAATCGTGAATCCTGGGTCAAAGCTTCCGCGAGCAATTGACTGTTCATGCGAGTGCTCTCGGCAGCAAGTACTTTCACTTTCCCCAACTTCTCCGGCATCGGAATGGCACTTTGCGCCATTATTTATTCCCCCTGGGTTCGACATATTTGTTTCGACTTATTTGTTTCGGCTTATTTTGTTCGAGTTATTTCGGTCGACTTTAGTCTGTTGCGATCAAAGAGTGCTCACGCCCCGAAAAGGGAGCGCGAAAAAGTTCGGAATGACGAAGTGGGGATCCGCTCGAATACCGGGCGGGCAAACCCTGAGAATTGCCCACTCTAAGGACATCGTTAGGTGGACTTTAGACTCAACGGGCGCACGCAGTAAATGGCACAACAGTGCCATAAAAACTTCTGCCCGCGCAAACTCCGTCTGTGGAAAACCATTGCCGAGGCAGGTTCACGGACTGCGATCAGGGCGTCAGAAAGTCCTGGATCGAGGCGGCGTAGGCGCTGCTATACGTGCCCGCGTTGAGCGAAGCCACTGCGTGAGGATAGGACGCATAATTCGCGCTATCAAATGCCAGTCCAACATCGGCCTGATAGAGCTCAAGATTATTGGCACCGTGTGCCTTGGCGAAAGGCTCGATTTGTGTGAGAGAACCCGTGGGATTAGAGGAGTCCTGTCCGGTGGGATCAGTCCATTGCAGAGTCTGCAAGGAGAGCGTCGGGTTGTAAGAAAATCCCCCCGCCGGTGTGAACAGGCTGCACCAATCAGCGTCGCACGGCTGATTGCTGGCGAAGTTTGTGAGATCGCTCTGTTGTAGACCGTTGGTCCCAAAGCCGAACTGATCGTTCGTCGCGTCCGTCGCCTCTGCATCGGGGTACGCCACGTAAACCGACGGCGACTCCTCGCTCAACTGGCCCAGAGCGTGCAAATCTTCGAGGATCGTCATGGACGGATTTTGCGCCTTCACGAAGTCTGTCATGTTCTTGATGTAGTTGAGATAGGTTTGCTGGCTGTAGTTCGGCCAAAACTGGTCGCACTCGGGACTGTTCTCGCCGCCCTGCGAAAATCCAAACCGTATGTATCCGATCGGCGTGGCCGTGTTGCCGTTGTAGTGCTGAATCACCTGGACGATGAAGTTCTGATACGCAGTCATGAACGGCGCTTCATAAGAAACCGGAAGCCCGCTCAGGTCCGACGAGGTGGTTATATTCCACGATCCCCCGCCGCCGCTTCCACTCTGAGTCAGCGAATAGAAAGGATTGCTGGTATCCCCTGGATAGCTCGGGCACACCGCCATGTCTTGTGGCGTTGCATTCAGCGAGGCGGCATACGCAGTGCTGAAAACATAGGAGGGAGTCGACCCACCATCACTGAGATTGTTGTCGCCGCCTTCCGTTGCGGGCCACACAATCAGATTCACCGTGCGTCCCGCGGCATAAAACTGCTGCAGTGTCGCGTCAAAAGCGGTGAAGTCGTAGCCGCCCGAGCCGTCACCTGTAGCATTGCTCGATTCAACCGCGCGCCATTGCAACGAAACGGCAACCCCACTGAGGTGCGGCAGCACATTCGTCAGAAAATCGCCAGGAGTTTTGACGCTCACGGTACCGCTCGAATTTTCTGACATATACATCAATGCCTGAACCTGGCGCGGTCCGGCGATGAGCACCACTGCAGTGTTGCTGTCAGTGTTGCCGTTCGAGTCAGTCACCTGCACCCAGTAACTCGTAGTGGCGGTCAGCCCAGGCGTCGTATAGGAACTCGATGTCGCACCGGAAATCGGATTCGAGGTTGTGCCGCTGGGCCCCTGATACCACTGGTAGCTAACGGTGCCGCTGCCGGAAGCGGTCACGGTGAGCGTCGCAGTTTGGCCGCTCTTAATACTCGGTCCGACGGGCTGTTGGGTAATAGCGGGAGTAGAAACTTGCGCCCTATTGTTCGAACTGCTGCCACCGCCGCAGGCAACCAGAACCAAACCAGGGAAAGTCGCAAGAATCGATCCTGCAATGCAGGCAAGTCTTACTTTCCGCATCGGGGGAGCACCTCACTAACCAGATTAAGACTTGGTATTTTCTAACCCCGTTCGCGTCGGCAAGTTGCGGGGTCCGCCTAGGCTAATACAACCGCATAAACCAAATTAAGGACGGCACCTGATGAAATTGCCCTGATAGAGATCTGCCACACCCCTTGTTAGCCCGAAGACGCCTCAGGTCGCAGAATTGTCGAAATTAGAGCGGCAGCTTGCGGATACCGTTTCGCCTTGCCCGCTATGTTACATCGTGATACGATACTTTCGGTTCTACGGGTCCTCCATCACCGTCCCCCACAAACAGTAGTTTCGGCGTTGTGACTCTGGTAACCAATTTGGAGGTTACCGAACCAACCGCAGGAATAGAGTAAAAGGTCTCTTGACAGGGTGGGTTAAACAACTTCATAGTGGGTAAACACGCGTACGTGGTCCATCCCCAAGAGACCAATTTTCGCAAAACCCCATAATCTAGACAGTTCTTATCGCAAAGGAGCTACATTTGGTACTCACGAAGCCGGATTTTGACGTTGCCATCATTGGCGGTGGGCCCGCAGGCGGCTCTATGGGCGCTTACCTGGCCAAGGCTGGCGCAAATTGCGTAATTTTCGAGCGTGAGTTGTTTCCGCGTCCGCACGTCGGCGAATCGCTCGTGCCGTCCTCAATGCGGGTTTTCCGCGACCTCGATTTCCTCGATCAGATGGAAGAAGCCAAGTTTCCCCGTAAGTTCGGCGCAGCCTGGACCGCCGAAGACCAAGGCGCTTACGAGATGAATTTTCAGGGCGGATTCACCAGCAAAACCGACGTCGAACTCAATCCTGAATCGTATGTCGACATCCGCTTCAACGAACGCCAGCAGGATGGCGTGGATCGCGAATATACCTATCACGTGGATCGCAGCAAGTTCGACCTGATGCTGCTCCAGCACGCGAACAAGCTAGGCGCAGCGGTTTACGAAGGCGTGAAGGTGAAAGAAGTAGACTTCGGCCCAAAAGAGCCGATCGTTCGCTTCAACATGGGATCGAAGGAGATGGGCGTGAGCTGCAGGATGGTCATTGATTGCAGCGGCCGCAATACTTTCCTTGGGAACCAGATGAAGCTCAAGATCAAGGATTCCGTATTCGATCAGTACGCCATTCATACCTGGTTCGATGGCTACGATCGAAAGGCGTTCGCCAAGAAAGATTCCCAGCTCGACTTCATTTTTATTCACTTCCTGCCGATTTCAAACACCTGGATCTGGCAGATTCCGATTACCGACAAAGTCACCAGCATCGGCGTGGTCACACAGAAAAAGAACTTCGCCAAATCGAAACAGGCTCGCGAAGAGTTTTTCTGGAACGCCGTCGGCACTCGCCCGCTGCTGCGTGAAAAATTGCAGAAAGCGGACCAGATGCACGCCTTCAAAGACGAAGGCGATTACAGCTATGCGATGAAGCAACTCGCCGGCGATCGCTTCATGCTGGTTGGCGACGCGGGACGCTTCGTCGATCCCATCTTTTCGACCGGCGTCAGCATCGCTCTGAACAGCTCGCGCTTCGCCCACAACAATGTTTTGCGCGCGCTAGAGAAGAACGACTTTTCTCGCGAGAGCTTTTCCGAGTACGAAAATCTGCTTCGCCGCGGCACCAAGAACTGGTACGAGTTCATTTCGGTTTACTACCGTTTGAACGTGCTATTCACGTATTTCGTCGGCGATCCGCGCTATCGCATTGACGTTCTCAAGCTGCTGCAAGGCGATGTTTACGACGATGCTGCGCCGCCGGTGCTCGACAAAATGAAGAAGATGGTTTCGGAGGTCGAGCAGAACCCCAAGCATCCCTGGCACAAGCTGCTCGGAGATATGACGGTCGACGCGTTCAAAGAAGCGGCAAAGATGTAAGAGGACGGTTGACCCGAACAAATCTTGAGACCACGAAGGACGCTAAGGCGCACAAAGGAAATCCTTAGTGAACCTTCGTGCCCTTGGTGGTTAAGAGTTTCTTAGGAGGAAGCGTTGGTTATTACAAAACCGGATTTTGATGTTGCCATCATCGGCGGGGGCCCCGCTGGTTCGTCTATGGGCGCGTACCTGGCAAAGAATGGCGTAAATTGCGTTATTTTTGAGCGTGAACTTTTCCCGCGCCCGCACGTAGGCGAGTCGCTCGTTCCCTCTTCCACTCGCGTGTTCAAAGATTTGGACTTTCTGCCGCAGATGGAAGCCGCCAAATTTCCGCACAAGTTTGGCGCGGTCTGGACCAGTGACGATCGCAAACTTCCTTACATGCACGATCTCGAGGGCTTGGGCGCGGATTGCAATGTCGATATCCGCTTCGACGAGCGTCAGCAAGCCGGCGTGGACAAGA
This sequence comes from Candidatus Sulfotelmatobacter sp., assembly GCA_036490235.1. GTDB lineage: Bacteria > Acidobacteriota > Terriglobia > Terriglobales > Acidobacteriaceae > Sulfotelmatobacter. Next base: position 75,290 of record DASXEG010000078.1, on the reverse strand, counting down.
ACTACACATTCCACGTGGACCGCGGCAAGTTCGACTTGATGCTGTTGCAGCACGCAAACAAGCTGGGCGCAACCGTCTACGACGGAATCAAGGTTACTTCGGTCGACTTCGGTCCGAAAGAGCCGCTGATTCGCTTCAGCATGGGCCCCAAGGAAATGAACGTCAGCGCGAAGATGGTGGTCGACGCCAGCGGACGCAACACGTTCCTTGGCAACCAGATGAAGCTAAAGATTCAGGATCAGGTGTTCGATCAGTACGCGATCCACTCGTGGTTCGACGGCTATGATCGCAAGGTCTTCGCCAAGCGCGATACGAATCTCGACTACATTTACATCCACTTCCTGCCGATTTCGAACACCTGGATTTGGCAGATTCCAATCTCCGACAGCGTGACCAGCATCGGCGTAGTCACGCAGAAGAAGCATTTCGCCAGGTCGAAAGATGATCGGGAAAAATTCTTCTGGAACTCAGTAGGCTCGCGTCCGATGATCGAGGAAACGCTGCGCAAGGCGAACCGCATCCGTCCTTTCAAAGACGAAGGCGATTACAGCTATGCCATGAAGCAACTCACCGGTGACCGCTTCGTGCTGGTCGGCGACGCGGGACGCTTTGTCGATCCGATCTTCTCGACCGGCGTGAGCATCGCACTGAACAGCTCGCGCTTCGCACATAAAGACATCATCGCAGCGCTCGAAAAGAATGACTTCTCGCGCCAGAGTTTTTCCAACTACGAGAACATGCTGCGCCTGGGCACGAAGAACTGGTATGACTTCATAACGGTCTACTATCGGCTCAACGTGCTGTTCACGTACTTCCTCAACGATTCCAAATATCGTCTCGATGTATTGAAACTCCTCCAGGGCGATGTTTACGATGACGCTACTCCTCCCGTGCTCGACAAGATGCGAAAGATGGTCACCGAAGTAGAGCAAAACGAAAAGCACCCCTGGCACAAGTTGCTGGGCGATCTGACCGCGAACGCGTTTGTTCAGACAACGTCTTGAAGTAGTTGTCGCATTCTTTGTCCCAAGACGACCATATCCAGTAACCTGCGCCCCGGTAACCGGGGCGTAGTACAATCACCCCCCGGATCATTGAGGGCCCATGTCAACGCATCCCAACAGGAATTTCATTCTTGCCTACATCCTGTTGGTGGCGCTACCCGTCGTCGGCATGATCGCCGTTCTGAAGAGCGGACGTAAGCTCGGCGCGCCCATTTCCGTCGACGGCCTCTGGCACCTGCAAGTTGATGCTACGAGTCTCGCCACGCTGCCCTGCGGCAAGACGCTGGCCGAAAATCCGGAAACTGCGCTTGCCATCTCTCAATCCGGCAGGAATTTCACGCTCACTCTGGCGAACGGTCCGAAGGTTACGGCCTCGGGAGTCATCGAGAGCACGACAGTCAAGGCATCCATTTCACCTTCGCCAGAATGGTCGACGCAGGCTGGGTGCGGCCCGGACCAGGGACTGAACTTGGTGGCGACTGTTGATGCAAAAGCCAACCCGCGCACGTTATCGGGACAGATTTCCGCAAGTCACTGCTCTTCCTGTAGCGCCATCGAGTTTCATGCGGTGCGGCAAAATCCTCCGGTGAGCAGGGGCCTGCATTGACACTCGACCTGTTCAAACTGGTTTTGCAACTCACCCTCATCCTGGCCTTGTGCCGGGTTGTCGGCAGCCTCTTCCGCCGGATCGGCCAGCCCAGAGTTGTTGGTGAAATGTTTGCCGGCATTCTGCTCGGGCCGTCTTTGCTGGGCTGGATTCTTCCGAATGCCTCGGCTTATCTGTTTCCTCCGGGCAGCCTCGGCTTTCTCAATGCGCTGGCCCAGATCGGCGTAATCGTATTCATGTTCCTGGTGGGATTGGGAATCAATCCCAAGGAATTGAAGAGCCAAGGCCACGCAGCGGTGCTGACGAGCCACGTCAGCATCACAATGCCGTTCGTTTTGGCAACTTTTCTCGCGATTCTCCTGTATCCCAAGCTTTCTGACGACAGCGTAGCGTTCACCAGCTTTGCTCTATTCATGGGATCGGCAATGAGCGTTACGGCGTTCCCGGTCCTCGCGAGAATTTTGATCGAACGCAATCTATTGCAAAGCCGGCTGGGAACGGTGGCGATTGCTTCAGCCGCTGTGGATGATGTGACCGGCTGGTGCATTCTCGCCTATATCGTCGTGTTGACGCGCTCGGCGCATAGCGGAACTTCCATCTGGGTCACGATCGGCGGCATTGTCGTCTTCTCGCTCATCATGATTTATGGGGTGCAGCCGCTGATGGGCGGATTTGAAGCTTCATATGAAAAGTGGGGCGGGCTCAGCGAGAATCGCCTTGCGTTCATGATCTTGATGGTATTCACCGCGGCGCTCTGCACCGAGAGACTGGGCCTGCACCTGCTATTTGGCGCCTTCTTGATGGGTGCGATCATGCCCAAAGAACCGAAGTTCGTGCAGTATGTGCTCGACCGCTTTGAGACAGTCACAGTTACGTTGTTGCTGCCGTTGTTTTTCGCCTTCACCGGCCTGCGCACGAACATCGGGTTGGTGAAAGGCCCGGAGATGTGGATATATTGCGGCCTCATTGTCCTCGTGGCGACAGTGGGCAAACTCGGCGGATCGACGCTGGCATCGTGGCTTACGGGCATGCCGATTCGCGAAGCCGCTGGGCTCGGTACTCTGATGAACACCCGCGGCTTGATGGAACTCGTTATTCTCGACATCGGTCTCGACATCAAGGTAATCTCTCCCGCGCTTTTTTCCATGATGGTGGTCATGGCGCTGGCAACCACTTTTATGGCGACGCCGTTGCTTGCGTGGTTCTGTCCGGATCAACTGCTACGTGTCGGGTTGCCGAAACTGTCCTCGTCTGAGTCGCCACTGCCCGCGTCCGTTGTGGGATCGAGCGGCGGTTCGGCGGCCTGATTTCGCCACTATGCAAGGATTTGCAACTCTAACAGTTGCAATCATTTGCAACCACGCTAATCTTCCTTCTCAGGGTGTTTTTTCTTAGTCTGACCGAATTCGTTGTGCTAAGCTAAACGGCAAGATTCAGCAGGCAAAGCGGGCCGATGCGGACTCGTGTTGGGTGCAGCAGGCAAGGTTCCCGCGAAGTCATCCCCCATTCTTAGACGATACTGGTCTCCCCCAGCTGGAGGGAGGATCCCATATGAGGTCCATTACGATGCGCTCTTTCCCGGGTGCTGAGTCGGATAGTATTCAAACCCCAGTCACCAGAACGAGACGAAGCTTGCTGCGAAGCTCTGTTGCGAGAGCCACAGTCGCGGTCTCTCTTACCGTATTGTTCGCGCTATCCGCTTGGGCGCAGCACAATGTCGTAACGCAGCGCGGTGATGTCAAACGCGACGGACAATTTTCCACCGAAACTTATCTCACGCCGCAAAACGTCAACATCAATCAATTCGGCAGTTTATTCAATAACACGGTCGACGGTTACGTCGTTGCGCAGCCTCTCTACATGTCCGGTGTGACAATTAACGGCAAGGTCGTAAACGTTGTCTACGTCGCCACGGCAAATGACTCGGTCTATGCATTCAACGCCGATGTCCAGGGTCCGCCGTTGTGGTACACGACTTTTCTAAATTCTGGAAATGGCACCACGGTCACTGCCGAGCCGGTATCTGCGCTCGGATGTCCATTTGTAAATGGATTCACCCAAGCCGGCGTGACTGGAACTCCGGTGATTGATCCCACCACCAACACCATCTATATGGTGGCAAAAACCATGGAAGTGACCGGCAGCACGACGAATTACGTTTTCCGGCTGCACGCGCTCGATATCACGACAGGTCTGGAAAAGTTTGGCGGCCCGGTCGTGATCAATGCCTCGGTTGGCAGCGTATCACTGAATACTCAAAACGATCTGCAACGGCCTGCCCTGCTGGAACTCAACGGAACAATTTATATCGGCTTTGGTTCGAATGGCTGTGATCAACTCGCGCACGGATGGTTGCTGGCCTACAGCGCTTCCACGCTCCAGCAACTTGGTCTCATTAACACATCTCCCGCTAAGACCTACGGATCTTCTCTGTGGATGAGCGGTGTCGGTCCCGCTGCCGATTCGTTGGGCAATATTTATCTGGTGACGGCGAATGGCACTTTCGACGTGAACAACGGTGGAAGCGATTATGGCGACACGGTCATGAAGCTCGGCTTCAACGGATCCACATTTACCGTGGAAGATTACTTCACGCCCGATAATCAGGGGCAGATGGCGCAAAACGATCTCGATCTCGGTTCCGGTGGGGCGGTTTTGCTTCCCACCCAGAGTGGACCAAATCCAAATCTACTTGTAACCGCGGGAAAGACCGGAACGATCTATCTTTTAAACCAGGACGACCTGGGGGGATACACCTCGACGGATTCCGGAGTCGTCGAGGAGCTTCCCGGCGCTGTGAGAGGAATTTGGGGAGCCGCCGTTTACTGGAACAACGCAATCTACTTTGCCGGACGCGAAGATTACATCAAGGAATTTTCTTTCACAAACGGATTGATCACACCGATGGTTCCGATCGCCGAGTCTCCGTCGAGCTATACGTTTACCGGCATTCCGGTTATCTCCGCGAATGGAAACGAGAATGGCCTCTTGTGGATGGTTCGTAACCTGAACGCCACCAGCAGCACGGAATTGCTTTCCGCATTCAACGCCACAACGATGGCGGAAATTTACAACACCAACAAGAATTCGACCCGCGATCAATTGACCGCGACTGCTCACTTCGCGACTCCCTTGATCGCCAACGGAAAAGTCTATGTGGGAACGCAAACTGAGGTACAGGTTTATGGTCTCTTCCCCACGCTGACTCCCTCGACGGGGAATAATCAGACCGCCGCTGTCCACACGCAAATTAACCTAAGCGTGCAAGCCGCCAATCCGTACACTGGCGTTGGAATTTCAGGAGTATCGGTAACGTTCAGCGATGGTGGAAAAGGTGGAACGTTCAGTCCCGCGAGTGGGACGACTAGTTCCACGGGCCTTTTGACGACTGTCTACACTTTGCCGCAAACCTCTGGGACGTATTCCCTAACCGCTACCAGCGCGGGCTACACGACCGCAATCTTCACCGAAATCGCCACTGCAGGTCCCGCGGCCACGCTTTCGGTGATCTCAGGATCTTCCCAGTCCGGCACTGTAGGAACCATTCTAGGTTCGCCTCTGACGGTCGTAGCAAAAGACAGCTTCGGAAACAAAGTGGGAGGCGCGTCAGTGACGTTCGCCGATACGGTGGGGGGCAGCTTCTCACCGGATCCCGCCACCACAGCAGCCAATGGCCAGGCAGCCACGGCCTTGACGCTTCCGACCGCGGCACACACCGGCTTTGCTGTTACCGCTTCGTCGGGTTCGGCTACAGTCGCGACCTTCCACGAAACCTCTGTGGCTGGACCTCCCGCAAGCGAGACGATTGCTTCAGGCAACAAGCAGACTGCTACCCGCGGCACGCAACTGCCAAAACCATTGGTTGTTGTTGTGAAGGATCAATATGGAAACGCGGTGGCTGGGGCCACGGTTAACTTCTCCGACGGAGGGGCAGGAGGCAGCTTTCTGAATAGCGCTCCCATCACAAACGGTTCCGGGCAGGCTAGCGCTACTTATACCCTGCCGCCGGCTGCCGGGATGTACTCAATCACCGCGACAGTCGGCACTTACGTCGTGACGTTCACCGAAGCAGCCAAGTGAGCCGGAGTTTTTGTTGTATGAGAAGAGCGGGAAGTCTAGCGATACTTTTGTTGTTAGCCTCGGTCGCGCTGGCTCAGAGCGTCACGTCCTTCGATGGTGTCGACACCAGTCAGGTCGCGAAACCTGAGTACGACGTCGATCCCAACGGCGCCATCGGCACCAAGCAGTTCATGGAGTACGTCAATCTCTACTACCAGGCTTACGACAAAGTCACGTTTGCCCCGGTCTGGAGCACTCCCCAACCCGTCAGTGCGCCATTCACAAAAAATGGTTTGAACGCCTGCGCCTCCATCAGCGGCGATGGCATGATCATCTTCGATCGTCTGGCGTCTCGCTGGGTGCTTGCCGGTCACACCGGAGTTGAAAACAACTATCTCTACTGCATCGCGATTTCCAATACCGACGACCTCAGCTCGCCCTCGCTAGCCTGGTACACCTATTCCATCGCGCTCGCCCCTATCTTGGGTAAAAACGCGGAAGGCAATGTTTACTTTCCGGATTGGCCGAAGATCGCAACCTGGCCGAACGCCTATTACGTAGGCATTGATCTCAACGACATCAACCAGAACTATCGCGAAGTCGGCGTCGTCGCCTGCGCGCTCGACCGCACGAACATGCTGATCAACGGCACGCCAAATCCTCCGCAGTGTTTCGAAGTGAAAAGCCCGTTAAGCGACGGGATTTACCTTGGACACAGTTTGATTCCTGCGGATGTTGATGGCACAATTCCACCGCCCAGCGGCCGCGATGAATACATGGTAAGCATTCAGAATCCTACGATCGATGGTTCGACTACGACCTCAAATGCGTTTAATTTGTGGGATTTTCACCTGAATTGGACAAATCCTGCGCTCAGCACATTCACTCAATCTACCGTTTCTGTCGCTTCCTACACCCCGGGATGTTACGACGTCAAATCCCCAGTGCAAACAGTGTGCGTCCCTGAGCCCTCCACGAGCAGCACGAAGGAATCCATCGACTCCGTCGGCGACCGGTTCATGCCACGATTTGCTTATCGCAATTTCGGAACCTATGAGTCTTTTCTTGTGAGCCATGACGTACAACCGGGAAGCTCGCAACAGACGGGAATTCGGTGGTACGAACTGCGCGGGTCAGGCACTCCTACGGTTTATCAAGACGGCACGATCAGTCCGGATAAAACAACTTATCGTTTTATTCCCAGCATTGCGGAAGATTCGTCGGGCAATGCTGCGGTGGGTTACAGCGTCTCCAGCGCCCAGACTCATCCCGGTATGAACGCTTCGTGGTGGAGTCTCACCGACGCCAGCGCTCCGCAAGAGTTCACGCTTTATGATGGCGCAGCCGACCAGGAAAACACCTGGCATTGGGGATCGTACGACAGCATGACTGTTGATCCCGTAGACGGTTGTACGTTCTGGTATGTCAATGAGTATTACCCGCAAAATCAAACAGGAACGGAAATCATCTGGCACACCAGAATTTCGAATTTTGAGTTGCCAGGCTGCGGCCAGTCCTCCGGAATCACACTTTCTCCAACCAGCCTTAGTCTCGGTTCGATGGGCGTCGGCAGCACCAGCCCCGCCCAGCAGGTCACGCTGACGAACAACTCGGGATCGGCTTTGACGATCAATAGCATCGCGTTTTCGGGAGGAAATCCCGCCAATTTTGGTCAGACGAATACTTGCGGAACCAGCGTGGCGAATGGCGCAAGCTGTACGCTGAATGTCACTTTCACACCCAATGCCACAGGCGCATTCTCGTCGACTCTCGAAATAACCGATAGCGCCAGCAACAGTCCGCAAGCGGTGAGCGTCGCTGGCACCGGCGTTACCGCTGTCACACTTTCCCGGACGAGTCTTTCCTTCGGCACCGTATTTATCGGGTCCAGTGTCACCGCCCCGGCGATAACGCTGACCAACAATCAATCTGTGGCCTTAACTGGTATCAGTATTTCCGTAAACAGTTCGTCTTACAGCCAGGTCAATACTTGTGGAACGAGCATCGGACCTGGAGCGAAGTGCACGATAACAGTTACCTTCTCGCCAAAAAGCGCGGGAGCGCTGACTGGAACGGTAACCATCAGCGATAGTGGCAGCAACAGTCCGCAGAGCATTAGCCTCCAGGGCAACGGCAAGCAACCCGTAACGTTCTCTCCGGCGACGATGTCGTTTGGAACAGCTACCGTGGGAAATACAACCGGATCGAAAAATGAAACGCTGACCAACACTCAGAACACCACGCTGACATTCAGCAGCATCACGATTACCGGCAAGGATCCAACCGACTTCAATATCACCGGGAACACGTGCGGGAGCGCGACAGGAGCACAAAGCGAGTGTATCGTCAGCGTGGACTTCGCCCCGAAGGCAAAAGGTGCGCGGACGGCCACGCTGCAGTTTACCGATAGTGCCGGAACGAGCCCACAAACCGTGAATTTGGCCGGCACCGGCCAATAGGCATACTTGCGCCGTTGACACCTCGCAACGTATGCCGGACAGACTCGACTTCCGATACGGCGTGCTGCGAGGATGAACTATCGCTGGATTGGTAGGACTTTTCGCGCAGGTTTGGTGCCAGTGGAAGCCTTATCCGAGTGACGCTTTGCGGCGCTGGGCCGCTTCCGAGCTCGGGCCGAAACCGTAACCCCCTCAGCCCCGTCCGAAACTTCGCCGGCGGATGCATCTCCCGAAACCCCGACTCCAAGGCCGAATGCAAACAGAACTACCTCGACGCGGCTCGAAACCCCCAACTTATCGAAGATCCGGAAAAGGTAATTCTTCACCGTATGCTCAGTAAGATTGAGCTGTTTAGCGATTTCGCGATTCGACAGGCCATCTGCGACACCGCGCACTACATCCTGCTCCCGTTTCGATAGCACGGAAACGTCGCGGCCCTCTGCCATCGGCCGCCGAGGCACAGCCTCTGCCAAAGCGTCGAGTAGATACTTGAGTTCGTGGCTGTTGGCCCACACCTGGCCCGCATGAACACAAGCAATACATCGGGGCAATAATTTGAGCGACTCGGAGCGACAGAAAATTCCACTCGCGCCGACGCGAAAAGCCTCCACCGCTGCGCTGCGCTCAGAACGGTCCAGAAGCATGACAATGCGCACGCCGCTATGTAACGACCGTAATTCGCGCGTAAGAGAATATCCGCGGGCAGTGTCATTTTGAAGGGCGGGGCTCAGCAGTACTACGTCGGGCCGGTCGCGTTCCACTGCCGCCAGGATGGCATCCGCCGAAATCTGCGTTTGCAGCACGAAGAAACGCTTGTCCCGAGCCAGTACGTCGGCCAGCATCTGGCTATTCATGCGCGTGCTATCGGCGGCCATTACCCGGATGGGCTGCTTCTCCCCCGAGTTTTCCGCAGAATTCTCGATGTTTTCGTTGGCCGATGGCATTTTCTAGGGTTCAGGGAAGTTTGGGGCTTTCAAGGCGATCAATCAGCGCACACCGGGAGTTCCAGATCGCAGCCCCCTGCAACCGCTCTTAAGCTACCTCATCCTCAGAATAGGGTAAATGGTACTTTGGTGTTGAAGATAGAGAGCAAATCGACAGTTGAACTTGAGGCCTGGCAGCCGCTTGGATCACCGTCAGTGGACCGGGAACGCCAACTCCTTAGCCCGTTGAGCGGCTTTGACGACAGCCTTGATCAGCGTGACTCGCAGCTTGCCCTCTTCCAATTCCATGATTCCATCCACGGTACATCCGGCGGGAGTGGTTACTGCGTCTTTCAGCAGCGCCGGGTGGTCCCCTGTCTCCAGCACGACGCGCGCTGCTCCCATCGTCGTCTGAGCAGCCAGCAAAGTTGCGATATCTCTGGGCAGGCCCACTTTGACGCCAGCCTCAGCAAGAGACTCAATGATGATGTAGATGTACGCTGGCCCACTTGCCGAAAGGCCAGTCACGGCATCCATGTGCTTTTCATCGACCACCACCGTCCTGCCGACCACGTTGAACATCTCCGTTGCAGTTTCTACGTGACACGCCTCAGCATATTTGCCCTTCGCCAGAGCAGTCATGCCTGCGCCCAACATAGACGGTGTATTCGGCATGGCGCGAATTACCGGGACGGGCGCGTCCAGAGTTTTCTCAATCAGGCTGTTGGGGACGGAAGCCGCTACAGAGATAATTAATTGAGAAGGCGACAGGTGACCGCGGAGTTCAGCCATCACCTCTTCCACCACCTGCGGCTTAACTCCGACTAGGATGACATCTGCGCTCTTTGCCGCTTGCAGATTATCGGTGCCCACAGTGATGCCTAGCTTTGTTGCCAGAGCCCGCGCTCTTTCTTCATGCGCAACCGTCGCGGTAGTTCGTTCTGCCGACAAAAGGCCACTCTTGAGCAGCGCTTGCAGCAAAATGCCTCCCATTTTGCCCGCGCCCAGCACCGCAACTTTCTTACCCTTCAAATTGGTTCCCATCTTCTGCCTCTGCTTTCCTTCGGCTGTACATATCGCAGCTATTTCCTGCGCATTGGCTGGACTCCCTTCGTCTCCCACTGCCATGCGGTTTGCACAATCTCGCGGAGCGAGCGTTTAGCGCTCCACCCGAGGGCAGAGTGAGCCCGCGATGGATCCGCTACCAGAACTGGCGGATCGCCCGCCCTGCGCGGAGCGACACGCCGGGGCACTTTGCTGCCGGTTACTTCTTCCACCATCCCGATCACTTCGTTAACCGAGCGTCCGACGCCCGTACCCAGGTTCAATGCGGCTGAACTCTTACCCGCTTCCAATTCTTTCAGCGCGAGCACGTGCGCCTCGGCGAGATCATTCACGTGAACATAGTCGCGGATGCAGGTGCCATCTGGCGTCGGATAATCCGAACCAAACAATTCCAGTTCTCCGCGTTCTCCGGAGATGGCTTTCAATGCGGCGGGAATCAGGTGCGTCTCCGGATCGTGAAGCTCGCCAATTTCTCCGCTCTCGTCGGCCCCGGCTGCGTTGAAATAGCGCAGGCTCATGTAGCGGAATCCGTAAGCGCGGTCATAAGCTTCCAGCGCATTCTCGAAGAACAACTTCGACGTGCCATACGGATTCACCGGCTGGCGCGGTGTATCTTCGGTGATCGGCACTTTCTGCGGCACACCGTAAACTGCGCACGTCGAAGAAAAAACCAGTCTGCAAATTCCCGCGTCCAGCGCGCAATTCAGCAGTGCCAATCCCAGTTCGGCATTGTTCTGAAAATATATTCGCGGGTTCTGAACCGATTCGCCCACCTGCGAGTGCGCCGCGAAATGCATCACCGCATCTACGCGGTTCATGGCACGGCTCAATTTCGCATGATCGGCAATGTCCGCGGCAATCAGCTCGAAACCATCCGCCAGAAAAGCATGCCCACGCGATAGATTGTCGTAAATGATGACTTCGTATCCGCAGCGGCGCAGTGCACGTGCAGCGTGACTTCCGATGTAACCCGCCCCACCAACTACGAGAATCGACAAGCCGTTCCTTTCCTACTATTCAGTTTCAACTTCCTGTTCGTCCTTTTACCAGCGATCCGAACCGCAGCGTAACGCAACGGCCAAGCCGGAAAACATCCAGCTACAAGATACATTCTCTGTCTTTTTGGAGGAGTTGACCGTGCGGTGCAGGGGTCGAAGACCGAGAAGGCTTGAGCTTCAGTGTGTCTGGCGAGGAATCGGTGTGTCAAGCCGAAACTCGGAAAATTCCTACGTTGGTCAAAAATGCCAGTTGAAGTTTCGTATCACCACGCAACTTGTTGATTCTACAAAACAACCGATATTGTTGGCTCAGGCCGGAGCGCGCTGACTCTAAAGAAATCCGGTCGCGCAAAACTGGCGTTTGGGCAATGCACCTCTGTGACCTTACATCGAGTCGCATCTCGTTGTCTCCTAATGCTGGGCGGCAATGCTCGGTCTAAACCGCCCATCCATCAACGATTTTGAGGTGTTAAATGCTAGGCCACTCCCCCAAGCCCTGCATTGCAGGGTGCGTCAGTAAGGTTACGTCCGCTTTTTTTGTTCTCGTTATAACCGTCGCCGCTTGCGCTTATTCCGAAGCCTCGCTGCAGGTTCAGGAACAGGCCCCTCAAGGAACCGTGGGCATCACCTACAACACTGTTCTGACTGTCACCGGCGGGACTTCACCGTACTCATTTTCGGGGAGTGGCCTGCCCGGCGGCCTGACTGTTAGCAAGACAGCGGGCAGTATCACGGGCACACCCACGGCTTCGGGCACATTTCCTGTAACAGTCACCGTAACCGACTCCGGTTCGAATCAGGTGAAATCAAACTTTTCGATCATCATCGCCGCATCCGGCACAGTGAGCGTCACCGTCTCTCCGGAGGGCGGCGCGCTTGAATCTGGACAGCAGCTTCAATTCAAAGCGACGGTATACAACTCCGGTAATCAGGGCGTGACGTGGACAGCTAGTAACGGCACGATCAGCGGCAATGGTCTCTACACTGCGCCGCAAGTCGACAGTGGAACATGGACGTACAAGGTAACCGCCACAAGCAGCGCGGACACCAAGAAATCGGCGTCGGTGTTCGTCGTCGTCACGCCGCTGGTGATCCCGTTGAAGATCACAACCAATTCGCTTCCCGAAGCAATGGCGGGACAAGCATACACGGAAACGTTTGGTTGCACCGGTGGGAAGTCTCCGTATCACTGGAAGCAAACCAGCGGCACGCTGCCGCAGGGACTGAAATTCACCGGCAGCACGGGCGTCCTGGCGGGAACAACGGCGCAGACAGGTTCATACGATCTCACTTTTCAAGTCACGGACTCTTCATGGCCCACGCAGCTCACGGCAAGCGCCTCCTATGTTTTCGCCGTCAGCAGCGTGCTTGAAATTACAACGACCCTGCTGCCGCAGATCACTGCCGGATCTAGCTACAGTGCGTCAGCCACAGGTGTTGGAGGAATTGAGCCGTACTCATGGAGTGTCACCTCCGGAAAATTGCCCTCAGGAATTTCTCTTGGCGGTTCAACCGGAGATTTTGCCGGCACAACTTCGCAGACGGGTAATTTTACCTTTACGGTAAAGCTCGCAGATTCTTCGACGCCTCCGCAAACCACGACCCAGTCACTCTCTGTTACGGTAGTGGGTGCGCAGAGCACCGTTGCGGACTTCTACGTCGCAACCGACGGAAGGGACACTTGGAGCGGCACGCTCTCGGCCCCGAATTCCAACAACACAGACGGACCTTTTGCCACGCTCGGCCGCGCACAGACTGCCGTTCAGGGAATTCTGCAAAACCCTAAGGGCCGCACAAATCCGATCCAGGTAATGGTGCGCGCTGGAAGTTATTACGTCACTCAGCCGCTTTCTTTTAGCACGGCTGACTCCGGCACATCGACTCTCGGCGTGGTCTGGGAAAATTATCCAAACGAAGCACCAGTCATCGATGGCGGAATGAAAATCACGAACTGGGTCCACAACAGCGGCAACGAGTGGCAGGCAACGCTGCCATCTTCCACGCAGTATTTCGAGCAGATGTTCTACAACGGCCAGCGGCGTTTACGTCCGCGACTTGGCGTTTACCTTGGAACCTATTACCGGGTTGCCGCAACGGTTTATCTTCCCGGCTCGCCCAATGGGCCGGCGCCCGATCCCAACTGCACGGTATACATGTCGGGGCTGGGATGGGAGTGCTTCGATCGCTTCCAGTACACAAAAACCGATCCCATCAATGCCAACTGGGAAAATCTGAGTCCGCCATACCCGCAAGGCGACATCGAGCTTTACGATTTCGAAAAGTGGGACACCTCAATACTTCGTGTCAAATCGATCGACACCGGCAGCAACATCATCTACCTCACGGGGCCAACCTATCAGCAGGACTACTACCATGGCTTCATTGTTGGCCATCGCTATGTCCTCGAGAATATTAAGGACGAATTGACTCAGGCTGGTCAGTGGTTCCTGGATCGATCGAGGACTCCGTGGGTTCTGACCTACATCGCCAATAGCGGCGAGAATCCGCCAACCGACACCGTCATCGTTCCCCAGAGCACTCAGGTTTTAGTCGCGACCGGGCTGCAATACGTCACATTCCAGGGCATCACGTTTGAGCACGACGACTGGACGATTCCTTCAATCGGCTACCCTTCTATCACTGAGGATCCGAACATCCCCGGAGCCGTCGCTTGCTATAACTGCCAATATGTGACGGTGAACGGCGTAATCGTTACCCAGACTCAGGGCGGCGGCTGGGAATTCTACACCACCAGCACATCAGCGACCACGGCCCACAACACGATCGAAAACTCCGCGTTCTATGATGTCGGAGGATTTGCGTTACGTATCGGATCGCTTGCGGCATACAACGACACCGACGCCAACGTAGCACAGTTCACCACGGTTCAAAACAATGTGATCAGCGGCTTCGGTCGCATCGAACCCGGAGCGCACGGCATCTTGCAGGGCGATGGCCACGACAATACTTACACCCATAACGACATTTACGACGGCTATGAAGGCGGCATCAAGATCTGCGCCCTGGGGTGCATTCCGGGTCACGCCAATTCACATGGATCATTCAACAACATTGCGTCTTACAACCATGTCTACAATCTCGGCCAGGGTATTATGGACGACCTCGGCGGCGTTTACTTCAATACCGACCCCAACGCCACTGGCAACCAGGCGCTGAACAACAAAATTCACGATGTCAGCGACGCATCTGCTTTGGATGCGGACGGGTATGGCGGCCAGGGTGTTTACCTCGACGCAAACACCGCGAACGCGCTGGTCGAGAACAACCTCGTCTATCGGGTGTCCGCAGCTACAGAGTCCGAAACTTGCGGTCCGCAAACTCCGAATACCACCAACACGATCAAGAACAACATCTTTGCCTACGGCCGCCAAGGCATCAAGCAGGAAGGCTGCGTTCCGCCGGGGAACGATGTGCTGCAGTTCTCCTTCACCAACAATCTGATTTACTACGACCGTGGATATGTTCAGACTGGTATGGCCTACTGTAATGGCGGTCCCTGCACGGAAGTCATGAAGTATGCCGACAACATGTACTGTTACGCCCCCGGTCAAGCCTGCGCGCTGCCCACGAATCCGTTCTACACGACCGGACCGCAAGGCCGCTCGCAATCGCAGTACTACTCCAGTCTTTCGAATTGGCAAAGCGCAACCGGGGAAGATTCCGGAAGTGTGGTAAAGAATCCGGGGTTCGCCAATCCGGTTTATCCCAACGACGATTACTCTCTGTCGGAATCGCCCGGAGTTGGATTCGTGGTTTTCGATCCGAACGAAGCCGGCAGGTCGAACCCGATCATTCCCGGACCCACTGTGATTCCAACATTCGTGACCGCTCCGTTCAACCCGGCAACGGATTTCTGAGATTATCTGACCGCGCAACTTGCGGCGAATCGTGACTCACGATTCGCCGCTTTTTTATCTATGTTGCTGAGGCTGTACGGCAAGCTTCTCCAGCAGAATTGGCTTCGACCCTATGTTGATCGTGCCCGACGCCGGGACCGCAATTTTGCCGCCGGCAAGGTCACGGTATTGCGTGAAGTCGCCGCCGGGCGCGTAGCGATAAGTTGAACCGGGATCGTATGAGTTCAGGGTGTTCCATACAATCCTTCCGTAATAACCACCGGGCCGCGAAATGTCACACGTCCAAATGCCCTGGTTGCCGGAGCACGCCTTAGTGAAAGTTGCACCCACCAGCCAGTTGTAAACCTGGCCATAGGCAACGCCCGCTTTGTTCGTTCCATCACGCGCATCCCACAGTCCGCCCCAGCCGCGCGCGTCCCCGCCGTTATCCCACATGAACCAATAAGCGCGTTGCACGCCCGCCGAGGCCTGCAGGATAAGCCAGCGCGCCACGTACGCAGCCTGCGTTTCAGGATCGGGTAACTCGCCGTTCGTGCCCCAACCGCCTTCGGTCGCCCACAGCGGTTTACCTGACATACCACCGCTATCGAGAATCGATCGCATGGTCGCGATTTTGCCCAGCAACGTATCGGGACAAACGGGCGATTGCCCGCCGCCGGGACAGCCGCTGCCCCCAAAAGTCTCAGGAAACGGAACCGGATTAATGTTCCAGGTTCGTGCTGCGTACGGGTGGAACGCCCCGGCGTCGGGATATTCATTACTAAAATTGCTGTAAGCGGCGAGGAAGTGTGCCGTCCACTCGTCGTAGGAACGGCTATCACCGTTTCCTTTGGTATCCCCCGAAGTCGCCGCTGAAATATCGGGAGTCAGCGTGACACAACTCTTACATTGGTCCTTCACGATCTTCACCATGTCGGCACACATCTTCGCGCTTTCCGCATACGTGCCCACCCAGAAACCATCAAGGTTCGGTTCGTTCCAGCAGGAATACGCCGTCATCTGGCAGCTCTTGTTTGGCGCGGTTCCGCTGCAAACGTGATTCATCAGGCTCGTGACGAACTCCTTAAACTGGCAGTCAGTCGTAGTAACGCCGGAAAGCGGCGCCTGGCAGGCTGCAGTCTTCATCAGATCGGAGGGAGGAGCGCAATCGGCTGAGTCCTGGCGCGGGCCGCACGCTTCATGAGTGCTCACCGCCGCCCATCCTGGAGTACGGCTGAAGGTATACATCACGTCGACCTTATGCGCCCGCGCTGCACTCAGCCAGACGTCGAGATTGTGCCAGTCGTACCGCCCCCGTCCCGCGCCTTCAAGGTGATACCACGTAGTCATGTTGCCCAACATCCGTAGGCTGCCAAAGGGGACATCGGGCCAGGGTGTGTTGGGACGATTGATGTGCATGCCGAAGAAAGTAGGAGGAATAGGGGCGCCCGTGGCCCCCTCCGCTCCAGCGTAGGAGGCGGCGAGCAAGCACAGGCTCGGCAAGACAAATGCGAGAAAGAAACGATATGGTTTCAACATATGGTGTCCGGACCTATACATATTACCGCTCTTAGGAATGCCCTTCGAAAGCAAAAAGGGCAGCGTTCGCAAAGAACGCTGCCCTTTAACCTAATCTGCTCGAAAAACTCTAGAAGCCCGATAGCGAAAGCGATGCCGATTCCCTCTTCTGCTTCGACTCATGCTTGAACTCGGACGATGGCTGGAAAGGAGCCTTCGTCAAGAGAAAATTATCCATCAGTAGCGCGTCGATGCCGGAGCAGGCGTAGCTTCGAATCGCATCGAGCGGGCTGACCACCAGCGGTTCCCCGAACAGATTGAACGACGTGTTCAGCAGCATAGGCGCAGGGGCAGAAACTCCGAAGCGCTTCAGCAGATCCCAAAGCTCCGGATTACTCTGTCTCTTTACCGTATGAAGGCGAACGAGTCCATCGCGTAACACAAAGCCCTCGGGCAAACCATCCGCGCTGCTGCGAATTCGCGCCAGCGAATTCATCGACTCGGAAAGCTGCGAGCACTCGAAATATCGAGGCGCATCTTCCGCTGGAATGGAAACCGCAAACGGCCGGAACCACTCCCTATGCTTTATGAAGTCGTTGAGATTTTCTTTGACGTAAGGCGCCCACGGCGAAGCGAGCACGCTGCGATTGCCGAGTGCACGCGGGCCAAATTCGGCAGCGCCCTGAAACCATCCGATAATCTTCCCCGCCAGCAGCAATTCGACCGCGTTCTCGGTCTGCCGATCGCGCATGATCGAAAAGGAGAAGCGTGCTTTGCAGTTATCGAGAATATCTTTGATCTGGTGCCGTGAATAAGATGGTCCCCAGTAAGCATCAGTGTTAATAGGCTTGCGCGGCGCTTTCTGCACCTGGTGTTGCACGTACAAAGCAGCGCCCAGAGCGCAACCAGAGTTGCCCGGAGCAGGCGGAACAAACACGGAATTCAGGCCAAGGTTCTTTTCCAGTTCCGCCACCAGCAATACATTTTGGAATAGCCCGCCACCCAGGCAAACCTCGTTGATTCCTTCCTGTTTGCGCAGCGTCTCGACAATCTCCGTAATCTTTTCTGCGCATACCTGCTGGACGCTGGCGGCAAGTGCGCGGCGCTGTTCGTCGCTCCATTCAGCGCGACTCCTCGGAAGACGCAGCTTGTTCCAGAATTTCGCCGACAGAGCGAAACGCCCGCCAACTCCATGCTCGAGATAGGCGGAATTAAATCGGATGGTGCCCCGACCCGATTTCCCCAGCAACTCATAAAACACATCGCGATACAAAGGTTCGCCTTCGAGGCTGAGCCACTGCGTTTTGTGCTCATCGCTATGGGGATTGAAGCCGAGTGCTTCCGTAACCTTTGAATAGAGCCATGCCAGCGAGTGTGGATAAGCAATATTGCGGAGCACCCGAATGCGGGAACCCTCGCCCACCGCGAGCAACCCACACTGACCGTCGCCGTCCTCGTCCATAGTTACAATGAGCGCGCGGTCGAACGCAGAAAGAAAGAAGGCGCTGGCGGCGTGGGAAAGATGATGCTCGACATTCACGGTGCGGCCCGTGGAAGTGCCATCCAGCAGCCGCAACAGGCGGTGATGCCCCATCTCCCGCGACAGTCGGCCAATCTCAGCCATCTGGCAATAAGCCGACGCGACAGGAGCGAACGGAGAAATTTTGGCTCCGGCGACAGAGCGGCGCTTCCACCCCTGGAACGGCTTGCTCGCAACCGCCACCCGGTCCAGGTCCTTCCACTCAATTGCGCCACGCTTCAGGCAGAACTCGATCGCTGCCTCGGGAACACCGCGCGTAGTTTTCGAACGCGTGAGTTTGCCTTCTTCGATCGAGGCGCGAATTGCGCCATCCTCGAGTAGTGCCGCAGCGATATCGTGTGTGAAAGACGAGATACCCAAAATACGCATGGTTGAATTTCCCTGGAAACTGGGTTTTCGAAATCGGACGGTCAGGCGCGCAGAACGAACTGAAGCTCAGTTCGTAGCTGAAGAAATCTTACAACGAAGGAATTGAGGGAGGACGATTAATCGCCATCGCCAACAGCAACTGGCTTGGCATTCAGGCGACGCAGAAGGGGGCTATTCTGCGACAAGAATTCAATGTGACCGCACTTCGGGCACTCCAGCACAACGTTACCGCCAGCCGAGCCATATGGCAGGAAAGTGAACTTGGTGAACACATAGCTTTCGAGTTCGTGCCGGCATCGCAGGCACTGGACACCGCCGGTGCTGCCTGCTGGTTTCTTCTGGATGGGCGTAGCTTCGGATCGTCTGATTTTTTCGACACTCATGCGAATTTCCCTTCCACCGACTCTACCGCAGAGTAGCCCAGCCTCGCCATGATATTACCTGCGTATTGTTGTACAAGTTGACACTGTTCTTCGGTGAACGCATTGCGCCAGCCCCCGGCAGAGCCGCTGCGAACAAACTTCCCTTTGGACGAGGCTCGCTGCGGATCAGCCTTTTCCTTCTGCCGCATTTTGTCCATCGAGTTGTTAGCCACGGCTTCGCAAATTCTTGCGGTCGGCACTGGGACACCCAGAAATTCTGCAATACGGGAGAGTTCTTGCACCGAGTTGCGCTTCAGTTCTTCGAAACAGACAAGCAGGATCTCGGAACGGCCACTGTCGGCCGCTTCCATCCAGCATGTAGCATGATTTGTCCAGGAACCAAACGGGTTGACGTCGCCGCGCAGGAATCGCAGCAGGTAAACGTTGAAGTCATCGCCGGCAAGCCCAAGCGCTTTCTGGTAAGCGAATTCGGAAAGTGCAACGTCCCGCGGGTCGCGCGCCAGATAGATCGCCTTTTTGTATTCGGGGCGGAACGGTTCGTGGGTCTTAATCAACCGGCCGCCGGCGGGAAGAACGCGGGCTCCCGTTCCATGGCGACCGACGTCGGGAAGCATTTCGTTGGTCTTCGAAAATCCCGAGGCCTCTCCGGAGAGAACTTCCAGCAGCATAAACCGCAACCATGTGCTGCCCGAACGGGGATACGAACCTACAAAGGTATCCGAAACCTGAAAGTTACGATGGCGCACCCACACGAGCGGCGCGCGGGCTTGCGTTTTGGCGAGGGTGAAGCGAACTTTGCGAAGAATTGGCATGGTCCCTTTATTCGACTACGCGCGGGGAGACACTTCTGTTATGGCGGAGGATTCTTTTGCGATCAATTCTGCCTTCGGCGCGGACTGTGCCTTGGCCGCTCGGTAGCGTCGCAATAATGCAATCGGCGCGACACAGTAAACCAGCGATGTGAAACGATCGAAGGCGCGCAGCAGGCGAAACGACATTTCATCGACGCCGCGCTCGATTAAAGTCGGCTCAGCATGTTTTTCAGCGGCCAGCTTCGGAAACAGCGGCCACGCACCGTGGTATTCCCGCTGCCATCGGACTACGTAGCGTTCGATTTTATTTTTGAATTCCTGCGGCAAGACATCTTGGCCGCTTTTTCCATTCCTATGCCCAATCGTGTTGCTCTTCACCCCCGCGTGATGATCGGCCTCATAAATTGCCGATCGATCCCCACCTTCGAGCGAAGACATCCGTGGATCAAACGGAATGCCAAGAAAATCACACACACCGGATAAAACCGGGGTGGGGTTCTTAATCATTTCTTCGTACTGAATCTGATAAAGAGGAACCCCCTCACGAAGAAGGGCTTCACATGCGGTTTTCAGCCGGCGCATACCGATCAGAGCACGATGGGTGATTCCACGCTTGGCGAAAAACGAGGAACCGGTTTGCGCAGCGCGAATTATGCTGCGGCAAATGTCGGTTGGATCCCTCCAGATGACAACAAATCGCGCGTTAGGGAATTTGTGCGATATCCACTGCAGCGAATCGTAATAGTTCGGAGACTTTTCGCCGTAGATCGCACCGCCCGCATACTGTTTCCACACAGTTTCCGCCGCACTTTTCAGATCACGAACGCCAGATGGAATCTGCCGGCGATCGATGCGGTGGCGAGTGAGTGCAGAATTCCAGAATTCCCAGCGTTCAAGCCAATCGGCTTTCGCGCCTGAACTGTGAAAAAGCCCGGGAAGCAGAGGGAGATCGGCCTCGTACATGAGGGCGATCTCCGGATGCTTGTTCAATAACGTATACAGGAGCGAAGTTCCGGAACGCCACATTCCGACAACGAACAACGGTCCCGAAGGTTTTTCATTTACCATGCGAGGTCCCACTGCGTCTGCAAATCCCCGCCGGTTAGTCTCCATCCACGGTTGCAAGTTCGTGCTTTTCGCTCGTCACTTGGGACCGAATCCATGGATAGGTGATGCTGAGTCCCTGCTCGAGGGAAATCTTCGGCTCCCAGCCGAGAACCTCGCGGAGGCGTGTATTGTCGCTATTGCGGCCGCGAACGCCCTGAGGTCCGGTGAGATTGTGGCGCTTGTTTATTTTCTTGCCAGCGATGCCCGCAATCAGATCGACAAGATTGTTGATTGTAGTGAGTTCATCCGTGCCCAGGTTCAACGCGTCGCGATGATTCGATGCCATCAGCCGAGTGAGCCCTTCGACGCAGTCATCGACATACATAAAAGAACGCGTCTGCTCGCCATCGCCCCATACTTCGATTTCATCATTCTTCTTGGCGAGAGCTACTTTGCGGCTGATAGCGGCAGGAGCTTTTTCTTTGCCGCCTTCATAAGTGCCCAGTGGCCCATAAACGTTGTGGAAACGCACAATGCGAGTTTCAAAACCGTAGTCCTTGTAGTAATAGCGACAGAGTTCCTCGGCAAACAACTTCTCCCATCCATAACCCGGCTCCGGATCAGCGGGATAAGCATCCTCTTCGGTCAGCGGCTTCACATCAGGATCTTTCTGCTTGGCCTGGTTGTACACACAAGCGGACGAGGAAAATAGGAAGCGCTGGACGCCGTTCTGGCGGCTCGCTTCGAGCATGTGAGCGTTAATCAGGATGTTGTTACGGCTGATATCGGCGTGATTAGCGGTGATGTAACCGATGCCACCCATGTCCGCAGCCAGGTTATAGACTTCATCGATGCCGCCGCGAGTGGCGAGCAGGCATTCGTCGATCTTGCGCAGATCATGAATTTCCATCTCGTCGGCCGCGCTCAATTCATACTCCGGCATCTTAATGTCCGCGCCGCGCACCCAATGGCCCTCTCTCTTCAGCCTCTTTACCAGGTGATGACCGATAAATCCCCCCGCCCCCGTTACTAAGATCCGTTTTTGCTTGCTCATTGTGTGCTTGTCTCCTGAAGATAATTTAAATTTCTTCTACTGCTCTTAACTCGAGAACCCGGGGGATTGAGGATTAAGCCTTTTCCTGCTTAAAAATCCGGGGAGCGAAATGCTCCCGGCAAACCGCCCAGACAAATTTCGAACCGTTCACTATGTAGCGGGACCACAAACGTCGCGGCTCCGCGCACAAACGATACAGCCACTCCAAACCGTTCTCCCGCATCCAGCGCGGGGCCTGCGACAGGCGCCCGGTATTCAGATCGAACGCAGCTCCCACGCCGAGCATTACCGGCACGCGCAACGAGTCGCGATGCGCATACATCCATTGCTCCTGTTTTGGGGTGCTAAGTCCTACCCAGAGGACATCGGGCGCAGCCGCTTCGACGATACGCTGAACTTCCTGTTCTTCCTTTTCCGTAAGCGGTCGAAACGGGGGACAATATGTGCCGGCGACGCGAATACCGTGCCTCTCATGCTCCACGCGAGCGAGGTAATCAGCAACGCCTGGCGCGCCTCCATAAAAAAAATGCCGATACTTCGGTCCCGTCTCGCGGCAAAAAGTTTCCATCAACTCCGGGCCGTAGACGCGCCGTTTCATCTGATGATGTCCCTGCCAGCGTCCTAACCACACGAGCGGCATTCCGTCGGCGACAACCAGATCCGCGCACTCGAGCACATTGCGGAACTGTTCTTTCTCACGTGCCTCGGAAACACCGTGCATGCCAGTCACCGCAACGTAACGGGTGCGAGATCGCTCGCCAATCCAGGACTCCAGGATTTGAATTGCGTCCGGAATCTGCACCCCATCCACGCGCACGCCCAGCACGCGATAATTGGGAATCTCGCTGGTTTGGTCGAGTACCGCTTCAGTCGGCACGAGTCTCTCCTGCTCCGGAAAGTTATGGTTGGGATCGCGCAAGCGTTAGCAGCGTGCGCTCAAGCCCATTCAAGTCCGGGCTTGAGTCCCGAGGGAGGATTTCAAATCAATTCGTCGATTGCTTTTCGATGATGAAGTTCTCCAGCACCAGCGCATCCATTTCGCTCTTGTCGAAAGTGTTGTACGCGTTGGCGGGAGTGTTCACGATCGGTTCACCCTTCAAATTGAACGACGTGTTCAGCACGACGGGTACGCCGGTCGCCTGGCCGAACTTCTCGATCATCTTGTAATAACGCGGGCTCTGATTCTTGAACACTGTCTGCAAACGTCCGGTGCCGTCCACATGCGTGATGGCGGGGAGAACTTTCTTCGCTTCTTCCTTCACCGGCACCACATAAAGCATGTAGCGCGCGGGGGACATGTTCATCGCATTCGGAAGCTCGAAATATTTCTCTACGCTTTCCGCGAGCACTGACGGCGCAAACGGACGATAAGGCTCGCGGAACTTGATCTTCGTGTTCACGATATCCTTCATCTCTGGATTGCGCGGGTCAGCAAGAATCGATCGGCTGCCCAGCGCTCTCGGACCCCATTCGAATCGCCCCTGCGCCCAGCCGATGACTTTCGCGCTGGTCAGGTTATTGACCACCGCATCGAGCAATTTATCTTCGTCGTCGTACCGGGTGTGCGGAATGTTGTTTTGCTTGAGGAAATCTCCGATTTCCGCGTCACGATTCTCGCGCCCCCAGTAAGCGTGCTCCATCTGGAAATTACGCGGCTTGCCGAGCAGAGTGTTGTATGCCCACAATGCCGCGCCGAGAGCGCCGCCGCCGTCGCCCGCTGCCGGCTGCACATACATGTTCTCGAAGCCAGACTCTTTCAGGATGCGGGTATTCGCCACGCTGTTCAGCGCCACGCCGCCGGCCATGCAAAGATTCTTCATTCCGGTGGTCTGGTGAAGATTCTTCGCCATGCCCACTAGGATGTCTTCTGTCACCTTCTGAATGCTGGCGGCGATATCGGCATAATGCTTGTTTTGTTTCGATAGCTCTTTGAAATTTCCTGGCGGGGTTCCGAAGTATGCCGGAAACCCGGTTTCTTCCGTGAAGAACAGCATCTTCTCCGGCCGCGGCTCGCCAAACAACGCCGCAAATTTGCTGTTGTAAGTCTTCTCGGTGGAATGATGGAAGCTGAAGTAGTCCATATTCAGCGAGAACGATCCGTCTTTGTTCAGCTGAACCAGCTTCCACACTTTATCTACATAAATGGGATCGCCATAAGGCGCCATGCCCATGACCTTGTATTCGCCTTCGTTCACTTCGAAGCCAAGGAACGCGGTGAACGCGCTGTACAGCAAACCGAGCGAGTGCGGAAATTCAATCTGCTTATTCAGCTTGAGATCGTTCCCCTTCCCTATGCCCCAGGTTGCCGTCACCCACTCGCCGACGCCGTCAACCGTGAGCACCGCCGACTCCTCAAACGGCGAGCAAAGATATGCACTGGCCGCGTGCGACAAGTGATGCTCGCTGAACAGAATTTTGTCCTTGCTGATGCCCAGCTCCGATTGAAGCGTCGTTGCGACCCACAGCTTGTCGACCATCCACGTGATCATCGACTCGCGAAAAACTTTCCACGACTGCGGATAAGTCTGCAGCACCATCATTAGAATTCGGTCGAGCTTGCGGAAAGGTTTTTCGAAGAATACGACGTGATCGAGATCCTGGCCCGTAATCCCGGCCTCTTCAAGGCAGAACTTGATGGCATTCTTCGGAAAGTCGTAGTCGTGCTTTTTGCGCGTAAAGCGCTCTTCTTCCGCCGCGGCCACCAGCATTCCGTCCTTGAGCAGCACCGCCGCCGCATCGTGGTAATAGCAACTGATCCCTAGTATGTACATTCTCTCCTCGTTCTCTTCGAATATCGGCTGATAATTTCTTTTGATCGCGTTCGCTTTATTGCCGGTGCGCCCATTCCATGTCGTAGGCTTCGTCAGGATGATCGAGCCACGCATCGGGCAGTTTCTTGATCCGCAAAGGATCGCTGAACCATCGCGCTGCCAAGCCAAACGGCAGCATCAGCACCGCATAAAAAATCGTGAGTAGCACGCGTGCTTGAAAGTTACCGACCTTCTTGCCAAAGGCCTTCCACGCGGCCCAGGCCCGCTTCAACATATTCCACATTGCTTGATTGTTCTCCTGTTGTAAAAGTCTCAGAGGTCTAATTACTTGGCGGGGGCGGGCACGAGAGGCCAACTCGGAAGCACCTGCTCTTGAGGTTGGCTCACTTGCTGCAATAGCCTCTCGCTGATAAAAACCAGCGCAAACATCATGGTAAAAGTAGCATCCGGCCGGCTGCCAAAAGCACGGCTGACCATTCCGTTAATCAGAATATTGAGATAAACCGCAAAGCACCCGGCGGCCAGCGGCAGTGATACTCGTCGCATCACTCGGACCAGATTGCGAATAATCATGCCATGCATCATCAGCATGACAAATAGCCCGACTAGGCCATTGTTGTACCAGACTTCGAGAAATCCGTTGTGCAAGTGCCCCGGCTGCCACGAGATGTCAACTTTGTAAGCTAGGAAGCGGGAGGACATGAAACCACGTCCCAAAATCATCTTCTGCTTGATGAGCTGCCATCCGGCGGTCCACACGTCAGTCCGGCCCGTGACTGTGCCGGCCTGATCGGTACCTAAGTAACCTGTGATGTACGAGGCCAAACCAGGTGACAGGGCCATCAGCCCCGCGCCAACCACCAGCAAGCCGAGCAGAAACCATACGGCAGACTTAAATTTTCCCTGCCAGATGAAAAAGATCAGTCCGGAAAACACGCAGGCCACGAATCCGGCTTTGCCTGCCGCCAGAATCATGGTCGCCATTCCGAATATGGCGAAGAACAAAGCCGACCCGCGACGCCCTGGCTGCGAAAGCGCAAGGGAAAGCAGAACCAGAATTCCAGCGTCCGCGGCGAGCATGGTCGGAGCCGTCCCCACATCAAACAAGCGGCCGGTAGCAAGAACTGCGGGATCAGCCATTAATCGCAGCAGCGGAGCGAACACGAGGAACGCAAACGCCCACTGGCTCACACGCAGGAACAATCGTAGATCGCTCTCGTCCTTGATCTCCTGATTGCACGCGGCGAGCAACGCGATCGCGAGGAAAAGCTTGACGATCCAGCCCAGCGAGAAGAAAGGCTGCTCCGCATAGGCGCACGACAGAAAGCAAACCACTCCGAACCATGCCACCCATTTGTATGAACCGGAAAAGATCTTGCGGAAATATTGCGGATTTTTTATCGAGTACAAAGCGAAGGCGAAAATGATGAAAACCCAGACCATCACTTCCGAATACGCGCCACTCGTGATCTGGCCACCCTCGGCGTCTTCCGTCATGTAAGAAAAAAAGCCTTCCGAACTGAGCAGTATCCACCAGAGGGCAAAAATCAGATTGCGGTTGCGATTGACTCCAGAGACGGAAAGAACCAAACCCAGCAGCGCGAATACTCCTACTCCAACACCCAGAATCGAAATCACCTGGTCGGAGACGAGGGCGTAAAACAGCCCCATGGCAAGGGCTGTAATCACACACAAAACGGCGACGATCAGCGCATTGCGCCGGCGCGGATCGGGCCTGCTGACGCTCAATCCTTCTCTGCGTGTCGGGTTCAGTGCAGTTCCAGCCATATCGTAAATTCGCTCTCGTTCTAACGATCCTAGAACAACGTGTAGATGAATGGCGCGATCGCCGAACTCTGTCCAAGAATAATCAGCGCACCGATCAGGAACAAACTCACCACCATCGGCACAAGCCACCATCTCTTATTGCGCATGAAGAAGCTGAGCAATTCGCCGGCGACTCCCATGTTGCGCGCGCTGTTCTTAATAAATTTCATGGTCTTCTACTCTCCTGAAAAATCACGTTGCGTCATTTCGAAGTCCCGCGTTCTCATCTGCAGGACGAAAATCTCGCTATCGCTATTGCCGATGCGCCCACTCCATGTCGTATGCTTCTTTGGGATGATCGAGCCACGCATCGGGCTTTTTCTTAATGCGCAGCGGGTCGCTGAACAGCCGCGCCGCCAAACCGAACGGCAGCATCAGCACCGCGTAGAAAATCGTCAGCAACACACGAGCCTGGAAGTTGCCGACTTTTTTACCGAAGGCCTTCCATGCCGCCCACGCTTTTTTCAGCATCTCCCACATTTTCGTCACCTATTGGTTAGTGAGTGACCACGCCGTTCGCAGAAGCATTCGGCGCAGCAGAATTCGCCACACTCACGGCCGGCGCCTGGCAGGCTTCGTTATAAGCCGGAAGCTGCCGGATCACCTGATAAAGCTGGTCTGCGATAATTTTGTGTCCGGCGACAGTAGGATGGGCCGGGTCCATGTACATCTTTTTCTGATCTTCATGGCGCAAAACTTCGATCATGTTCACAACCGGAAGATGGTTGGCTGCGGCAAAATCGAGCATCGCACGCTGGAACGGATGCATGTCGCTATCCTTCACCAATCCATCGCCCGCCAGCACAAGAAGAACCAGTTGAGCGTGGTGCTCCTGAGTCAACCGCAGACTCTCTTCGAGGCTGGCATCGAACGAGGTCACGTCCAAATCGCCGTTGCCTTCCACGGTCGAGAGCGAGCCTTGCATCAGCACATGGCGCAGCTTGTAGTATGCCAGCTGGCGGAACAGGTCTTCGATGAAGAAGTTGTACAGCGCGCTGCGGCGCACGATCGACTTGAATTCAACCCGCCGCAAAAATTGCTCGCGCGCCGCGCCCTGCAGCTTGGGAAGATTTTCAAAATTTGTGTTAAAGCTGTAGGCACGGATCACAACGTCCGGCTGGAACGTAGGATCGTCGATCACTTCCTTCAATTTCTCTTCGACCAGCGAATTCGGGTACGCATTCACTCCCGCGGAAACCACCTGAAACTGCTCGCGCCCGCAGGCGCCCTCGTTCAGTTGTTTCTCCAGCAACGCGCTGTAATGCTGGCTGTCATTCACGCCCCAGCCTTGCGTCGTCGAATCGCCAAACGCCATCACCCGGAACTGGTTTTTCTGTTTTGCAACCAGATCCACCGGATAGCGGAAGCCCTGATCGTTGATTGTGATGGGAAGATGATTCTCTACCGTTAGCGTGCGGCCCGGCTCCGGAACCCAAAGCAGTTTGGCATCCGGCCGATACTGCGTAAACGAACCGTAGCCAAACAGACGCAGGGCCAACTCCATCACCAGGCAGATGGCCAAAAACCAGCCGATGAATCTTAAGAATCCACCGCGCTTTTTCGCACCCGTACTCATTCACTTGCCCCCATGGAAATTATCGTTACCGCTCGCAACTCGCTTAGAACATCGTGTAGATAAACGGCGCGAGAGACGAGCTCTGGCCAACGACAATTAGCGCTCCCAACAGGAATAGCGTGATGAGGATCGGAAAGAGCCACCACCGCTTGTGACGGCCGAAGAAATGCATAAGTTCGCCGGCGGTTTGGAC
This sequence comes from Candidatus Sulfotelmatobacter sp., assembly GCA_036490235.1. Taxonomy (GTDB): domain Bacteria; phylum Acidobacteriota; class Terriglobia; order Terriglobales; family Acidobacteriaceae; genus Sulfotelmatobacter. The sequence continues at coordinate 47,228 of DASXEG010000078.1, read as the reverse complement.
GTTTCGCACAGTTGATTTAATAAACTTCATAATGAGGATGTCTCCTTTGAGATCGGTATGAGCTAGGAACGGATGCCGAACTCGCATCCATTCACAAACTTGCTAATTTGCAGAACTCTGCGCAGGCAGCCACTGCTGCCGCTCCAAAAGATCGACCATGCCCTCAGCCGCTACCTGATGTCCCAGCGCGCTGAAATGCGGATCGCAGGGGAGCGAGAAATACGGCCACTGTAAATGATGCTGGTCGCGATATGTCTGCATAAACGGCGTCAGTGAAGCGATCGTAATATTTTCCCGGCTCGCAATCTGCTGCAGTCGCTGGTCAAGCTTCTGTGGAACCAACTCTTTTGGCAGCGGCCCGAATTGCGTAGTCAGCCGCTCCCGCCAGTCGGGCTGAATATCGCTGAAGTTGCTCCAGGGAACCATCACGAATTTCACGCCGTCCGCCTGAACCGTGTCCCGCATTTTGGCCATCACTTTTTCAGTGACCGTCCATGCGCTCTGCCACTCGGGATCAAGCGGATCGTCCGAATAACTTCCAAAATAAACCGGCATGCCGTGCCAACGGTACAAGGGGAGATCGGCGCGAAACCAGATGCGCTCGACATAATAGGCCAGATAAGAATGACGCTCGAGAAACGTAATCAGCCCGTTGAAATGCCGCGTCTGCACGGGTTGAAAAACCAGATTTCCGTTCGAGTCGAGGTTGTAGTATGGGCAATACCAGGTGTGAATGCCGTACGACTTCGGTTGCAGGGTTGAGGAATTGTTCATGATGTCGTTATCGGAGACCGTCAGAATCACCAGATCCGGATGAAACTGCCGGATCCGCTCCTTGTACATGATCAATTCCTGCGTGGTGCCAATACCTTCAATCCCGAAGTTCAGGACTTCAACGTTTTTGTACCCCTGCTGCTGAAGCTCTTTTTCCATCTGGATGTTCATGACCTGATCGGGGTTTACATGAACACCTTCCACAACCGAGTCCCCGACTAAAGCGATGCGAAACTCGCCTGGAGGTTTTTCCAGCGTGCGGCCGCGATCACGAAATCCCCAGCGATTCGTCACAACGTGACCGGTAAAACAACCCCGGCTGTGGATTACATCCATGTTCGGTATCAGCGAGACGCCGAGCTGCGGATCGTATTGCCGGAAAGGGGCGCTGCGGAATTTCCCGAGCGGAAGAACGCGCAGAGCCACTTCGCCCACGATCGCCAGCGTGACGAGCATGAATACGGCGTATACGAAGCCGAACAACAGCTTCTTGCCCAGCGGCAACTTCTCGTCTTGCTGTCTGGGGGCTTGAACGGTTTTGGTCCCCATCCTACGCGGCCCCTGAGCCTCTCAGGACCGCGGGAATGGTTTTCACCAGAATCTCCAGATCCAATGCTAACGACCACTTGTCGATATACTGCAAATCCAGCTCCATCCATCTTTCGAATGAAATCGAGCTTCGGCCGCCGATTTGCCACAGGCAGGTAATGCCAGGCCGCACGCTGAAACGCCTGCGTTGCCAATCTTCGTTGAAACCCTGATAGTCGCGAATCGGCAACGGCCGTGGCCCAACCAGGCTCATGTCGCCTCTTAATACATTGAACAGTTGCGGCAGTTCGTCAATGCTGGTCTTGCGCAGAAACCGGCCAAGAGGTGTGATTCGCGGATCATTTTTAATCTTGAACACGGGCCCGCTCACTTCGTTCAAGTGCTCGATTTCCTTTTGACGATTTTCCGCGTCGATTACCATCGTGCGGAATTTGTAAATGCCGAAATGCCTCTTGTTCAACCCAAGCCGCTTCTGTACGAACATCGCCGGCCCTTTTGACGTGAGCCGGATCGCAATTGCAGTAAGCAGGAGTAAAGGCAGTAAAAGAAGGATCAACGTTGCCGACACGAAAATATCGACAGCGCGCTTGAATACTACCGGCCAGCCTTCCAGCCCGCCGGTGTAATGCGTAATCAGAGAATCGCCCTCAAACTCCTCCGACCGCGACCGCGCCTTCTTCAGATCAAAGAGATTGGAGATGAACCGGATAACAATTCCCTGCTCTTCGCACAGCGCGGCGATATCGGATGCGCGGGAATGGTAAGAGCGCATGGGCAGCGTAACGACCACTTCATCCACCACATTGCCACGCAGAAACTGCGGCAATCCGTCGAAATCGCAAACTATGTCGTAACCGGACCGCTGGAACTGCGGCAGCCCCACCCAATCCTCATCCACAAAGCCCATTACCCGATAACCGAGCGCCGGATTCTGTTGCATCTTTTCGGCAAACTGAATTGCACGGGCGTTCGTGCCCACAATCAGCATGTCGCGGAGATTTCTGCCGTTGAGACGCAGACGCCGCAACACGCTCCGCATAAACGTTCTGCTCAGAATCGTTCCAGCGGTGCTCGCCAGCCAGAAGACACCCAGAAATTCCGGCCGGATCAGGCTGATGTGAAAGATGAAGTGCGAACAAAATAAGAGGAACGTTCCCAGCGTCGTCGCTTTGACAACGTCTTTAAATTCGTCCCAGCGCCCCGCCAGACGGCGCGACGAATACATTCCGAATGAAGAAAAAATGACATGCCATGCCACGAGCAGAAGAGAAAACGTTACGAAATTCTGAACCTTAATGCGTAGGGATAGAAACTCAGTCAATGAAACTGTCGCCTTTTGTGAAAGCACGACAGCAGCCAGCCCGAATGAAATCATCATCAGGACCAGGTCGAACAGCTTCATTGTATTCAGTAAGAACTGCCGCCGTACGTTACCCACTGCAAACTCCTAGGAATATGGTCGTTATAAAACGTGGGTGATGCGGGGGGAAGCTTGATTAACCGGTTGTCGATGCTTGGAGAGTTTTCACTACGTCGTCTACTCCGGCCCGCCTTGGGGCGGTTTCGAGCGATCTGTTAAGGCCTCCGATACTAACTGATTCGATCGGTGCAACTGCGCTGTGATCTGTTCCATGTAAGCACGCGCTTCCGCCGGGCTTAGATTTGATCCGTGGCTGCCGCCATTGGGCCGCGCAGCAGGCGGGGAGAAAAAACTCGTGCCGGCCGAACCCTCGTACACGTTTGCCGTCGAACCTTGATACACTTGCGCCGCTCCGGGCCCAATTTCGCTGGACCCCCGCCAGGTCTTCGAAGTATGACGGGTGATGTCGAGATCGCTGATCACCTCTTCCACGATCGCCGCGTCCATTACCTTCTGCTGCAAAGCGCAACCCAGCGACATGGAGTTGAAGCAAAGGCTGTTGATATTACGCGGAATCCCCGCGGCAAACTCGGTAATGCGCGCCAATGCCGCGGCGCTAAATAGAGGCTCACCTCGATGGCCAGCAACTCGAAGGCGATGTTGAATGTATTTATTCGTTTCCTCGTAGGACAAAGGCTGCAAGCCACTCACCAGTGACACGCGCTGCCGCAGTTGGGCCATGCGCGGGTTGGCAAGTTTATCGGCCAGTTCGGGTTGCCCGGCAAGCACAATCTGCATCAGTTTGGCGCGCGGAGTTTCAAAGTCCGAAAGCAGGCGAACCGTTTCCAGCACCGACGGATCCAGATTTTGAGCTTCGTCGATCACGACGATGAAACGATTTCCAGCGCGAGCTTCCTGCAGGAGGCGTTTGTTGAACTCCTCGTGCATGCGCACGAAATCCTGATCATCCGAGCCATAACCCAACTCGGCGAGGAGGAAACGCATGAACTCCCGCGAATTGCACTGGGTTTGAAAAAGGAATGCGGTGCGAGCCGAAGTGCGGAATTTTTCCAGCAGGTGAAACAGCAGGGTGGTCTTGCCCATCCCCGGAGATGCGATCAACGCCAAAAAGCCCAGACCGCTCTCGATGCCGTAAACCAGCGACGCAAGTGCTTCGCGATGGGCGGGGCTCAAATAAAGGAAGCGCGGGTCCGGAGTAACGCCGAAAGGCTGTTCGCGAAGGCCGTAGTATTTCAGAAACATCCCGATGTCCTCTTTCCCTGATCCCTGTGAAATTACTGCGGTCGCTCGCTGCCATTGTGCCCGTTGAATACTTCTTCCACCTGCAAAACAGAATTCCCGTTTCCGTTGCTTGCCCTCTTCGGATTCACACGCAAAGGCACCGCCGCTAGCACCGGAATGTTCAACTCGGAAAGAACTTCGGACGGTGTCCTGAACGAGGTATCCAGATATTCGCGAGTGAAGACCAGTCCCACGCTCACCATTCCAGCCATCAGAATACCGACCACGCCGAACATCCACGGCGAGCGAACCGGGTAAAGCGGCACCGTCGGCTCCTGCACCATCGCGATATTCAAAATGCGCGTCTGGTCAAGGGCATCGGCGATGCGAGCTTCTTCACGCTTGTGCATATAAAGAAGATAATTGTCTTCGTTGGCTTTCTCTTCCCGCAGAAGGTCCTGCTGAACCAACCCACTCTCTTCCAACTGGTGAGCCTTGGCCTGGTAAACGCCCACGATGGCTTGCGTGGCCGTGGCGCGCGCCTGCAGTGCGCTGTAATCAGACTTGGCCTTGGCTAGCTCTTCATTAATCCAGGCATAGGTCGGATTGCGGTCTGTGGTCTCTTCCTTCAGCGGCTTGCTTTCTTCCCCGGTAATCGAGGCTCGAGTATCGGCAATCTGCTTGTCGACTTCCGTCACCAGCGGATAGGTCGGCTGAAACTTGGTCAGCAATTCGGTGCGTTTCAGCTCGAGAGTAAGCAACTGGCTCTTTAACCCCTGCAGAACTCCTGCATCATCGGTTTGCCGCATCTGCGTAGTCAAACGATCGGGAGTCGTTCCCGCCTGCTGTTGCAGATCTTGAATCTTTTTCTCGGTGGCTGCCATTTCGGCGCGCGTCTGTTCGAGCGCTGCGGTGAAGTCGTTCAACTTTTGCAGAGTAATGTCGCGGGCAATCTGCGGTGCGACTCCGCCTTGCTCCTGCGAAAACTTCTTTAACTGACCCTCGGCGTCATCCAGGTCGTGCTTATATCGGTCCGTCTCCTCTTCAAAGAACTTCAACTGTCCCGCCGGCCGGTTCACGGCCACGTGCTTTTCCACGTACGCGCTGACGACATTATTCAAAACTCTTGCCGCCAGTTTCGGGTCGTGCGCGGAATAGGTGATCTGAATGACGTTCGTCTTTTTCAGAGGATCGACTCTCAGCTTGCCGCGCATCTTCTCCACGGCTTGCCCGATCTTTTGATCTTCGGTTTCTGCAAACAACGAAGAAAGGAACGACTTGCGCTGATCCAATTTGGAGGCGATTACAGCCTTGCGCAATACATCCTCGCTGAAGATTAGCTGAGCTTCCGAGTTCAGCTCTTCCTCGGTGATCGCGCTGACCATCTGCGTGGCATCGTTTTTCTCCGGCGTAACAATCGGGTCCACACGTTCGCGCTTCACCACAATCTGCGCGGTGGAATCATAGGTTGAAGGCAGCACCAGAACCGCAGCCAGCGTCCCCAGCAGAATCCCGGCAAAGCACAACAAAAACGCGCGCTTGTGACGAAATCCGATGGCCAGCAAATCTCGCAGCGTGAAGCTGAAATTGCCGGTGCCTTGTGCCTGGGTGAATTCCTGATCTCTCATAATCTTCAATTTCTCCTATGGGTCCGACGATCCAAAGGGGGAATGGTGGGAATCGTTAAATTACGGCTGCGCCAACATCGCGCCCGCGCTCACGCCGGTGTACGGAATGAATGGCTTGATCTTCGAGAGCGAGTTCTTGGGCACGAAAAGCATGTCGCCGGGATGGAGCAACGGGTCTTCATGCAAGTCGCCCTTTTTCTCCATTGCTTTCAGGTCAAAAACTTTGGCGAACATCCACTGGTCATCTACACGGCGATAGAGTCGCACCTGCGAGTGTTTGGCGGATTCCGTGAACCCACCCGCAACCGCAATCGCCTCGGCCAGCGTGACGTTCCCGCGCATATCATATTTCCCGGGGTGCCCGACCTGGCCGTCGGCGATAAAGAACGGCTTTTGGAAGTCCTTCAGCACGACCGTGATTTGAGGATCGTTCAGAATCTTGCCGTACTCAGCGCGGAGGGTTTCGGTCAGTTGCGGCACTGTCTGATCCTGCACCCGAAGATCGCCCACGCCCTTCAAAGTGACGTACCCATCTGGCTGAATCGTAACCGTCTGGTTAAACTCCGGGCTCAATTCGAAGGAAACATCGAAACTATCGCCCGCGCAGAGGTGGTAGCGCGTGTCGCGCGGCTGAAGCTGCGGGACCGCTGCCGGGGTGGAACTGGTGCTCTGATCTGCGGCCGAAACGACGTGCACGGCGTTGGAGGAGGGTGCCTGCTGGGCAGCGGCCATCAGAGAGCAAGCTGTTGTGGCAATCAAAATTGCCGTCCAAAATCCAAAACGTCTCACCATGAATCCTCCCGCCTTAGAGATTTCCTGGGACCGCATCGTATCTGGTAGGGGATCGAAAATCGCCGCAACTCTCAGGATCAGCAAAGAATATCAAAAGATTGATACTGCCGCTGCGAGAACCGAACACCTAATTACAGCTCCGCCCTCTGAGTCCCATAAAGGGACCCCCGGTCACCTGAAAAAACGAAAGCCAAATCCCTTCGCAAACACAGGCCAAAAGGCCTCAAAGTTGGCAAAGTATAGGCATCGCTGTGTTTCGTAAAGGGGGGATGACGCTTGAGTGCCCAAAAAAGCGACACACTTAAATTGCTCCTAAGGCTACGCGTGATTGCAAGTTACTGCAAGAGGTCAAAAGCACTACCAACCAAAGACTCTATGAATTTGGGAATCTCCGCCGACCCAGGAGGTGGGGTCCAAAGCAGACAAAAGGCCGGGTTACCCAAGTAACATTGATTATGTCTCGCCCCCGTAGCTACCCGCGAGACACGCCCGCACCGAATTACCCTTGCCATGCCACGCGGATCTCAGGTTCCGGTTTGCAAAAACTTGCAACATTGCACCCACGCAATGACCGCGACCAGAGCGGGTTTCAGCGCCACAATTAGTTTGACATCACAAACTACTATGCCTTAAAGTTTGATGACTGTCCCCCCATTTGTAAGACCCATTCGGAGAACCCACTTGTTCGATCATGACAGGCAGCCTACGCGCCCGTGCTTTTTATTCTTGCTGTCGTTTCCGCGCGCTGCGGTCTTCAGTGGAAAGATTCAAACCCGACCTTCCCGAAATAGAACTCCTGAGGAAAAATTCATGCTGAAAAGTTTATTTGCCGTCCGCGCCTTCGCTCTCTTGATTGCAACCTCCTGCCTTTTTTCCTTGAGCGCATCGGCGCAGTACGCCGGCCAGTTCTCGTGGCAAAGCAACAATATCAATGAGAGCATTCTCACTACGTCGAACGTCAATAGCACAAGTTTCGGCAAAATATTTTCCTATCCGGTCGATGGCAGCATCTTCGCTCAACCGCTCTACGTCCCGAGTGTAGCGATTCAGGGTCAGGGCACGCACAACGTCATTTACGTTGCGACCGAGAGCGATGGCGTATACGCGTTCGATGCGGACGGCTTGCAAACAACCCCTCTCTGGTATGTGAGTCTGATCAATCCGGCGCAGGGCATTACCGCGCCGAATTGCTACCAGGTCATCGGCCCTTGCAATATTTATCCGACCATCGGAATTACCGGCACGCCAGTCATCGACTCCACTTCGAACACGATCTATCTTGAAGCGTTAACCCTCGAGAATGGAACATTCGTTCACCGGCTGCATGCGATGGACATCACCTCCGGCGCGGAAAAGTTCGGCGGTCCCGTAGTGATTCAGGCGACCGTTGCCGGCAAGGGGTTGGGCAATGTAGGCGGTGAAATTTCGTTCATCCCCCAGCATGAACTGAATCGTCCGGGCCTGCTCCTCATGAATGGAGTGGTCTACATGGCACTCGGCGGAGGTTCTCACGGCTGGCTTCTGGGATACAACGCGACCACATTGGCTCAGCTCTACGCCATGTCGCCTTCGCCCAACGCCTACGCGTCAGGTGTATGGCAGACTGGCGAAGGCTTGCAGACCGATGGCCTCGGCAACATTTATTTCGCGACCGACGACGCCCCGTTTGACGCCAACACGGGCACCAAGTATGACTACGGCGACACCTTATTGAAGTTGAGCGGCAGCCTCACGGTCGAAGATTATTTCACTCCCATGGAGCAGGCCTGCCGATTGACCAACGATCTTGATCTCGGCTCCGCCGGCCCGCTGATCGTTCCCACTCAGAACGGCCCATATCCGAATGAAATCATCATGGCCGGTAAGGGCGGAACTCCATGCGACCTGTGGCCGGACGGAACTTACGAAGCGCCCATCTATGTCGTGAATGCCGACAACATGGGCAAGTACAATGCCACGCAGGATCAAGTGATCCAGGAAGTGGAGGGTTCTCCCCACGGCTATTGGTCAAATGGAGCGTATTGGGCGTCATCCACTACGAATTATCTCTTCTCCGCCGGCGTCGACGCCTATGGCGGCTCGGGAGACTACCTCAAGGCGTATTCGCTGACCAACGGGTTGCTTTCCACTACGCCGGTTGCGCAGTCAACCGCTATTCTGCCGGTTGGCGCTACACCTTTTGTTTCTGCCAACGGCACAAGTAATGGCATAGTTTGGGCGCTGGAGCGGCAACAGAACCTGTCGACGCTTCCAGGCTCGCTGCCTGCGGTTTTGCTGGCCTACAACGCTACCAATGTCGCGACCCAGCTGTACAGCAGCACCACCAACCCAACCCGCGATCAAGCCGGCAATGCCACGAAGTTCGTTCCCCCCACGGTTGCCAACGGGAAAGTTTACGTAGCCACTCAGACCGAGTTGGATATCTATGGTTTGTTGAGCGTAAAACAAACCGCTACCCTTACTCCTTCCAGCTTGTCTTGGGGCATCATTTTCACAGGCGCTACTGGTGCGGCTAAGGTCGCAACCCTGACAAATACAGGAACCTCCACTCTCTCCATCACCAGCATCTCGGTGACTGGCGCCGAATCGGCAGAGTTCCCCATCAGCGCCAAGACTTGCGGCTCAACCCTTGGCGCCGGTGCTACCTGCACCATTTCTGTTCAATTCAAGCCAACCGCCGAAGGAGTTCAAAGCGCAACATTGAGCGTGGTCGATGGAGCTGGAACTCAAACCTCGGCTCTTAGCGGAAGCGGTTCCGCAATCAAGTTCAATCCTGCAAGCTTGACATTTACCACGACTGCGGTAGGAACCTCGAGCGCTCCGCAAACCACGACGATGACGAACCAGAACAAGACCGCCATCACGATCAGCAGCATCGCAATCGGAGGCGCGAATCCCTCTGACTACAGTGAAACAAACACCTGCGGCACCGGTCTTGCGGCCGGAGCAAGTTGCACCATTACGGTTACGTTTACTCCGAATGCGACCGGAAGCCTGCCGGCCAACATCACCGTAACCGATAGCGATAAAACCAGCCCGCAGAAAGTCGTTCTCAGCGGCACCGGATCGCAGCCGACCGTCAGCTATACGGTGACGCCCAGTTCAATCGCATTTCCTTCTGAGGATGTAGGATTGCAAACTAATTGTCAGCCGGTCGTTGTCACGAACACAGGCACAAATTCGCTAACCATCGGCAGTTTCACGTTGTCGCCATTCCTGGTGTTCCAACTGCAATATGGCTACGCCCCGCGCACTCTCACGGCGGGACAGGCCCAAACCTATTGCATAAAGTTCGCGCCCGGAGCAGTCCAAGCTTATACCGGCTCGATGTCAATCTCCATTGATGGAATCTCGACGCCTTCCACCGTTTCATTTACCGGCACGGGAGTTTCGACGACGGCGGCTGCAACCGTCACGCCTAACACAATAACTTTCCCGAATACTCCTGTAGGAAGCACAGCTACGCAAACCGTAACGGTGAAGAACACGGGCAAAGCGGCATTTCACCTGCAATCCGTGACCGATGAACCGCCGTTCAGCTACACGGGTTTCACAACTTCGGTCGCAATTCAACCGAACGCATCATTCTCCTTCCAAGTCACTTTCACTCCGACCCAAGCTACCTCGTACACAAACACCGTGTACCTGGCTAACGACATTATTCCCGGCTTAGCCGTCAGTGTTGGGGGAACTGGAACAACCCCGAGCACGCTCGCCGTCAGCAGCTTCCCAACTCTGCCCTACGCTTCTCAGACCGCTTCTTATCTCGCGAATCTGGCGGGGGTAAGTGGTAATGGCACTCTGACCTGGAGCCTGGCTTCCGGGAGTTCCTTGCCTAGCGGATTAACCATGTCGAGCGCGGGTTCGATCACCGGAACACTTGCCTCTTCAGTTGCGGTGGGAAGCTATTCCTTCACCGTGAAGGTTACGGACCAAAGCAACCCGCCCCAAACTGCAACGGCCAAGCTCACCATGCCGGTCGCCGCTTACAACACCGGGACAAAATGCAGCAACATATCGTCGGACGTCGCCGGCACCAATAACCCGCTGGTTGCGCTCACCGATCTCGGCACGGGAACGTATCTCGGTTATGAAGGTGGCTTGTATCCCAACGGACAGAACACGCCGCCCACGAGCCAACTAAATCAGGCGCTCACCGATGCGCAGACGATCGCCAACACTCCGGGACCGTATGCCATGATCTCTCTCGGCGTTTCGATTACGCGCACCATCTGGGACGAGTATGGGCCAATGGAAGCAGCCGACCCCGCGCGGAATTCGAATTTGGTTCTGGTGAACGCAGCAATTGACGGAACCGACTCGCCCGACTGGACATCTTCGAGCAGCGGGACTTGGCTTACCGTTACCAACTACTATCTGCCCTACCAGGGCTTAACCGCCAATAATGTTGTGGCGGCGTGGCTCATGATGCCCCGTAGCGACCCGAGCGGGACATACCCCACCGACATGCAGAATCAGGAAAATGACTTGATCTCGATCCTGCAGAATATGCACACCTACTTCCCGAATCTACAAATCGTTTATCTAAATAGCCTGCACTACGGCGGGTACGGGGCAACGGCGAGCTACCCAGAACCGGATGCCTATGAATTCGGGCTTGCGGTGCAGAACGTGATTGCCGATCAGATCAATGGCAATCCCGCGCTGAATAACAATCCTGCCAACGGCCCTGTCATGGCGCCGCTCCTGTTGTGGGGACCATACACCTGGTCAAACGGCCTGCTTGGCCGCGAGGACGGTCTAACATGGGATTGCCAGGACATGAGCACCGACGGCTTGCATCCTTCCGCTCTGGGAAGGAACAAGGAAGCCGGACTGCTGACGACGTTCTTCAAGAGCGATCCGACGGCCACGCCGTGGTACCTGGCGCCAGGCGCGAAATAAATAACTAACGTAAACGCAATCGCCAGCCTCACTGAGGCTGGCGAATTTTTTTGCGCGGAAAGTTGCCTCCCGCTGCCCGTTCCACCCATGACACAGACGAACTCCGACTTCACTGCTCGCACTAACGTTCGGCGGGCACCGCTTCCAGAGTTTCTACTTCAAAGGGAGCGAGCGAAAACACGGTAGGTGTCCCCGCGTTAAGTTCTATCGGTTTCGTTGAGGCATCTTTCGCCCACGGGCTTTTCGCCTGAAACTTCGTGGCGGCTCCGGCTGGAATTTCAAATGCTTTTCCTATATCCACGGAAAACCTCTGCCCTTTGTCGCTAGGATTCCGCAAAACAAGAATGGCCTTCCCCGGCGACCACGAGGCCCAGCCGTATACTTCGAGTTTTGCAGGATCCCCTCCGACCCAGTGCGTATCCCGGAGAACACTCGCGTTCTCTCGCGACCATCTTGCCGCTTCGGCCAACTCGTCCCAATTCTCCCTGGTTAACAGCGATGGAGTGATATACATCTCCTGCAGCTGCGTGCCGGTTCCAAAATAATCGTGGACCTCGCGTTCAAAGTCGTTGCCGGGATCGTCACCCAGGTGCCGTGCATATCTCGCATAGATCAGCCCGTGCAGCATAAGTGAATTCAGCGGATACAAAGGACCGGCTTCGACGACGTGTTTGTAGGTATCGGCATCGCGGTAGGTAATCCACTTCTGCCGCCATGTACCCACTCCAGCGAAACTATGATCGTCGCCCCCGCGCCAAATAGAATCTGCATACCTCAGCCAAAATGGCGAAGGATACGTACCCGTCGTGAGGTTGATATAGATGTCAGGTTTGGCTGCCCGTAGATCCCCGATCAAGCTAATGGCCGCGCTGAAATCGCTGTCGAACTGGCTGCCCGGAATGACTTCATTCACATTTCCGGTGCCATCGAACTTAAACTGGTTCACCCCATATTTACGAACCATATCGAGAGCGACGTCATGAAAGTATTGATAGTAACGCGGGCCTGAAAGTTCAAACCCTTCGCGGTTGGTCTCGAACCCGTGCTGCTTTCCGTACTGGATCCGCTCCTGATGCGGCTTTCCGTAGCCTCCCCAGGGCGACATCCAAATGCCCGGGGCAATGCCATATTTCGCGGCAGCTTCAGCAAACACAGTGAGCCCGTCGGGAAACCCAGGATTAAAATGCCACAGATCGTTGGGATTATCCCAGCCGTCATCGAACAGGAACGAGTCCATGGTGACGCCGCGCTTCTCTTTCAATTCTGTTCCGAACGCGTGCACGCGGTCCAGCACGTCCGCCTGACTGTAGCGGCCGAAATAACCCAAGTCATACCATGTGTTGTAGTGGAGGAAGGTGCGACAAGGATGCGCCCGTTCGCGTTCCACGTAATTGAGGAAACCACGTCGAAGTTGTCCGTCCGGGGTAACGCCAATCACCGACGAATATTCCACCTCGTGTCCGGCCAGAAGCGGTAATTCGCGATGCAATCCGCAAACCGCAGCGCCGTCGCGAATCGCGCATTTTGACAGCGGATTTTCGAATCCGGCGAAGATATCACCTGCAACAACAGGCGAGCCCGCGACGCTTCCAACGACCTTGGCCTCCGGCAACTTCCAGCTGATGAGATCGACTTCCGCAATTGGAAGGTCACCTCCAGCTGCTTGCAACGTCACTTCCTGTCGAAGATAGTTGGAACCATCACGCAAAACCGCACTCCATCGAACCCTCAGATGGGCGGAAGAAGCTTCGAGCGTAGCCACGATTTGCTTGCCTTCTATCCGCTCCGACCAGCGCGACGCATTCGCGTTCGCTTCAAGATCCTTCACCGCGGGCTCCGACGAAAGCGACATCTCCGACGATCTAACTTCTCGACCATCTTTCAGACGAACTACGAACAGCTCGTCAGGAACTGTCAGGTCGCGATTTCCGAACCGATCACGAAACTGTGCAAGCCTCAGCTTGCCGTTTTGTGCAATCCACTCCACATCCAATGCATCATTTCTCAAAACCAGCTTTGTCCCCTGGCTGCTCGCCACAGCTTTCCCGGGATCCAGGGTAAGAAGCGATGCAGGTTGCTGTGCAGCCAATGTCGCCGCGGTTGTCAGTATGAAGATGAAAAGTCGGATGTGAGTGTGCTTCGGGTAGTGATGCGCGATTCGGTTGTTCAGCCGCGGTAATGCCATTCCGATAGTATCCCCCATGCACACAACCGCAAGCGCGGGCGCTCGATGCCAAAAATCCTACCGGATCGGTCCAACTTCCGGCACAGCTGCCCCATCCGCACGCGGGTCAGACGCTCCGAAGTGGACTTTCCTCTCGGCATCATCCAGCACCGCCTGTCCTCGACCCATGGCGGTTGAATATTTTCCCCGGACATCCAACACATGCCCCATTGCAGTGAGTTGTTTCAGACTCTTCTCCGGAACGCGCGCCTCAATCACGATGTTGCAACCCAGCTTGCCACTCACTGTAAAACGCGGCTCTTCGAGCGCAGCCTGAATGTTCATGTGATAGTCAACCACGTTCGAGACAAACTGAGCATGAGCCAACGGTTGATTCATGCCTCCCATGATTCCGAACCCGATGTGCTGCGACCCGCGTTCCATGAAGGCCGGAATAATCGTGTGAAACGGGCGCTTCCGTCCCGCAAGCGCGTTCGGAGATTTCGGATCGAGCGAAAACAATCCTCCACGATCCTGCAGCGCGAAACCCATCCCTCGCACCGTAATTCCAGAACCAAACGCGGCATAGTTACTCTGAATCAGCGAAAGGATGTTGCCCTCCCGATCGATGACGCTGAGATAAGTAGTGTCGCTGCCAGAAAGCGCGCCCGGAGCGACGTTGCAGTTTGCGCGCGCAGGGTCGATAAGCCTGGCTCGCTTCGCGGCAAAGTCCTTCGAAAGCAATTGCGAAACTGGAATATCGCTGAACCGCGGATCGCCGTTGTATGCCTTCACGTCAGCGTAAGCGAGCTTCATGGCTTCAATCCGTTTGTGAAGTTCCGCAGCGCTCGTGGGACCATCCGGCGATGGCTGCGATTGCTCCATGATGTTCAGCATTTCAAGCGCAGCGATGCCGTCTCCATTCGGTGGCAGTTCGTAAACTTTCCAGTCGCGATAGGAGATCGAAACTGGTTCCACCCATTCCGCCGAAAAGTCGGCAAGGTCCTCGGCAGTCATCGTTCCGCCCAGTTCGGTCGAAGTCTTGAGAATCGCCTGCGCAATCGCACCCTTGTAAAATGCGTCCCGTCCCTGATCCGCAATCATCTTGAGAGTTTCTGCGAGTTCGGGATTGCGAAACATTTCACCTACCGCTGGCGCCTTGCCATTCCGCAAATAAACGCGCTGACTCTCCTTGTCGGTAAGCTCGGGAGCTGTTGCATCCCAATAACCCTGAATAATCTCAGGCACCGCATATCCGTTTCGCGCATAGAAAATTGCCGGCGTGAACAGTTGCTTCCACGGCAGCCTGCCGAACCGATCGTGCAGCTTCGTCCATCCATCTACCGCGCCCGGTACAGTAACGGAGTCGATCCCTTTCTGCGGCATCTCCGTGATTCCTTTCGCACGAAGATGTTCAATCGTGAGCGCTCGCGGCGCCCAACCGCTTGCGTTCAGCCCATAAAGCGTCCCGCTTTTAGCGTCCCAGTAAATGGCAAACAGATCGCCACCCACACCGTTCATCATGGGCTCGGCCACGCCCAAAACTGCATTCGCCGCAATGCCCGCATCAATCGCCGAGCCACCCTGCTCCAGAATCCTTGCTCCCGCCTGCGACGCTTGAACGTAAGTTGTAGCGACAATCCCGTATGGCGTAACAACCATCGAACGCCCATAGTCGCGATTGAGATGATCCTCGGAATGTAGGGAAATAGCGGTCATTAGAGTAAACAGCAGAAAGGATATCGTGAACGGCTGGGATCGAAACATTAGCGTCCTCGGAGCGAGCCGCGGAAGCCGCGACCCAAGCAAGGATGATACACGGCTTCCACTGTACCGACGCGACTACAAGAACTCGGAGTTGCCGCTAGACACACGTGAGCGAGGAGGGTTGTCTAGTAGTCCGTCGGACTCAGCGGCGCAGTCTGGAAGGTAGGCGAAATGGTCGGCGCCTGGATGACCGGATTCTGCCTTCCTGGCTGACTGAGATCGAACATCACAAAACCTGGCATTGGCGAAGTCGCCATCGAATAATCGTCCGAGGGATAAACCGGATTAGCAAAACCGGGGTTCACCTGCGCGGTCCCTTGTGCGTCTTCTCCAATGCCCTGCCAGCCGCTGAAGGTGTAGTAGTTCCAATCGTCGAACGTGTTCAGCGTATCGCACAGTGGATTCGAGGCGTTCTGCTGCACGTGGAAGGCTTGCGTATCGGTGGCGAACGTGCCATCGGTTCGCCAATACAAATTACCGCTCAGCTTCTCATACTGCGTATATGGAGAACCGCACGAGTAGGTGCAGCCTCTCTGCACGCTGAAACCATCGTTGTAGGTCCGGTCAAAATACGCGATGTTGTTGCTGGCGCTGAGTTCGAGTATCGGTGTTGCGGGACAACTGTTGCTCACGTACGGAGCGGCCAGCTCGAAAACGCCGGTTCGCCCATACGCGAAAATATTGTTCTGCACCGTATTCGGCGTGCCCGCCTGCGCCGGCCCATTCGACATGTGCATCGTGTTGGAGGATACACGATAGACAAGATTATTCTGCACGTTCACGGCCGCGGTCTCCGCATCGAGATAAAGGCCCTGCCCACCATAACCATCAGGGTCCTGAGTAAAAGCGTCCGTGACGTCGTGACATACATTGTTCAGAATCTGATTGCCGGTGGCGTAGTTAGTAGAGTTGCCGGTGTTGTAGTAGATGCACGCCACATCATCGGTCATGCCTTCCCCAATGTCGTAAACGTCATTGAATTCGGTGAGGTTGTTGAACGACCCGTGCGAGTTCTGCGCGCCGAACGGGCATCCCAGCGCACAAACTTCCAAGCCAGTATGGTAGCCGTCATAAATATCGTTGTGTGTATACGTATTGTCGTGCCCGTCTCCCTGCACCAGGCCAACCGCGCTCGGAAAGACACGGCCATAACTGGCAATCAGCGTGTTCTCGATTGTGGTGAAGTGCGGAACATTGGAATCCGTATCGCTGTAAGCTGCGGGCATTCCTACGCGAACCCCAAAGCCTCCCAGGTCATAGAATCCTGAGTTTTCAACCGTGTTGTTCGCCGTCACGGCGTTCTTATTGTTGGTGTAGATTTCGAGACCGCCTCCGGCAGTTTCAGCAAAGGTGTCGCCGTTGAAGGTGACGTTCTGGCAATTGAGGCAGGTGACCGCGCCTGTGATGCCAGGGTCCTGCCGCAACGACGGATATCCAACCGCCGGCACCGTAAAATTGTCATGCTCGAAGGAAAGGCCGGTAAAACTCACGTACTGCAGTCCGGTGGCGATCATTACTTGCGAAGCCTGCGGAACGATCACCGAATCTGTATTCGGATTCTCGCCGGAATTGGCGAGATAAGTGACAGTCCATGGCGTAGTGGAGCGATCCAGAAACCACTCCCCAGCCTGCGTCAGCGCGTCTTTCACATTCTCGACGACATACCGGTGACCGACGATGAAGCCTCCGTAAGGGTTGTCCTGATAGGTTGGTCCGGTGAAGTAAATAATACTGCTTGAGGTGTCAATCGACTGAATGCGCAACTTCGCAACCATCCACATCTCGAAGTCATAAACCTCGATGTCGCCCGCGGGGTAAGGCGTATTCAGATTCTGCCAGCTCGCACTGATAGGATCGGTTGGATCGTACTGAAAGCGGTCGAAACACTCCCATCCACTGCCCGTGACATATACAGAACAGTTTGGGTTGGGTGCTGGACCGGAGGCTGATCCGGGCAGATAAATCGTTGCCGCCACGCGATAAGATGTTCCCAGCAATCCTCCCAGCCGCGGACGCAAGCGGCGCTGCTGGTTGTAGAACATCTGTTCAAAATATTGCGTCGATGCGGGGAGTGAAACCTGCCATTGATTCCCGTTGATGTTCTTCCAGCTAAGGCCCGAATCTCCACCCAGTTGCATGCCGCCGCTAATCACCGGCGTTTCCGAAGGGTAATTTTCCCAGTTCACCTGCAGCTGTGTAGTGCCAGAATCGGCCGATGAAAACGACAAAGGCTGCGAGACGAAGTAAGTGCCCTGGCGGAGCTGTACCACGATGGTTTGCGTACGGCCCTGCGGATTTTGCAGAATTCCCTGGACGGCAGTTTGGGCTCGAGAAACGGTCGCGAACGGGCCATCCGTACTGCCGGTATTAGGTGAAGCAAGCGTGCCAGACCAACTGTCGTTCCCATTCGTAGCTATGTAAAAATCTGCGCCGGTATTTCCGCCGCTACCGTTCCCGCTTCCACCGCCGGAACCCGTGCCGCCACCCCCGCCGCTCCCACCGCTCCCGCTGCCTCCAGAGCCTGTACTGCTGCCCGAAGACCCGGAGTTCGAGAACCCGCTGCAACCCGCAGAAAACAAAAGGGCAAGGATGATTGCGAGCAACGCACAGCGCGTAAGCGGACGATTCCTGGCCATCTTCGGTTTCCTTCCGGTTTTCGAAGTCTTCCGAGAATAGGCCGAACGGGTCCCATAGTCATGATTACTAGGGGACATCCGGCACTCTGGGATTTGCCCATGGTCGGACGCGTGGAGCCGGGCAGACTGTGAGTTTGGCGAAAGGCACACTTCTCCCGCCGCGGGTAGAGCTGCCAATGGGCGGAACAATCTTGCAATTAGAAAAACCGGAGAGCAGGACGCTCTCGGCTTAGTGTGTCTACGAGCGGCGCGGAACCGTCTCTTCGAGGTGGGAACTAATCTTCTCGGCTACGAGGTTAACGTTGGGTTCGAGAAACATCGAGGGATGGTCGCCGGGAATCGCGTAAGATTCGATCCCTCCGCTGACCAGATCTTTCCAGCCAAGTTCGAAATCGAAATAAGGGCCTTTGGGCCACTCGCTCGACTGGAACAGAACAATATTTCCGGAATAAGGCTGCGGCTCGTAACGGCTGAAGGCCGGGTGAACAATCGAATCTGTGTTGTGCAGTTTGTCGTCGCCGGAGTGGTCAGAGACAAGCCGCCACGCGACGCGCTCGATTTTTCGCCGCGCTTCGTCCAGTCGATCCATCAGATAGGTCGACGTTTCGCCGGCATCCAACTTGAGCAGATTGGAAAGATGGTATCGAACGCGGGCGGTGTATCGCCCGTCCTTGAACGGATTCTTGTAATAAGCCTGATTATGCGCATCGAGCATCGCAAGCAGCGCCACTTCTTCACCATCGCGCACGAGTTGCTGCGCGATCTCGTAAGCGATCACCGCGTTCACACAGAGTCCAGCGATGTAATACGGACCCTTCGGCTGCACCTCGCGCATAGCGCGAATCAATAACGTTGCGATGTCTTCAAACCGGTAAGGAACAGGCAGCCTGCTGCCGTCGGTAAATGGCAGGTCAAGTCCGAGAAGCGGTCGATCTCCAGCAAGCTTCTGCGCTAACAGGCGAAAACGTGGCCCGCCTCTCACCCAGAACAACGGGGCCAGCGATCCGGTTGGCTGGATGGGAATAATCGCGCGTTCCCGCAACGTCCGCCCCGCCGTCAACAGCGATTCCGCCATTTGCTCCACGGTCGGAGATTGAAATACGAATGCGAGAGACAGGGATCGGCCAAACTCTTTTTCGATGCGCGACAGCAATCGTGCCGCCAACAGCGAGTGTCCGCCCAATTCAAAAAAGTCTTCTGTTACGTCCTGGCTGGTGGTTCCCAGCACTCTCTGCCAGATCGCAAGCAAACGCTTCTCAACCTCATTCCGCGGGCCAATCGCTTCATGAGCTGAAACTTCCGCTCCATTACCCTGGGCGATCAGGGCCTGACGATCCACCTTGCCGTTCGGAGTGCGAGGAAAGTTCTTCAAGAAGTGAAACACAGTCGGCACCATGTAGGTCGGGAGCCGGTTCTTCAGAAATGCACGCAGTTCCTGACTCGAGGTCGCATGCTCCGCCTGGGCGACAACGAACGCAACCAGGCTGGGATCAGCCGAACCATTCGACTGTGCAACCACAGCAGCTTCGCGTACATCGGGATAACTCGTGAGCGCAGTTTCGATCTCACCCAGCTCGATTCGCAGGCCGCGAACCTTTACCTGTTGATCGACCCGTCCAAGAAATTCTAGGTTGCCGTCATCGCGGTACCGGACCAAATCTCCCGTGCGATAAAGTCGCGACCCTGGCTTCGGCGTAAGTGGATTTGGAATGAAGCTCGCGTCCGTGAGTTCCGGGCGATTACGATAACCTCGCGCTACGCCATCGCCGCCGATATACAGTTCTCCGGGAATTCCAATCGGAGCAGGCTGTTGATTGTGATCGAGCACGAAAACCTGGGTATTCGCGATGGGACGCCCTATCGGCACAGCGGCCTCTTCACCACCAGGTTCACACTCATACACCGTCGCCCAAACCGTATCTTCGGTTGGGCCGTATTCATTGAATAATGATGCTTGAGGGAGGATGCGGTAGTGGTTATCCACCAAAGATCGCGGGCAGGCCTCGCCCGCCACGATCACGGAGCACAGAGAAGCCAAGGTCGAGCCATCCGCGTGTTCCAGCAAATCTCCGTACAAACTGGGGAATGTAAGAATGTGTGAGATCTGATTCTCAGCGACTAATTTCGCAAGTTCCTCAGCCGTCCAGTGGAACTCGTCTGCCGGCGGAATGACCAGTGTTCCACCAGTCGTGAGCGTATGAAAAATACCTACAATCGAACTATCGAAACCGAAAGATGAGAGCAGGAGAAACTTTCCCACTGGATTTCCGTAGTATTTCAACCGCGCTCCATTGGAGTGCGCCAGGTTGCGATGTGTGATCTCCACTCCCTTCGGCCCGCCAGTAGAGCCGGAGGTGTAGATCACATAAGCGAGACTTTCGAGATTCGAGTCAACAAAGCTCGCTTCGAGCCCGGTGTTTACCGGCCCGGAGCCGCGCCACTCATTCGAATCGAGCAGAACGTTGCGCACCGCCGCAAACGGGCGGCTGGCAAACAAGCTCTGAGCTAGTTTTGAATTTGTGAGCAGAACATCCGCGCCGCAATCGGCGATCATGAATTTGATTCGCTCTCGCGGATAAGTAGGATCGATTGGGACGTACGCGCCTCCGGCCTTGAGGATGGCCAAGATGCCCAGAATCATTTCCACTGAGCGCTCCACGCAAAGCGCAACCGGAATATTGCGCCCTACGCCGAGTGTTCTTAAGTAATCCGCGAGTTCGTCTGCATTCTTATTTAGCTCGTCGTAAGTTAACTTCGCTCCACCACACCGAACCGCAACGGTGTCGGGAGTTTTTTCCGCCTGCTCTGCAAATAATTCATGGACCAGACTCAACTCATCCGATTGAGCCGCGTCGTTCCACTCAACCAAGAGCCTGTGTCGTTCCTCATCCGGCAATACAGGCAGGTTGTCGATTTCCAGCCCTGGATTACTAACGATGCCCTCCAGCAAAACGCGCCAGTGAGCGGCCATACGTTCAATCGCGGCAGCCTCAAATAAATCCGTGTTATAGATAAAGCGGCAGAGCAAACCATCAGCACGGTCGTCCAAAACGAGGCACAGTTCGAACTTCGTCGTTCCAGTCTCAACATCAATGCACGTGATGTCCCACCCCGGCGCTGTCATATCTGCCTGCGGCTCCAAAGAGAACAGAACCTGAAACAACGGGTTGCGCTTCACATCGCGCTGGGGATGCAGTTGAGCGACAAGTTGATCCAGCGGCGCCTCCTGATTGGAGAGCGCATCGAGAGTAGTCTGCCGCACGCGGCTCAAAAGTTGACGGAAGGTTGGTCTGCCCGTGAGATCCGTGCGAAGCACGATCGTGTTCAGAAAATATCCAAGAAGTTTTTCGCTGCCTGGATGGTTGCGGCCGGCGGTGTTGCTGCCGATCAGAATGTCTTCCTGACCGCTGTATCGCCGCAGCAGGACGTTAAACCCCGCCAGCAACGTCATGTAGAGCGTCGCCCCTTCTTGAGCGCTGAGCCGGCGCAGAGATTCGCTCAACGACACAGGAAGGCTAAGCGACCGCATAGCGCCACGAAAATTTGCCGCTCCCGAGCGGCTCCGCGAGATCGGCAATTGTAAAGTGGGCAAGTCACCCGAGAGCCGGCGCCTCCAATATTCCATCTGGACGCCGAGAGCCTCTCCTCCTTCCCACTCTTCTTGCCAACTGGCATAGTCGGCGAACTGATAGGGCAACTGCGGCAAAGGTGAAGGCTTGCCTTGGGAAAATGCTTCGTAAAGCTCAACTAACTCAGGCAAGAAGACGCGATAACCCGAGTAGCCATCGAAGATCAGGTGATGAAGAGTTACAAATAAGCGGTAATCATCTTCTTCGAGACGAACCAGCTTGGCGCGAATCAGCGGTCCTGTGGCCAGATCGAATGGCATACCGGCGTCTTCCGCGGCAATGCGCATTCCTTCTTTCTCGCGCTTGGCCACGGGCAGGTCGCGCAGGTCAATCAATGGAAGTCTGATTTCGAATGGCTCACCGATCTTCTGCATCGGCTCGCCATTTATTACGGGAAACCTGGTCCGCCACGCTTCATGGCGTCGAATGATTTCTGAGAAGCTGCGTTCCAGGGCACGAATTTCCAGAGGACCGTGGCGGCGAACGGTGAGTGGCTCATTGTAGAGAGATGTGCCGGGGGCAAACTGCGCGTGCAGCCATAACTGTTTTTGGGCAAACGTCAGCGGAGCGAGAGAATGATCTCCCTCGACGGGAGCAGCCGAAGGCTCAGGTCGACCGTTTTCTGGACGCGCCCGTAGATACGCTTCCAGCAATTCCTTGCGCTTCGCTTCTGTTAGAACGGTGAGCATTTTATCCAAATTGTGGAAATCTTTTTTCTCTGTGTCAGCGGCTCGAGCACACGCCGCAGTAATTACACCGGAAGGGACTCAGGCTCAACCATCTCGGTGACTCTGCCACGTGGGCGGATGGCACTTCCATAGACGGCCTCAAGCATCTCAATGTTTCGCGCGGCAGTATATTTCCGCTCGAATTCCTGGCGAGATCTGTGGCCCATCTCGTTCATTACTTCGGGATGCTGCCATGCCCACTGAACTTTTTCAGCCAGATCATTCGTATTCCCCGCTTCGAAGTGCAGTCCGGTTTCGCCGTCGGCGACAATCTCCTGCATCGACCCGAGACGCGAACAGATTACGGGAATTCCGCAGGCGAACGCCTCGGCGATGGTAACTGGAAAACCTTCGTACCATTCGCTCGGAAAGACCAGGAATCGTGCCCCTTTCATGGCCTTCAAGGTCTCGGGACGCGAGAGCCGTCCAACATATTTTGCGGATGGCGTTTTTCCATCCTTCAAAGTTGATTCCAGTCTCTCGCGGCATGCACCGTCTCCAGCGATCTTCAGGGGTATATGCGGAATGTTTTCCCAGGCTTTGAGCAGAGAAAGAACACCCTTGGCCTGAACCAGCCTTCCCACAAACAGCGCATAGCTTCCTTCCTGTGGCTCGCTGCTCAAAGGCTCACTCCACTTCGAACCTGGATCGGGCAGAACAAAATTCGGCTTCACGCGAATGCGGTTCGCGGGCAACCCGCCTTCGATCATTTTCTGCCGTGCGAACTCTGTCAGCGCAATATAGCAATCGACCTTCGTGCTCCAGGTATGCATACGGCGATGCACTCCCACCATCGAACCGAGAGCGGCCGTTCCAAGTTTCGATCCCTGATAGCATCCATATTTCACTCCGCGCAGCAACCCGTGGTGCAGGCATTCCTCGCAAACCTTGCCTTCGCGATAAAATTCTGCGTTCGAGCACAAAAGCCGGTAGTTGTGCAGCGTTTGCACCACCGGAACGCCTTCGCGGCGGCACGCATAGTAGATCGAGGGCGAAATCAGTGGAAAGAAATTATGCACATGTACAACATCCGGCCGCAAGTCTTTCAACTTCTCCCGGAACTTTTCGTACCAGCGTCTCGACCAGATGCAATCCATCGCCACCCCGAGTTTCTTGACGAGGCCATCCGGATATACAGTCTGCTCTTCTATCTGCGTAACTTCATGTCCGTATTCTCGAAGCAGACGCGCTTCCGACTCGAACACTTGATCTTCACCGCCAGCTTGTACATAGCGGTTGTGAACCGTGATGATTTTTAGCTCGCGCATCAGTAGGAAATCTCTGCCAGAATCTCTTCCCGAAAACTAAAACGCGCTCTCTTCCATCGGTAACGGAATCTCGAAGTGCGGTTCGACGGTTTTCAAGGTTGAGACTTTGCGTCCCAGCATGACAAACGCAACAAGAACGTAAAGAATATTGGCCAGAACCATACTCCAGATTACGCCGTGCAGCCCAAAAAAGCGGGTTGCGGGAATGCCGAAAAGCAGTGCCACGACGCTGGCCGCACCATTGGCAAAAAATAGTGACCGAGGTGATTCCATCGCGCGCAGCAGAATCGCAGGCCCGAGCGCCGCACTCCAGACGATGGTTTCTGCGGCGAAAAGTGGCAGCAGCGATGACGCGTCGAGATACTTTCCCGCATAAAGCAATTGAAAGAGCGGCCGCCTCAGCGGGATCAACACCGACCAGTAAACAACCGCGCCGGCGATGAACAGCGCGGTCAATTTCCAGGTAAGAGAATTCGCGCCGCGCTTTCCCTGGTTGGTTTGCACACGCGCCGCCAGGGGAAGAAAAAGCATAGAGAGTGCGGCGTAGGTTTGAAGAACTGGTCCGCCCAAATTCATCAGCGCGCGCAGTTCGCCGGTCACGGCCAATCCGGAAAATTTGCTCACCAGGGGAATATAGACATAAGTCGGAATCCATCCCACGATGCAAGTAGCCAATGCCCACTTGCCATACTCCCAATGCTTGGCCAATGTGGTTCGCAGTGTTACCTTGGCGGTCGCTGGTTCCAGTTTTGCATGCAACTGGAAAACCATGATCACGCCGCCCACAAGCGCCGCAACCGCCATCACGAGATAGGCCGTGAATGCGGAGAGCCAGCCCATCTTGTAAACAAAAAACGAGCCGCCAACTACAAACGTGCAATAGAAGGCAGAGCCGAACGCGGAAGGCCCCGGAGACAACTTCAGATAGAAACTGCGGCGTCCGAGAGCGTGAATCAGTATGAAGGGCGCGGCAACCGTCATGCCGGCAAAGGCCATGGCAGAAATCGGCGAATGCCACCAGACCTTCGCAGCGATTGCCGTTCCACCCAACGCGAGGCAGATAAGGGCGGAAAGACCCCAATGCAGCCAGACATTTGACTGCAAATATCCGCGAAGATTGTCGGGATATGCAGTGCCGGAGAAGACCGAGAGCGGTTCCAGCACCAGCGCCTGGTAAAGAAAAGTTACAAGAATAAAGATACTGAACGCCAGCGCGTAAGCCCCGTATTGCTCAGGGGCCATCCAGCGCGCCAGCAGAACACCCAGCAGAAAATTCGAACCCGAAAAAAGGCCGTAGTCGAGGATCGCCAGTCCGCCCTTGGTGACCCAGGGAATAAATTTCTTGAAGATGAAATCGCGGCTGAGCAGAGGAATCAGTTCCGAGGTCTCGGCTGCTTCGAGCGACGGGTTCTCTGTTGGCTTGGTGGAATCAACTGCCGGCACGAAGTATCTCCTAATCCTCGACGTCTTCAATCAGCCGCACTGGAAGTGGCCGCGATATACGTTCGCATTTTCGCTAACGGGGAGCGACCGCGGCGCATTCCATCACTTCCGACTGCGCCTTTTCCAATCGGGCACGAATCTGCGCCGCCAAACGCTTCACCTGCGGGTCGTTCAGAATGTTCCCGTGATCTCCATCCACTTCGTGAACTTCGATCGCGCCCGCCACATACTTTTGCCAGCCGCTCTTTGGGTCGTCGAGGCCCCGCAGAGCTTTTTCGCTGGCGCGGAAAATCACCATGGACCCGTCGTATGACCGCGGCAGATATTTTTTCTCCGCTGTCGCGCAGGCTTCCCGCACGGCTTTGATCGCCGGCGGCAGGTAGAGTGCGACAATCCTTCTTTTAATTCCACGTCCGTAACGTACAATTCTCTTCCTCAGGTAAGCCCACTTCTGCGCGCTCGTTAGTGATAAAAACCGGCCAAGCAGCGATTGGCTTTCTTTCGGTCCGGGAAGATATGTATCCACAAGCGTGAGCAGCCCTATTTCTTCGCCAGTCGCCCGTAGCCGCCGTGCCATCTCCAGGGCTACCAAACCTCCGAATGAGTAACCGCCGATAAAATAGGGCCCTTGCAGTTGAGTGGCACGCATGCTCTTCAGGTACAACTCCGCCATCTGTTCCACCTGATTGAGGCAAGGCAGCTTGCCGTCCATTCCTTGTGCTTGAAAGCAATAAAAGGGCTGGTCGGGAACCATATGCTTCGCCAATTCGTAAAATCGCATGACCGTTCCTCCGAGTCCATGCACGAAGAAGAATATCGGCTTTGAACCAGCGGCCTGTAGAGGAACCAGCGGCGACCACGGCGAATTTTCATCTTTGATGAGTCGAACCAAGCTCTCGACGGTCGGAGCCTGCAATAAGGCCGTGATGGTCAACTTTCGGCCGAAGTGTTTTTCGATCTGCCGAGTGAGCCGTATTGCCAGCAATGAGTGCCCGCCAAGTTCGAAGAAATTGTCGCGTATACCGATCGGCTTCCTGCCCAGCACCTGCTCCCACAGCTTTGCCATGGCCGCTTCGTTTTCGTCGCGAGGCGCAACGAAAGTTTCAGACCTCTCCTCAGCAGTCAACGCGGGCTCGGGCAACGCCCGGCGATCGACCTTTCCATTCGGAGTGAGCGGGAAAGATTTCAGGAAAACGAAATCCGCGGGTACCATGTAATCCGGAAGAGAGCTCTCCACGTGTCGCCGCAGATCTGCCGCAGTCACGGTATCCGACACGGCGACGATATATCCCGCCAGCCGCTTCACACCCTCAACCTCGCGCGCCGTAACCACAGCTTGAGCCACGGCAGGGTGTTTTTCGAGCACAGATTCGATCTCGCCCAGCTCAATGCGGAAGCCGCGAATCTTCACTTGGAAATCGACTCGCCCTTGAAATTCGATGTTGCCATCCGGCAGGTACCGCACAATGTCGCCAGTCTTATACAACCGGGCGGAGGGGTTCGCGCTGAATGGATCGGCGATAAACTTCGCCTCGGTCAACTCCGACTGATTGAGATATCCACGCGCAACTCCCGCGCCGCCGATATGCAACTCGCCCGGTTCGCCAGTTGCCACCGGTTGCAGATCGGAATCGAGAACATAGAGCTGAACATTCGCGATAGGACGGCCGATCGGCAGATTTTCCGGAAACGGCTGCTCAGGGTCCGGCTCGTAGGCGCTCGCGATAACGCTTCCTTCCGTTGGTCCATATGTGTTCACCCAACGGACGCGAGTACCTCCAACTTTCAACCAAGTGGCGTAAGCAGAGGCTGACGCTTTCTCCCCGCCAACGATCACCAGGCGCAAACTTTCCGGGAGCCGTTCCTGCGATTCGGCCGCACCATGTACCAGCTCGTGCCAATACGCGGTCGGCAGATCGAGTGCAGTAATGTTGTGTTGTCTGATCCACCTTAAGAAGTCGACGGCATCCAGAGACATGTCATCGCTGCGAAAAACCACAGCGCCTCCCGCAAACCACGTCGGAAAGATTTCTTCAATCGCAATATCGAAGCCGACGGAGGCGAATTGCAACATGCGCTCTTTGGGCGTGAGACCGTAAAGATCGATCGACGCGGTGCCGTGGTTCACGAGTCCGCGATGCGTCAGCATCACTCCTTTCGGGTTTCCAGTGGAGCCCGACGTGTAAATAATGTAGGCGATGTCTTCCGGGTTTGCGGATCGAGAGAGGTTTTCCGGACTCTGGCCGGAAAGAACCTTCCAATCTGATTCCAGAAAAAGCGCCGCCGCGTTCCCTGCCAGATCCGAATGCAAGCTCCGGTTTGTGATCAGCACGGGCGCCTGAGAATCCCGCAGGATGTGCGCCAGGCGATCCTTGGGATAATCAGGATCGAGCGGCACGCAAGCTCCACCCGCTTTCAGCACCCCTAACAGAGCCACAGGCAATTCCAGAGATCGCCTTAAACAAATTCCAACCGGAACATCCCGACCTACACCTTTCGCCTGCAGCAATTGCGCCAACTGGTTTGCGCGAGCGTTCAGCTCCCCATAGCTGAGTTTGAGCGACTCGTGTTCGGCTGCGATTGAAGAAGACCTTCGTGCGGCCTGCTCCTCTACCAATTGATGAACACACTTGTCGGAAGGATAGGGCTTCGCCGTATCGTTCCACTCCACCAGAACGCGATGACGTTCCGCATCCGTCATGAGGGTCGCGGTCAAAGTGGAAGTTTGATGCCGATTCATCGTGCGCGCTCGCCTGCATCCGAAGTCGTCTCGAACCTCACCTTCAGAGAAGTCATGCCACGCAAACCCAGATTCGTTCGCCAGACGAGGCTTTGCGGCTCGAGTTCGATGTTTTCGAGTCGCCGCAACAGAGTTGCAAACGCGATCTGTCCCTCCATGCGTGCCAATGGCGCACCAAAGCAGAAATGCGCCGCGTAACCGAAGGCCACGTGACGATTATCCGCGCGGGCAATGTCGAAGCGATCCGGCTCCGGGAATCTCTCCGGATCGCGATTCGCCGCCGCCATCACCGCGATCACGGCCTGCCGCTTGCGAATCTGTTTTCCGCCGAGCGTTCGGTCACCCGGCGCGAGCCGCGCCGTATGCTGGCTTGGGCTCTCAAAGCGCAACATCTCCTCGACCGCAGACGCGGTGAGAGACGGATGTTCCCGCAATCTTTTCATCTCTCCGGGATGCCGAAGTAGAGTCAGCACGCCGTTTCCAATCAAATTCGTCGTTGTTTCCTGGCCGCCGACCATCGTGATGATGGCATTCGCCGCTACTTCCTCTTCCGTCAGCCGATCCCCGTTTACTTCCGCGCTCAAGAGAGAGCTTATCAGTCCCTCCCGAGGATGCGCCTTAATCTCGCGAACCGCATCCCGGAAATAGGCAGTCATTTCCTCGACCGTCTGCAACATGCGGCTGGCGTGGTCGGGATTGTGCTGGAAGTTCCCCAGCATCTCTGCGAAATTCGCCGACCACGCTTTCAGACGATGGCGATCTTCCACAGGCAGACCGAGCATCTCAGCTGTGACAATGGCAGGCAGCGGCTCGGCGAGATCGGCAATCACATCCATCGCCCCGCAAGCCGAGACGGCATCGAGCAAGCGATCGACGATCTCCTGAATATGCCCGCGCAGAACTTCGATGCGCGCCGGAGTGAAAGCTTGAGATGCAAGGCCGCGCAATCGAATGTGAGCGGATGCGTCCATGAACAGCATCTGCTTCACCATCAATTGCGCGAGAGGCGCAAGCTGCGCCAGTCCCATCGATGCAAGCTGTTCGGGTGTCGGTGTGCGGTCAGCGGCGTACGAGTGAAGTACTTCGAGCACATCCGCGTAGCGGGTCACCACCCAGGAGTGCAGAAAAGGATCCCAATGGACCGGATCTTCGCTTCGCAGGCGCTGGAACAGCGGATATGGATTGGCGAGAACTGCAGGATCGAGCAGATGATACAGGCTGAGCGCCGCGTCAGATTTTTCGGCGCGGGCAATGGATTCGGTTCCCAACCGCACTACCGCTTCCCCTCAAGCGCGAACTGGGTGAGCGCGCGCTGCTCCTCCTCACTCATGGCTTCGACTTTCGCGAGTATGAGCTTTTCCAATTCCAGGGACATTTCTTCGAGCGTGGGATGATCGAAAAGGCTGAATAGGCTGAGCTCCACGCCAAACGATTCGCTAATCTTGGTGATCAACTGCGTGCCCAGAAGTGAATGGCCCCCAAGCAGGAAGAAATTATCTTTTACGCTGACGCGGTCAACATGCAGCAGCGGCATCAAAATCTTTGCCAGGCGTTTTTCTACCGAGGTTCGCGGACCAACGAACTGGTCGTCGCTCAGAGCATTTGCCGAGGTTGGCGCGGGAAGCGCAGAGAGATTAACTTTGCCGCTCTCGGTCAGGGGCAATGCATCCATTCGCACAAAGACAGCCGGGACCATGTAATCGGGAAGCTGTTTCGACAGACTCTCGCGCAGCTCGGCAGCGCTGACTTCGCTGCCCTGGGCAACCACAACATACGCAAGCAGTCGACTGGAGCCGGCATGATCCGATTCAACTTTCACAGCGCCGGCCTGCACCCCGGGAAACGCATTTAAAGCGCCGATGATCTCATTCGGCTCCACGCGGAAGCCGCGTATCTTCAGCTGATCGTCCAGCCGTCCTAGAAACTCGATTTCTCCATTTGCCAGGAACCGGCCACGATCTCCAGTTTTGTAGAACCGTTGGCGCTGGCCGTTCAGTTGGTGGTGAATGAATTTTTCCTCGGTGAGCGCAGGGTTATTCCGATAACCACGCGCCACACCCGCACCGGTAATATAAATTTCACCGGGTTCGCGGTCGGCAACCGGCTGCAATTTCTCGTCGAGAATATAAATCTGCGTATTATCGATTGCCCGTCCGATCGTCGGAGAACAACTGCACGTCCCGCTCGGACCAACCGTTCCTGAAGTCGCAACCACAGTTGCTTCTGTGGGTCCGTAATTATTCACCAAGGTAAACGGCAAACCCTCAGCGGGACGCCGACGCAACGTATCCGCGCCGGTGAGCAAAATCCGCAGAGCACAGTCCGGGGGCCAGTCCAGTTGCAGCATCTGTTCCGCCAGCGGCGTCGCTAAAAAGGTAATGCTGATTTTCTCCGCCAACAGCCAATCCCGCATTGCCTGTGGATTGCTGCGAATGGATTCCTCGGGAATATGCACGCTTGCGCCGGCAGCCAAATATGGCCACAGCTCCCAAACTGCCGCATCAAATCCAACCACGGCTTGCGCGCTGGCGCGATCTGCCGGGCTCACTTCAAACGCCCTGATATGCCAGTCCACCAGATTGCGCAAACCGCCATGCGTCGCTTCCACTCCTTTTGGCTGTCCGGTCGAACCCGATGTGTAGATCACGTACGCGAGGCTCTGACCCGTGAGCTGAGGGGATGATCCGTTCAGCGCATGATTCGAAGGCGTTGAGGACCAACTGTCGAGATCTGCCACGGACCAGGTGTCCTTCGGCAGCCGCTCGGAAATTTCCGCGCGGCTCAACACCAGTGAAACCCCGGCATCCATCAACATGTACTGCAGGCGCGCGGAAGGAAGAGAGGGATCCAAAGGCAAATAGGCCCCGCCGGCCTTGAGCACGGCCAGGGCTGCAATCACCGACGCGGCGGATCGCTCCAAATGCAATCCCACCACTTGCTCCGCGCTCACGCCTCTGGCTTTCAAATAGTGGGCGAGTTGATTCGCGCGTCGATCCAGATCTTCGTAAGTTATACACTCGGAACTGGAGACGACCGCAATCGCCTCAGGGCTGATACGCGCCCGTTCGGCAACCAACTGCGGGACAGAGATCCACCGCTCGCTGGCAGTTGGGGCTCCTGCCCAAGGCTTGTTGTACAAATTATTTTCACTCTTCACAGAACACTCTCGTCGGCAAGTCGAAAATTCAGGGCCCGGAACAGCACTTTCAGTTCTGCGTGGCCCCGCGCCATCGAAGTCAAGCGGACTTCGTCGGAACTGCGCGGGAGGGGGAGCGCCTGTTCTCACCAAACGAACCGGATCAGGGTTGCGGTTGCGTTTTCGCCCTACTTTTTCTTGCTCAGAACCAACTTCTCGATCGAATTTACACTTTGCAAGGTTTCTGCATTGATCTCTTCATCACTTATGCGGACATGCAGTTCTTCTTCGAGGAAAGACACGATGCGGAAGATTCCAAGCGAATCGACCACGCCGCTCTCCATCAGGTTCTCATCGTCCGTGAAAGACGTGATGCCCTTGGCGTGCGCAAGATTTTCCATGATGAACTCGCGAATCTGATCTTTCAATGCGGGAGACTGAGTCGCGGGTGTTTGGTTAACGGTAGACATTACAAACGTTCCTCCTGATCTTGTTTGAAAACGATCTTGTTTAAATACGGTTTTAATTGAATGCGACACAAACCATTCACTGCGATACCGGCTCCGCTGCGGCTTGTTGCGCCGCGCGAACGCTTTCCTGCGTGAGTTGCACTCTGTCCACCTTCCCGGTTGAAGTCTTGGGCAGGGTGGTGCGGAACTCGATCATTTCGGGGATCATGTATTTGGGAATCCGTGTACCGCAATGCTGCTGCAGGTCCGCTGGCTTGATATCCATCCCATCATGCGGAGCAATCACCGCGATAATGCGGTTGCTGACAATGTCGTCGGGGATCGCGATGGCGACGGCTTCCTTGACCGACTCGTAGCTGAGCAGCGCGCTTTCGATTTCGCCAAGCTCGATGCGGTAGCCGCGGCTCTTGATCATGCTGTCGCGCCTGCCCAGGAAATAGTAATTACCGTCTTCGGCCAACTGCACCAGGTCGCCAGTACGGTACATCTTCTCTTCGAAGTTGCGCTGGAAGCGGTTCGGCACCACCATCTTCGCCGTTTTCTCCGGATCGGCCCAGTAACCAAACGTTACGGAAGGGCCGCGAACATACAGCTCACCGATTCCACTAGGCTCGGTAACAATTTCATCCTGATCGTTCACCGCAAACACTTCAGTGTTTTCGCAGGCAATCCCGATCGGTAGCTTGTCCATACTCGGCAAACGATCGCGCTCGACCCGGTAGTATGTGCAAACGTTCGTTTCTGTTGGGCCGTAAAGGTTCTGCAATTCGATATGCGGGAGCAAATTGGCGAGTTGCCGCAAATACTTCATGGGAAATACTTCGCCGGCAAAAAGAATCAGACGTAGCTTTGCCAGCTTTTCCGCGTTCAGATTCGCATGCAGCAAAAGCAGCGTCAGCGCCGAGGGCACGGAGTACCAAACCGTAATTCCCTGCGCCTCAATGAAGCTCGCCAGTTTCGCAGGGAACAGCGCCAGGTCTTCGGTGATCAGGTATACCGTCGCCCCGGCCTCGAGCGTGTTGTAGACATCGAACACCGAAAGATCGAAATGCAGCGGCGCATGATTCGACAACCGGTCTTCACTGGAGATCTTGAACGTCTCGGCGCACCACTCGATAAATGTAAGTGCGTTCTGATGCGTCAGCATCACGCCCTTCGGCCGGCCGGTGGAACCTGAAGTATAAAGAATGTAAGCGAGATCCGTTTCAGTCAAAACGACTTTAGGCGCATCTGACGCCGGGAACTCGCTCAAGATGGTCCACGGAAGTACCTCAGAACCATTGCTCGATTTCGGAGTCTCGTCAATCAAAACACAAAACTCAAGCGACTCACGCGTCGCCTCATCTAACCCGCGACGCTTTTCTTCCCGGGTGATCAGCGCGCGACATCCACAGTTTCCGATGATGTAGCCGATACGCTCCGCGGGCGCTTGCGGGTCAAGCGGAACGTAAACCGCGCCCGCCTTCACAATACCCAGCATGGCAATTACAGATTCGACGCATTTGGGAAAATATATCCCGATGCGGTCGCCCTTCCGGATTCCTCGTTCATGAAGCAAATGCGCCAACTGATTCGAGCGCTCGTTCAACTCGCGATAGGTAACGCTGCGTCCCCGCGCCCACACCGCCGTCTTTTCCGGAAACCGTTCCGCGCTCTTGGTCAAAAGCTGTTGCAGAATGTATGCCATCGTCCGTCCCGTTTTTAGCAAAACCAATGCTGGATTTTGGGGGCGTGCACAAAAAATCTTCAGAGGCCGTGAAAGCCGGCGATAATCACGCGCTGCATCTCGGAAGTTCCCGAGTAGATCTTTCCGGCGATTGCATCCCGCAAATCGCGCTCCATTTCGTACTCGCTGATGTAACCGTAGCCGCCGTGAATCTGAATCGCGTCCAGACAGTTTTGCACGCAGGCCTCACTCACAAAAAGTTTCGCTATCGAAGCTTCGCGCAGCGCGTGGCGTCCCTGACTCTTCAGCCACGCCGCTTTGTAGATCAGCCCTCGACCGGCTTCAATCCGCACTTCCATATCGGCGATTTTGTTCGCAATCGCCGAATATTTCCCGATCGGAGATCCGAACTGCTTCCGGTCGTGCGCGTACTTCACGCAGGTCTCAAGCAACCGCTGCATCATCCCGACGTGGCTGGCAAGAATGCAGGTGCGCTCCCATTCCATCGAGTGGGTGAAGATCGCTTGTCCACTGCCTTCCTTGCCGAGAATATTCTCCGCCGGAACTTCGCAATCTACCAGCCCGACTTCACCTGTGGGCGAAGTGCGAATGCCCATCTTGTGCAGCTTCTCACCAACGATTAACCCCGGCGTGCCCTTTTCGATCAGAAACGCCGTAACTCCGTTCGCGCCCTTCGAAAAATCCACATTCGCGAACACGATAAAAAGATCCGCGTGGGTTGTGTTCGTGATGAAGGTCTTGCTGCCGTTGAGAATGTAGCGGTCGCCTTTACGCTCGGCCCGCGTTTTCAGGCTGTAGGCATCCGAACCGGATCCTGGTTCGGTCATGCAATGCAGCCCTATGAATTCTCCACTCGCCAGTTTCGGCAGGTACTTGCGCTTCTGCTCTTCAGTGCCGAACCCCATCAGCGGGACTTCGGAGGTCCACATGTGAGCATTCAGCGAAAACAAAAAGCCGTTGTCTTTGCAGCCGTAACCTAAAGCTTCCAGCGCGCAAACCGTGGTCAGCGTGTCGGCGCCCGCGCCGCCATATTCCACGGGAACAGGTAACCCGAGAAGCCCGAACTCGCCGCATTTTTTCCAGAAATGAAGTGGAAATTCTTCTTCGTGATCCCGCCGGGCGAGATCGTCATTCAACTCCTCTTTGGCAAATCGGATTACTTCTTTGCGAAACGCCGCCTGCTCTTCACTCCAGGAAAAATCCAATGTCCTTGCTCTCTTCCTCCGCTTGCGCGGGATCTCTTTCCCGCCTAAGCGTGGGCCTTGGGCGCCGGAGTCTGCCCTGGAGTCTGCTGCGGAGTCTCCTGCTCCTCGGCTGAACTCTTCTTGATGCCCGCCCCGTTGTGATTGCCGTTCTGCCCGTTGGACTGATTGCCGGGTTTCTCCTTCGGATCATCCGATCTCCAGGCAAATTTCTTCGGTCCCCGGCCGCCGGGCAATTTAATCCGTGCAGGCACGCCCATGATGGTCGTGTTATCGGGCACGTCTGTAAGCACAACGCTGTTGGCAACGATCACGACATTGTTGCCGATCTTGGCATCGCCTACAATCTTGCAGCCTGCGCCGAAATAAACGTTATCGCCTACGCTGCGGACGCCGGATCCGAGCAGCGCGCCGGTCGAAAACGTGCAATTGGCACCGATTTTCACTGGCGGAATAAATACGCCATAGGGAGTATGGATCACAAGCCCTGGCCCGATTTCCGCATCGGGCGAAATGAAAATACCGAGGAACATCTGATTCAAGCGCTGCCAGATCAGTGCCGGGACTACAAATAATTGGCGGATAACGGGAATGTGTAATTGCGACGCCCAATGCGAATAACGGTAGCAAAGGATCGCGGGCGTTTCGATCCGCATCAATACCCGCAGGAATCCACTCTCCAGTTTGCGGTGCCCCAATGCGGCTTCAAAATCGGCTCGCAAATTGTCGAACATCTATCGGTCCTTGCCTTTCTAAAGATCCGCCGCAAAAACAATAGAGATTAACTAGAAAATGGGGAGAGATTCAGCCGCCGACCGAGGAAGAATCTTCGAACCCTTAGAGCTTCTCGTAAATGGCCTGGGGAATTGGAAATGTTCGCTGGTTGAGCACCGCTCCCAGCACGCGAACTTTAGCAGTGCGCAGCTCCTGAATCGCCGTGCGCGCACTTTCCCGGCGCGAACTATTCGCTTTGAGCACCATCACCAGTCCGTCGGTCGATGAGCCAAGCACGGCCGCGTCGTTATACACGCTGACGGCGGGCGTATCGATCAACACATAGTCAAACTGTGATCGAAGCTCGCTGATCCGGAAACGCATCCGATCCGATGAGAGCAAAGTAGGCGCGTCCTCGCCCTCCGAGCCGGAGGTCACCAGCCACAGTCTGGGGCAGGAAAGAAGTTTCGCAAACGCGCGGATCGGCTCACCCTGTCGAAGGGCATCGGTAAGACCGTGATGATTTTCCACGGCAAACTGGTCACTCAATCCGGGATTACGCAAATTCGCGTCAACCAGGCAAACCGAACCTGCAACTTGGCTGGCAAGCACTTCGGCAACCCGCGCGCAAACCCAACTGCAGCCATTTCCCGATTCCGCGCCGGAAAACACAACCGTATGCGGCGATTCCCCGCCCGGCATCAAAAACACTCGCTGCACCAGCTTTGTAATTTCCTCGAGTTCAGCCGTCTCGATCTTAAGGCGCGACCCGACCGGGGTTACATTCGCAGGCGGCTCCAGCTCGCGGATCGGATCCAGTCCGCGAATCGGCTCTTCAGCCGTGTCCGTCGCGTAGAGAGACTGTTCCCTGCCGATCCTCTGTAGAAGTTCGAAATTACGGCTCATGGTTGATTTCTCCGCTCAGCTGCGCCGGTTCGACCCGTCATTGCGCGGCCAATTCAAGATTCTGGCCAGCCCCAAACATTTTCCAAGTGACGATAGACCATAATGCTTAATGCAATCGGTAATCGTTCGTTTCGTTGCTTACGACCTTTTCCGATTAGTCTTCGCCCGGAGTTCCGCCACCCGCGACGGCCAGCCCCGGAGATTCCCAGTTAGCAACAGTATCTGCCATCTTCGCGCGTTTGGGAACCCCAGAAAGGTCCCGATTGCGCGTAATGTTATGCTGCCGAATCTTGTACAGCAACCCTCGGTAGCTGATGCTGAGCAATTGCGCGGCGCGCTTGCGGTTCCACCCCGTCTGTTCGAGCGCCTGGCTAATGGCCTGCATTTCGGTTTCAGCACGGAGGCTGCGCAGCGTTACGCGCGTTCCTCCCGCTGCAAAGTCGTGCCGGGCCACCGGGGTAGATGCCACTGTTTCCGCGCCGGCCGGCGTATCCTCGTTGGTATTTTTCACTTCCACTTGATTCATAGTTTCCCTCACACAGTTCATCCAAACGCTTGCAGATTTGGGGTCCTTCAGTTTTGACGATCAGCGAGCATGGAACCGTGACAAAAACGTTCCATTTGCATGGCTCACTGCCTTGGGAGAGACTTCAAACTTCCGCCGCACGGAGGATGCAGGCGGCCCTTAAACAGCTTCCACCTCGTAGCCTTGCAGACGAATCGACAGGGATCGCTGAATTAGCTCTACGGAAATCACCAACATCCGATCGGTGTCCTGGCGCACAAGTATTCCTTCCGTACCGTTCAGCGCCCCGCCGCGAATTCTCACTCGCTGGCCGGCCTTCAGGAAGGGGTAATTTTCAAAGGGGATTTTGCTTGCAAGCAGATTTTGCACATGCTCGATCTGTTTATCGGGAATGGCGATGCCGTGGCCGGAGGTTCCAACAAAATTGACCACGCCTTCGGTGCGCAGCACTCGCAACCGCTCTTCCGGCCCATAGCCAAAACGGACAAAAGCGTACCCGGGAAACAACGGGAACTCGACCAGCTTTTGCCGGTCGCTCCACTCTCGCAATTCGGATGAAATGGGAAGAAATGTAACGAAGCCCTGATTCTTCAACTGCTGCGCCACCATCTTTTCGTGCCGCGAGCGAGTCTGCACCGCGTACCAATTCATCGGCTCCGGCGCATGGCAGCTTTCCGTGTTCGGGTATTCCGAGATTTGAGTGCTACTCGTAGCTCCGCCCTCTCAGTCACAAATCGTGACTTTTCATTTACAAACCACAGTCCGCCCGTCACTGGGACGCGGAAAAATAAGGCTCCGCCTCCGTAGCCCGTTTAGGGCTACTGGCCAGACACGACGCTTATTGCCGCCGTCGATTGAGTTGGGGGGAGTTAAAAATTCCGCATTTTGCGGTTCGGGTGAGCCCACACGGGAGTCACCAAAGTTAGATAGAGAGTACGGAACATTGCAATTTACTGCAAGAGGCCGAAAGCCTTACTCACGAAAGTCTCCATTGCTTGCCATAACCGCATCTTTCCGCATAAACACTTGGAATCATTTAGGTTACGGAGCGGTTACTTTGGTGTGGCTGGATCTGCGATCCCCTCGTGAATCGCTTCCGGGCCTGGCGGAGCATTCAAAGCTGCCGATCCAAAGTAGGCATCGTTTACTTCGGTGGAAAAAGGCTCCTGGATTTTTCCCATTGCGGCATGGAGCCGCTGACTCTTCAGCAAATCGTGTATCTCTTCCTTCGCTTCGGCCAGAGTCTCCACATCTGTGGCGTCGACTTTATAGATATAATGCCCGCCTGCATCGCTGATTACCTGCGAGACTTGGCCCGCCTTCAAAGAGAAAACGGCGCTGTGCGCGGGCGGCAGTCCATTTCGCCGCAGTTTTCCCATACTGGCATTGGGAGGATTGCTCTTCAACCCTGCGATCCGATAGGCCTCTTTTTGCAATGTCTCAAACGACTCTCCGTTGGCCGCGCGCGCGCGTAACGAATCCGCCAGCTTCATCATCTCGTCTTGCGCATGTTTTTGTCGCTCTTTTTCGGCTTCTGCGCTTACCTTCTGCGGTGGCGGCGGTTCCTGCTTCATTTGCGGAATGTAGATGCGCTCGAGAGTGTATTCTTGAAAACTGCCTGGGTTTTTCTGGTAGTAGTCGGCAATCTCCTGTTCCGGTACATTTCCAGCTTCCTGTTGAATGCGCCGCGTGAGCTGTTGGGCCAAAATCTGCATTCGCGCAAATGCGAACATCTGCTGAAAATATTCAGCCTTATCGATCCCCCGCGCCTCGGCCTCGCGCGACATGATCAACAGTCGCGGATACAAGCTCATCAACTGCCTCTTCACCACCGGGCTTAGGCTGGGTTGTATCGCGCTCGCCAGCGCTTCGAATTCCTTACGGGTGACGACCGTTTCGCATTTACTGCCTGAGACTTCCCCGTCTTTGGTGGATGCCGGGCACAGACCTTTGATCGTCAGCACTGCGGCGTCCGGTGCAACTGCAGCGACTGAAGGTGCGGGCACTGGGCGATCGTCATCGTCCGCTGCCCCGGCTGCAGCCTTTCCTTGCGGCGGGCTCGCAGGTTTTGCCTGTCCCCACGCAAGCACACCGAACAATAAGCAGACGAGCCAATAATTGCGCATGTCCTGGAGCCTCCGCCAAATTTCCTGAAATTTTGAGGTCAGATTCAATGCTAGCACGCAGGGCGCTACTTCTTTGGCGCCTGGGATTGCTCGTGAGAATTCTCCGCCGGTCGAGGTTCAAAAATTCTTAGTATCCCGTCCGTAGTAACCCCAATAAGCATCACTTTGTTCGATCCCTCGCGAGGCGCTGCAATCAGTGCAGCAAACTCTGGCTCTGCTACCTTCGTCGCTTCACGTTCAAGCGAAGCTGATTCCATAATCCATTTCATCGAACCTTCTCGAAAGGTCCCCGCGCGGTTCACGATGAAATGCCATTTCCCTTTGTTATCTACTGTCAAAAGGTCGTCATAACCATGGCCGCCAAGATCGGCCGTGAGCCCATGAAATCCGAAGGCGCGATTCGCCGCGTACACCAGGGGGAGAGATTCTTCGTCGTCAAACTTCCCGTTGCCTTGATTGATCAACACTTCATTCCCGACGGTGGACCAGAGCGCGACATCGAGTTTGCCATCGTGATTAAAGTCGGCAGTTTGTCCTTCCATGTAGGCGTACGTCCATATGTCCGTGCCCGCATCCCAGGTGCGCTCAACGAATTTGCCGTGTCCCTGATTCCGGAACAGCGCGGGCGGTTTGTTATCCCGTAGCAGCAATAAGTCCATTCTGCCGCTCTGACTGAAATCCGCGGCCAAGGCCATGTGAGTCCGTCCGGGATTGTCGCCGAGCCCCGCCGACTCCGTGATTTCAGTGAACGTCCCATCGTGCTGGTTGCGATACAGCCGGCTGTTCGCGCCCGCAAAATCATTCGGGAACGTAAACGATGCTTTCCTTGGTGGAGCGTTGAAGTCGGTGTAAATCGTAACCAGAACGTCGGGATATCCGCCGCCATCCGCGTCAAACAAGAGCACCGATGTGGCCAGTTCGCTCGACTTTCCCTTGAGCCCTGCCTTGGCCGTAATATCCGTGAAAGTTCCGTCACCATTGTTTCGATAAAGGGTGACTCCCCCGAGTCCGGCGACAAACAGGCTGGCGCGTCCCGATTTGTCGAAATCACAGAACGTGGCGGATACATCCGATCCTGTCCCCTTCACACGGGCTTTCTCGGTAACGTCGAGGAATGTTCCGTCACCCATTTGCTGAAGCAGGTGATTGGATCCACCGGGCTCAGCGACGTAGAGATCAGAACGGCCATCCCCATTGAAATCGCCCACAGCAACGGAGCCTCCCATCGCGGGCAATAGAGTGCGCCGCGCATAATCCAGCGAGAAGTCTTCCGACCGAATCGAAATGGGAAGCTGAGCGTGAGCCACTGGCGGAAGCGAAATGCGCCATCTGGAAGTCGTTTCCATGAGTTCAATAGGCACTGACTTCGCAGCTGCGGTCTTTTCAGCCGAGGACCTCGGCGTCTCCTGCGCCCGAACGAGAAACCACGGCCCGAATGCAAGCGTGCAAAAAACCACCAGCAATCTCGCAGAGCATGTAAAAACCGATTGACTCATTTCGGTCTGCGGCGGATTTGGGCTAGCAGCAAGGCGACTCCTGCGAGAGCAAGCAGCTGCGCTCTGGGGCATTGTTCTTTATGCGGACATTTTATTTCTTGGCCGCCACGCCGAACAACGCGATCGTCTGCCCGCCGCCAAGGGCGTTGTCACTGATCACGACTGTGGCGACTTGAGGGACTAACAGAACAGAAGGTGTGAAAGTCATTTGAATTGTGCACGAACTTCCCGCAGTCAGCACGCTGCCGCAGGTATTCGTCTCGGCGAATTCCGAGGCATTGGGGCCAGTCACTGCAATACCGCTGATGTTCAAATTTCCTGGACCGAGATTGCGCAAAGCCGATTTTACCGGCGGGCTGGTCTTCCCTACCGTTTGACCGCTTATCGAAAAACACGGCACGGTAATTGAAGGCTCAGGTGTCGTTTGCGGATTCGGCAGTTCACCGAACACATCCAGCTCATTTTGCGTTCCCACATAAACTTTCCCGTTCGCAATCGTGGGAACCTGAAACTTATTGCCGCATCCGCCCTGATCTCTCAGCTTCGCGTTTTGCGCGCTGTCGTAAAGAAGCTGCGAGACGTTCGCCGCGTTGAACGCATATAGAACTGCGGGTTTGGTGCCCGGCGTAGAAGAGAGTGAATCTTGCCGCATGATCGACCAAAGGATTCCGTTCTTGTTTCCGTTCGCCGAAATTGAAGGCGTACTGCCGACCGGGAATATCGCCGCAGACTGCGCGACCGGAGCGCTGGACACAACTCCATCGGCAATAGTGTATTGCTTGAGATAATCGCCTATGCCACCCCACCCTTGGGCACCCGAGTAATAAATGTAATCGGCGGCAGCGCCAGCCCAGTACGTCGGATTCGACCAATAACCCTTGGTCGCGCCTTCCACTTCTTCAATGACCTGGTCCTCAGTACTGTTGTACCCTCCCATGCTGTCGCGATTGGCAAGGTAGATAGGAGAGGCGTAATTACCATCGGGCCAGAGATCGCAGGGAGTTCCTCCTTTGCCGGACTGAATCACCTCGTCGGGAAAAGATCCTCCTTGCGTCGGGATCACCATCGGCCCTCCCGACCCAAGGTCCAGATCATTGGGTATGAGCCGGCATGCCTGATCCATCGGAGTGAAATAATCCACCACATTTAAATCGGCGCCAAATTTCACCAACGTGTCGCCATAATCGCTCCCGCCCGTGGACGCATCGAAAGTGCCATCTCCAGTGGCGAGGTATAGGAAGCCTGCCGAGTCTTCCGCGATTCCGCTGCCGGACTCCCAAACGCCGCCGAGCGTCCCGTTTGGAGTCGTGTTGAATATCCCGACTTGCTTCAAAGTAGTCGCGTTGTACGCCATGACCCAGCCGTGAGCATCTCCCGCCCATGCCATGTAAATGTTGCCGTTCGCCAGCAACATGGGACGATGATTATCGTGCAAGGTATTGAAGAGGATTTTCCCGTGCGAAGTCCCGCTTCCTGTTCCGGCGACCGTCCCCGAAACCGCCACCGGTCCCCCGAATTTCTCCGCGCCTGTCGCGATGTTCAATGCGTGCAACCGCTGCGGCGAACTATTGCCCGGCTCTTGGGTTCGCACGAGGAGATAGATCGTTTCTGTCGTCGGATCGATCACCGGGGTCCCGGTGATTCCGGTATTCGGCCAGACGTTGCATTCAAACTGGAGACCGACGCAGTTCAGAGTCGTGATACCGCTAGCTGGGTTGGAAAAATGTATCTGCCACAAAACATTCGGTGTCAGACCGTCGGCATCGAAGGCGTACAGCGTGTCATTTTCCGTGGCCACGTAAAGTACGTTGTGGACTCCCTTGCTGGGGATGGAAACGTTTGGAACATACAACGGCTGGGCGTAAATCTGGCCATCTACCGGGTACGAAAATAATTTGCCGAATTTATTAACGTTGACATTCTGGGGAGTGAGGATGGTCTCATTCAGATTCTGTCCCGTCCGCGCGTTATCGTTGTGCTGTGTAAGCACGCCGGTAAACTGGCCGTACGCGGGGCAGATAAAACAGCAGGTGGACAAAAACAGTAAGACGATCTGAGCCAGACAGCACTTCGAACGCATCCATCCTCCGTGTATCGCAAGGCGAACTCGTCGAAAGTTCGCCTTATATTTCCGAATCAACGCTTGCCAGGCTCTCGTTCTTTACTGGACCGTAACTGCGATCGTGGTTGAGTTCGAGAGATTCGCGTACGTTCCCGTAACCGTCAAAGTATAGTTGCCCGGCTTGGTGTTGACGGTCGTTTGAATCGTCAGCGCACTGGTTACCGCCGACCCCGGGGGGACTTTCACACTCGGAGGATTCAGCGTGCAGGTAGAATTCGCCGGCTCTCCGGTACAAGTTAGGCCAACCGTTGCCGTAAACTTTGCCTGCGGTTTTAACGTAATGGTCGAAGTTCCTGCATTTCCATGCGTCACCGTTATCGTATTCGGCGAAGCCGAAATCGCGAAGTTCGGACCCGAACCGGTCAGTGCCACCGTTTGCGACCCGCCTGTGGCGTTGTCGTTAATATTCATGGTCGCCGATTCCGGTCCATCCACGCTCGGTTTCAGGCTCGCACTGATGGTGCAGCTCGTGCCGGGCGAAATGGCCGCTCCGCACGTAGTCCCCGTCTCGGAGAAGTCGCCGTTATTCAGCCCGGTGAAAGTAACGCTGCTGATTGCCAGATCTTCACCGCCAGAACTGCTCAAGGTAGTCGATTGAGAAGTGCCAGTCGCGCCAATCGCCCACTGCCCGAGAAACAGACTCGTTGGACTAACCGAACCAACCGCAGCCAGTGGCACATAGCGAACGCGATTGTTGCCGCCGTCGGCGATGTAAAGATTCGAGCTGCCGTCGACCCACGCTCCCAGGTTCGCCATCTTGGCGCTGCTCGCCGGCCCTTTATCGCCAGAGAACCCGCCCTGAACCGAATTGGTCGAACTGCCTGCAGCCGTACTGTAGATCGTCGTAATGGCGCTGATTCTCTGCACCACGTTGTTATTTCCACCCGAGATATAAACGTTGTTCGAAGGATCGATCGCCAGCTCCAGCGGGTTCCACATGCTGCCCTGCAGCGCCGGCAAGCCGTCGCCCGAAAGCTTCGCCTGTGTGTTCAACGCCCACTCGCAAATATCACCTACAGTCTGAGAGCAGGTTGTGCTGCTCGGCGTCTCCACTACCTGGCGAACCTCATTGTTGTATTGATCGGAAATATAAACGTTACCCGTGCTATCTACCACTAAGCCAGCGGGGTGGTTAAGATTGGCCTTGATCGCAAGTCCGCCATTTCCTTTCGAGCCCGAAGTGCCCGTGCCCGCGATGGTAGAGATGGTACCCGCCGCAATGCTTCCGCCCGAAGGCACAACTTTTCGGATGCGATAACCCTGCCAATCGGAGATGTAGAGATTCCCGGCCGAGTCAAACGTGACGTTCAGCGGGAACGCGAAGGTGGCTTTGGTAGCCACTCCACCATCTCCACAAGTCCCGGTCGTCGGATAACAGGAACTTCCGCTGCCCACCACGGTGCTGATAATGCCGGTCCCCACCGCCACTTCGCGTACAACCAGGTTGTTCGAATCGGCGATGTACATATTGCCGCTGGCGTCGAACGCCACTGAACTAGGTCCATTTAACGCAGCCGCTGTTGCGAGGCCGCCATCGCCGCTGTAGCCGGCGGTGCCGTTACCCGCCACGGTCGTGATTGTCGGGGCGCTGCTCAAAGGGTTCACCACTTCCCGAATCCTGTTGTCACCCTGGTCCACGATGTAGATATTCCCGCCGTACTCCACTACATCCCACGGTAAGGCAAGCGTGGCACTCGTTGGAGACCCACCATCTCCGGCATTTCCGCCGCCGGCGATAGTTTCAACGTCGCCCGGTTGAATCGTCGTTC
Source organism: Candidatus Sulfotelmatobacter sp. (assembly GCA_036490235.1). Classification (GTDB taxonomy): domain Bacteria; phylum Acidobacteriota; class Terriglobia; order Terriglobales; family Acidobacteriaceae; genus Sulfotelmatobacter. The sequence goes on along the minus strand of DASXEG010000078.1, from coordinate 3,449 downwards.
CGCCAACCGTGATTGCGGAAGTCTGATTGTTCACCACACGAATCCGTCCATTCCCGCTGTCCGCAACAAAGTAATCGCCCTGCGGATTCACCCAGATTCCGCCTGGCAAGTCGAGTTGCGCAGCAGCCGCCGTGCCGCCGTCTCCCGTAAATCCCGGCGTTCCCGCGGTATTCACAACCGTGTTGATGATGCCGGTCGCCGAACTCACCTCGCGAATTCGGCTATCGCCGGTATCCGCGATGAAGATATCGTTCGAAGGATCGAGAAACACGCCTTGCGGCCGGGTCACTTCTGAAGAAGTCCCAACCCTTCCATCGCCGCACTTGCTGACCGGATTCGTGCACGCGATACCGTTGCCCACGACCGTCGCAATGTCCGCCGGGGCGATTGAAACGCCATCAATCGTAATCGTCGACGATTGCGCATTGACCACGCGAACCTTCTGGTCCAACGTATCCGCGATATAGATATTGCCCGTGCTATCCAGCGCCACGCCATAGGGCAGATTGAGATATGCACTCGTTGCGGGGGCGCCGTCGCCGCACGTTTGCTGCGAGTTCGCACATCCCGTAATGTCGTTTTCCAAACCGGCAACGCTCTGAATATCTCCTGCCGGAATGCTCACGCCTGCAACGGTAATTGTGGTGGTTTGCACGTTGACCACGCGAATTCGGTTGTCGCCTGCGTCGGCGATGTAGATATTCCCTTTCGCGTCGAGAGCGATTGACTCAGGCAGGTTCAAATTCGCGTCGATCGCCAGTCCGCCGTCGCCGCAAGTCATCGCGTGATCGCACTTGGTGCCATTTCCCGCCACCGTCGAAATCACGCCCTTCGGCGTAACTTCCCGGATGCGCGATCCGGCCGCGTCAGCAAAATAAATGTCTCCCTTGCTGTCGATCGCAAAACCCGTTACGGCATAGATCAGCGACTGGCTCGCCTGGTGGCCATCGGGACTGTGCCCGCCATAACCAAGGCCAGCGTAGTCGCTAAAAACTCCCGTAGAGGAGAGCTTGAAAACGTACGCCGTATCCGGCGCAGCGATGTACACGTTGCCGGAAGCATCTTCAATAGCCGCGCTGGCTCCGGGCAAAGTGGCGCTCAAAGGCGCAGTCGGAGTCGCGCCGCCGCCCACAATCGTGTAAATGTAATTCGGCGTGTAGGTTTGCGCCTGCGATGCAAGCGAAAACGCCAGACACACAAAAAGAGCTGCCAGACTCAAGGAAATCTGCGGTTTCACAGAAGAACCGCTGCGATTACGTTTCACAAACTACCTCCGCACTCTCTTGGGAAATTTTGCCTCGCGAAATATTGACGTGCGCGTGTGTTCAGCCGCCGGACGAGGTACAGCGCAATCCTCGGTCTTCGTACCTTTCCCCTTAAGCTCAAACCTCGCTCACTGATCGCAAAAAAAACGATTGGCCAGAAACCAAAATCGAACTGGGGTCACTACCCGGCCGCGCAAAGTTCGATCCAGGGGCCTCGCGCGGGCTGCTTGCTTTGAGTGCTGGTCTCTATTTTGGGGGGAGATACCGGTTTCATTCCGAAACACGCCATCCCACACACTGACGCGATCGGAGTTCAGACATACTAGCGTCCTATGCAAATTCTGAACAAGAGGTAGAAAGCACTACTAACGAAAGTCTCTAGCGGAATCCCAAGCTTTTCCCGGCGTGACCCCAGATCTACGCCACTTAAAACGTTGAAGTGCCGTTAATCCGTGAGATACTTTTTCCCGCTATTCGGAGAAGAGATGAACCATCGCACACCGCTCGGGAAAACGAGGAAAGCACTGTCTGGGGCTCTGGATTCCAGGTTAAAGCTCTACGTCCTTTCCGCGGGAGCCGTTGGGGCAAGCCTCATACCTCTGGCGCAGACCGCAGCGGCGGAGATCGTCTACACGCAGGTACATTACCTCATTCCGCTGAGCTTTGACCTCCCAGTACGTCGATATCAACGGCGACGGCGTTCCGGACGTCGCCTTCCTGCATTTCACATCTCAACCTCTTTCAAACTCCTTTTACAACACGCTACGGGTTTACGCCCGCAATAATAATGGCGTCATCGGCATCGACGAGAACTACGCCGAACCTCTTGTGGAGGGTGCAGTCATCGGGACATCGGCACGTTTCAAGGGAGGCCGCCGCTTGATGGCTCGGTCAAATTATGTTGGCTACTGTTGCCATCGATACCTGTTTGGTCCGTGGAACAATGTTCAAAACCGCTACCTGGGAGTTTCATTCAAGGCCGGGACCGAAACACACTACGGCTGGATTCGCATGAGCGTCAGCGATCCCAAGTGGCCCATGAAGGTTCTCATCACTGGCTACGCGTACGAAACCGTGCCCAACCAGTCGCTTCGCGCAGGACAGACTTCTGACGATGCGGATGCAGCTCCACCCCAGGCGAAATCCGCGCAGCCGACGATAGCGCCCCCCGCGTCGCTAGGTGTCCTTGCCGCTGGCTTTGACGGACTTCAGGTATGGCGCCCGGAAACACGGGAACCCCCCTAGATTAGGGTCAAGGGGAGCATCGCTCCGGCAACCGGAAAACCGGGGACAGGTCCCGGGTTTCGTCCAAGCCGCATCATCGGCGTTGTTTTCTTGCCGAAATCGCAAGGTCTGCTGTCACGCCGCCGTCGCCATCGACGATAGCGCCTCTTCCAAACCGGTGGTGATCGAACTCTGCGACACCGGAACCTGGGGGGATCCACTTCCTCAATCTTCCACGCTGTAACAGTGACTGTGACGTCTAACCTTGCGCACCGAACCACTCATCCCCGATCATGATTGGCAAAGCCGTTTCGCTCTTTGAAAAATGAATATCCGTCGTAGAAGGCCGAAGCTAACTGCCGTTCTCACAATATTTTGCCGATAAAATCTTTCGGTTCAATATTTTGCCGCGGGCCACACCGCCTCTGATCTCCGCAAGTGAATGAATAAACAGAATTTACAGCGTCGATCTGAAATTTTTTTACGGACTCAGCTCTGAAGGGAGAAAGGTTGTGGAGCAGCTTACACCCTCGTCCGCCGACGCTTGCATCTACTTCCCCGCCGGCAGCAGTCCGTAAACATCCAGCTCAACCGCAGTCGGCACATACACTTTGCCGTTAGCGATTGTCGGAGGCGTGAATTTGATGGCAGCCCCGGCCGTATCGCGCGTACCCGCCTGAGAGCTGTTGTAAAGCTCAACCGCAGTGGTCGCGTTCAGCGCGTGCAGCACCGCCGGCGCAGCTGTCGGGTAGCCGCTCGGATCAAGCGCCCACACGATTCCGTTGGAGGAGCCGTTGGAAGAAATCTCCGTGGTCGCCGCGGGAGAGGAGAATATGCTCGATCCGGTGGCGATCGGCGAGGTTGAGACCAACCCATTCTGCATTTGAAAGATGCGCAATACATCGTTCGTCGCCCAGAAGTAAATGTATCCCTGCCAGAACCCAGGTGCGCTGAAGATGC